>DAMALH010000020.1:0-25446 GCA_032000125.1 Buttiauxella sp. | reverse complement strand
AAGCTTGCCGGCGGCGGCGGCCGGCTCTTTGCGCATCGAAGGCAAAAACAGCCATACCATCAGGCTGCAAACCACAAATGCGAAGGCCGCGCTGAGGTACATGGTGGTAAAGCCGAAACCCAGCGCCAGCGCATAGGCGATTGGTGGGCCGATAACCCAGGCAAGCGATACCTGAGCGCGCAAAATGGAGCTGAACATAACGGCTTCACGCCCGGTGCGGTCGGCGTGTTCACGTGCAAGCGCGAACATTTGCGGGTTGGCGGTGGAACCGAAGCTGCTAAGAAACACGCCCACAAACAGCAAAACAAAATAGCTGCGATTCCAGGCAAACAGCACGCAGGCCAGCGCGCCGAGCAGGCAGCAGACGAAAATCAGCGACTTGCGGTCGCCCTGGCGATCCGAGCGTCCCGCCAGAAACTGGCTGACCAGAATGCCGATGACCGCGCTGCCGGTAAAGAAAAAGCCGACCATCGCCGGACGAACCCGGACTTCCTCGGTTAAAAACAGGCTTAGCGTCGGCGTTTGTAAGGCGCCAGCAATGCCGGTTAAAAAAGCTACAATCAAGAAGGCGGAAGAGGTCAGATCGAGGGGCTTACGGGCTACGGCTACGGGGGTGTTTTGCATGGAGTCAGGATCGGTTAGGGTCAGCATCGTTTAACGGAGAACGCGCGGAGTTTACGCGCCTTGTCACAAAATAAACAGGTGTTCAAATCAAAAGCGCCACTAAAAGTCAAAACAGTGTTCTGATTTTAATTCTCACCGTTCGGTATCTTGCCTTAACAGCTTCAGCTTTAGCGTTTCGATTAGGGCGGAAATGTGCGTAACCTCAAAATTCTGACAACAAAATCACCACAATACTTGCCCGATCGGCGGGGAGTATACACACTCCTTGAAACGTTTCAGCGTCGTCTTCGTGTCAATCCGCATCGGGGTGACGCTTTTTTTCTCATACAAGCTGAATCGTTTCAATTCAGCAGGAGAGGGAACCATGTTTCAGTTATCGATACAGGATATACACCCCGGGCAAAGCGCGGGAAATAAAGAAGAGGCCATTCGTCAGGTTGCCGCTGCGCTGACAAAGGCGGGTAACGTAAGCGAAGGCTATGTAGACGGTATGCTCGCCCGTGAACAGCAAACCTCGACTTACCTCGGCAACGGCATTGCTATTCCACACGGCACCACCGACACCCGCGATCTGGTATTAAAAACCGGCGTGCAGGTTTACCAGTTTCCGCAAGGGGTTGAATGGGCAGAAGGCCAGAAAGCCTGGGTCGCTATCGGCATTGCGGCAAGCTCAGACGAACACCTGGGCCTGCTGCGCCAGTTGACTCACGTACTAAGCGACGATGCGGTGGCGGAACAGTTAAAAACCGCCACCACCGCTGAAGAGCTACGCGCCCTGCTGATGGGCGAAAAGCAAAGTTCAGCGCTGCTGTTTGACAATTCTCTTCTGGCGCTGGATGTCACCGCAGGCGACCTGATGACCCTGCAGGCGCTAAACGCAGGCCGCATCAAGCAGGCCGGCGCCGCCGACGCCTCTTTTGTAAGCCAGGTGGTTTCCAGCAAGCCGCTGTATCTTGGCCAGGGCATCTGGCTGAACGACAGCACCGACGGCAACCTTGCAAGCGCGGTAGCCGTCAGCCGTCCCGCCTGCGCTTTTGAAGCTGAAGGCGAGCCGGTTTCCCTGCTGATAACCGTCGCCGTGGCTGACGACCAGCCGCTGCAGGTGCTTAATCGCCTGAGCGACATGCTGATTAATAACCAGGCCGAACGTCTGCTGACCGCCGATGCGCCAACGTTGCTGACGCTGTTGACCAGCGACCAAGCGCCGGCTGAAAATCTGCTGACGGAAGAATTCACCATTCGTAACGAACACGGCCTGCACGCGCGTCCGGGAACCGTTCTGGTGAACACCATTAAACAATTTACCAGTGAGATAACCGTGACAAACCTCGACGGCTCCGGCAAGCCTGCCAACGGGCGCAGCCTGATGAAAGTGGTTGCGCTCGGCGTGAAAAAAGGACATCGCCTGCGCTTTACCGCTCAGGGCGAGGATGCGCAGCAGGCGCTGGCAGCCATTGGTGAAGCCATCGCCGCCGGTCTTGGCGAGGGGGCAGCATGAGCAGACGCGTCGCAACCATCACCCTTAACCCGGCGTACGACCTGGTAGGTTACACCCCGGAAATTGAGCGTGGTGAGGTAAACCTGGTTCGCACCACCGGCCTGCATGCCGCCGGTAAAGGCATCAACGTGGCTAAGGTGCTCAAAGATCTGGGCATCGATGTCACCGTTGGCGGCTTCCTTGGCAAAGACAATCAGGACGGATTTCAGCAACTGTTCAGCGAGCTGGGCATCGCTAACCGCTTCCAGGTTGTGCAGGGCCGTACCCGTATCAACGTTAAGCTGACTGAAAAAGACGGCGAGGTCAGCGACTTTAACTTCTCAGGCTTTGAAGTCACCCCCGCAGACTGGGAGCGTTTTGTTGCCGACTCCCTGAGCTGGCTCGGCCAGTTCGACATGGTGTGCGTCAGCGGCAGCCTGCCGGCGGGCGTGACGCCGGATGCCTTCACCGACTGGATGACGCGTCTGCGCAGCCAGTGTCCGTGCATTATTTTCGACAGCAGCCGCGAGGCGCTGGTCGCGGGTCTGAAGGCCGCGCCGTGGCTGGTGAAGCCTAACCGCCGCGAGCTGGAGATCTGGGCCGGCCGCAAGCTGCCGGAAATGAAAGATGTGATTGAAGCCGCGCACGCATTGCGCGAGCAGGGCATCGCGCATGTGGTTATCTCCCTGGGCGCCGAAGGCGCGCTGTGGGTGAACGCGTCGGGCGAGTGGATTGCTAAACCGCCGCTGTGTGAAGTCGTCAGCACCGTTGGCGCCGGGGATTCCATGGTCGGCGGCCTGATTTACGGCCTGCTGATGCGTGAATCCAGCGAGCACACCCTGCGCCTGGCAACGGCCGTCGCTGCCCTGGCGGTGAGCCAGAGCAACGTTGGCATTACAGATCGCACACAGCTGGCCGCCATGATGGCCCGTGTCGACCTGCAACCCTTTAACTGACAGCGGGAGAGGAACCATGAAAACGCTGCTGATTATCGACCCCGCGCTTGGACAGGCGCGGGCTTATCTTGCGAAAACGCTGTTAGGCTCGGCGGCGCACAAGGCGCAACTGACCGTGACCGATAACCCGAACGAAGCCGAGCTGGCCATCGTTGTGGGCAACGCAATACCGGCGGATAGCGCGCTCAACGGTAAACATGTTTTTCTCGGCGATATTGACCGCGCGGTGCTGCATCCGGAGCTGTTCTTAAGCGAAGCGAAAGGCAAAGCTAAACCCTACGCCGCTCCGGTTGGCGCAGCGCCGTCGGCGGCCGTGGCGCAAGGTCCGAAACGTGTTGTTGCGGTTACCGCTTGCCCGACTGGCGTTGCCCATACCTTTATGGCTGCTGAAGCCATTGAGAGCGAAGCGAAAAAACGCGGCTGGTGGGTGAAGGTTGAAACGCGCGGTTCCGTAGGCGCGGGCAACGCCATCACGCCGGAAGAGGTGGCGCAGGCGGATCTGGTGATTGTCGCGGCAGATATCGAAGTGGACCTGGCAAAATTTGCCGGTAAGCCGATGTACCGCACCTCTACCGGTCTGGCGCTGAAGAAAACCGCGCAGGAGCTGGATAAAGCGGTCGCCGAAGCCAGGCCTTATGACGCCGCCGGGCAAAGTGCGGTTTCCGCGAAAGAAAATAAAAAAGAAGGCGCTGGCGCTTATCGCCACCTGCTGACCGGCGTGTCTTACATGCTGCCGATGGTGGTCGCGGGTGGTTTGTGCATCGCGCTCTCCTTCGCCTTTGGGATCGAAGCTTTTAAAGAGCCGGGCACGCTTGCGGCGGCGCTGATGCAGATTGGCGGCGGCTCTGCCTTTGCGCTGATGGTGCCGGTACTGGCAGGTTATATCGCTTTCTCTATTGCGGACCGCCCGGGCCTGACGCCTGGCCTTATTGGCGGTATGCTGGCCGTGAGCACCGGCTCTGGCTTTATCGGCGGTATTATTGCCGGTTTCCTTGCGGGGTACGTGGCGAAGGCCATCAGCACCAGGCTTAAGCTGCCGAACAGTATGGAAGCGCTGAAGCCTATTCTGATAATCCCGCTGCTTTCCAGTCTGGTAGTCGGCCTTGCGATGATTTACCTGATAGGTACGCCGGTTGCGAAAATCCTTGAGGCCCTGACCCACTGGCTGCAAACCATGGGCACCGCGAACGCGGTACTGCTTGGCGCCATTCTCGGCGGCATGATGTGTACCGACATGGGCGGCCCGTTGAACAAAGCGGCATACGCCTTTGGCGTCGGCCTGCTCAGCACCCAGACGTATGCGCCAATGGCGGCGATCATGGCGGCGGGCATGGTTCCTCCGCTGGGCCTGGGGCTGGCCACGCTTATTGCGCGTCGTAAATTCGACAAAGCGCAACAGGAAGGCGGCAAGGCAGCGCTGGTGCTCGGGCTGTGCTTTATCACCGAAGGGGCGATTCCGTTCGCGGCTCGCGATCCGATGCGCGTTCTGCCTTGCTGTATCGCAGGCGGCGCGGTAACGGGTGCAATCTCTATGGCGGTAGGCGCAAAACTGATGGCGCCGCACGGCGGGTTGTTCGTGCTGCTGATTCCTGGGGCTATCACGCCGGTGCTGGGTTACCTGATGGCGATTGTGGCAGGTATGCTGCTGACGGGGCTGGCTTACGCCTTCCTGAAGCGTCCGGAAGCGGAGCTGGCGGCAAAAATCGTTTAATCGCCGCCGCGCTATAAATTTTCCTCAACGCCTCCGGCAGATGCCGGGGGCGTTTTACTTTCCAGTTGCGGCAAGCCACGGTTACATCCTCAATTGCCGTCCGAATATTGCCAGATGAACCATGTGGTTCAAGACTTAGGTAATGTCAGAGGGTCGTCGGGGAAAATATGCAGCGTTCAATAGCCACGGTTTCTGTCGCCGGTACGCTACCTGAAAAACTTCACGCTATAGCCGGGGCGGGTTTTCGCGCGGTAGAAATCTTTGCGCCCGATCTTGAGGCGTATGAAGGTAGCGCCCGCGATATCGCGCGGCTTGCCGCCAGCCTCGATCTGCAAATACTGCTGTATCAGCCGTTTCGTCATTTTGAAGGGATGCCGGCAGAAAATAGTGCAGCAAACCTGGCGCGCGCTCGCAGAACATTCGACACTCTGCACCAGCTTGGCTGCGAGCAGCTCCTGCTGTGTAGCAATGTCGATGAACGCAGTTCCGCAGAGCCTGACAGGCAGATTGACGACCTGGCGAAAATCGCCGCCCTTGCGCAGCAGCACGGCATAAAAATAGGGTTTGAAGCGCTGGCGTGGGGCAGGCACATTTACCATTACTCTGTGGCCTGGGAACGTGTAAAAGCCGTTGATAATCCGGCGTTAGGCCTGGTGCTGGACAGTTTTCACGTGCTGTCGCTGGGCGATGAACTACAGCTTTCCGGCATACCGCTTGAGAAAATCTTTTTTGTGCAGCTTGCAGATGCGCCGCGCAAAAATCTTGACGTGCAGGAGTGGAGCCGGCATTTCCGCTGTTTCCCTGGAAAGGGCGATCTGCCGGTGGCAAAGTTTACCGAAACGCTGATAGATAAAGGCTACCGCGGGCCGTGGTCGCTTGAAATCTTCAACGATGAATACCAGGCGGTAGCGCCTTCTTCCGTGGCGGCGGCGGGTTTTCGTTCCCTGGACTGGCTGGAGCAGCGGTTACGCGAGCGATGCTTAAAACGGCTTTAGCCAGAGGGGCGGATAAGCAATAGCGCTACCCGCCGTAAGACTACGCCGCCGTTTACTGCTCCTGCTGGGCTTTCAGCCAGGCTATTTCTTCCGCCCAGATATCCGGATTAACGGTTTCCAGAATGAGCGGAATGCCGTCAAAGCGGCCGTCTTGCATGATCCAGCTAAACGGCGTGTGGCCGATATTGCCCTCGCCAAGGCTGTGATGGCGGTCTACGCGGCTTGCGAAGGCGCTTTTTGCATCGTTAAGGTGCATGCCGCGCAGATAGGTGAAGCCGACAATGCTTTCAAATTCGGCGAAGGTTTTTTCGCACTCTGCAACGGTACGCAAATCATATCCTGCGGCAAACGCGTGGCAGGTATCGATGCAAACGCCGACGCGGGATTTGTCTTCAACGCCGTCGATGATCGCTGCCAGATGCTCAAAACGAAAGCCCAGGTTGCTGCCCTGACCGGCAGTATTCTCAATCACCGCCGTTACGCCCCGGGTTTTATCCAGCGCAATGTTGATGGACTGCGCGATCTTCGCCAGGCATTCCTCTTCTGAAATTTGCTTCAGGTGGCTGCCGGGATGAAAGTTCAGCAGCGTCAGGCCGAGCTGCTCGCAGCGCTGCATTTCGTCGATAAAGGCTTCGCGGGATTTTTCCAGCGCCTCTTCAGCCGGATGCCCGAGGTTAATCAGGTAGCTGTCGTGGGGCAGAATCTGGCCGGGGCCGTAGTTGTACTTTTCACAGGCGCGTTTGAAGTTGCTGATAACTTCGTCGGTGAGCGGAGCGGCCCGCCACTGACGCTGGTTTTTAGTGAACAGGGCAAACGCGGTGGCTTCCAGTTCGTGGGCGCGAATGGCGGCGTTTTCTAATCCGCCCGAGGCGCTAACGTGCGCTCCAATAAACTTCATCATTGTCTCCTGTCAAAACCCGCTTGCGGGAAACCGACAATGATAGCGGGTTAGCGCAGAGAATTCCGTTGCAAATTACGCAATCAAATAATGCACCCCAAGGTTAATCGCCCCGCCGCCGACAATCAGCCAGATAAACAGCGCCAGCGCCATCAGCAGCGGGCGCACGCCTGCTTTTCTCAGCGCGCTGATGTGGGTGGTTAAACCCAGCGCCGCCATCGCCATCGCCAGCAGGAAAGTATCCAGCGCTACCAGCGCGCTGACCAGCCGGTTCGGCAGCAGGTGGAAGGAGTTAAACATCGCCACCAGGATAAACAGCACCGCAAACCAGGGGAGGGTGATTTTACTCTGCTGGGCCGCGCCTGCCGGAGCAAGCTGCTTGACTCTTGCTGCCAGCAAGATCAGGAACGGCGCCAGCATCATCACGCGCAGCATTTTGGCGATCACCGCCGCGTTTTCTGTTTCCGGGCTGATGGCGTGCCCGGCAGCCACAACCTGCGCGACTTCGTGTATGGTTGAGCCGGTGAAGATGCCGAAGGATTCGGGCGTGAACCAGTGGGCCACAAGCGGATAAAGCAACGGGTAGATAAAGATCGCCAGCGTGCCGAAAATAACCACCGTAGCCACCGCCACGGTAACTTTGCTGGCTTGTGCTTTAACCACCGGCTCGGTCGCAAGAATAGCCGCCGCGCCGCAGATGCTGCTGCCTGCGCCAATCAGCCAGCTGGTTTCTTTATCCAGGCCAAACGCTTTCTGGCCAAGCCAGCAGGCGAGGGTGAAGGTGCTGGTCAGGGTCAGGATATCGATGATAATGCCGCTTGCGCCCACCTGCGCAATTTGCGAAAACGTCAGGCGGAAGCCATAAAGGATAATGCCCAGCCTTAATAAATGTTGTTTCGCAAACAGCACGCCGCCGTCGCACTGCTGCCAGATTTTAGGGTACAAGGTATTGCCGACGACCATCCCGCACAGGATAGCGAGCGTCAGCGCGCCCAAGCCAAGGCTTGCAACGGCAGGGATATTGCCCATCCATAGCGCAAACGCGGTGATGGCGCCAGCAAGCGCAAGGCCGGGCAAAAAATGCCATCGGGTATGATGGTGGGTGGGAACGGTAAATGCGGTCATAGCCTTCTCCTGTGTGTTGGCTTAAGGTTAAGACCGGCTGGCTTAAAAATAAAATTGATTATATATTTATAACCAATCTGAATAAGTGATAAGACGGGTTTCTATGCACATCACCTTACGGCAGCTTGAAGTCTTCGCTGAAGTCTTAAAAAGCGGCTCCACTACCCAGGCCTCGCAGATGCTTGCGCTGTCGCAGTCGGCGGTGAGCGCGGCACTTGCGGATCTGGAAGGCCAGCTTGGCGTTCAGCTTTTTGACCGCGTGGGCAAGAGGCTGGTCATCAATGAGCACGGGCGTTTGCTTTATCCGCGCGTGGTAGGGCTGCTGGAACAGGCCGGCGAAATAGAACAGCTATTCCGGGAAGAGAACGGCGCTATCCGCGTATACGCCAGCAGCACCATCGGCAACTACATTTTGCCTGAGATAATCGCCCGCTACCGCCGTGACTTCCCGAATTTGCCGCTGGAGATGAGCGTTGGCAACAGCCAGGACGTGATTAACGCCGTGGCCGATTTTCGCGTGGATATCGGGCTTATCGAAGGCCCCAGCCATATGACGGAGCTGGTAACCGAACCCTGGCTCGAAGACGAGCTGGTGGTGTTCGCCTCGCCTTCTGCACAGCTGCTCACGCAGCCTGTCACCCTTGAGTCTCTCGCCGCCCAGCAGTGGATCCTGCGTGAAAAAGGGTCGGGCACGCGTGAAATCGTCGACTATCTTCTGCTGTCGCATCTGCCGCAGTTCCATCTGGGCATGGAATTAGGCAATTCAGAAGCTATTAAGCATGCCGTCCGTCACGGGCTGGGGATTAGCTGCCTGTCGCGCAGGGTTATTGAAGAGCAGCTTGAAACCGGCTCGCTGGTAGAAGTTGCCGTGCCGTTACCGCGCCTGGTGCGCACCTTGTACCGTATTCACCACCGGCAAAAGCATATCTCCAAAGCCCTGCAGCGTTTTCTGGGTTACAGCAAAGCGCAGGAAACAGCCGATTTACATCGCGATCGATCCTGAGCCACAGGTCCGTTACTTATAATCCAGCCGCGATCATGAAGCTCTCTTATAACCCGGCATTTCTGCTATATGAATGAGGTGGTTTTGTTACAATCGCGCCTCATTTTTTCGAAGGACCGCAATTTTCTATGGTTTCTCAAGATAAAACCACACAAGCGCCTGCCTTACGTCGTGAGCTGAAAGCGCGCCACCTGACGATGATCGCCATTGGCGGTTCTATCGGTACGGGTCTTTTCGTCGCATCCGGTGCGACCATTTCTCAGGCGGGCCCAGGCGGCGCGCTGCTGTCGTATATGCTGATTGGTCTGATGGTGTATTTCCTGATGACAAGCCTGGGTGAGCTTGCCGCTTATATGCCCGTTTCCGGCTCTTTTGCGACCTACGGTCAGCAATACGTTGAAGAAGGCTTTGGTTTCGCGCTGGGCTGGAACTACTGGTACAACTGGGCGGTGACCATCGCCGTTGACCTCGTCGCCTCGCAGCTGGTGATGAACTACTGGTTCCCGGACACCCCCGGCTGGATCTGGAGCGCGCTGTTCCTCGGCATCATGTTCCTGCTTAACTACATTTCCGTGAAGGGCTTTGGCGAGGCGGAATACTGGTTCTCGCTGATTAAAGTCACCACCGTGATTATCTTTATCATCGTTGGCGTGATGATGATCGTTGGCATCTTTAAAGGAGCAGAGCCCGCGGGCTGGAGCAACTGGACGATTGGCGATGCGCCGTTTGCCGGCGGGTTCTCGGCGATGATTGGCGTGGCGATGATCGTTGGCTTCTCTTTCCAGGGCACCGAGCTTATCGGCGTGGCGGCGGGTGAATCTGAAGATCCCGGCAAGAATATTCCGCGTGCCGTGCGGCAGGTTTTCTGGCGTATTCTGCTGTTCTATGTTTTCGCGATCCTGATTATTAGCCTAATCATTCCTTATACCGATCCGAGCCTGCTGCGTAACGACGTGAAGGATATCGGCGTCAGCCCGTTCACGCTGGTCTTTGAGCACGCGGGGCTGCTGTCTGCGGCGGCCATTATGAACGCGGTTATCCTGACGGCGGTTCTCTCCGCGGGGAACTCCGGCATGTATGCGTCCACCCGTATGCTCTACACCCTGGCCTGCGATGGTAAAGCGCCGCGTATTTTCTCGAAGCTTTCTAAAGGCGGCGTGCCGCGTAACGCGCTGTATGCAACGACGGTGATCGCGGCGCTGTGCTTCCTGACTTCGATGTTTGGTAACCAGACCGTTTATCTGTGGCTGCTTAATACGTCAGGCATGACCGGCTTTATCGCCTGGCTGGGTATCGCCATCAGCCATTACCGTTTCCGCCGTGGCTATGTCAAACAAGGCTTCGATATTAACGATCTGCCTTACGTTTCAGGCTTCTTCCCGCTTGGGCCGATCTTTGCTTTCGTGCTGTGTTTAATCATCACGCTGGGTCAGAACTACGAGGCGTTTCTGGCTGATACCATCGACTGGGGCGGGGTAACCGCAACCTACATCGGTATCCCGCTGTTCCTGGTTATCTGGTTCGGCTACAGGCTGACAAAGGGCAGCCGTTTTGTGAAGTACAGCGAAATGACTTTCCCGGCGAGCAGTAAGAAATAAGCTGAAGATGCATTAAGGGCGCGATAATCGCGCCCTTTTTTTGCCTGGGATTAACCCTGGGGTTCAGCGGTTAAAAGTTATAGGTTAACCCCAGCGTATAACGACGCCCGTCCAGGATGGTGTCGTAGGTGGCGTAATCGATAGTTTTATCAAAGACGTTGTAAACCCCTGCCGTTACCGTCATCGCTTTGTTTGCGTGATACCGCAGCCCGACGTCTACCAGCGTGTAGGAAGGCGTACCCTGCGCCATTGAGGTTCTGCTCAGGTATTCCGAGGTTTTCCCGCGCAGGTTCAAACGGCTCCAGAAACCAACGTCCGGCGTGGCCTGCCAGTCAAGCGTTGAGTTGAACATATGTTTAGGCATTTTGTTCAGCGGCTTGCCGGAGAATTGCCCGCTCTTTTGCTCTGACTCCGTATAGGTATAGTTGCTGGTAAGATTCAGCGTTTGCGTTATCTTCCAGCCAAATGTGGATTCCACGCCGCGCATGTTGGCCTTATCCACGTTCACCCTGTCGCTGACGAAATCATAGCTATGATTGCCGATACGGCACGCCGGATCCGCACTGCTGCTGCAGCGGCGCACTTCGGTGATTTTGTCTTTAAAATCAGTATTAAACAGCGTAACGCCTGCGTTGAGGTTATCGTTGTTATCCCACAGGAGTGCAATTTCCTCGCTCAGGCTTTTTTCAGGCTTGAGGTCCGGGTTACCAACGATGATCCCATCCAGGCGGCCGCCCCCGGTCACCTGTCCCCAATTGGCCGAGGACTGGCGTAAATCCGGCGAGCGGTAACCCGCAGACACGCCGCCTTTTAACGTCCACTGGTCAGCAAGGTGCCAGACGCCGTAGCCGCGCGGCGTCCAGTGAGTGCCGTAGTTTTCGTCTTTATCCATGCGCAGGCCGCCCGTCAGCGTGAAGCTATCGGTCATTGCCCATTCGTCCTCGCTGAACAGTGCCCAGCTCCAGCGCGTTAACTTGTTGAGGCCCTGTGCGGCTTCAAGCTGGTTGCCGTCGTCCCTGAGCTTTTCATACTTGTACTGCCCGCCGAGCGTTAGCGTGTGATCGCCCAGGAAAAGCTGGTTCTGGTTATTGAATATGGTGTTGTATGACTTCATGTCACGTCCGGGATTGCTGGTTTTTTCCTGCTGGACGTAGCTTGTGGTATTGAAATCTTCATAGTAGCCGTGGTGGGTAAGGGCGTAGGTTGTGTGCTCATAGCGGCTTTCACTTTTATCCCGTCCCACCGCGGCGGACTCACCCGGCGTGCTGTTGCGATCCTGGAGTTCCCGCGAGATATCAAGGTCGAAATCGTTTTTATCATCCGGCGTAAGGTTCAGGCCTACCGAACCGTTACGCATTTTCTGTTCGTTATAGCCGTTAAGGATTCTGTCTTCCGCCCGGCGTGAGAGTAAGCCCGACACTTTGGCGCCCAGCAAACCTTCAATGAGCGGGCCCGCGGCCTGGAAGTTCGTCTGGAATATATCGCCGGAATCGTTATTTTCCTGGAAGGTTGCATCGCCGTGCAGGGAGCCTGCCCATCCGCGGGTATTGGAGGTTTTTTTAGTAATAACGTTGATCACGCCGCCCATCGCATCGGAGCCGTACAGGGAGGACATAGGACCGCGAATAACCTCAATACGTTCGATCGATTCAAGCGGCGGCATCCAGCCCTGCTCAATCCCGGCATTATCGCTGTTGGGGCGGGTGCCGCGCGTGCTGATACGCTTACCGTCAATTAAAAACAGCGTGTACTGGGAAGACATGCCGCGAATGCTGATATCGCTGCTGCTGCCGCCGCCGGTCACCACAACGCCGGGCACGTCTTTTAGGGCGTCGGTGACATCACGATAGGCTTTATCTTCAATTTGCTGTTTGCTTATGACGGAGATTGAGGCTGGCGCATTCTGTATTTTTTGTTCAAAGCCGGTCGCAGTCACCACCAGCGTGTCTTGCGTATCTGCCAGAACAAGGGAAGGTGCAGTTGCTGTGCAAACAAGTGCGGCGATAAGTTTGATGCGAGGTGTAGCCATGCTTTCCACTCCATGTGTTGAGAAAAGGCTCCATCGGAAATAACCCGGTAATAATTGTGTATATCTTTGTCTTCTAAAGTTTCTTAGTGATGGAGAACCGGAGGGAATTGTACAAAATAATTATATTTTGTAAACACGAATGATAGTAATTATCATTTTCTTTGGTGGGTGGGGATTAGCTAATGGTGAACAGATCCAGGAGGGGATTAAACGGCGGGGCGAGCCCCGCCTGATGCTATTTCAGCAGATGTTCCGCATGGAATCGCAAATGGTCTTCCACAAACGAGGCGATAAAGTAATAGCTGTGGTCATAGCCCGGCTGCACGCGCAGGGTTAGCGGCCAGTTTTTTTGCCTTGCCGCTTCCGCAAACTGCGCGGGCTGCAGCTGATCGGCCAGGAACTGATCCGCATCGCCCTGATCGATAAGCGTTGGCAGCGCGTCTGCCGGATCTGCCGCCATCAGCAAACAGCAGCTATCCCAGGCCTGCCACTGGCTTTCGTTCGTACCCAGGTAGGCGGTAAACGCTTTTTGCCCCCAGGGCACGCGGCTTGGGTTCACAATTGGCGCAAAGGCGGAAACGGAACGGAAGCGGCCAGGGTTTTTCAGCGCGATGCTTAACGCGCCGTGCCCGCCCATCGAATGCCCGAAGATCGACGCCTTTTCGCTGATGCTGAAATTGTCGGCGATTAAGGCCGGCAGCTCGTCGCGAATGTAGTCGTACATGCGAAAATGCCCGGCCCACGGCTGCTGGGTCGCGTTGAGGTAAAAGCCTGCGCCCTGGCCCAGATCGTAACTTTCGTCATTTGGCACCTTCTCGCCACGCGGGCTGGTATCCGGCATCACCAGTACCACGCCCAGCTCCGCCGCTACGCGCTGGGCGCAGGCTTTGGTGGTGAAGTTCTCGTCGTTACAGGTCAATCCGGACAGCCAGTACAGAACGGGCGGGGGAGTGGTGCGCGGCGGAGGCAGAAAAATACTGAACGTCATAGCGCAGTTGAGTACCGCAGAGTCATGACGCCAGCGCTGCTGCCAGCCTTCAAAACATCGGTGTTCTTCGAGGAGTTCCATCAGGACATTTCCTTAATTATCTTCACTATCAATGAACAACTTTCACTTCACCCCAGTCTAGTCATGCTGCATCATGCTGACAACGATATTGTAACAATTGAGGTCGATGTGGCGCTACGTATCGCGTTAACGGGTTTTCTGGTGCTGGTGGTGGCGATGGGCATTGGTCGTTTTGCCTTTACGCCGCAGGTACCGCTGATGATAAGCGAAGGCCAGCTCACCTTAACGGGCGCGGGCCTGGTGGCCGCCATAAACTACCTGGGCTATCTCGCCGGGGCCTGGGATGCCATGCGCGCCCGGCAGCGCGTGGAGCTGCGTTTGCTGGTTGGCGTGTGGGGAGCGGTGATCCTGACGCTGCTTTCAGCCGCCGTTGATTCGGCGCTCTGGCATGCGGTGATTCGTTTTCTGCTTGGCTGGGCAAGCGGCTGGGCGATGGTGCTGATTGCGGCATGGAGCAATGAACAACTGGCGTACCTCGGCAAGCCTGGCCTGAGCGCCGCGGTGTTTGCCGGGCCGGGGGCCGGAATATTTATCAGCGGACTACTGGCGGTTGGCATTCACAGCCTCCGGCTGGATGCGAGCGAAGCCTGGCTGCTTTACGGAATGCTGGCGCTCGTTTTCGTCCTGCTTATCGCCCGCAATCTACCGCGCAAAGGCGAACTCCATCGCCCGGAAACGGCACCGGAACCGCTGGTGCTGAACGCGCCGCTTAAACGGCTGGTCTGGAGCTACAGCCTTGCGGGCTTCGGTTATATTCTGCCCGCCACCTTTTTATCGCAAATGGCGAGCGCCCGCTTCCCGGACAGCTTATTTGCCCAGTTTGTCTGGCCGGTATTCGGCGGCGCGGCGGTAGTAGGCATACTGCTCGGCATCGCCACGCGCCAGATGCTGCAAAGCAACCAGCGGTTGGCGGTGGTGCTGTGGCTACAGGCACTGGGGGTTTTTGCCCCGGCGCTTATTCCAGGCATGACGGGCCTGGTGCTGGGCGCGCTGCTGGTAGGCGGCGGTTTTTTATGTGCGGTACAGCTTTCCCTGCAGTATGGCCGTGAAATGGCGCCGCAGCACACGCGCTATCTGGCCGGGCTGTTAACCACGGGCTACGCCGTCGGGCAGCTGGTCGGCCCTGCGCTGTCGGCGTTATCTACCGCCTTAACGCATCGGCTTGATCCTGCGCTTTATGTCGCAGGCGTCGCGTTAATCGTTGGCGGCGGCCTGGTCTGGAAAAGGTCCTGACTGTTTTATTAATAAAGAAAAAGCGTGGTTTTTCTCTTCTGTGGGATTAACAGGAAAATCAATGAATTGATCTGCCGGTTAATTTTTAGGGAACCCTGTTTCGGCGCTTTTTTAGTATGGGGCAAGTTATAAGCCTGGAACGATTGCAATAATTATTCTTTGCCTACTGGATTATGCGGACGCGCTCCCGCACAATGAGCGCACACTTTGTCCCACGTAGGGCAGAGGTCAGCCACACCTGCAGGAGAAAACAGCATGTCTACACTCAGTAAAGAAGCCGCTCTGGTTCATGAGGCTTTGGTTTCGCGCGGCCTGGAAACGCCATTGCGTCCGCCGTTGCGTGAACTGGATAATGAAACCCGCAAACGCGAGATTGCCGAACATATGTCGGAAATCATGCAGTTGCTGAACCTCGATCTGAGCGACGACAGCCTGATGGAAACGCCGCATCGCATCGCTAAAATGTATGTCGATGAGATTTTCTCCGGCCTGGATTACGCTAACTTCCCGAAAATTACCGTCATTGAAAACAAAATGAAGGTTGATGAAATGGTGACGGTGCGCGACATCACGCTGACCAGCACCTGCGAACACCATTTTGTCACCATTGATGGCAAAGCAACGGTTGCGTATATCCCAAAAGATACCGTGATTGGCCTGTCTAAAATCAACCGCATCGTGCAGTTCTTTGCCCAGCGTCCGCAGGTTCAGGAGCGTCTGACGCAGCAAATCCTGATTGCGCTGCAATCGCTGCTCGGCACCAACAATGTGGCGGTTTCTATCGATGCGGTCCATTATTGTGTGAAAGCACGCGGTGTGCAGGATGCCACCAGCGCCACCACTACCACGTCGCTCGGCGGCTTGTTCAAATCCAGCCAGAATACACGCCAGGAGTTCCTGCGCGCCGTTCGTCATAGCTAACCCTTAAGCAGGCAGGAAAGATGGAGAGAAACGTTACGCTCGATTTCGTCCGGGGCGTCGCTATTCTCGGTATCCTGCTGCTGAATATCGTGGCCTTCGGTTTACCGAAGGCGGCGTATATTAATCCCGCCTGGTCGGGAACCGTTTCTCTGAGCGACGCCTGGACATGGGCGGCTCTCGACTTATTTGCCCAGGTCAAATTCCTCACCTTATTCGCTTTGCTGTTCGGCGCGGGTCTGCAGATGCTGTTACATCGCGGCAAACGCTGGATCCAGTCACGCCTTACTTTGCTCGTAATGCTCGGTTTTATGCACGCTTTATTGCTGTGGGACGGCGATATCCTGCTGGCTTACGGCCTGGTCGGGCTGGTTTGCTGGCGCATGATTCGCGATGCGCCGGGCACGCGCCAATTGTTCAATACCGGCGCGCTGCTGTATCTCACGGGCGTAGGCGTTTTGCTGCTGCTTGGTTTTATCTCCGGCGATGCGCCCAACCGCTCCTGGGTTCCGGATGCGGCAAATCTCCAGTATGAACGGTTCTGGAAGGTTAACGGCGGCGTGGAAGCCATCAGCAACCGCGTCGATCTGCTGTCGTCAAACCTGCTGGCGCTGGGGGCGCAGTATGGCTGGCAACTGGCGGGGATGATGCTGCTGGGCGCCGCCCTGATGCGCAGCGGCTGGCTGAAAGGGCAGTATAGCCTGCGCCACTATCGCCGCCTCGGCGCATGGCTGATAGCGGTGGGCATGCTGATAAACCTGCCGGGCATTTACGCCCAGTGGCACCTCAACTGGGATTACCGCTGGTGCGCTTTTTTGCTCCAGGCGCCGCGTGAGCTGAGCGCGCCTTTTCAGGCAGTTGGCTATGCCGCGCTGGCGTTTGGCTACTGGCCGTGGCTCTCAAAGTTTCGTCTGGCGGCGGCCGTCACCTGCGTTGGCCGCATGGCGCTTTCAAATTATCTGCTGCAAACGCTGATTTGCACCACGCTGTTCTTCCGCTTCAATCTGTTTATGAAGTTTGACCGCCTGCAACTGCTGGCCTTTGTCCCGGCGGTGTGGGCCGTGAATATCCTTTTCTCCGTGCTTTGGCTGCGCTATTTCCGCCAGGGGCCGCTTGAATGGTTATGGCGACAGTTAACCGCCCGCGCGGCGGGGGGATCGCAGCGACGTTCGGCAAGATAATGATATACATCACAAAGGTTAACAAATTGTATGTAAACGTTTTCATGAGTGTGATCCCCTTCACGTAAACCCGTCCCTTCTCCCCGCAAAATAGCCACCTTGTCAAAAACAGGGTGCAGCTATGAGACCGACTCTTCCAACGGCCGGGTGTTCATTATGATCACCATTCGCGACGTTGCCCGTATCGCCGGCGTTTCAGTGGCGACGGTATCCCGCGTGCTGAATAACAGCGCGCTGGTCAGCGCTGAAACCCGCGAAAGCGTGATGCGAGCCGTCTCCCAGACAGGATACCGCCCTAACGCAAATGCGCAGGCGCTCGCCACCCAGGTCAGCGATACCATCGGCGTGGTGGTGATGGACGTGTCCGATCCCTTCTTTGGCGCGCTGGTGAAGGCGGTGGATGTCGTGGCACAGCAGCACAATAAATACGTGCTGATCGGCAACAGCTACCATCAGGAAGAAAAAGAGCGTCATGCTATCGAAGTGCTGATTCGCCAGCGCTGCAACGCGCTTATCGTGCACGCGAAAGCGCTGGGCGACGCTGAGCTGGCCGAGTTCCTTGATCATATCCCCGGCATGGTGCTGATAAACCGCATCGTGCCCGGCTACGCACACCGCTGTGTGGGGCTCGATAACGTAAGCGGTGCGGTGATGGCAACGCGAATGCTGCTCAATCAGGGGCACCAGCGTATCGGTTATCTGGCTTCCAGCCACAGCATAGAAGATAACGAACAGCGCCGGGAAGGGTGGCTGCGCGCCTTAACAGAGCATGGCATTACGCAGCCGGAAAGCTGGGTGGGCGTAGGTTCGCCGGATATGCAGGGCGGGG
Source organism: Buttiauxella sp. (assembly GCA_032000125.1). Classification (GTDB taxonomy): domain Bacteria; phylum Pseudomonadota; class Gammaproteobacteria; order Enterobacterales; family Enterobacteriaceae; genus Dryocola. Next base: position 7,800 of record DAMALH010000020.1, on the reverse strand, counting down.
AAGCGGCAATGGTTGAGCTGCTGGGGCGTAATCTGCAGCTCAGCGCGGTCTTTTCTTACAACGACAGCATGGCGGCAGGTGCGCTTACCGCGTTGAAAGATAACGGTATTATCGTACCTCAGCATGTTTCCGTTATCGGTTTTGACGATATCCCTATCGCCCGTTACACCGATCCGCAGCTCACTACCGTACGCTACCCGATTGTTTCAATGGCTCGTCTTGCCACCGAACTGGCGTTACAGGGCGCGGCAGGAACCTTAGACAGCGACGCAACGCACTGTTTTATGCCGACTTTAGTGCGTCGTCATTCGGTCGCGCCAAAGCAAATTGTGGCGCCGATCACTCTCTGATTAAAGACTTTGATGTAACCGGTTTCAATCTGTGAGTAAATTCACAGTTAATTAACATTGCGCTGTCTATGATGTCAGCGTTTTATAAGCTGAAACTCAATGTAACGGTGATGCAGCAGTTTCACCCCGGGTATTGAGCGAGAACGTCCCATAAAATGCAGTTCAGGATCGTTACAGAACACGGAAGAGCAATTATTTTAGGATAATTTTCGGCATTCAGTAACGTTTTCATAACATTGCTGCCCTGCCATGAATTTAACCAGAACTACCCTGCAAAAAAACCGGAGATACCATGAATAAGAAGGTTTTGACCCTGTCCGCCGTTATGTCTTGCATGCTGTTTGGCGCCGCGGCTCACGCTGCTGATACCCGTATCGGCGTGACCATCTACAAATACGACGATAACTTCATGTCCGTCGTGCGCAAAGCGATTGAAAAAGATGCCAAGGCAAGCCCGGACGTTGAGCTGCTGATGAACGACTCCCAGAACGACCAGTCCAAACAGAACGATCAGATTGACGTGCTGTTGGCTAAAGGCGTGAAAGCGCTGGCCATTAACCTGGTTGACCCGGCAGCGGCAGGCACGGTTATCGAAAAAGCCCGTGGCCAGGATATCCCTATTGTCTTCTATAACAAAGAACCTTCACGTAAGGCGCTGGATAGCTATGACAAGGCTTACTACGTGGGCACCGACTCTAAAGAATCCGGTATCATTCAGGGCGATCTGATCGCTAAACACTGGGCGGCAAACCCGACGTGGGATCTGAACAAAGACGGTCAGGTGCAGTTCGTGCTGTTAAAAGGTGAGCCAGGCCACCCGGATGCTGAAGCGCGTACCACTTACGTTATCAAAGAGCTGAACGACAAGGGCCTGAAAACCCAGCAGTTGCAGTTAGATACCGCGATGTGGGACACCGCTCAGGCGAAAGATAAGATGGACGCGTGGCTGTCCGGTCCTAACGCTAACAAAATCGAAGTGGTTATCGCCAACAACGATGCGATGGCAATGGGCGCGGTAGAAGCGCTGAAAGCACACAACAAATCTTCTATTCCGGTCTTCGGTGTGGATGCCCTGCCAGAAGCGCTGGCGATGGTTAAATCTGGCGCAATGGCCGGTACCGTGCTGAACGATGCCAACAACCAGGCGAAAGCAACCTTCGATCTGGCGAAAAACCTGGCCGACGGTAAAGCACCGGCGGAAGGCACCAACTGGAAAATTGAAAACAAAATCGTACGTGTTCCATACGTCGGCGTTGATAAAGACAACCTGGCGGAGTTCGTCGGTAAATAAGTTAGACAGACTGCAACGGGCGTGCGCAAGCGCGCCCGATTCAGATCTTACGCTCAGTGACACTATCGCAGCCAGGTATAACTATGGTCAGCAATCAGACATCTTCGCCTGAATACTTGTTGGAAATGACCAACATTAACAAGTCATTCCCCGGCGTTAAGGCACTGGATAATGTGAATTTAAAAGTGCGTCCTCACTCCATTCACGCATTAATGGGTGAGAACGGCGCGGGTAAATCCACGTTATTAAAATGCCTTTTTGGAATCTACAGTAAAGATTCCGGTAGCATTCTTTTTCAGGGACAAGAAGTGAATTTCACCAGCACCAAAGAGGCGCTGGAAAACGGTATTTCTATGGTGCACCAGGAGCTTAACCTGGTATTACAGCGTACCGTGATGGACAATATGTGGCTGGGGCGTTACCCCACCAAAGGCGTATTTGTCGATCAGGATAAAATGTATCGCGACACCAAAGACATTTTTGATGAGCTGGATATTGATATCGATCCGCGCGCCCGTGTAGGTACGCTCTCGGTATCACAAATGCAGATGATCGAAATTGCCAAGGCATTTTCCTACAATGCCAAAATCGTCATTATGGATGAGCCCACTTCATCATTGACGGAAAAAGAAGTTAACCACCTGTTTAAAATTATTCGTAAATTAAAAGAGCGCGGCTGCGGTATCGTTTATATCTCCCATAAAATGGAAGAGATATTCCAGTTGTGTGATGAAATAACTATTTTACGTGACGGGCAGTGGATTGCCACCCAGCCGCTTGAAGGGCTGGACATGGACAAGATTATTGCCATGATGGTTGGCCGTTCCCTAAACCAGCGCTTCCCGGATAAATCCAACGTGCCGGGCGAAGTGATTATGGAAGTACGCAACCTGACCTCTTTACGTCAGCCGTCCATTCGCGATATCTCCTTTGATCTGCATAAAGGGGAAATTCTCGGGATTGCCGGTCTGGTAGGGGCAAAACGTACTGATATTGTGGAAACATTATTTGGTATTCGCGAGAAGTCTTCCGGCACCATTAAGCTGCACGGTAAAAATATTAATAACCACACCGCCAATGAAGCGATTAACCACGGTTTTGCGTTAGTGACCGAAGAGCGCCGCTCAACCGGCATTTACGCTTATCTGGATATCGGCTTTAACTCGCTGATTTCCAATATTCGCAAATATAAAAACAAAGTTGGCCTGCTTGATAATACGCGTATGAAAAGCGATACCCAGTGGGTTATCGATTCCATGCGCGTAAAAACGCCAGGGCACCGCACGGCGATCGGTTCTTTGTCCGGCGGTAACCAACAGAAAGTTATTATTGGTCGCTGGCTGTTAACCCAGCCGGAAATTTTAATGCTTGATGAACCTACTCGTGGTATTGACGTAGGCGCAAAATTTGAAATTTATCAGCTGATTGCTGAGCTTGCCAAAAAAGGGAAAGGAATCATTATTATTTCGTCCGAAATGCCGGAGTTGTTAGGGATTACAGATCGTATTCTGGTCATGAGCAATGGTCTCGTTGCCGGGATTGTAGACACTAAAACAACCACGCAGAACGAAATATTACGTCTTGCGTCTGTGCACCTTTGATAATTTAGGGGCTATTGAAAAATGAGTGCGTTAAATAAGAAAAGTTTTCTAACTTATCTGAAAGAAGGCGGCATTTATGTCGTTTTGCTGGTGCTGCTGGCGATCATTATTTTCCAGGATCCAACGTTTTTAAGCCTGATGAACTTAAGTAACATTCTGACCCAGTCTTCCGTGCGTATTATCATCGCGCTGGGCGTGGCAGGGCTGATTGTAACCCAGGGGACAGACCTTTCTGCCGGCCGTCAGGTGGGGCTTGCGGCGGTTGTCGCAGCAACGCTTCTGCAGTCCATGGAAAACGTCAATAAAGTTTTCCCTGACATGCAAACCATGCCAATTCCGGTGGTTATCCTGATTGTCTGTGTCATTGGCGCAATCATTGGTCTGGTGAACGGTATCATTATCGCTTACCTGAACGTGACGCCGTTTATCACCACTTTGGGCACCATGATCATCGTGTACGGTATCAACTCCCTGTACTACGACTTCGTGGGGGCGTCACCGATTGCGGGGTTCGACAGCGGCTTCTCGACCTTTGCCCAGGGCTTTATCAAGATGGGCAACTTTAAGCTGTCGTACATCACCTTCTACGCGTTGATTGCGATTGGTTTTGTCTGGATTCTATGGAACAAAACCCGTTTTGGTAAAAACATCTTTGCCATCGGCGGTAACCCGGAAGCGGCGAAAGTGTCCGGCGTGAACGTTGCGCTGAACCTGCTTATGATTTACGCGCTGTCCGGCGTGTTCTACGCCTTCGGCGGGATGCTGGAAGCTGGCCGTATCGGCTCGGCGACCAACAACCTCGGCTTTATGTACGAACTGGATGCGATTGCGGCGTGCGTGGTGGGCGGCGTGTCGTTCAGCGGCGGGGTAGGCACGGTCGTTGGCGTGGTAACCGGTGTCGTTATCTTCACCGTTATCAACTACGGCCTGACCTATATCGGCGTGAACCCTTACTGGCAGTACATCATCAAGGGCGCGATTATTATCTTCGCGGTTGCTCTGGATTCCCTGAAGTACGCTCGTAAGAAGTAATGTAATCCTTCTCCTGTACCCTCTTCCTTTCCGGGAGAGGGTACAAAATCCGCTACTTTTTCTCTTTCCTTTGTAGTTGCAGCATCTGCTCTGGCGTCACCGCCGGGTAAGCCTGCGCGTCTTCCGGGACTTGATGTAGGGCAGGAATCGGCACTAACGGGCCGAGGAAACGTGGCTCCCGCTTGAAAATATACACGTCCGCGAGCGCGCCCAGACGTGCGCCAAACTCTCGTATTCTCACCGTCAGCATGTCTTTAGGCGAAGGCACGGCGTAGCACTGCGCCTGAATGCCCATATGCTGAGCGATAAACAGCGCGCGTTCGCAGTGAAAGCGTTGCGTAATGATGATGAAGTCGTTGGTATCGAAAACCTTACGGGTACGAACGATGGAGTCCAGGGTGCGGAAACCGGCGTAGTCCAGCACGATATCGGCAGGATCGACGCCGCCGGCAATCAAATCTTTGCGCATCGTCATTGGTTCGTTATAGCTGGTCTGGGCGTTATCGCCGCTCAGCAGCAGGTAGTTAACCTTGCCGCTGTTATAGGCGTTAAGCGCGCCCTGAATGCGGTAGCGGTAGTACTGGTTAATGACGCCGGTGCGGTAATACTTGGCGGTGCCGAGCACCACGCCTACCTGACGATAGGGCAGGTCCTGCAATTCGTCGTAAACGTAGGGGGCTGTTTTCCAGCTCATCCAGCGGTCGAGGCTCAGCGCTGCCAAAAGAGTCAAGCCGATAATGGCTAACAGGCTATAAAACACGCGCTTCAACATGGACTTGCGGACTCATGAAAGGATGAAATTTTATCCAAGGCTACTTTACCCGGAGAGTAAGAGCAAGGCATGCGGATTTGGTTGGGCTAAATTTCAACAGGGCGGGTGGGGCTACCACCCGCAGCGGAAAGATTAACCCAGCAGGGTACGTTCGATGTTCTGACAGCCAAGCGCGTTAAGCGTGGCGGCGGTAGCGTCCCACTGCGTCAGCGGGGCATCGTTAAGTTCGGCCAGAATGGCTCGCTGAATATCGCCATAATCATAGCCTGAGAGGCTCAGCACGTTGAGCGCGGCCTGCAGCGGAGGCAGTGACGGGTTGAAGGCCGCGTTCTCCGCATAGCTCCCGCAGATGATGCTGCCGTCGCGTAACGCCAGCGCCACGCCCGCAGGCGAGTTGCTGTACGGCGAATGGCTGCGGTTTGCCGCGGCGATTGCTGCCTGGTTTACCTCATCCCCCTGCAGGGCAAAGCCGTGATCTGTTTCGTCCAGCAGCAAGGTGGTGATGTCTAAATCGCGTGGACCAAAGGCATCCGGCAGATAGTCGCCGAGCGTGGCGGGCTTGCGGCCAGGAAGATTAATTTGCAGTTTCACACCGCTGTTTAACTCGTTCATAAACTGGCGGCAATGGCCGCAAGGCGTGTAGTTCACCGTAACAGAAACCAGGCCTTTTTCGCCGCGCATCCATGCATGGGTGATGGCGCTTTGTTCCGCATGAACCGTTTGCTGCATGGTGGTGCCTGCAAATTCCATATTGGCGCCGAAATAGAGATTGCCGCTAATACCGCGGGCTACGGCGCCCACGTTGAAATGCGATAAGTCAGTGCGGGCGCAGGCGGCGGCAAGAGGGAGCAGGGCAAAGGCCAGCGCATCATCATCCAGACCGGTCTGGCGTTCCAGCGTTTCCACATCCTGCGCGCTAAACATGGCCGGGAAGTGGTCATCGGTAAGCAGAGGTTGCAGGGCAGCCTGCAGTGAAGCCGGGAGCTGTGCGAAAGCAGCATGAAAACGAGAGCGCATGTGTCTTTAGCCTCAAATAGGTAATGGAGCCGTAGTGTACGGCGCTACAGAGGCTTTATATGTGATCGATGTCTAATTGCAAATGCAACGAATGAAATAAAAGACGAAAATGCGCGATCTCTCGCAAGCTTTAGCCAAACAGCGCCATGATAAGCGGGAACAGGAACGGGGCGATAAGCGAGGTTATGATCCCGCAAATCACCAGCGCCAGCGAACTAAAAGCCCCTTCCTGGAAATCCAGCTCGGCGCAGCGCGCCGTGCCGAGGGCGTGAGCCGCCGTACCCATCGCCAGGCCGCGTGAAGCTTTAGTCGTAATGCGCATAATATTCAGCAGAGCATGACCAAAGACGGTGCCAAAGATTCCAACAAAAATCACACAGACCGCGCTGATAGCGGGCACTCCACCGATACTGCCGCCCACGGCCATCGCAATCGGTGTAGTAACGGATTTAGGTAAGACGGATGCGGCAATCTCCGGCGTAGCGCCCATATACAGCGCGATAGCGGTGCCGCTTATCATTGCGACCATGCTGCCGATAAAACAGATGGTAATAATAGATTTCCAGCGAGCGCGGATCTGGTGCAGCTGTTCATAGAGCGGGAAGGCAAGGGCGACAACGGCAGGCTGTAGCAAATCGTTAAGCACCTCGCTGCCTTTAAAATAGTGCTCGTAGGGCGTGCCGGTAAAAACCAGCAGCGGAATAATCACCACCATTGATACCAGCAGCGGATTTAACAGCGGGGAATGAAAGCGCGCGCCAAGCTTACGTGCGCCAAAAAAGACCAGCAGCGACAGCGGTAAAGACCACCACATAAAGTGAATCATTTTTTACCAGCCTCGCTTTTACCGACAATTTTGCGTTCGCCGTGAACCAGATGAGAGCTACAGCCCACCACGATCAGCACCACCAGGGTACTGACCAGGCATGACACCACCAGCGGACCAAACTGCGCTTTTAGCACGTCGTAATACTGCATTACCCCCACGCCAATAGGTACAAACAGCAGGGCCATATAGCGGATCAGCAGGTGAGAGGCCGGCTTGACCCATTTTGCCGGCAGGATTTGCAGCGAAAGCAGCACAAAGAGGATCAGCATACCGATAATGCTGCCGGGGATAGTAATCGGCAGCAGCGAAGCAATGGCGATACCGACGTATAAACAAAGGTAAATCAGGATAAAAGATCGCAGATACTGCCAGATAACGGTGAGCGTGTTGCGCATGGAAATGGCCCTTTAGGAAACGCATTCATCATACAATTAAACTTACTGTTGTGCTACCGTGAGCAACATGAATTATGAGCATACCAAATATTCCTGCGGCGAAGGTTCCAGAATACTTTGGGCACTCTGCCAGGCGGGCATAAAAAAGGCGACCCGCAGGTCGCCTTTATGCAGACTATAAAACCTAGTTCAGACGCACCGGCATACCGGAACGGTTCTGCACGGCCTGGTCTACAACGTTGGTGTCAACGTCTGGCTGAGCGGTAATCGCCGTCACGTTGTTTTTCAGCGTGATAGGTACGATTTCACCGGAGTTGAACTGCGCTTCGGTTGTGGACAGCGGGTTATGAACCTCGATGTAGCGCGTGCCGTCAGGCTCTACCGACGCTTTTACCGGCTCATCAATGAACTGTACGCGAGTGCCGACCGGCACGTTCTCGAACAGGAACTTGATGTCTTCGTTACGCAGACGCACGCAGCCGTGGCTTACGCGCAGGCCGATACCGAAGTTGG
>DAMALH010000019.1:82763-82976 GCA_032000125.1 Buttiauxella sp. | reverse complement strand
ACAGTGCCGGACACTTCCAGACCCAGCACATCGGTTATCCCCGCCGGCTGCGGCATACCATTGCGCTGCAGGAGATCGGGACGGTTCACGCCCGCGCAGGCAACGCGGATCAGCACCTCTCCCGCTTCAGGCTGCGGCACCTTCCGCTGAACGAGCGCTAACACTTCAGGGCCGCCAGGCTGGCGCGCAATTATCGCATTCATCATTTCAGGT
>DAMALH010000019.1:0-82586 GCA_032000125.1 Buttiauxella sp. | reverse complement strand
CATCAACATTGACGCCGACCAGGCTGCCGACTGGCCAGCTTGTCAGCGAATTCAGGCCGGACTGGCGGGCAAACAGCGAGGCGCTGCCAAGCGCGGGGACATCAAGATGCACATCGACATGATCGCCCTGAAAGACATGAGCGATTACCGTGGCGCTAAACAGCGAGTGCGGGCTAAGCGGTGCCAACTGAATGTTTTCGGGACGCACGTAGACGTCAAGGCGCTCGCCGATCGCGGCCTGCACGCGTTCGGCGGGCAGACGCAGCGTATTGCCGCCCAGCCTCAGCATTGCCGCGCCGTCGCGTCCGGCGTAGTGCCCTGGCAGAATGTTCACATCGCCCACAAAGCCCGCGACAAACGGGTCCTGCGGATGGCGATAAATTGCATCCGGCGTGCCGATCTGACGGACATGTCCTGCCGACATCACTACCACACGATCGCTCATGCTTAGCGCTTCCCCCTGATCGTGCGTCACGAACACGGTGGTTACGCCAAGCTTGCGCTGGATCGCTTTCAACTCAACCTGCATCGACAGACGCAGGTTTTTATCCAGCGCGGAGAACGGCTCATCCAACAGCAGCACTTTAGGGCGGATCACCAGCGCACGCGCCAGCGCCACGCGTTGCTGTTGACCACCTGACAGCTCTCGTGGCTTGCGATGGCCGTAACCGGCAAGCTTCACCAGCGCCAGCGCCTGCACAACGCGTTCGGCAATCTCGGCCTTTGGCACGCCGCGCATCCGCAGGCCGTAGCCCACGTTTTTCTCGACCGTCATATGCGGGAACAGAGCGTAGTTCTGAAATACAATGCCGATTTCACGCTGCCAGGGCGGTATATCGGTCACCAGATCGCCATCAATGAAGATCTCGCCGCCGTCCGCTTCAGCGAAACCCGCCATCAGATTCAGCAGCGTGGTCTTGCCGCAGCCTGAGGGCCCGAGCAGCGTAATAAATTCCCCTTCCTCAATCGTCAGGGAAATTTTGTGTAAGGCGATGGCGTCGCCAAAGCGTTTCAGCACGCCGTCAAGCCGGACGGCAACGTTCGCTTTGTTAACGACCGGGTGCAGCGTTTCGGGCTGCGGGAATGTGGTGACTTCTGCACTTACCATGGGATCTCCAGAAACGGGCTATCGAATACCTGCCTCCAGCATACGGCGTAAGTGCGCATCACAGGGTTAGTGCTTCCTGAAGCTGGCGTTTGGAAAATGTAAAGCAGAGTGAAAAGGCGATGTCGTGCGGACGGAGGGCGAGCCAGGGCACACCCTACGGTGATGTTGGTAGCGTGAAGCCTGTCGGCCGCTCGCTTGTTTCACGCTTTTTGACACATCCACGCGGCGAGTCGGCGCAAAAGAGTATCGCAGGCGTTCAACTGTTCGACAGTGATGAACTCATCGGCTTTGTGGCCCTGTGCCATGCTGCCTGGCCCACATATTACGCTGGGGATGCCAGCCTGATGGAATAATCCGCCTTCAGTCCCGAATGCGACGGTGCCGAAGGTTTCAGAAACGGTAAGATAAGCAAGCAGCCGCGCGGCGGCGCTGTTTGTCGCGGTGAACAATCCGGGATAATCGCTAATGGGATAAAAGCGGATCGCGGTATCGCGATTTATGGCGTGCATCTGCGGCAGTAGCTCGCGCTGCGCGTAGTGTTCCAGCTCCCGAGCCACTTCATGCACGTCATCCTGCGGCAGAGTGCGCACTTCGAAGTCAAACATACAGTCGGCGGGCACGATGTTCAGCGCCCGACCTCCCCGGATTACGCCGGTTTGCACCGTGGCAAAGGGCGGATCAAAACGTGCATCTTGACGTTCCGGCGCCGCCAGCCGTTGCCCTATTAACGTAAGATGGTTGATAAGCTTTGCGGCATATTCGATGGCATTAACGCCCTGCGGCGTATAGGCAGAATGGCAGGCCGCGCCCTGCACTTCACAGCGAACGGCAAGCTTGCCCTTGTGGCCAATCATCGGCCGCAGTTCGGTGGGTTCGCCAATCAGGCAAATATCGGGCTTGTCCGGGCGACGGGACAGCGTGTCCAGCAAGGTACGCACGCCAAGGCATCCCACTTCCTCATCATAAGAAATCGCCAGATGTAGCGGTTGCGCCAGCGGCTGCGCAAGAAAATGCGGCACCGCCGCCAGTACGCAGGCGATAAAGCCTTTCATGTCAGCCGTACCGCGTCCGTACAGTTTGCCATCGCGCTCGGTCAGCGCAAAGGGGGGAACGCTCCAGTTCTGCCCGTCGACCGGCACCACATCGCTGTGGCCGGACAGCATAACGCCGCCGCTACCTGCCGGGCCGAGCCGCGCATAAAGATTGGCTTTGCTGCACGCGTCGTTGTGAATAAGCTCGCAGCTGACGCCGAGTCCGGTTAAGTAGCCCCGGACAAAATCAATCAGCGCCAGGTTAGATTCGCGGCTGGTGGTATTAAACGCCACCAGTTGCTCCAGCAGTTCGCGACTGGTCATCTCAGATCTCCTTGCGGTTATTCGTCGCCGGGCACGCCGTAACCCGGCGCGCTGCGAGGATCGAGCGCACGTGTTATATAGTCATGCATCTGCGGTTTATAGGCTTGCCAGAGCTGGTTGATTTCATCAATGGGGTTGGCGTCAGTCCAGTCGACGCGCAAATCAACAACCGGCCAGGCGGGAGAATCCACAATCGACAGCGCCGCCGAATGCACCGGGCCCGCCTCTCCGCCAGCCCCCAGCCCCGCCTGCATCGCAGCAATGAGCCTGTCAGCCAGATGCCCTGAATAGTGTTCGAAGGCGTTCACCATCGCGGTAATGACCTTCGGACTGGCCAGCATATTGCCCGCTGCCACGCAGTTTTCCCCGGACAGCGCGTTGTGGACGCCCAGCGTCTTTTCGCCACTGTAGAACGCGCTTTGGCCTTCGATCGTCATCACGGTGACCTGCCGGTACATGAAATAGTCATCCGTGCCCAGCCCGCCCTTCAGCGCCGTTTCGGCACGCTCGCCCTGCTGCAAGCGATCGAGAATACGCGGCCCCAGCGCCGGTAAGGTGATGTTTTGGGTTGATACTGCGCCGACCTTGCTGCGCAGCCAGGGACAGCGCGCGCCCACCGCGATGCTGGAAGAGCTGATAGCGATACCCATCTGCCCGGTGTGCGCGCAGCGTCCGATAATCGATAACGTCATGATTTTATGCTCCTGTTGGCTGCTGCCATTCGTCCGGGATCACGGCGATAACATCAATTTCCATCAGCCACTGCGGCTGCCCCAGCCCGGAAATGACCAGCCCGGTTGAGATCGGAAACACGCCTTTCAGCCACTTACCCACGACCTGATAAACCGGCTCGCGGTAGCGTGGGTCGATGATGTAGGTGGTCGTTTTAACAATGTGTGACAGATCGCTGCCGGCCTCTTCCAGCAATTGTTTAACGTTCTTCATCGCCTGCTCTGCCTGCGCAGCCGGATCGCCAAGCCCCACCAGGTTACCTTCAAAGTCGGTACCAATCTGACCACGAACGTAAACGGTATTGCCTGCACGAACCGCCTGGCAAAGATCGTTATCCAGCGACTGATTTGGGTAGGTTTCTTTGGTATTGAATTTGCGAATGCGGGTATGTGTGCTCATGTCTGCCTGCCAGGATAATGGGTTCCCCGTGAGGTATACCTTCTCAGGCGCGACAATTAAAACAACATAATCTGAGGCGTTAGTTTAGAAAATGCGAATACTGCGGCTGCGCTATGCAGCAAACGTCAGTTTTACTGTTTCAGGCCGCCATGGTTCCGGCGATCGGATGCCAGATGCAGAATATGAAAACCGATATTATCAACGGCGCGAAAGCGTCTGGATTATCCGTTGCGATTCAGTCCCATGACTGCGCGTCGCGAATACATGCCGGACGGAAAATCCCCCTTTATGATAAAAACCCGCCGGCTCGATTTACCTGAACAAAGCCTGGCCGTACGATATCCATGGAATAATAAGAACCCTCCCGATACCTCAGATCTTACCCCGGCGGGCACTGAATATGAGTTTCCGGGAATAATTTCGCGAAAAAGAAGAGAAAAAAGCGTCCTTTTATCGGTTAAGCTGTGTGCATGTTTCGACATTGACTATAAGTCTGGCCAACGTTCCAGGAAACGACCCGAATGGCAAACAGCATCCCGCAACTGCCCCACGATCCGCATATGTGTCGCAGTTATGAAAAAAAGACGCGTAGCCCGCTGGCTCTGTATTCAGAGTACCAGCGGATGGACATTGAATTGCGTACGCCGTTGGCCATGACCTACAGTCACTGGCATGGTCAGATTGAGGTGAACGTCCCCTTTGATGGCGACGTGGAATACCTGATCAATAATGAGGTTGTGCGGATCAAGCAGGGTCATATCACCCTTTTCTGGGCCTGCACGCCGCATCAGCTTACCGATGCAGGCCACTGTAAGCAGATGGCGATATTCAACCTGCCCATGCATCTGTTTTTGTCCTGGCCGCTGGACCGCCAGCTGATAAACCATGTTACCCATGGCATGGTGATTCAGTCGTTATCGGCGCAGCAGCTTAGCGTTTTTGAAATTCAGCGCTGGCAGAGTGAGCTTACCAGCGACAGCGAGCCGGTGCGCCAGCTGGCAATAGATGAAATAACCCTAATGCTTAAGCGGTTTAGCCTCTCAGGCTGGCAGCCCATTCTGGTAAATAAAACGCCGCGCACCCAAAAAAATAGTCTTTCGCGCCATTCGCAGTTTTATGTCAGCCAGATGCTGGAGTTTATCGCCACCCACTGTGACAAAATGCTGACCGTTAACGATATCGCTGAACACGTTAAGCTAAATCCAAATTATGCGATGGGCATTTTTCAGCGGGTAATGCAGTTAACCATGAAACAATACATTACGGCGATGCGGATTAACCACGTGCGGGCGCTGCTGAGCGATACCGATAAGACGATCCTTGATATCGCCACTATCGCCGGATTTCGTTCAAGCAGTCGTTTTTACAGCACGTTTAATAAATACGTCGGTATGCCCCCTCAGCAATATCGCAAGCTTAGTCAACAGAGAAGAATCCATTTACCATAACCGGAGGGATAACAATATGAAAAATACTCTCTCCATGATTATTAAAGGAAACGCATCGATATAACACAACAAACACCTCACCCGGCAGGGTCTATATAAAAATTACTGCGCCCTAATAACCCGATCTTTCAGGATCGGGCTATCTGTAATAGATATTCAACTTTTAACCGTTTGGATGGAATTATGGAATCAAATAGTAACGCTTTAAAAAGCAGAAGGCAGCTGTCTTTTTTCTGGTCAGTAATGCCGATGATCGTTATGCTCGGCGGAATTAGCATCGGTTATTTCATTTTTAATATTCGCGCGGAGCCGATGATTCTGATGGGCACGGCGGCGGCATCATTTATTGCTATCGCCCACGGCTATACATGGGATGATATTTTAAAATCTATTTGCAATAAAATATCTGAGGCGCTGCCGGTAATACTTATTGTAGCAAGCATCGGTTTTTTGATCGGCGCATGGATGGTATCCGGTACGATACCGATGATGATTTATTACGGCCTGAAATTTATTAACCCGCAATACTTCTATATTTCCGCTTTCCTTTTAGGGGCGCTAATTTCTGTCTGCACCGGCACCTCCTGGGGCTCCATCGGCACCGTTGGAATTGCAATGATTGGCGTGGCGATTGGGCTAAATGTACCGCTGGCGATTGCCGCAGGGGCAATTGTTTCAGGCTGTTGGTTTGGCGATAAACTCTCACCGGTATCCGATTCAACAAACATGGCGGCCTTAGCTGCCGGTGTAAACCTGTATTCGCATATAGGCCATCTGCTGTGGACAACCGGCCCTGGGTTTATTATATGCTGCATCGTCTATGTTTATATGGGCCTGGGAATTGATGCGTCAGTAAGCACGCCGGAGAATATTACAAGCCTGATGACCTCCATCAGCCAGGTATATCATTTTAACCTGCTGCTATTATTACCGCCGGTAATTGTATTGTATGGCTCTTTAACGAAGAAGCCGGCCATCCCTATGCTGTTCTTATCGACGATTGTTTCGATGATACTGGCGTTGGCATTTCAGGCATTCTCCGCATCGTCGATTGGCGAATCGGTGGTGAGCGGCTTTAAACTCTCTATGCTTGCAGGCGATAACGTAGCCGCTTTCTCTGCCGATGTCGCACGCCTGCTGGAACGCGGCGGCGCAATATCTATGTTCAGCAGTTTTGTCACCGTTTTTAGCGCATTTAGTTTTGCCGGGGCGATGAGCGCGACAGGCTCCCTGCAGACCGTGATTAGTGCGATGACCAAAGGGGTTAAATCCACTTTCCGTCTGGTCGCTATCACCATAGTCAGCGCGGTATCTATTTGTGCGTGTACGGCAAACGGAACGCTGCCATTACTGTTATGTGGCGACGCCTTTAAAGAGGAATATAAAAGAAGAGGCCTGGCGACGAAGAACCTTTCCCGCACCACGGAAGACGCCGGCACCGTCGTCGAACCTATTATTCCCTGGTCGGCCTCCGGCGTTTATTGCGCAACTATGCTCGGCGTTGCGACCCTCGATTATTTGCCATGGGCCATTTTATGCTACACCGGCGTTCTGTTCGCGCTGCTTTGGGCGGCTACCGGCATCGGTATTGCGAAGTATGAGCCTAATGATGACCCTGAGCATCTGGTTGAAAGTGAATTAAAAAATTAAATAACACTGGTTAATATTTATTATGGGAAACGATATGTCTACATTCGATCATATTATTATCAGGGATGCTAATTGCCGTAAGTATGGTCAGCTGCAAGAAATGTTTGGTACCGACGATCTGCTACCTATGTGGATCGCTGATATGGATTTCATTACGCCGGAACCTATTCTTAATACGCTGCGTGCTGTCGTTTCCCAGCCCGTCCAGGGATATAACAGGGATTATCCTCACTGGCGGGAATCGGTTGCCGGCTGGTATAAAAAACGCTACGACATACAGATTAATGACGAGTGGCTGCATTTTGTCCCCGGGGTCATTAAAACCATTGTGATGTCGTTAATGGCGCTGAGCAAAATGGGGGATAATATATTAACCTGTACGCCGATTTACGACCCCTATCCCAACTTCATTAAAACCAGCGGGAGAGGTCTGCTACAGACTCGGCTGGTCGAAAAGGATGGTGGCTACGAATTTGACTGGGATGATTTCAGGGAAAAGTTAAAATCATGCAAAATCTTTCTCTTCTCCTCCCCGCACAACCCCGGCGGCATAGTCTGGGATCGGGATACGCTGGAGAAGATAAACAGCTATTGCCATGATGCAGGCGTAATTGTTATTTCTGATGAAGTACACTGTGATTTAACGCTGCCAGATAAGAAGCACATTCCTTTTTTTACGGTAAATGCAGAGCTGAACAGCAAATCGATAGTGTTTACTTCGACCGGTAAGACGTTTAATACTCCTGCAATACAAGGGGGTATCGCGCTTATTAAAAATGAACAGCTGAGAAATGAATTCTACCATTTCCTCGATAACTGTTACCTTGCCGAGACAAACTCATTACAGCAGGCGGCTATTTATTCTGCTTATACCCACTGTGATGAATGGCACAGGAACTTACTGACCTATCTGGCTGAAAATGTCAGGTATGTAAAAGAGGAACTGGCGCAGCATTGTCCATTGATTCACGTCATTTATGGCGGCGCCTCTTTTCTGGTTTTTCTCAATGCCGGTAAACTAGGATTAAGCGAGCAGCAATTAATGTCGTTTTTCGCGCATAAGGCAAAACTGGGTCTTTCCCCCGGCCAGCAGTATGGGGCGGGCGGAGAGGGCCACATGAGATTAAACGTTGGCTGCCCGCGTGCCGTGCTTATTGAGGCCATGAGCAGGCTAAAAGAAGCCTACAGGGCATGTGGATTTGATTGACAGAAGCCTGCATGCCAGACGCGGCCGCTATCCCTTTATCCGTTTCTGCACCGCTTGAGCAACAAGGCTCAAGCGGTTTTCTTACCGACTGCTTTAAGTCTTATTTAGCAAAGCGTTATTGCCGATATTCCTGCGGAATGCTGAAAGGTTCATCCGCACGGTAGTAGCCGCCATCTTTCACCTCCTCAATCAGCACCATGGTGTGAGGACGGGCATGTTCAGTGAAATATTCCACCAGCAGCTCGGTAATGCGGTGGCTGATTTCGACTTTCTGTTGTGCGCTCAGCGCGGCTTCGGGGGTTTTAATATTAACGAAAGGCATGACGTTCTCCTGATTTATAATTTGACGTGCAGCAGGTCCGCAAGCCCGATCCGTTCCTGCAACTGGGCACGAACGCGATCTGCTACGGCATTGACAACTTCAGCACCATCCTGCGAGGGATCGATATGGCTCCGGAATGGCCGCTGACCTTTTGGTAAATTAACGATACGAACGATCTCAGCAGCTACGCTTGTGGAGTCGGCATCCGCCGGTTCCAGCGCCGCCAGGCCTTTCAGCGCTTGCTCATCAACGCCTGAATAAGGCCCCTGCCACCAGTCGTTCGCGCGGCCTGTATCCGCAGGTTTACCCGCATTGGCAAAATGCTCGGTACCCGCGGTAAAGGCGCCCGGTACGACAATACTGGTCTCAATACCGAAGCGGGAAAGCTCAAGCGCATAGCTCTGAGCCATGGCATCCATTCCCGCTTTGGCCGCAAAATAAGGCGCTAAAAACGGCGGCGTACCGCCCCGTGTTGAGGTAGACCCTATCCAGATCACCAGACCGTCTCCCTTTGCACGCATAGCGGGTAATGCGGCTCGATTCAGGCGCTGGGTGCCCAGTACGTTCACGTCATAGAGCTGTGCCAACTGCTCTGGCGTGAAGGCTTCGGCCGGTCCAAAAACCATATGGCCGGCATTGTGTATCAGGACATCGATACCGCCTGCGCTTTCACTCGCTTGTTTTACCGCCGCTTCCACCGAGGCTTCGCTGATGACATCCAGCTCAATTGCCTCAATGTTCAGGCCTTCAGCGGCAAGCGCGGCTATTTTTTGCGCCGGAACCCCGCCGTGGCCGGCCAGGTTACGCATGCTGGCAAAAACGTGATGGCCGCTGCGGGCAAGCATTTCGGCAGCCATGGCGCCAAAGCCGCTGGATGCGCCGGTAATTAAAATACGCATCAGATTACCCCTCCGTTAACGCGGACGACCTGGCCGTTTATCCAACCGCTTTCACGGCTGGCCAGAAAACGCACCACCTGCATGATATCTTGTGGTTCGCCAAGGCGGCCCAGCGGATTCATGCCCTTAATTCGTTCAATCAGCTCCTCCCCTTTCCCATTCAAAAAAAGATCGGTTGCCACCGGACCAGGGGCGACGGCGTTAACGGTAATTGCACGCGGCCCCAGCTCTTTTGCCAGAATATGAGTTAGCGCTTCCACGGCGGCTTTCGAGGCGGCATAGGTGCCGTATTGCGGTTGATACAGACCGACTACGCTTGAAGAGAAATTAATAATTCTTCCATGATTGTTCAGACGTTTTGCAGCTTCACGCATCAGGCGGAACGGCGCTGTCAGGTTGGTCGCTATCTGACGTTCAAAGCTTTCATCTCCGGTGTCTGCAATTGGCGTGAGTTCCATGATCCCGGCGTTGTTAACCAGAATATCCACCTGACCAAAGGCAGCTTCAGCGGCATCAAACAGCGTGGCTGCGGCGCCGGAATCGGTAATATTGGCTTGCTGAGCCAGAGCCTTGCCGCCAGCGGCGTTAATTTCGGCCACCACTTCCTGAGCCTCAACCGCGCTACGTGAATAGTTAACAATAACCGCTACGCCGTCGGCCCCCAGTCCTTTGGCGATTTCAGCGCCGATCCCGCGTGAGGCGCCGGTGATAATGGCAATTTTGGATGGTTTCATGACTGTGCTCCGATAGATAAGTGACGTTGATAAGCACTATAGTCGTCATGAAATAAAAAATAATTATCTGGAAATTGACATGATAATTCATTTTAAACTAACAATGGGAAGCAGACTTAGGGAGAGAAGGCTTGGATAAGATTCAGCAGCTACAGCTTTATGTGCGTATCGTTGAGGGCGGCAGTTTTTTTCAGGCGGCGCTGGATCTGGGTATTGCCCGCTCCACCGCCACCAACGCTATTCAGCAGCTTGAGCAGGAAACCGGCGTACAGCTTCTGGCACGAACCACCCGCGAAATAAAAGTTACGCCAGAAGGAGATGTGTTTTATCAGCGAGCGTTGCTGCTGCTTGGAGAGATTGAAGACACCTGGTCGGTGTTTCGCAAAGGCGTTCCGACGGGCCATTTGCGTATTAACGCATCCGGCCTGCTGACGCGTACTTTTTTGGTGCCGCGCCTGCCGGAATTTTTACAGCGTTACCCCGAGATCTTCATTACCTTCGGCCAGACCGATCGCTATGTGAACCTGGTGCGAGAGGGTGTTGACTGCGTTATTCGCGTTGGCGTGCCGGAAGACAGCAGTTTGCGTATTCGTCGACTGGGTAAGCTACCGGAAATCGTCTGTGCAAGCCCGGCCTATCTGGCTAAATACGGCGTACCCGCCACGATAGACCAACTTGATGGGCATAAAATGGTGGGATTTATCTCCTCGCAAACCGGTGAGATCATGCCGCTGGAATTTATGATAGACGGTCGCAAAGCAAGCCGCCTTTTGCCAGCACAGGTGATGACCGATAACTCGGACACCGCGGCCGCGCTTGCCGCCGAAGGCTTAGGACTGATTCAGGCGCCGCGCTATCGCTTTATAGAGCAACTCAAGCGCGGAGAGCTGGTGGAGGTGCTGGCAGATTATCCGCCCGACCCGATGCAGATTAATGCGATATACGCCGGGGAGCGTGGCGCTTCGCGTCGTCTGGACGTGTTCCTCAACTGGGTCAGCGAGATTTTTGCCGAGTCAACGTAACCCGTGAGTCTGGACTGACCCCGGGCGACAGACAAATCAGCCCAACCATCATTGAATGCATAAGGCTGCGCATTAACCGCAGCATCGCTTGAACTTCTTGCCGCTTCCGCACGGACAAGACTCGTTGCGCCCTGCTGTTTTCGGTACGGCGGAGGATTCCTGCGCCAGCCACTGCATAATCGCTGGCGGAGGGTAGCCCTGCTCAAGCAGTTCCCGCCAGACGTTCATATGACGTGTAATATGCTGGAAAAAGTGTTTATAGCCGGCACAAAGGTAATTGTGCCCCGGATGCCCGGACGGCGACACGGCAAAGCGGTGTTTAGGACAACCCCCGTGGCAGGCAAACCGGTAATCGCAGCGGCGGCAGTCCGGGGTTAAGGTGGTTTTTTTTGCTTGCCCGAAGGCTATAGCCTGTTCGCTGTTATTCAGTTCCTGAATACTGTGTTGATGGATATTGCCAAGCAGGTGCTCCGGGTAGACGTAATGGTCGCAGTTATACAGATCGCCATTTGATTCCAACGCAAACGCGTGTCCACAGGTTTCCGAATGAACGCATAGCACCGGCGGTTGACCCGTCCAGGCCGCCAGCGCGACATCAAACATTTGTACGTAAACGCGATCCACGTCGCGGCGAATCCAGATATCGAAAATCTGATTAAGAAATTCACCGTACTGCCAGGACGGAACCGTCCACGGCGCAAGCATCGCGGCGCTCTCCCCCGGCATAACGAGGTTCAGCACCGTGGACGCTTCCGTACTCATTCGCTCCACCAGCGGAATAAACTGGATATAGCGCGAACCCGCTGCAAGCAGGAACTCATACACCTCCCGCGCGTGATCGACGTTATGCTTGCCGACCACCGTCAACGTGTTGAATTCAACCTTATGCGCCTTCAGTAGCGCCATCGCCGCCATCACCTGCTCATGCGTTCCCTTGCCGGCACGGTTCACCCGGTACTGGTTATGCAGATGCGCCGGTCCGTCAATCGACAGGCCGATCAGAAATCCCTGCCTGGCAAAAAAGCTGGCCCACTCGTCGTTCAGCAGAATCCCGTTTGTCTGTAGCGCATGGCTGACTGCCCTGCCGTTGGCATATTTCTCACACAGCTCCACCACCCGATGAAAAAACGGCAGCCCCATCATCGTCGGCTCGCCGCCCTGCCAGGCAAAGCTTACCTGGTCGCTGTTTTGCGCGGCTATGTGCTGCTGGATAAACCTTTCCAGCGTCTCGTCCGACATGCGCCAGTTCTTGTTCCGCTCAGGATACAGCGCCTCTTTTTCAAGGTAGAAACAGTAGGTGCAATCAATATTGCAAACCGAGCCACCAGGTTTTGCCATGACGTGGCAACCCGTTACCTTCATGTTAGCCAACTCCTTTTATTACGTTGAGCAATGCTGGCTCAGACATCGAACTGATGGCGCTTAACGCGCCAGGAACACTATCACTGCGGGAACAGACGATGCGGATCCTCGCCTGCAAGAAGCGGTAATCAGGTGAATCTGCCTGCGTTCTGCAGCTCATCGGCTATTCTCGACGATATACTGATAGCGGCCTGCTAAATATTTAGTGCAGTTAAACTCCACCAGCTCTCCGCGATCGTTATAGCCTTTGCGGACTTTTACCAGCACGGGGTCGGCAGGATTAACTTGCAGGATCTCGCAATCCACCGTCGTGGGTAGCTCAGCGGTAACAATGTCCTGATAGCTATCGATATTTTCATCGTGTTCTTCAAGCATACTGTACAGACCGCCGGCAAAGGCTTCCAGCGTAAGCGGTCCAAGGCGCGACGTAAGCCAGATATAGTTAACCTGCGAGGGTTGTTCATTTTCACGCGAGATGGTGCGGATAAGCCGCTGGATGGCGGTATTGCCGTCCAGCCCGAACGCCTGAGAGATGTCTTCCGGCGGCACGAGCGTTTCCAGCGTCAGGTTGTTACGCGAAATGGGTCGCTGCTGGTGCCCGTCTTCCAGACGAATGCGCGCCTTTATATCCTGTTTCTCGGAGGTGCTTATTACCATGGTGCCGATCCCGGCCTGGCGTTTTACCAGGCCTTTCGCCGCCAGTTCCGCCAGCGCTCGCCGCGCTGTAATACGGCTAACGCCAAATCGCTCTTCAAATTCAGCCTCGGTAGGCAGCACATCGTTCTTCTTATATTCACCAGCCTTGAGGCGTGACAGCAGGATGTCATATAACTGCGCATACAGAGGCTTTGCGCCGCGAGAGTAGTCCAGTTTTTCTTTCATTCGCTTGTACTCCTTTTCCCCGGCAGTGCGCGCCGCCGGGGTACAACTTAATCAAGACGCATTTCCAGTGCCAGCTTATAATACACGTTCTGATGCTGCTCTTGCGGGATCTCGTCCTGCACAAACGCCCATAAATCTTCCTGATTCCAGCCTGGATGGCAACGCTCTTTAAGCCGTTTTATCAGGCTATGCTGGCCGCTAGCTTCGAAATGCTGCATCAAGGCATACAGCCCGTAGCGAACCTTTGGCGTAAACCCGGCCAGCGCCGGCAAGAGATGCGGATCGACACCCAGCAGTTCGCTTTGCGCGTCATCAAGGCTGTAGCGGCCGTACAGTTCCGCAGGGGCATCGCTTTGTTTCATCATGACAACCATTTCATCCCGCAGGCGTTGCGCCGCCTCGCTATCATGGCTCTGGTTTTGCTGCAAAGGATCGGCTCTCAGATCGTATAAGCGGTGCCCAAAACGATCGGCATCGCGGGTCATAACGGATTCGGCAGGAATCTTCATCACCGGACAGCCTTTGGTGAAAGCAAACCCCCGGTGCAGCGTTATGTCCTGTAGCTCTGCTGGCGTAAAGCGACGGTTAATACGAGTGGGCATCAGCGTGTACTCATACAGGCCGTCGATACCCTGCACGGTCGGCGAGCGCATATAAACATAGCGGCCATCAGTCACGTTGATGTGGCAACCATGGTAGCCAAACAGCGCGTAGTTGCGTACCGGCGTGTCATCTTGCAGTGCCGGAATTAATGATACGCCCTGCATATCCTCCGGCTTTTCAAGCCCAAAGCAGTCGAGCAGCGTGGCCGGAATATCGATGGTCTGGGCCAGCGCCTGACGGGTTTCCCCCGCGCAGGGGTAATCCGGATGCCACATAAAGAAGGGAATATTCGCCACTTCGTTATACAGCGGCATGATATTTTTACCCCACCATTCATGTTCGCCCAGCAGGAAACCGTGATCGGTATTAACGATAAGCACCGTATCCTTCCACAGGTCATAGCGATCCATATAATCCAGCACCCGGCCTACGTACGCATCTACCATCGTCAGCAGGGCTTTGTAATAGTTCTGGATTGTATTTTTACGCGCTTCGTTTTCCGTCACAAAATAATAAGGCGCCCAGCCGTCAAATTGCGCCGGGTCGTCAATACCATACATCCGGAGATATTTTTCCGGCACAAAGAACGGTTCGTGTGGGTCGAAACACTCCAGTTGTAAAAACCAATTGTCGCTGTCGTGATTGGTATCAATAAACTCCAGTCCTTTATTGATTGTGCGCGCCAGATGATGATCCTCTTCATTCTGCATAAACTGCACGTTGATCTGGTGCTGTACCCGACTGGTAATGCGCCGCTGTTTAATTTCTTCCGGTTCACCAGATTCATAACGGTATTCCGGCTTGTCCACCACGCCTTTCCAGGCATCACCTTCCTGACCACGTATGAACTCATAGGTGCTGTATCGCGAGTGATAGGTCGCTCCGCCGTCACGCCAGTAGTGTTTGTGATCGGTCACCAAATGAGTATGGACGCCGCTTTTTTTTAGCAGCTCTGGCATAGAGTCGTCAAAAGGCTCCAGCGGCGACCAGCCGCGGTGCAAAAAATTATAACGCCCGGTATGCAACTCGCGGCGTGCAGGCATACAAGGCATGCTGCCAACGTAGAAATTATCAAACCTTGTCGTTTTCTCTTTCAGCCGCTGAAAATTGGGCGTAATGGCACCGTCGCTTCCGTAGGCGGACAGTAGGCGTTTGTTCAATGAATCAAACATCAGCATAATTGCTTTCATTTTTTCTCCCTGTTATTTCTCAGGCCGCTTCTTTGTCGTAGCCGCGTATTTTGCCGACAATATAGGTCAGCACAAAGGCCGCCACGCAGCCAACCAGCCATGAAAAGATATATTGAAGGTACTTACCGTCCGCGATAAGCGGTAGGGCAGACAACCCTGCCGCACCCACGCCGTTGGTGGAAACCCCCAGCACCACCACCATCATGCCGCCAAAGCCAGCGCCAATTGAGCCGGTAATAAACGCAAAGCCCGCCGGAATATTGACCCCAAAAATCGTCGGTTCTCCAACGGCAAGGATGGAGGTCGGGATCGCTCCTTTCGCAATCTTTTTCATTACCGGATCCCGCGTCAGTAGCAAAACCGCCGTCGCCGCACCAACCATCCCGGCGTTTGACATAATCTGAATGGCAAACAGCGGTGCGTGGCCGGTAGCGTTAATCATTTCAATATGAATAGGAAACAGGCCGTGATGCAGGCCCAGAGATATCAGAAAAGGGAACAGCGCCGAGAGGACGAAGCCTGCCGCAATACCGCCTTTCGCCAGCAGACCGTTTAGCCCGTGTAAAATACCCTCTGACACTATGCCTGCTGCGGGCATAATGACAAAAAGCAGCGCGCTGGCCATAATCAGCAGCACGATGGTCGGCGTCACCACCACATCAAGAATATCCGGTACAATTTTACGTACCCGCTTTTCTACCAGACACATCAGCCAGACGCAGAAGATCACGCCAATTAACCCGCCCTGCCCTGGTACCAGCCCAAGCTCGGAAAGCTGAGGCGCGATAGTGATTGCGCCAAGCAGACCGCCCATAATGATATTGCCGTCAAACTCACGGGCCGCCGTTACGCCCGCATAAATAGCCAGGAAGCCGAATAGCGCTTTCGACAGGATATCCAGAAAGTGGCTCACTCCCAATAAATGACGCTGATCGAGCACCACCTGAGTAGGAGAAAGATCGCCAATGGCAACGATATGATTAGCCATCGCCCAGGAGGCCGCCGAGTTGACCAGCACGTTGTTAAGCCCCATCAGGATCCCGGCGGCAATAAGCGCTGGCAGAATCGGCACGAATATATTGGCGATATGTTTCAGTATAACTTTGGTACGGGTTTGCTTTGTCGCTTTTGCCCGCGCCTGTTTTGCCTTTAGCTCTACGTCGCTTGCCGATACGTCAGACGCAGGTTGTCCCTTAAGGCGCTCGTTTATAACGGCCGCTATTTTCGACGACTTTCCCGGCCCGACAATCACCTAAAGCGTATCGTCTTCCACCACGCCAAGCACCCCATCAATATTTTTGAGCGCCTGCATATTCACCTGTGTTTGATCGGTTACCGTCATGCGCACCCGCGTCATACAGTTTGTGACGTGAGCAAAATTCGCAAGCCCGCCGCAGTGCTTCACAATAGCGTTACCCACCTGGTCGTAATTCATACAGATTTCCTTTTTGTTATCATCATCTCATCATCTGCATTTGTTATAACAATATAATGTTATTATGTTTGTGAGCTGATTCATAAAGTTGCCTGCACATAGAAATAAGGGGAATACGGGGAAAAGTTACGAGCCGTGTGCTGGAAGTCTTGCTGAGGCGCAGCGAGAGCGAAATCCCACTATTTGAAGCGTTTTATAAAACCGGAATAAACGCCGTTGCTGTGAAAATCCCGGTTTGTCGCTTCAGGCAGCTATTGCCTGGTTTGATGAGCAGTATGGATTGCGTATTTTTGAAGCCGTGTCTCGCAAAGATTGACACCATGCCCTGGCGTTCCGGCGAGGGTGAACCGTCCATTATTTATGATTCTGGGCTCACCGTCTGTCAGTTGATAAAAAAGCGGCGTCTCATCGTATTGCATTTCCAGCATGCCCGAGTTTGGGCTGGCAGCACAAAGATGAGCGCTCACCGCGTCGCATATCGGCCCCGAAGGATTGTGGGGGGAAAACACGGCACCGCTATTACGAATGGCATCTGCAATATCCATTATCTCCGTTATTCCACCTGCATATTTGGCATCTGGCATATATATATCGCAGCTTTTATTAGCGATAAAAGCCTGGAACGCCTCCAGCCGTATGTATTCTTCAAAGCCTGCCAGCAGCACCCCTTTGCGATTAGCTGCCTCTTTAAGGGAGCTGATGTCAGGTATATTTTTTTCTGTCTCAGGGATTGGGCATTCCAGCCAGTAAAGATGATATTGTTCCGTCAGCTCAATAAGCTGCCGGGCAGATGCCGCATCCATCCGCCAGTGGCAGTCCACCATCAGTCGAATTTTATCGCCAATTGCCGCCCGTACTCGGGCTATCCTCTCCAGTCCTGGCTTCACCGCTTCGGAAAAAGCGAGGTGGCCTGCGGTATGACAGTTAACTTCATCAAAAGGCGCAAGCTTAATGGCGGTATGCCCATCATTGATTGCCCTAATCGCATTCCCGGCAAATTCCTCACCGCTACGGCTCGTTGTTTTACGGTTGATGTTTGCGTAAACGCTGATTTCTCGAGCTGGCCGGGAAGAAAGTAACCAAGCGAGAGGCTTCCCTTGCGCCTTACTTTTAATATCCCATAAGGCCTGGTCAAATCCTGAAGCCAGGGCCGCGAGAGGAAGCTGATTAACATAAGGAAAGAAAGAACGAGGATCTGCGCCATTTTGTCTGAGGTAGTTTTCTGCATAATGACCAAACAGCGCGCTGACCTCTTTTTCCCGGCCCGTCAGGGTGGCCTCACCGTAACCCGTAATGCCATCTTCAGACTCTAACGAAATAAAAATCCAGCGGGTCTTTGGCGTAATGTCGCAGACAAACAGATTGGCCCTTCTTAAGATTGTTTCCGCCATCAGAGATTCTCCTCTTGAGGATTATTTTTTTGTAGGCTGCGAATAAGCGTAAATTTGGCTTTTATTACATGCGCGCCCATAAGCGTTGCGGCGGCCTCACTATCATTAAAGCGAAGCGCCTGAATAATGGCCTCGTGATCCTGAATAACGTTGCTGTATCTCTCGTGACCGTAACCGAGCTTTTTCCATAACGAGGCAATAAAAATCCAGTGCATCTTAAGTATTCTCACGGCTTCCGGATTTTCAGCGATGCCGTTGATGTGGTCGTGAAACGCACGGTTCATCAAAATAGCCCCAGCAAAATCCTTTTGCTCAACAAAGCTAGCCAGTTGGCTATTTATTTCCTCCAGTTTGATCAAATCCACAGCGCGGCACTTGCTGGCCGCCTTTCGGACCAGCATCACTTCCAGATTGCTGCGGATATCAAAAATGTTTTCGATAAAATCCCTGTTTAATGTGCGCATCTGGAATGTTTTACCGGGCCCCATTTCCAGAAACCCTTCACCATAAAGCTCCCGCAGCGCTTCGCGTATGGGCGTGTGGCTTGCGGCATAACGCCCGGCCAGTTCATTGAGCGTCAGGCGATCCCCCGAAACCCAGTAGCCCTCGACCATATCCTGCATAATGTGTTGTTTAAGGCTAAGCCCGCCACTCTTCATTAGTGTTAACCCTCTCACATTTTATACAATGACCCATATTAATCTAGTGAATTTCTTTATACAACCGGCTAGTTTGATCAAACTTAAGTTCTGGGATGTTAATCAACTATCGGGAGAGACCATGACCACGCTTAAACCACCTTTATCGGCTGCGGATTCAGGTAAACGAACAAACGTAAGGCGATTTATCGTATTTATGCTTTTTTTAACGGTGGTAATAAATTACGTTGACCGAAGCAGCCTATCCATTGCCGCTCCTCATATTGTGGATGAGCTGGGGCTGACGTCGGTGCAGATGGGGTTGATATTTTCGGCGTTTGCATGGGCTTATTCCCCCCTGCAAATTCCCGGCTCCCTTCTGGTTGATAAGGTTAAGCCTAAAATACTCTATCCAGTCATTATCGGGACGTGGTCACTTTTCACCTGCATGCAGGGAATGGCCAGCAGTTTGTGGCAACTTATCTTTTTCCGGCTGGGCGTTGGCGCAAGCGAAGTGCCTTCCTATCCAATGAACAACCGTATTATTACGACCTGGCTTCCAGAGAAA
The DNA here is from genome assembly GCA_032000125.1 of Buttiauxella sp. GTDB lineage: Bacteria > Pseudomonadota > Gammaproteobacteria > Enterobacterales > Enterobacteriaceae > Dryocola. Next base: position 63,641 of record DAMALH010000019.1, on the reverse strand, counting down.
GAGCGCGCAACAGCGGTGGGCGTTTATATTTCCGGACAGTATGTCGGCCTTGCTTTTCTTGCCCCCGTGCTGGTCTGGCTACAATCTGAATTTGGCTGGCGCTTCATGTTTATCCTGACGGGCGGTATCGGCGTGCTCTGGGCAATAGGGTTCTGGATTTTGTATAAGGAGCCGCTGAAATCGCGCGCTAACGAAGCAGAAATCGACTATATCCGTGAGGGCGGCGGACGTCCGGAATGGGTGAAAAAAGACAATGCACGGGAGACCAAAGCCGGTGATGTGGTGCCGTTCAGCCGCCTGCTGAAAAGCCGCAAATTATGGGGACTCGTTATCGCTCATATGGGAGAAACATGTGCAAACTGGTTTTTCCTGACGTGGTTTCCCATTTACCTCGTCAAATATCGACATATCGAATTTATTAAAGTCGGTTTTATGGCGACGCTTCCTTTTGCCGCCGCCTGGTGTGGCGTACTTTTATCGGGATATCTGTCGGATAAACTGCTGCAAAAAGGCTTCTCTCTGACCTTTGCCCGTAAAGCACCTATTATTACCGGCCTGCTTCTGGCGACATCAATAACAGGCGCCAACTATGCGGAAACGCCGGCCCTTATTGTATTCTTCATGAGCGTGGCCTTCTTTGGCAGCGGGCTGGCAGCAATATCATGGTCGGTAGTTTCCTCCATTGCGCCCGTTAATCTGACGGGCATAACAGGAGGAATATTTAATTTTGTCGGCACAAGCATGGGTATCCTTGTTCCAATCCTGATAGGTTTTTTGGTTTCCGATGGTAACTTTGCTCCGGCACTTGTCTTCGTCGGCGGCATGGCCCTGCTAAGCATTTTTTCCTGGATATTTATTATGGGGAAAATAGAGCGAGTGAAATAGTGCCCTCGCCGGATAACACCTGACAGAGGCATCAGCCCTGGCAGATTCGCACGGCTTAATTCTGCCCGGAAAGCCAGCGCCGGGATAAGCAATAATGCGGATAAAATAAAACAGGCCGGGTAATGTCCGGCCCCATTTTACCGGCGCTGCGCTCACTGCTCCGTTGATAAAACCATTTCTCTTTTCAACTTTGCGCTGACCTGCCTTGCGGTGTGAATAAAATGGCCTATCAGGGTATTATTTCTACCGTCTCGCCAGGCCAGGTTCAATTGCGCGCTGGGCGTATCGATACCGATAATTGTACGATAAACCACCCCATGATTGTTATTCTGCGCGACAGACAACGGCAGTAGCGCCAGCCCCATGCCTGCGCCGACCAGGCTTAACATGGCGTGAAGCTGATTCACTTCCTGGACCACTATCGGCAGCATTCCGTGGTGGGAAAATATCGCATCCCAGTTGCTGTAGATATATTTTGCTTTCTCTTTGCAGGTAAAAAGAAATTTCTGCTGGATAAGCGCGCGAATATGGACCTCTTCCAGCCCGGCCAGCTCATGTTCTTTATGCATCGCCACTACGTAAGGCTCCTGCAATAACGTCACGGTGCGCATCCACTCCGCCTTATACAGTGGCCGCAGCAAACCGATATCGATGCGATCGTTCTGCAAAGCGTCAAACTGCTCGGTAGACGTCATCTCATGCAGCACCATTTCAACATCGGGAAACGATTTGCGAAACTGCATTATCACGGGTGAGAGCAGGCTAAAAGGTGCCGCATCAACGTAGGCAATGGCGATTCTCCCAACCTGCCCCCTTGCGGCTCGACGCGCGGTTTCTGCCGCCTTTGTGATGTCATTAATCACTTTTTGCGCATCGGGTAAAAAAACATGTCCGCATTCCGACAAACGGACGCTGCGCTTTGTTCGTTTAAAAAGCTCTACCTCCAGCTCTTTCTCAAGGCGCGCAATCTGCTGACTTAACGCCGACTGCGTGACGTGCAGCCTTTTCGCCGCCCGGCTAAATTGCAGTTCTTCTGCCAGCACAACAAATGCCGTCAGGCTTTTTTGATCCATAAATGTGACCTGAATGTAATTACAAGATGATTAATTAGTAAATCTAATTTGTAGCTCATTTTTTATTACATATCCTTTTCAATGACAATGCTTTCACCAGGGAAAACATTTTCAGTCCCAAGGGTAAATAACGTAACCTTTTGAAAGAGTAGAAATAATGATTGAAAACTCTCCACAGATGGCCGGAGCGGCAGCCAAACGCCCCCACGTGCTGTTTATCACCGTGGATCAATGGCCGGGGCACCTGTTTGGTTTTGCAGGCAACCGTTTCATTGAAACGCCAACTATCGATAACCTGGCGCGTTTGGGCGTCCATTTTCCCAACGCGTGGTCTCCCTGTCCGATCTGTATTCCGGCGCGCAGAACTATCATGACCGGCTCGACCTCCAGAAAACACGGCGACCGCATTTTCCAGCCCGCGCTACCGATGCCGGATATGCCAACGCTTGCTAATACGTTTACCCGCGCCGGTTATCAAACCTCCGCAACCGGGAAACTGCATGTTTTTCCTACGCGCGACCGTATTGGTTTCGAGGAAACCTTTATCGCTGAAGAGGGGCGCAGCCATTTGGGGGGCGTGGATGATTATGAAATTTTCCTCGCGGAAAATGGTCACGCTGGCCAGCAATTTATGCATGGAATGAGCAATAACGAATATAGCTGGCGGACGTGGCATCTGGAAGAAAAGCTGCATGTGACCAACTGGATAACCCAAACGGCCGCGAAAAATATCCGCCGCCGGGACCCGACACGCCCCGCGTTCTGGTATGTCTCCTACACCCAGCCTCATCCACCTATTGTGCCCCTGAACACCTATTTCGACCGTTATCGCCAACGCAGCATTGACGGGCCGCAGCAGAGTGAATGGTCACAGGCGGAGGATCTCCCCTATGCGCTCGCCATTAATCAACAGCTAAAGCCGCCTTTGCCGCCTGAACAGTACGACGATATGCGCCGTGCGTTTTATGCCCAATGCACCCATATCGATCACCAGATTCGCCTGCTGATAGGCTCGCTGCGGGAGGAAGGGATCCTGGATGATACCATCATTGTTTTTACCAGCGACCACGGCGATATGCTTGGCGATCATGGCATGTACGCTAAACGCTATTTTTATCAAGGCTCCGCACAAATACCGATGCTTGTCGTGGACCGGGCGAATTCAAAACGTATTCAGCCTGGCAGCGTGGATAACCGTCTGGTGGGTTTACAGGACATTATGCCGACCCTGCTGACGCTGTGTGATATCGCCATACCGGAAAGCTGCGACGGCCTCACGATGACAGGCGAGCAGCGGCGCAGCACATTCTATGGCGAGAGCCTTGAGGGCGCGCTTGCCTCCCGCATGCTGACCGACGGGCAATTTAAACTTATCTGGTATCCGGCGGGCAACCACTTCCAGTTGTTCAATTTAGAGAACGACCCGGGTGAACAACAGGATCTCTACCGGAACGAGGAGCTGCAGGATGTCGTCGCCAGGCTGAAACAACATCTGCTGCAAGAACTCTACGGCAGCGATCTGGCGTGGATTAAGGATGGCACCTTTATAGGCTGTGAAGCACCTCCCTTTGTCATGCCCACCAACCGGGGACTCTCTGGTCAACGCGGTATTCATTTTCCTCCGCTGGCAACCTCTTCCGATCCGGGACAGGTTGTTGGCTTCGGCTAATACAATAAAAAAGGCAGAACATCATGTCACAAGAAACCTCCCTGAGGTCTACAGGAACCTTGCATACAGAAAGCGAAGTGACGCAGAAGACCTTCAATAAAATCGCCTTACGGTTATTACCGTTTTTAGTGTTGTGCTATTTCGCCGCTTTTCTTGACCGGGTTAACGTTGGGTTTGCGGCTTTAACCATGCGCGAAGATATTGGCTTATCGGCCACCGCCTTTGGCCTTGGCAGCGGTATTTTTTTTATTAGCTATTTTATTTTTGAAGTGCCAAGCAATCTGATGTTAGCCAAAGTGGGGGCCCGGCGCTGGATTGCCCGCATAATGATTACCTGGGGTTTGCTGTCCGCCTGTACGGCTTTTGTATGGGATGCAAAAACATTTCTTGTACTGCGTTTCCTGCTCGGCGCGGCGGAAGCCGGTTTTTATCCGGGCATTCTTTATTATTTAACGCAGTGGTTCCCTAACAAACGACGGGCACAGATTGTGGGCTTTCTTTTATTGTCTAATCCACTGGCAACCATTATCGGCGGGCCGGTGTCGGGGCTGATTCTGGCTGGCGGCGCGCACAGCGGGCTTGAGGGATGGCAATGGCTGTTTATCATTGAAGCCTTCCCGGCGCTTATTCTCGGCGTTATTGTTTTATTACGCCTGCCGGAAAAAGTGGAAGATGTAAGTTGGCTAACCCAACAGGAAAAAGATGTTGCACGCAAAGCGTTGGATCAGGATTTCAACGAGCGTGAGAAAAAAGCCAGCGTCAAAGTTTCACGTATATTTTTCCACCCTCTGGTGCTCAGTCTGGCGCTTATTTTTCTGGGTATTTCGATGACCAACGCGACGGTTAACTTCTGGCTACCGCAGTTGATTAAGAATGCCGGATTTTCGTTTATTGCCACAGGATTCCTGTCAGTTATACCTTATATCGCTGCCGTAATTGCATTGCTATGGTGGGGTAAACGTTCGGATCGCCATAACGAACGCGTATTCCATATCGTCGCGCCGTTAACGCTCGCCATTATAGGCATTGCTATTACCGCCTTCAGCACAGGAGCGCTATTAAACATCCTGGGCCTCACTCTGACGTCAGCAGGCCTGTTTGCCGTATTACCCGTTTTCTGGACCCTGCCTCCCTTATTTATGGTTGGGTCGGCGGCGGCTGGCGGAATTGCGGTGATTAATTCCATCGGCAACCTGGGCGGCTTTTTTGGCCCAACGGCGATGGGTTATGTCAAGGACATGACCGGGGATTTTGGCATGGGCCTGTTGGTGAACGTGGTCATGCTTTCGATAAGCCTGATAACCGTCATACTATTTGCGATGAAAACCGGTCTTAAGAAAAACTCACAGACCAGTAAAACACTGTAACGATACCGGCTCCGGTTAGTTCGGAGCCGAAGCTTTTCGCCGGGGTGAAATCACCGGCATAGCGCAATAAGGTTAACCCACTTTCTGCTCCCTCCCCTCAAGACCCCGCTGCTTTCCCGCATAGCTTGTTAATTGGAACTATCCTTAACGACTGTTCACCTTTATCAGCCAGGGGAAAAACGATGACGACAATGACCAGCGACTTTTTCATTGAGCGCCTGAAAGCCTGGGGCGTCACACGGATCTATGGTTATCCCGGCGATGGCATCAACGGCGTGCTTGGCGCCCTGCAACGCGCGAATAAAGCGGGCGATGGCATTGAGTTTATTCAGGTGCGTCACGAAGAGATGGCGGCGTTTATGGCGGCGGGGCATGCTAAATTTACCGGCGAGCTGGGAGTGTGCCTCTCCACGGGAGGTCCTGGCGCCACCCACCTGCTGACCGGTTTATATGACGCTAAGCTTGACCACTCGCCGGTGCTGGCTATCTCTGGTCAGGCGGAAGTAACCGCGCGCGGCGCGAGTTATCAGCAGGAGCTAAACCTCGACCGTGTTTTCGCCGACGTGGCGAACTTTGTGCAGGAGGTGGCTTCACCCAGCCAGTTGCGGCACCTGGTGGATCGCGGCGTTCGTATCGCGGTGGCGCAGAATGGCGTGACGGTGCTTATCTTACCAAAGGATATTCAGGACGAACCCTGGCAGGCACCGCCGCATACCCATGGCTTCACCCATTCGGGAACGGGTTACCAGCGCCCGAAAATAGTGCCGTATAAGGCGGATCTTCAACGGGCGGCGGATGTTCTTAACGCCGGTCAGAAAGTGGCGATCCTGGTAGGAGCCGGCGCACGCGGCGCGGCACTGGAAGTGGTGCAATTAGCCAACGTTCTTGGCGCCGGAGTGGCAAAAGCGCTGCTGGGCAAGGATGTCCTGCCGGACGACGCGCCTTTTATTACCGGCTCGATTGGCCTGCTTGGCACCAAGCCGTCTTACGACATGATGATGAACTGCGATACCCTGCTGATGATCGGCACGGGTTTCCCGTGGACAGAATTTCTGCCGAAAGAGGGACAGGCGCGCGCCGTACAGGTGGATATCGATCCGGCAATGCTTGGGCTGCGCTATCCGGTTGAAGTTAATCTGCACGGAGACGCGGCGGAAACCCTGCGTGCGCTGCTGCCGCTGTTGCAACATAAAAGCGATCGTAGCTGGCAGGAAGAGATAGCCCTGGGCGTAAAAGCGTGGTGGCAAACGCTGGAAGAGCGGGCGATGGCCGCGGCCAAACCGGTCAATCCCCAGCGGGTGGTATGGGAAATGTCTCCCCTGCTGCCGGATGACGCTATCGTTACCTCCGATTCCGGCTCCTGCGCCAACTGGTTCGCCCGGGATTATAAGGTGAAGCAGGGACAACGCGCCTCGTTATCCGGCGGCCTGGCCTGCATGGGCGCGGCAGTCCCCTACGCCATCGCCGCCAAATTCGCTTACCCGCAAAAAACGGTGGTGGCGCTGGTAGGAGACGGAGCAATGCAGATGAACAATATGGCGGAGCTGATCACCATTCAGAAATACTGGCAAGGCTGGAGCGACCCACGCCTTATTGTTTGCGTATTCAATAATCAGGATCTTAACCAGGTCACCTGGGAGCAGCGGGTGATGGAGGGCAATCCGCGTTTTGAGGCAACTCAGGAAATTCCAGATGTCGGCTATGCCCGGTTTGCCGAATCGCTGGGGCTGAAAGGTATTTTCGTTGACGATCCAGAACAGTTGCACGGCGCCTGGCAGGAAGCATTAACGGCCGACCGTCCGGTAGTGCTGGAAGTAAAAACCGATCCGGAAGTCGCTCCGCTGCCGCCGCATATCACCCTGAAACAGGCGAAAGCCTTTATGGCTGCGATGGCTAAAGGGGATCGTTCCGCCGGGAAAGTTTTCGCCGACACCGCAAGCCAGATTATGAATGAGATCCTGCCGGGGAAAAAATCGTGACGGCAGACGCGCTATGCGATCCAGGATGAGGAGGATTCTTGATGTCCCTTAAAGCGAGCATTCACGCTAAACGGGACGCAAGAATAAAAACATAATCGCTCCGGGTGACGCAGGCCTGCGCCTAAAACCAGCCGTGCCCCAGGGCGGCGCTGGCGGTGTTTTCACCGCGTTCAGGAGGTCGTACGTCTATCGGTTGCGTGGCGAGATGCCCTGCCCAAAGGCCAGCAATCCATTTCACGCCAGATGCGGTAAAGCGCGCCTGGGCCCAGGTATGCTTGTTTTCTCCTGCGCCGCTATGCACGGTGAAATACCCCGCCTGGATATGCGCCGCTGAAGGCATCAGAACGCCTTTTGCGCGGGTCATGATGTTACGTTCCAGCAAAAATTGACGGAATTCCGACTCTTTCACCTTAAGCATCTTACAGAGCTGGCGAAAACCAAGCGTGTCATTAACCTGCACATACCAGTCAAAGAACTCTGCCTTGGGGGTAATCAGAGCAAGCTGCTCCTCTGCACGCTGGCGTTTTTCGTACTGTTCGGCCCAGGCATGCGCCGCGACGGCGGGGTTCGTAAAATCTGGCAGGCCGATGCTCTTTTCGCGTTCCTGCCAGCGATCCAGCACTTCTACCGTAAAGCCCGGCGATACGCTCGCAACGGTCAGCAATGAGTCTCGCTTGTTAAGCAAAAACTCCTGCCGCGTTTCGCCTTCTTGCTCATACTGGTTAGTCATTACCGACTGCGACAGGCGCTGCGCCGTTTCCAGGCTTTTGACCATACGCTTCACTTCTTTATGAGTGATGCCCGTTAGCCCTGCAATTTCACGGCTGCTCATGATGGGAGACCGAGCGTCCGAACTAAAATTTTCCAGTGGAATCACCATATTTCCCCCTAACCAGTACTATTAATGGATATCTTAACGAGTAAAGAATATACAACACCTGTTTAAATATCCAGTACTATTTTTATGCAAACCGCAAACTCTTCTTCTCTGCCGTGCCCGGAAAATAAAAAAGCCGATAACACAAAGTGTTATCGGCTCTTCAACTTTTGCTGCCAGAATCGTGCGGATTACGCGCTCAGCAGATGCTTCGCCGTTTTGTCGACCAGCGCCAGCAGGACTTTAATATCTTCCAGGTTGACCGTTGGGTTCAGCAGCGTCAGCTTCAGGCAGGTTACGCCGTTAAACTCGGTCACGCCCACGTTTGCACGCCCGGATTCAAGCAAAGCATCACCAATTTTTTGGTTCAGCAAGGCGACCGCCGCATCCTGGTCTGCTGCCCATTCAACCGGGCGATAGCGGAACAGGACGCTTGCCAGCTGCGGCTGCATCACCAGCTCCAGCGTTTTTTGCTCAGTGACGTACTGCGCCACTTCCTGCGCAAGGGTCACGCCACTGTCGATAATCGCGGCATATTGCTTCTGGCCTAAAGCCTCAAGCCCCATCCACAGTTTTAACGCATCAAAACGACGGGTGGTCTGCAACGATTTAGAGACCAGGTTCGGCACGCCCTGAGCTTCATCAAACTCGGAGTTCAGGTAAGCCGCCTGGTAGCGCATCAGCTCGTAATGACGGGCTTCTTTTAACAGAAATGCGCCGCAGCTTATGGTCTGGAAGAACTGTTTATGGAAATCCAGCGTGATGGAGTCCACCAGCTCAAGGCCGTCCAGATAGTCGCGGTACTTCTCAGAGAGCAGTAACGCCCCACCCCATGCGGCATCTACGTGCACCCAGATATTATGCTCGGCTGCAAGCGTTGCCACGGCACGCAGCGGGTCAATAGCACCTGCGTCCGTAGTGCCTGCTGTCGCCACAATTGCAAGGATCTGCTCACCGTTGGCCTGAGCCTGCGCCACTTTTTCCGCTAAATCGTTCAGGTCCATACGCGCGAACCGATCGGTTTTCACAAGCGTAACGGACTGGTAACCCAGGCCGAGTAAAGCCATGTTCTTCTGCACCGAGAAGTGGGCGTTTTCTGAACAAAGCACTTTAATCTTTTTCAGGTTACCCACTAAGCCATCTTGCTGAATTGAATGGCCCTGACGAGCAAAGAAGGCGTCACGCGCCAGCATCAGCCCCATCAGGTTGCTCTGGGTTCCGCCGCTGGTAAACACGCCCGCGTCGCCCGGCTGATAACCCACCTGAGCGCGCAGCCATTCGATAAGCTTCATCTCGATAATGGTGGCCGACGGGCTTTGATCCCAGGAGTCCATGCTCTGGTTGGTGGCGTTAATCAGCACCTCGGCGGCCTGGCTCACCACCAGGCTAGGGCAATGCAAATGCGCGACGCACTGTGGGTGATGCACCGACAGGCTGTCCTTTAAAAAGTATTCAATCGCGCGTTCGATTGCGGCCTGGTTGCCCAGGCCCTGAGGATTAAAATCAAGCGTAATACGTTCGCGCAGTTCGGCAACGGTCTTCCCCTGATACATTTCAGGTTGCTGTAACCACTGCACCACGGCCTGGCTGCTCTGGGCAATCGCCTGCTGGTATGCCTCGGTGCTTTGCGCTGAGGCCGCCAGAATCGGGTTTAACTCGGACATCGCGGTTATTGCTCCACTCAGACAGGCTTGACGCCGGCCGCTAACAGGGCCTGCTCAAATTTATCCAGGAAAATACCCAGCTCATCGTTAGAGATAAGCAAGGAAGGCAGCAGACGCAGCACGCAACCGTTGCGGCCGCCGCGCTCCAGGATCAGACCGGCCTGGAAACATTTTTTCTGCAGCAGGGCGGACAGCTCGGCATCTGCCGGGTAGCAGCCCATATGATCCTGCGCTTCGTTCGGCTTAACGATTTCAATACCGATCATTAAGCCCAGACCGCGAACATGGCCAATCACCGGGAAGCGCTTTTGCATCTCGCCCAGTTTGGCTTTCAGCCATTCGCCCTGCGCGGCCACTTTTTCCGCGATATTGTTCTCTTTCAGGTGCTTTAAGGTGGTAAGGCCGGTTGCCATAGCCAGTTGGTTACCGCGGAAGGTGCCGGTATGGTGGCCGGGCTCCCAGGCGTCGAACTGTTTCTTGATGCCAAGCACGGCCAGCGGTAAACCGCCGCCCACGGCTTTAGACATCACGATGATGTCAGGCTCAATGCCCGCGTGTTCAAAGGCGAAGAATTTACCGGTACGCGCAAAGCCTGCCTGAACTTCATCGATAATCAGCAGGATGCCGTGTTCCTGGGTAACTTTGCGAATGCGCTGTAACCACTCGGCTGGAGCCGGGTTAACGCCGCCTTCGCCCTGCACCGCCTCAAGGATCACCGCCGCAGGTTTGCGCACGCCGCTTTCAACGTCGTTGATTAAGTTTTCAAAGTAGTAGCTCAGAGCCTTAACGCCAGCCTCGCCGCCGATGCCCAGCGGGCAGCGGTACAGATGCGGATAAGGCATAAACTGTACTTCCGGCATCATGCCGTCGACCGCTTCTTTCGGCGATAAGTTGCCGGTAACCGACAGCGCGCCGTGGGTCATGCCGTGATAGCCGCCGGAGAAGCTGATCACGCCTGAACGGCCGGTGTATTTTTTAGCCAGCTTCAACGCGGCTTCAACCGCATCGGCACCGGATGGACCGGTGAACTGCAGGCAATACTCTTTGCCCTGAGCGGGTAATAAAGAGAGAAGATATTCGGAGAACCGATCTTTTAACGGCGTTGTAAGATCCAGTGTATGTAACGGCAAGCCGCTGGTAATGACATTTTGGATGCTTTGCAGCATATCAGGATGGTTGTGCCCAAGCGCCAGGGTGCCGGCACCCGCCAGGCAGTCAAGATATTGATTATTCTCAACGTCTGTTATCCACACGCCTTCCGCTTTGGCGATGGCCAGCGGTAATTTGCGCGGATAGCTTCTGACATTCGATTCAAATTCAGCCTGTCTGGCCAAATAAGTTTCGTTATTTCCCTTTAATGAAGTTGCACCTAAAGTATCAATACGGACTTTATCCGTCATCATATCACTCCTACAACCGGGGCCATGAGTTACGCCGCAGTTGAATAATTGAAAGTAAAAAGTAAGTGGCCTACGAAAAACGCGGCCAATATAGGTTTTTTTAGCCCGCTACTCAATGATTTATTTCATTACAAAGCGTTTATCTTTTATATTATATATCAAATAGTTATTTTGATTTTGGAGTTATATACCACCATAAGCAAATCAAGTAGAATTTTATTCTACCCATATCAAGCAGGGTTACCCCGTGAGCATGCATTCTTCATACCTCTTCCCGGTCAGGCGCTAAGGCCGCACAATCGCGCATATTAAATGCATGTTTATTAATAAAGAGATAAAAATCTTACCGGCGAATATTTTACCTGCGCGGCAAGGCATGCTTATTCTGTTTTATGCTGTTTATTGAAAAATTGATTATCGAGGCGGCTATCAGAAGCACAATAAAATAGCGGCGCGGCTAGCGCTCAGAACAATGCCCGGCAGCCGGGGAAGAATTAAGACGGATTTAAGATTAACCTCAGGTAAATCCTTTCAGCAGGCTTTCTTTTGCCGCTATTATACGCTCCAACGCTCGTCTTAACTCTAAAATATCATTGTAATCAGAACGTTAATAAAAACGCTATTGTTAATTACTTTTCACCTCACCGTGCATTCCGGGCATAAGTCCTGGCGGTTGCGCCCCACGTCCCTCTTCTTCTTTCAGACCCGCTTCGTTTAATGTCGCTCTGCGGTTATCTCGCCATTGAATTGTTATTCAGGCTATGTAAAATCTCGGCTACTATGCTTAACCCATGTGAATCATTTTATTCCGGCCAGGTCGTTTCCTGCTCATAAGGTAAAATGTTCATGGGCGTTTCCTGCGCCATGGACTATTTTTTCCTCTGCGGCACTCGCGCTCCACGGCAGTCGGGTTTAAACCATTTTTTCAGGGAAAGTCACGATGAAATTGCGAAATCTGTTAGCCCTTCTTGTGGTCACAAGCGTAGTTGGATGTAAAGCACCTCCCCCGAGCATGACCGACGATACCCTGGTAACCAGCGAGATTAACGGTGTGACGCTGACCCACCGTTACGCGGTAGCCGCACCGAGCGAGTTTACGCCGATTAATGCCGCCTATCGCGCGCTCTATCCCGGCTCCATTATGAGCAAGCCGGATTTTGGCGGAAAAGTCATCAGCCAGCTTGAAACCGGCCAGACCTATACGGTGCTGGGCCAGGTTGAGCACGCCTGGCTGGCGGTTGCCGAGCAGGATAAACAGGAAATGCTTGGTTATGTGCCGATGCGTGCCGTAGTCAAAAGCGAGCTCTACGCCCAGACGCTGAAAAAAGACCGCCCGCGTCCGCGCAAATCCACGAAAAAAGCGGCCGCCACCTGCGTTACCGTCGATAACGACAGCAAAGCGTGCCAGAACGCCAACAGCGGGACGTGGATTATCGATTAGCCAGCCTGGATTAAGGCAAAACAAAATATTTAAAACAAACAGTTACCATGAGATTATAGGGGCGTGCCCGGCGACAATCTCTTATTGATGCGGCGTCCCTCTCTATTATTCACTTTGGCTTGCAAGGAATTTTATGAAACTCTGGCTCTGTGGTGTGGCATTGCTACTGGCATCTACAACCGTGTTGGCAGGGAACTATCGTATTGTGCAATCCCCTTCGCAGAAGCTGGATGTATGGATAGATAACATCAAAAATAACTCCCCGCAGAGCTGGTGCGATACCGAACTTCCGTTACGTATTGTCGCCAACGGTGATAAAAATCCCGCCTTGCTGAATACCTTTATGCCGCGCCTGGGCACCCTGCTGGAAAACCAGTGCGATAAAATCGAAAGCGTTAGCTGGCGCCTGGAAGACGACCACGGCGATACGCTGGCCTACGGCACCACGACGAAAGACAGCGACTGGGCGGTGACTATCGCGCCTGTCATCGCGGGGGCCGCAAACCCGTCTGAACGCGCGGAGCAAATGTCGCCTCCGGCTGACCGCACGCCGTGGCAGGAGTTTACCCTGCAGGACGGCTGTCATCTGCGCACCTTCTGGCAGGGCGATGCGAGCGCTGCGGCCCTTTTTATTCCCGACGGCAAGTGTGAGAAAGGCGGCTGGCTCAACGGACGTAGCGAAGTCGTTCAGAGCGGCAAGTACGGCGAAAAACGCCTTGAAATGACCTTTGTACACGGTTTCCCGGTCAGCGGATTAAACAGCCAGGCCAATGCGGACAGCCTGCTTATCACCGGCCTGAATAATGAACGTATGGTGGTCAGCACGGAACACGCGCCGCTTAGCTGGATGATTCTGCCCTACAAACCTGAGCTGAACGGCTGGCAGGCCAGCGGCACCATTGCCGTTGAGGTCCCGCGAGAGATGGCCCTTGATGAATCCCGCCTGCAGGCCCGGCTTAACGAGGTGCGTAAAGTTTGGTCCGGCTGGCTTGAGCCCGACACCACCATCACGCTGCTATTGATTGATTCCCTGCATCCGCAATTACGCGATCCGGCAATCGGGGCCTGGCGTGCCCAGAAATAACCCTGAATATTCGTCAATTTTCGAGCAGAGAACGCTATGATGACAGAGAACGATTACACCCCAAGGATCCCCGACGCTCTGCCGCCAGGCTACCGTTTCGACGAGTTTGAAATTCAGGAAGTCATTGATTCAACCAACGTCGGCATTATCTATCGTGCCTGGGATCACCAGCTTGAACGCCCGGTCGCCATCCGTGAATTTATGCCGCGGGCGCTGACGGTGCGCAGCGATAATATGCGTCTGGTTTTGCGTAGCAAACAGGATAGCACCGCCTTCAACGCGGGCCTGAATAGCTTTATTCAGGAAGCGCGACAGCTTGCCCATTTTAACCATCCGAATCTGCTGCAGGTTTTGCGCTTCTGGACGCTGAACGAAACCGCCTATACCGCCACGCTGTTTTACAGCGGCATTACGCTTGCGGAACTGCATCAGCAGCAGCCGGAGATCGTGAATGAAAGCTGGATAAGGCACATGTTGCCCATGCTGTGCAGCGCGCTCGCTGCACTCCACGAGGGCGATTATATTCACCGCGATCTGTCGCTAAAAAGCATTCAGATTCAGGACAACGGCATTCCGCTCCTGCTTAACTTTGCCGCCTCGCACCGAGGCGTACACGGCATGAGCGATGAAAGTAAAACGCTGCTGCATCCTGGCTTCGCTCCGCTCGAACAGTACACCGAAGACCTGGAAAACCAGCTTGGCCCGTGGACGGATATTTATGCGTTAGGCGCCGTACTTTATACGCTTATCACCGGTGCCAGCCCTCAGGCAAGCGTTGCGCGCAGCATTCAGGACACCTGCCTCCCTCTCGCGCAGACCCAGCCGGCAGGCTACACGCAAAGCCTGCTGCTGGCGGTTGACCGTGCGCTGGCGCTCAAACCTGAGGACCGCCCGCAGTCGATTGCCGAATTTGCCGCCCTGGCGGAGATTTCACTGGCGGATATCGGTGAATTATCGGGGGCCAAAAAACCCGGGACAATGCTGGTTGCGGTAGAAGAAGAAGCTGACGCCGCCGCATTGCCGCTGTGGAAGCGCTATAAATCACCGTTGCAGATTGCAGCGGGTATCGCGGCAGGCATTATTATTGGCGCAGTCATCTTTGGCAGAACGTCGCAGGCACCGGTCGAGCGCCAGATAGCGGCAACCAAAACCGCGCCAGAGAAGAGCAAAGCCGATCCAGCGGCCGCGCCATCGGTCACGCCGGCCGCAAACGGCCTCACCGCCCGTGTGTATGTTCATATTAACGACGGTGAACAGATAGAAGTGAACGGTGAGGCGCAAAAAAATATCCCTTCCATGAACGGCTACGGCATGCTGCAGCTTCCGGCAGGCAAATATGATATCCGGCTGCATAACCAGACCCAGTCGCGCAGCGTAACGGTATACGTCGATAAACCCGGCACCTGGCTTTTAAACCCGCAAGGGTAATGCCGCAGTGACGAAGGTAATTTATCTGCTTTCGTCACTTTTGTTACATCCTGCACACAGGCCGGTACAAATTCGTCTAAGGTTTTCATATGGTTGATCGCGGTAAACTTTGGCTGCGATCCTGCAAAGGAGAACATTAGATGATAAATCCTGTTTTGCGCCGTCCTCGAACGCTACTGCTTGCTGTCCAGATGGCGCTGGGTTGCGCCTTCGTTACTTTCACCCTTCCCGCCGCCGCCGATGACAATCCGCAAATTCGTACCCAGCCGCAGCCGCCGGATATTCTGCTGGGCCCGCTGTTCAGCGATGTACAGAGCGCGAAGCTTTTCCCCGACCAGAAAAGCTTTGCCGATGCGGTCCCGAAAGGCGACCCGCTGATGATTCTGGCGGACTACCGCATGCAGCGCAGCCAGACCAGCTTTGACCTGAAGCATTTTGTTGAAGTGAACTTCGTGTTGCCAAAAGAGGGAGAAAAATACGTTCCGCCGGAAGGGCAGTCGCTGCGTGAACATATTGATGGGTTATGGCCGGTGCTGACGCGCACCACGGATAGCGTCGGTAAATGGGACTCCCTGCTGCCGCTGCCAAAACCCTACGTTGTGCCGGGCGGCCGGTTCCGCGAAGTGTATTACTGGGACAGCTACTTCACCATGATGGGGCTGGCCGAGAGCGGACACTGGGACAAAGTGCAGGACATGACCGATAACTTCGCCAGCGAGATTGACACCTGGGGCCATATCCCTAACGGCAACCGCAGCTATTACCTGAGCCGCTCCCAGCCGCCCTTCTTCGCCTTTATGGTCGAACTGCTCGCCAGCCACAACGGTGATGAGGTCTACAGCAAATACCTGCCGCAGCTTAAAAAAGAATACGCTTACTGGATGGAAGGCAGCGAGAGCCTGACCGAAGGCCAGGCGAATAAGCGCGTGGTGAAGCTGAAAGATGGTTCCGTGCTTAACCGCTACTGGGACGATCGCGATACGCCGCGACCGGAGTCCTGGCTTGACGACGTCACCACCGCGAAAAACAACCCGGACCGCCCGGCCACGGAGATTTATCGTGACTTGCGCGCCGGGGCCGCATCGGGCTGGGACTTTAGTTCACGCTGGATGGACGATCCCAACCAGTTAGGCTCTATTCGTACTACCTCTATCGTGCCGGTAGATTTGAACGCGCTGATGTACCAGCTTGAAAAAACGCTGGCGCACGCAAGCGTCGTGGTAAAAGACGACGCGGCGGCTAAAGAGTATCAGCAGCTTGCGGATGCGCGTCAGAAAGCCATTGAGGCGAATATGTGGAACGCCAGCAAAGGCTGGTATGCGGATTATGATTTGCAAAATAATTCCGTGCGTAGCCAGCTAACCGCGGCGTCTTTATTCCCGCTTTATGTTCACGCGGCAGCGCAGGATCGCGCGGACAAAATGGCCACGGTAACTCGCGCGCAGCTGCTTAAAGCTGGCGGACTCGCGACTACCAACGTGAAAACCGGCCAGCAGTGGGATGCGCCAAACGGCTGGGCGCCGCTGCAATGGGTGGCCACCGAAGGCCTGCAGAACTACGGGCACAAAGACCTGGCGATGGAAGTCACCTGGCGCTTCCTGACCAACGTACAGCACACCTATAACCGCGAGAAAAAGCTGGTGGAAAAATATGATGTGACAAGTACGGGCACAGGCGGCGGTGGCGGAGAATATCCGTTGCAGGACGGCTTTGGCTGGACCAACGGCGTAACGCTAAAAATGCTCGATATGCTCTGCGGCAGCGAAAAACCCTGCGATTCCACGCCGGATAAACTTCCTTCTGCAACGCCTGGACCTGCAACCTCCACAACCCCGGAAAAAGCGCAGGAAACCCCTCAACCCGAGGCCGCGCAATAACGTTAACAGGTGGATAAGCGCAGGCGCTGTCCACCGCTTACATCCTGCGGCTGGTAAGCCGCAGCTTCCTCCGCTGCCCTCTCTTCCTGCTGCGCAAAAACGCCAGTTTTAGCGTGGTTTTTTTGACCGCTGCCTACCCTAATCTGCACTTGAAAGTGCTAACAATAACGATAATAATTCGCATTCTTTATGCAGTGGCACCCTCAGATGCCCGGCGCTCTTATGCCTGCGGCGTCCGTTTGTGATTACAACTATACCTTCACGGGAAAATAAGAAGATGAAACTGGCATTCACCGTAAAGCGCTCCGCTTTACTCTGCGCGCTTGCACTTGCCGCTCCGGCATACGTCATGGCAGAAGACACGGTTGTTGTCACCGCCGGACCAGCAGATACCGCAACCTCTCCGACTCAGGGTTACGCCGCAACCACCACCCGCGGGGCGACCAAAACCGACGAACCTCTGATTACTACCGGCCAGTCCGTTTCTGTAATAACCCGCCAGCAGATTGAAGATCAGGGCGCACTGACCGTGAACAGCGCACTGAACTACACGCCTGGCGCGTTCACCGGTTTCGCTGGAGGGGCTACGCGCTATGACACCGTTGCCCTGCGAGGTTTCCACGGTGGCGATGTAAACAATACCTTCCTCGACGGCCTGCGCCTGATGAGCGACGGCGGCAGCTACAACGTGGTGCAGATCGATCCCTGGTTTCTGGAACGAATCGACGTCATTAAAGGCCCCTCTTCGGCGCTTTACGGGCAAACTATTCCCGGCGGCCTGGTGATGGAAACTTCAAAACGCCCTCAGTTTGTCGCAGAGGGCCATGTTCGTGCCATGTACGGTAATAACAATACCAACGGCACGGCGTTCGACTATACCAATGCGATTAACGACGAATGGGCTTATCGCATCACCGGTATGACGAAAAATACCGATACCCAGTACGAAAACACTCGCGAAGAGCGTTATGCGGTTTCACCTTCTCTGCTCTGGCAGCCAGACGAAAACACCTCGCTGCTGCTGCGTGCGTATCTGGAAAAAGATCCGTCCGGCGGCTTCCACGGCTCAGTGCCGGGTGATGGCAGCATCTACTCTTCTACCGGCCGTAAAATCGATACCGGTTTTTCTGACGTAGAACCTGGCAACGACGAGTTCAAACGCCACCAGCAGATCTACAGCTACGAATTCGCCCACCGCTTTAACGACGTATGGGCATTTCGCTCCAACGCGAGCTATACCCATTCGAACGTAGATTTGAAGCAGGCTTATCAGATTGGCTGGGCAGACGCGGCGCACAACGACCTGATGCGCTATTACAGCGGTGAAACCTCGTCGCTGGACGCCTGGGCAATTGATAACCAGCTGGAAGCTGATTTTGCTACCGGCGATCTTGAGCACAAGGTCGTTCTGGGCGGCGAATTCCACAAATACACCAATAACCTTTCCGACGACTCGGCTTATACGACGAACCTGAACCCGTGGACCGGCGAATCCGGCGGCGCTGGCGGTTTTTATTACTACGACCCGCGTGACCCAACTTACGCCACCATTAATCAGGGCCTGCTGACTAAGTCCGGTAAGCGCCAGTATCAGCAAAGTGGCGTGTACCTGCAGGATGATATGAAGTGGAACCAGTGGCATATGACGCTGTCCGGCCGCTACGACCACATCGTTACCAAAAGCCATCTCGTTGCGCCAGCCGTTGAAAGCGACGTTACTGATAACCGCACCGACGACCACTTCAGCGGCCGCGCGTCGTTGCTTTATGCATTCCAGAACGGCGTTTCTCCGTACATCAGCTACAGCCAGGCAATCACGCCGCAGGTGCTGCCGGGTGCCGATGGCAATCTGCTAAAACCCACTACTGCCGAACAGTATGAAGCAGGCGTGAAATATCAGCCGGTTGGCAGCGCAGACATGTACAGCATCGCGCTCTATGACCTGACTCAGAAAGATGTGGGCAACCGTGTTGTGCAGGGCAGCTACTATGAACCCGCCGGCAAAGTGCACTCTCAGGGCGTTGAACTGGAAGCCCGCTCGCAGTGGAACGATCGCTTCTCGACTATCGCAGGCTATACCTGGAACAAGGTTCGCTTTAAAGACGCCATTGACGGTAACGACGGCAACGCGCCGTACGTAACGCCTGACCAGATGGCGAGCCTGTGGGGCTTGTTCAAAGCCGATTACGGCATCAGCATGGGCGCTGGCGTGCGCTACATTGGCAAGCAGTGGGCGGATAACGAAAATACCCTGCGCGTACCTTCCACAACCTTGCTGGATGCGATGGTTCGTGCCGATATGGGTGCGTGGATGCCTGCGTTGAAAGGCGCTTACGTACAGGTTAACGCCACCAACCTGACCGGCCGTGATTACGTTGCGGGCTGCTACGGAACCGGCTACTGCTACTGGGGAGCGGAACGCTCGGTTATCGCCACCGTAGGTTATGACTTCTGATTCGGTGAACCCTGGCGGAAAGCACGATCAATCCGTGCGTATTTGAGCGGGAGAATAAAGTAGAGCGGCCCCAAAAGGGGCCGTTTTTATAAAGCTTAGGGTTAACGTCGCACCATGCGGAAAATCGCCAGCACAACGATCGCACCCACCACCGCGACCAGGAAACTTGGCAGGTTAAAGCCGGTTACGCTGCCGCCGATATGGAAGAATGTTGCTAACCACCCGCCGACTACGGCACCCACAACACCCAGAATACAGGTCAGGATAAAACCACCACCATCTCTACCAGGCATGATAAGTTTCGCGATAACACCAGCGATCAAACCAAATACAATCCAGGCAATGATACCCATTTTTGAACGTCCTCTTCATTATTGTGAGTAGTAACAAGTCCGAACCGCTACGTCAGGCAGGGCTCGGTTTGTCGGTACGCTAAGTATAATCAAGTTACAGAAAAATGTGACGAACATCACTGGGTTATCGAAAATTTCCTGCTAAGCGCCTGAGATTTATCTTAAGTTTCCTTTTTGCCTGCCGATAACTTCGCTTATCTCCCCCCTCAGAACACAACACGGACCAGGGCCTTGAGTAACTATAACGAGCAGTTTCTGAAACAAAGTCCTCTTGCGGTATTAGGCGTGCTGCGCGATCTCCATAAGCACCAGGTCCCGGTACGTCTCACCTGGAATGCAGGGCAATTTATCAGTAAGATTCTGGACGTTTCGCCTACGCAACTGGTAATGGATTTCGGCAGCCAGTCGCAGGAAAACCAGGCGGCGCAAAAAGCGACCGAGATTCAGTTCACGGCGGAAACGCAGGGAGCAAAAGTGGAGTTCACCCTGCCCAAACTGCAGGCCGTGAATTACCTGAATCTGCCCGCGTTTAGTTCACCCTTGCCGCCAGCTTTGTGGTTTGTGCAACGCAGGGAGTATTTCCGTATCAACGCCCCGCTTCAGCCGTTTTATTTCTGCCATGCAAAACTGCCGGACGGCACTTTTTTTGATTTCCGACTGTGTGACTTATCGCTTGGCGGCATGGGCGCGCTGGTCGACGGGCCGTTGCCCGCCGGGCTTAGCGTCGGCATGCGCTTTGCGCAGGTGGAAATCGATCTGGTGGAATGGGGCAAGTTTTACTTTGATATGCAACTGGTGACGCTTTCAGAGCGCAAGGTGGTGGATAACAAGAATGAGACCGTCAGCACGCCGCGCCTTAGCTTCCGCTTCCTGAACGTTAACCCGGCGGTTGAGCGCGAACTGCAGCGGATTATTTTCTCGTTAGAACGGTCAGCCCGGGAAAGGGCCAACCGCGTCAAATAATGCTACATCGCCTCCATGGCCCGCGAGACTTTATACAGATAGCGCGGCGCCTGGGCGGCAGGATGGTTTTTCGCAACGTATTGCCAGAATTCGTCAGGGCTCAGGCCGTTGATTTCGCTAATGGCCTTTTTGCGATCGGAAGAAAAGGTTCTGAGCAGCGCGCCCGCGCCGTTCGCATAAGAAACCAGCAGGGCGTATTGCATGGTTTGCGGATCCTCAATCCCGGCCAGAATGCCATGCTCCATAATGCTGAGATAGGCGGTGCCAATGGAGATATTCCGCGCCGGATCTTTTAGTTCACTGGTAGACGGCTGGCCGCTCCATCCCAGATGGCGATAAACGTCCGCGCCTGCCGTGGATGCTTTAATCTGCATCAGTCCAACCGCATTGGATTTACTGACAAGCGCCGGATTACCGCCGGACTCTACGGCAATAATGGCCGTAATCACTCGCGGACTGACGCCCCACTCTTTTCCCGCCTGCTCGGTGATAGGCATCCAGGTAAGCGCGCGCTGGACCGGTTTCGTTGGGTTCCAGACCGGTTGTTTAGCGGTGTGGCTGGAACAACCCGCGAGGAACAGAACCAAAACAATCAGCCATCTTATTTTCACGCCATCTATCCTTATTAAATACTTTGCTTACTATTACGGCGTTTCAACGCCGCCGGGCGAGTGACAACCGCCCAGGATAACGGCATCATAACCAAATAATCTACAGCCAGGAAATGCCATGTCTCTGATTCGTTTGATTGCCCCTTCAGGCTACTGTGTTAACCAGGACGCGGCGGCTCGCGGTATAGAACGCCTTGGGGACGCCGGGCATCTGGTTGAGAATCAGCAGGCGGTGACCCGGCGTTTTCAGCGTTTTGCAGGCACTGACGAGGAGCGCCTGGCCGATATCCACCAGCTCACCTCGCTCTCTCCAGAGTGCGATATCGTGCTCGCCGTACGCGGGGGCTATGGGGCAACGCGCCTGCTCGAAAAAATTGATTATCCACGGCTGGGCCATGCTCTGCGAGCGCGCACGCCGGTGATTTGCGGGCACAGTGACTTCACCGCTATCCAGCTCGCTTTGCTGGCGCAGTGCGGCGTTATCACATTTAGCGGGCCAATGCTTGCCGGGAATTTTGGCGCAGAGAAGCTGGATGACTATACCTGGCAGCACTTCTGGAAAGCGGTCACTCAACCAAAGTTCAACCTAAGCTGGCAAAACGCGGCTCCCGCCTGTTCCGTTAGCGGCACACTTTGGGGCGGCAATCTTGCCATGCTGGTTTCGCTTATCGGTTCGCCGTGGCTGCCCGCCATTGACGGCGGGATTCTGGTGGTTGAGGATATCAATGAGCATCCCTTCCGCGTCGAGCGCATGCTATTGCAGCTACACCATGCCGGGATTTTGAGACGCCAAAAAGCGCTCATTCTTGGCAGCTTTAACGGTACGACGCTCAGCGACTACGACGCGGGCTATGACTTTAACGAAATGTGCAGCACGCTTGCGCAGAGGTTTGCTCTGCCCGTACTGCCTGGCCTGCCGTTCGGGCATGAGCCGCAGACGGTAACGCTGCCGCTCGGCGCCTTTGGCGAATTAAAGCACGATGGCGACCAAAGCGTGCTGTCCGTTAGCGGACATCACGTCATAAGCTAAAAAAAAGCGTGCTTTTCGAACGTTTAATCAGCCGCTTCCGTGTTAACATTTTGCAATAATCACAGCAACACTTATAAAGGAGAATGATAATTTTGGACGCGGGTGCGGTAATTAGTCTGTTTATTTTAGGTTCCGTATTGGTAACTTGTAGCATCTTATTGAGTTCGTTTTCTTCCCGTCTTGGTATTCCCATCCTCGTTATTTTTCTCGCAATCGGCATGCTGGCGGGCATTGACGGCGTGGGCGGTATCCCGTTCGATAATTATCCTTTTGCCTATCTGGTCAGTAACCTCGCGCTTGCGGTGATCCTTCTTGATGGCGGTATGCGCACCCAGGCCAGTTCGTTTAAAGTCGCCCTTGGCCCGGCGCTTTCCCTTGCTACCGTTGGTGTTCTGATCACATCGGGGTTAACGGGTATCGCCGCCGCATGGCTGTTTCATCTCGATTTGATTCAGGGTCTGTTAATTGGCGCCATCGTCGGCTCAACCGACGCGGCCGCGGTATTTTCTCTGCTGGGCGGCAAAGGGCTTAACGAGCGCGTTGGCGCAACCCTTGAAATCGAATCCGGCAGCAACGACCCGATGGCAGTGTTCCTGACCATCACGCTAATTGAAATGATTGAGCAAGGGAAAACCGGCCTGAGCTGGATGTTTGCCGTAGATATCCTGCGGCAGTTTGGCCTCGGCATACTGCTTGGGTTAGGCGGCGGCTATCTGTTATTGCAGATGATTA
Source organism: Buttiauxella sp. (assembly GCA_032000125.1). Classification (GTDB taxonomy): domain Bacteria; phylum Pseudomonadota; class Gammaproteobacteria; order Enterobacterales; family Enterobacteriaceae; genus Dryocola. The sequence goes on along the minus strand of DAMALH010000019.1, from coordinate 40,753 downwards.
ACCGCATCACCCTGCCGCAGGGGCTTTATCCGCTGCTGGCGTTAAGCGGCGGTATTATGGTGTTTGGTATCACCACCGCGCTGGACGGCAGCGGTATCCTTGCCGTTTATCTGTGCGGTTTTTTGCTGGGCAACCGCCCTATCCGCAGCCGCTTCGGCATTCTGCAAACCTTCGATGGCCTGGCGTGGCTTGCGCAAATCGGCATGTTCCTGGTGCTGGGGCTGCTGGTTAACCCGTTGGATTTGCTGACCATCGCGATACCGGCGCTGCTGCTTTCCGCATGGATGATTTTCTTTGCGCGCCCGCTTTCCGTCTTCGTCGGCCTGCTGCCGTTTCGGGGGTTTAACGGCCGTGAACGCATCTTCATCAGTTGGGTAGGATTACGCGGCGCGGTGCCGATCATTCTTGCCGTTTTCCCGATGATGGCCGGGCTGGATAACGCCAGGCTGTTCTTCAACGTGGCGTTCTTTGTGGTGCTGGTTTCGCTGCTGTTGCAGGGTTCATCACTGGGCTGGGCGGCAAAAAAAGCCAAAGTGGTTGTGCCGCCGATTGGCTGGCCGGTTTCCCGCGTTGGGCTGGATATCCATCCGGAGAATCCGTGGGAGCAGTTTGTCTATCAGCTTAGCGCAGACAAATGGTGCGTGGGCGCAGCCCTGCGCGACCTGCACATGCCCGAAGAAACGCGCATCGCCGCCCTGTTCCGTGACAACATTTTGCTGCACCCGACGGGCAGCACAAGGCTGCGTGAAGGCGATGTCCTGTGCGTAATCGGTCGCGAGCGGGATCTGCCAGCCCTTGGCAAGCTCTTTAGCCAGTCGCCTCCCGTTGCGCTCGACCAGCGCTTCTTCGGCGACTTTATCCTTGAAGCCAACGCGCAGTTTGCCGACGTCGCCACGATTTACGGCCTGGATCTGGATGAGGCGGTCAATACGCAGCAAACCCTGGGCGAATTTGTGCTGGGCATGCTGGGCGGCGCGCCGGTGGTTGGCGACCAGGTTGAGTTCGCCGGAATGATCTGGACGGTGGCAGAGAAAGAAAATAATCAGGTACGCAAAATTGGCGTTCGCGTGGCTGAAGAGCAAGAAGAGTGATGGACGACTCCCTCTCCGCCAGGAGAGGGAGGTTAACGGATTACTGCACCACAACGGGCACGCGCTGCGCAAGAGCGCACATCAGCTCATAGCCCACCGTTCCCGAAGCACAAGCAACGTCGTCGATCTTAACATCGTTCCCCCACAGCTCCACCGGGCTGCCTATTCCGGCCTGAGGACAAGGCGTTAAATCCACCGCCAGCATATCCATGGACACCGTACCAACAGTTGTTGTCATAACCCCCTCGACCTGTACCGGCGTGCCGTCAGGCGCATGGCGTGGATACCCGTCCGCATAGCCGCCCGCCACAATGCCGATACGCTGCTCGCCCGTTGCGCGGTAGCGGCTGCCGTATCCCACGCTATCGCCGGCTTTCAGGTTCTGAATGCCGATAACTTCACTGCGCAGCGACATCACCGGTTTCAGGCCGCTGGTAGCGATATCCCGCCACTGCCCGCTCGGCGACGCGCCGTAAAGAACGATGCCCGGACGCACCCAGTCAAAATGTGCCTCCGGGTGCCACAGCGTTGCCGCGGAGTTGGCAAGCGAACGCGCGCAGTCCAGCCCTTCTGCCGCCTGTTCAACGCGGGCTAAAGGTTCGACTATTCCCTCCGGCTGTTCGGCATCGGCAAAATGCGCCATCAGGGTTAGCTGGCCGACATTGGCAATGGCGCGTAGCTGCTGCCAGATAGAATGCACGCGCTCAGGGGCAAAACCGAGGCGGTTCATGCCGCTGTTCATTTTCAGATAAACATCGAGCGGCGCGTTCAGCCGGGCGTTGGCCAACGCCTTTACCTGCCAGTTACTGTGCAGGCTGGTAGTGAGGCGATACTTATCAAACAGAGGTAGCTCATCGCTGTGGAAAAAGCCCTCAAGCATCAGAATCGGGCCTTTCCAGCCGCGTTCGCGCAGCAGTATCGCCTCTTCAAGGTTGAGTAAAGCGAAACCGTCGGTGGTGTTTAGCGCGGACCAGACCCTGTCCAGCCCGTGGCCGTAGGCGTTTGCTTTCACCACCGACCAGACGTGGGAGTTGGGCGCAGCCTGACGCACTACCTGCAGGTTATTACGCATCGCGCTGAGATCGAGCGTTGCCACAACGGGACGAGACATGACCACTCCTTATCGTTGTTAATTATGGGCGCCGTGTAACCGATGTGAAGCCGAAGGGGAAAAGCCCGGCTGGTAACGCGCAACGGATAAATCGTCAAACGGAATGGCGGGCGTTCTTCCTGAAATCAAATCGCTGAGCATTTGTCCGGAGCCGCACGCCATGGTCCAGCCCAGCGTACCGTGTCCGGTATTCAGCCAAAGATTTTTGTACGGCGTGCGGCCGACGATTGGCGTGCCGTCAGGCGTCATCGGACGCAGGCCGGTCCAGAAAGTCGCCTGTTCAACATGGCCCCCGCGTGGATAAAGATCGCGGACAACCATCTCAAGCGTTTCGCGGCGCGGCTGCAGCAGCTCGGTGTTATAGCCGACGATCTCTGCCATGCCGCCTACCCGAATACGGTTATCAAAACGGGTAATGGCGATTTTGTACGTTTCATCGAGGATAGTGGAAACCGGCGCGCCCTGCTCGTCGGCAACGGGAATCGTCAGTGAATAGCCCTTCAGCGGGTAGACCGGGATATCGACAATATTTTTTAACAGCGCCGTTGAGTAAGAGCCAAACGCCACAACGTAAGCATCGGCTTTCACGACTTCTTTGCCGCATTGCACGCCGTAAATTCTTTGTCCTTCATAAAGCAGGCGGTCAACGGCGGTATTAAAACGGAAATTCACGCCAGCCTCTGCCACCATGTGCGCCAGGTTCTGCGTAAAGAGCTGGCAGTCTCCCGTTTCATCATTAGGCAAGCGCAGGCCGCCCGTGAGCTTATGCGCAACCTCGGCAAGCGCGGGCTCAACCCCGGCAAGCTGGCCGGACTCAAGCAGTTGATAAGGTACGCCAGCCTCTTTAAGCACCGCGATATCTTTTGCCGCATTTTCATATTGCTGCTCGGTGCGGAAGAGCTGCAAGGTGCCGCCCTGACGGCCTTCATACTCAATACCGGTACTGTGGCGCAGGGCCTTCAGGCAGTCGCGGCTGTATTCGGCCAGGCGCACCATCCGCCCTTTGTTTTCCATATAGTGGCGCATATCGCAGTTGCGCAGCATCTGCAGCATCCACCTGAGCTGGAAGCCCGTGCCGTCCAGGCTGATAGCTAAAGGCGCATGGCGCTGAAACATCCACTTAATCGCCTTTAACGGCACGCCGGGAGCGGCCCAGGGTGCGGCATATCCCGGTGAGATTTGCCCGGCATTGGCGGCGCTGGTTTCAAGCGCCGGACCCGCTTCGCGTTCAATTACCGTCACCTCATGACCGGCCTGGCGTAAATACCAGGCGCTGGCGACGCCGACAACTCCACTTCCCAGCACCACAACATGCATATCCGTCCCGCCCTTTAGCTAAAGAATAATCTTCTGATTACAAATTGATAACCCAGATGAAAATGTTATTCAACATATGGCTTTATTATGGTGAGCATCCTCACACCCTGACCCAGCATTACTGGCACGGAATAATTAGGATCTCCTGCGAAGGAAGATATTTGCTGCAGAATAAAATCCCGCTAACCTGGCAAATAACGGCGGCTGAAAATCACTAAATCGTGCAGAAATTATTTTTCTCATCGCCGCTAAGTGTGAGGAGTGTTCTATCCTTTGAGGAAGGCTTTCCATCCAGAGAGAGCCGCAACAATGAGGGCGCGCTGATGGCTACTGTTGATCTTTCCGCCACAAAGGATTCCAAACGTCTTAGTGATGGACCTGACTGGACGTTCGAATTGCTGGATGTCTACCTCGACGAGATAGACCGCGTAGCAAAACTCTACCGCTTAGAAACCTATCCGCATCAAATAGAGGTCATCACCTCTGAGCAGATGATGGACGCCTACTCAAGCGTTGGGATGCCGATAAACTACCCCCACTGGTCGTTCGGTAAGAAATTTATTGAAACCGAGCGGCTGTACAAGCACGGGCAGCAGGGTCTGGCCTACGAGATTGTAATTAATTCCAATCCCTGTATCGCCTACCTTATGGAAGAAAACACCATCACCATGCAGGCGCTGGTTATCGCCCACGCCTGCTATGGCCATAACTCCTTCTTTAAAAATAACTATCTGTTCCGAAGCTGGACCGATGCCGGTTCGATAATCGACTATCTGATTTTTGCCCGCAACTACATCAGCGAGTGCGAAGAGCGCTACGGCGTGGACGAAGTAGAAAAGCTGCTGGACTCCTGCCATGCGCTGATGAACTACGGCGTTGACCGTTACAAACGTCCGCAAAAGATCTCGCTGCAGGAAGAGAAAGCCCGGCAGAAAAGCCGCGAAGAGTATCTGCAAAGCCAGGTGAATACGCTGTGGCGTACCCTGCCACGCCGTGAAGAGGAAAAAACGGTTGCTGAGGCGCGTCGCTATCCTTCCGAGCCGCAGGAAAACCTGCTCTATTTCATGGAAAAGAACGCGCCGCTGCTGGAACCCTGGCAGCGTGAAATCCTGCGTATCGTGCGCAAAGTAAGCCAGTATTTTTATCCGCAGAAGCAGACCCAGGTGATGAACGAAGGCTGGGCGACGTTCTGGCACTACACCATCCTTAACCATCTGTATGATGAAGGAAAAGTGTCGGAACGCTTTATGCTTGAGTTCCTGCACAGCCACACCAACGTGGTGTTCCAGCCGCCCTATAATAGCCCGTGGTATAACGGCATCAACCCTTATGCGCTGGGCTTTGCGATGTTCCAGGACATCAAACGAATTTGTCAGAATCCCACCGAGGAAGACAAATACTGGTTCCCGGATATCGCCGGCGCTGACTGGCTGGATACGCTGCACTTCGCGATGCGCGACTTTAAAGACGAGAGCTTCATCAGCCAGTTCCTGTCGCCAAAACTGATGCGTGACTTCCGGCTGTTTACCGTGCTGGATGACGATCACAACAACTACCTGGAAATTTCGGCTATTCACAACGAAGAGGGCTACCGTGAAATTCGCGCGCAGCTTTCTGCTCAATATAATCTGAGCAACGTGGAGCCGAATATTCAGGTATGGAACGTGGATTTGCGCGGCGACCGCTCGCTGACGCTGCGTTATATCCCGCACAACCGCGCTCCGCTAGACAGAGGCCGCCGGGAAGTGCTCAAACACGTGCACCGCCTGTGGGGATTTGATGTGATGCTGGAGCAGCAAAACGAAGATGGTAGCGTTGAGATCCTTGAGCGCTGCCCGCCGCGAACGAACAGTATCTGAATGCAAAAAGGCTTCCTTCGGGAAGCCTTTTTTATAGCAGAATTAGCGGCTGTGCATCGCCAGGTCGCCCGGCAGATTCTTCTGCATGCGGTGCCAGATTTCCCCGCTTTCGCGCCCATAGGTACGAACGGTATCAAAGACCTGATCGTATAAACCTTCTTTGCAGATGGTGCCCAGACGGTGGTAGAAGCCTAACGCCAGGCTGCGCGCCTCCGGGCTTGAGAAATAATGACGCCCGATACGGGTATACAGCCCTTTCATGCCGTTCAGAATCAAACCGTAAATGGGATTGCCGGACGCAAACGCAAGGCCGCGGAAGATACTGTAGTCGAGGTCCGCAAAGGCGTCTGCGTGGTCTTCCACGCGGTCTGCCGTGGCCAGCACTTCCTGCGCTTTTTCCGGATGCTGGCGAATCGCCGTGCGGATAAAGATAGTCGCAATGTTAGTGCGCACGGATAACAAATTATCGATAAGCTGCGGCACGCTGTCGTGATCCAGGCGCGCCAGGGTTTCCAGAATATTTAAGCCTGACGTTTCCCAGAAATTATTCACCTTAGTCGGCTTACCGTGCTGAATCGTCAGCCAGCCGTCTCGCGCCAGACGCTGCAGCACTTCACGCAGCGTGGTGCGGGTGACGCCAATCAGCTCGGACAGTTCACGTTCGGCAGGCAAAATGGAACCAGGGGGGAAGCGGCTATTCCAGATGCTTTCAATGATGTACTCTTCCGCGAAACCCGCTGGGCTCTGCGCCTTAATGACCATAGTATGATTTCCATTACACAGGTTTAGCAATTTGGGACTCATCATACCAGATGCACCACGCTCCAGATAGCCAGCGGGCGCGCCATTTACGGGATCGGCGTTTAAATTTTTCGAAATAGCGAAGCCGGTTATATTTCCAGTGCCTTGATAGTCATGCGAGGCGCGAGTACCCTGTTACTCCCGACGCAATAATCTTTCGGAGAATGATTCTCTCACCATGGAAATGTCCACTGGCCGTGCCCTTTATCGAAATTTTTTAGGTCAGTCACCCGACTGGTATAAATTAACAATTCTTTGTTTTCTGGTGATTAATCCGCTGGTTTTTTGGTTTGTTAGCCCTTTTGCCGCAGGCTGGATGCTGGTTGCTGAATTTATTTTCACCCTCGCGATGGCGCTAAAATGCTATCCCCTGCTGCCCGGCGGGCTGCTTGCCATCGAAGCGGTGCTGGCCGGAATGACCAGTGCGAAACACGTCCGCGCGGAAGTCGCCGGTAACCTGGAAGTGTTGCTGCTGCTTATTTTTATGGTTGCCGGCATTTATTTTATGAAGCAGCTTTTACTGCTGGTCTTCACCAGACTGCTGCTGGGCATTCGCTCCAAGTTACTGCTGTCACTGTCATTTTGCCTTGCCGCAGCCTTCCTGTCCGCTTTCCTTGATGCGCTAACCGTCGTCGCCGTAGTGATAAGCGTGGCGGTAGGTTTTTACGGTATTTATCACCGGGTCACCTCACAAAGCGGCGAAGAAAGCGATATTCAGGATGACAGTAAGATAGACAGCGGCAACCACGCGATTCTGGAACAGTTCCGGGCCTTCTTACGCAGCCTGATGATGCATGCCGGCGTGGGTACGGCTCTGGGCGGCGTGATGACGATGGTAGGCGAACCGCAAAATCTGATTATCGCCCGAAACGCGGGCTGGCATTTCGGCGATTTCTTCCTTCGCATATCGCCAGTTTCCGTGCCGGTCCTGCTATGTGGACTGCTGACCTGCGTGTTGCTGGAGTACAGCAAGGTGCTCGGTTACGGCGCGCCTTTACCGGAAAAAGTGCGGGACATCCTGCAAGAGTTTGAGACAAAAAGCGCTCAGAAACGCGGCAGGCAGGATAAGGTTAAGCTCGTCGTGCAGGCAATAATTGGCGTCTGGCTGATTGTGGCGCTGGCGTTGCACCTGGCGGAAGTCGGGCTGATTGGCCTGTCGGTGATAATCTTTGCCACTTCGTTATGCGGCGTGACGGATGAGCATGCCATCGGTAAAGCCTTTACCGAAGCGCTGCCGTTTACCGCGCTGCTGACCGTGTTTTTTGCCATCGTCGCCGTGATTATCGATCAGCAACTTTTTGCGCCGGTTATTCATTTTGTCCTGCAGGCGCAGCCTGACGCGCAGCTCTCTCTTTTCTATATCTTTAACGGTCTGCTGTCGTCCATTTCCGATAACGTGTTTGTCGGCACGGTTTACATCAACGAAGCCAAAACCGCGCTGGAAAACGGCATCATCGATCTGAAGCAGTTTGAGCTGCTGGCGGTAGCCATTAACACCGGGACTAACCTGCCCTCTGTCGCCACGCCAAATGGCCAGGCCGCCTTCCTGTTCCTGCTCACCTCTGCCCTTGCGCCGCTCATTCGCCTCTCGTACGGACGCATGGTGCTGATGGCGCTGCCGTATACGCTGGTGCTGACGCTGGTAGGCCTGCTGTGCGTGGAGTTTACGCTGATACCGGCAACAGAATGGATGCTCCAGGCTGGGTGGATTTCTACCCCGCTTGCCGCTGAGCTTCCACACTAGCGGTACTACGCGGGCAGTTCGCTGCCTGCAAGGTTTATTTGCCTGTTAAACATCCGAATAAACACATATTTTTCACGGCGCTACTGGCGCAAAAATCGAATTCGTTTACACTGCCGAATCACCGCAAATTGCAGGGAAACTGATTATGTTGCGATATTTAAACCAATGCTCCCGCGGGCGCGGCGCCTGGCTGCTGTTGGCCATTACCGCTTTTGCTCTGGAAATGGTGGCGTTATGGTTCCAGCACGTGATGCTGTTAAAGCCATGTGTGATGTGCATTTATGAACGCTGCGCCCTGTTTGGCATTATGGGCGCGGGTATTGTCGGCGCTATAGCGCCTAAATCACCGTTACGCTTCGGCGCGCTGGCCATCTGGCTTTACAGCGCGGTTAAAGGCGTGCAACTGGCGTGGGAACATACCATGCTGCAGTTGCATCCTTCTCCTTTCGTCACCTGTGATTTTGCCGCGCGCTTCCCGTCCTGGCTGCCGCTCGATAAATGGTTGCCGTCCGTATTTGTTGCTACCGGCGACTGCGCCGTGCGCCAGTGGGAGTTCTTGTCCCTTGATATGGTGCAGTGGCTGTTAGGTATTTTTGTCGTGTTCCTGATTATTGCCGTGCTGGTGCTCATAGCCCAGCCGTTCAAACCGAAACGCCGCGATTTATTTGGCCGCTAACGAGCGTCTGAAAAGCAAAAACCCGCCGATGGCGGGTTTTTTATTACCAACTGAAAACCACGCCCTGTGGGTATGGTCATCAACTGGTTGTGGCTGTGCCTTATTGTCTTTGGATTTAAATCTCACAGGACTCGCAGAGGCTTCTTTTTAAGGGGTTTAGTACGCCCTTCCAGGGCGTACTCAATGCCGCCTTCTATGATTTTACTAGTGGTCGCGTCGGTAAAGCTTCCACTCATCAATCCTTTCACCGCTCGGCAAGATGCAGTCGCCGCGCTCGCCGAGGTCGGTTTTCACCGTTCTCAGCTCGCCGCCTTTATCTATGCAGTAAACGGAAGCCGGGTTCGGCATGCCGATAGCCTGAGGTGGTTTAGGTGCCGTGGGTTCAGGCGACGAACAGCCGCTGAGAATGAGCGCGCCGAGTAGCAGCGTGAATTTTTTCATTATTCCTCCTTTATGGAGGAGGAATGTTAACAGCGCAACGGCGTGGAAAGCAAAACCTGCGGGATAATCGTTTAGCGTGCAGCGAGGTTATATTGATGGATCGCACTCATCGGACGATGCAGAACAAGCATGCCTGATTTACAGAAAATACAAACAGCGCCATGGGGATTTGATTCTCGGACATCGTAGGGGGAGGTGCGATACTGTGAACCGCCGCATGACGGACACTTAAATGTTAAGTACTGGATAAAAACCTTCTTTTACTTGTTATAGAAAGTACACCGTATCACAAAGATTTTGCTTTGTATGATTTATTTTCGGGTATTTTCTCAGGACTGGTGATTTAGTCTGCCCAGTCAGGTTTGTTTAAAATATGATCCTGCCAATCCCGTACCTCGGACTCTTTCACCGCTATATGGCGCACGGAGATACGTTCGCCGTGCATCGCGGCTTTTGAACCGGTCAGCAGCGGGTGCCAGTCCGGCAGGCTTTTCCCTTCGGCCAGCAGGCGGTACGCACAGGTGTGCGGCAGCCATTCGAAGGTGGGTAAATTATCGCGCGTGAGCTTGATGCAGTCTGGCTCATACTCAAAACGGCGCTCATAATTTCTGCACTGGCAGGTTTTGATGTTCAACTGTTTGCACGCGACGTTGGTGAAGTATATTTCATCCGTGTCCTCGTCCATCAGCTTATGCAGACAGCACTGGCCGCAGCCGTCGCAAAGTGATTCCCACTCCGCATCGCTCATTTCGTCGAGCGTTTTACTCTGCCAAAAAGGTGCCTGTGTCATGTTGGTGCCTGCATTTGAAAAACAAGCTGCACCTTATAAACACTATGGATAAAAGATGCAAGCGTTGCCGCCCCGGGGCGGCAAATTCATTATAGTACGCGGGTGCTAAGACTACGTCCGTCGAAACTCACTTCCAGTTCGTCGCCGCTGGCAAGCGGGCCGACGCCTTCCGGGGTTCCGGTCAGGATCACATCGCCCGCGCGTAAGGTAAAGAAGCGGCTCATATAGGCTATCAGCGGCACAATCTTGTGGATCATGTCAGAGGTTGAACCCTGCTGGCGGATCTCGCCGTTTACTCTCAGAGCAATGTCGGTATTTTGCGGGTCGGCTGCAAATTCAGCGGCCGGGATAAAGCCTGAAATGGGGCAGGCATTATCAAAGCCTTTTGCTTTTTCCCACGGCTGCCCTGCTTTCTTGAGCTTGCCCTGCAAATCGCGCAAGGTCAGATCCAGCGCTACGCCATAACCGGCAATCGCCTTTGACACGTGTTCTTCCGTCGCCTGCCTGAGCGTGGCGCCGATTAAAATCGCCAGCTCAACTTCGTGGTGCACGGAACCCGACCCATGCGGCAACACCAGCGGCTGGCGAATATCGCACAGCGCGCTTTCGGGTTTAATAAACAGCACCGGCTCATCCGGCGTGGCGCTGCCCATCTCTTTAATATGCTTTGCGTAATTGCTGCCCACGCACACTACTTTGCTGACCGGAAAATCCAGCAGCGCACCCTGCCAGTTATGATGTTGATACATGCCTTTCCTCTGCGTCGTTGTGTTAACTGCATTTGATACTAGATAAAAAAATCCCCGGTGAATACCGGGGAGCGTGCGTTATTGTGCGATTGCATCGGCCATCGTACCTATGCCGATGGCGAAGTACGAAGAACGGTTCCAGTGCAGTATTGTCCTGAAGTTGTTATACACCAGGAACGAGCGCCCCTGATTATCGTCCGGCGTCACTATCCACGCTCGCGCGGCGGAGCCCGGTAGCTGTAGCCCATCCGGTAAGGTAACGCCCAGCTTTTGCCATTGCGAAACCGTTTTGCCCTGCGCCGTTTTGGTACCCGCAAGCGCTGCGTTAAAACCTGCGGGCAGCTTCACTTCCGTGCCCCAGGTGCCGCCCGCTTCCCACCCTTCGGTGGCAAGATAGTTGGCGGTCGAGGCGAAAACATCGCTGGTATTGGTCCAGATATCGATTTTGCCGTCGCCGTTACCGTCTTTTCCGTAGCGTAAATAAGAGCTCGGCATAAACTGGTTTTGCCCCATCGCGCCGGCCCAGGAGCCTTTCAGCTCATCTACGGTAATATGACCCTGGTCGAGAATTTTTAGCGACGCCATTAACTCTTTGGTAAAGAAGGCTTCGCGCCGTCCTTCAAAGGCAAGCGTTGAAAGCGCCGAAATAACGTCTTCTTTGCCCTGTATTTTGCCGAAGTTACTCTCCAATGCCCACAGCGCGACGATGTAGTTACCCGGCACGCCGGTTTGCGCGCTCACCGGCGCCAGCTGCGCCTGATTCTGCTGGTAAAGCGTTCTTGCCTGCTCAATCTTCGCAGGCGTAACGACGCGTGCCAGATAATCATCCAGCGTGATTTTTTTCTCAGGCTGGTTCCGGTCGGATTTTATTACCCGGTCAACAAAATGGACGTTGGCGAACGCCGCCGTAACGGTAGCCTCGCTGATGCCCTGGCTGCGCGCCTGTTGCTTGAGGGCTTCCACATAAGCGGGGAACTCGGCGGGATCGCGCCCCTGTTCTGCGAGGGTTGTTGCGCTTCCTGAGGACGATGGTTGAGCGGCGGCGGGAGGTGCCGTGGGTGTTACGGTCTCCGCGCCGGGGGATTTTGCAGCACAGCCGGCAAGCAGTAAGGTGCCAACGGTTAAACAGATTGCTGAAGTATTCATCTACCCTCTCGCGATTAGTTTTCTGCTGCCATCTTCCCCCTTTAAGCCCGGGAAAGATTTGCCGTTTATCCGAAACTTATTTTTTCGGATTTTTTTCCAGGTGCATTTTTAACAAACTTTCCGGCGGCGGAGGCAGTTGTAAATAATAGCCTTCATCTTTGAGCGACTGTTTTACTTTATCGAAATCGGCGTTAGCCAGTTTTTTACTGCCGTCGAGCGGTAATATCATCACAAACCTGGGCTCGCCGAAGCCTTTCATCAATTCTTCCGGCACAAGAGAGAAATCGTCCTTTTTTTCGACATAAAGATAAGTTTGCTCACGCTTACTACTTCTATAGATCACACAAAACATTTTTTTTACTCTATTTTCACCGGATGGTGGCTTGCCTGAATATACAGGTGACTATACCATGCTTAATGTACTTCGGAATATCGTCCCACAAGCCGTGGGGATTGAAACTGAATTGAGTAAGGCCAGGATGTCAAACACGCCAATCGAGTTAAAAGGCAGCAGTTTCACCTTATCAGTTGTTCATTTGCATGATGCTCAACCAGAGGTTATTCGTCAGGCGCTTCAGGATAAAATTGCCCAGGCGCCTGCGTTTCTTAAAAATGCCCCGGTTGTGGTTAATGTTGCCAGCCTCGATGGTTCCGTAAACTGGAAAAAAGTCCAGCAGGCGGTGGTCTCTACCGGTCTACGCGTGGTGGGTATCAGCGGCTGTAAAGACGAAGCATTGAAAAAGGAAATTGAACGCGCCGGGCTACCGCTGCTGTCGGAGGGAAAAGAGAAATTTCCCCGGGCTCCAACCCCGGTACCCGCGGCCGTTGCAGAACCCATTGCTGCGGCGGCGACAAAAACGCGTTTGATTGACTCCCCGGTTCGTTCGGGGCAGCGTATTTATGCACCAAACAGTGATTTGATTGTTACCAATCACGTCAGCGCCGGTGCAGAACTTATCGCTGACGGCAATATTCATATTTACGGCATGATGCGTGGCCGAGCCCTGGCAGGTGCCGATGGTTCTCGTGATGCACAAATATTTTGTACCAACCTGGTAGCTGAGCTGGTCTCAATAGCGGGTGAATACTGGCTGAGCGATCAAATTCCAGCCGACTATTATGGGAAAGCGGCGCGCCTGAGTCTTGCGGGCGGTGCTCTCTCCGTTCAACCTTTGAATTAAGCCCTTTTAACAAGGAATTCCTTTATGGCACGCATTATTGTTGTTACATCGGGTAAAGGGGGCGTCGGTAAGACCACGTCCAGCGCGGCCATCGCTACGGGGTTGGCCCAGAAGGGAAGAAAAACCGTCGTTATCGATTTCGACATCGGCCTGCGTAACCTGGATTTGATCATGGGCTGCGAACGCCGGGTGGTTTACGATTTTGTTAACGTTATCCAGGGCGATGCAACCCTTAACCAGGCGCTTATTCGCGATAAGCGTACCGAGCAGCTCTATATCCTGCCGGCATCGCAAACCCGCGACAAAGACGCGCTAACCCGCGAAGGCGTGGCCAAGGTGCTCGACGATCTGAAAAATATGGATTTCGAGTTCATCGTTTGCGACTCGCCTGCCGGTATCGAAACCGGTGCGCTGATGGCGTTGTACTTCGCCGATGAAGCCATTATCACCACCAACCCGGAAGTCTCCTCGGTGCGTGACTCAGACCGCATCCTTGGCATTCTTTCATCCAAATCTCGTCGCGCTGAAAATGGCCAGGACCCGATTAAAGAGCACCTGCTGCTCACCCGTTACAATCCTGGTCGTGTGAACCGCGGTGATATGCTAAGCATGGAAGACGTATTAGAAATTCTGCGCATTCCTCTTGTAGGTGTGATCCCAGAAGATCAGTCCGTGCTGCGCGCCTCAAACCAGGGCGAGCCGGTTATCCTGGATGCTGAAGCAGATGCAGGCCAGGCCTATGCAGATACCGTTGAACGTCTTCTCGGAGAAGAACGTCCTTTCCGCTTCATTGAAGAAGAGAAGAAAGGTTTCCTCAAACGCCTGTTCGGAGGATAAGTTATGGCATTACTAGACTTTTTTCTCTCACGGAAAAAGAACACCGCTAATATCGCCAAAGAGCGACTGCAGATTATTGTGGCAGAGCGCCGCCGCGGCGATAGTGAACCGCACTATTTACCCCAGTTAAAACGCGATATCCTGGAAGTGATTTGTAAATATGTTCAGATCGATCCGGAAATGGTAACCGTTGTACTGGATCAAAAAGGCGATGATATTTCCGTTCTGGAACTTAACGTCACCTTACCTGAACCTGAAGAAGCACCTAAGTCTGCCTGATACAAATAATAAACCCCCTGCTTTATCCAGGGGGTTTATTATATCGGGCCAGCGCCAGCGTTATTTATCAGATGCGCTTTCAAAAGCTTTTTAAATTCACCAGACCGACTTACGTACTGTATTTATTTACAGGGCTTTGGGCTGTCAATAATCCGCCAGCAGCGTTTTAAGTCTGTCACCCAATAATTCGCCGCGCCAGCCGCTGATTAATTCCGCAGCCGTAGCGCTGGTTTTTAATTGCCAGTGTGCGTTGAGCAACTGGTTTATCTGGCGACGCGAGGCAAGCAGTTCTGCGCTTAAGCCGCTGGTTTCGCTGACTTCCTGCACCAATGCTTTAATAGCTTTAAATACCTTACGGTAGCCAGGCATATCCACCAGGTTGCTCAGGGGAGCTGGCCACTGCTCTTCTGGTAACGCCTGCGCCTCGGCTACCAGCGCCAGCAGCGTTTTACCATGGAAACGGATCTCACTGCCGCTCAGGCCAAGGCTTTCCAGCTCGCCCAGCGAGCCTGGCATATAGCGCGCAACCTGCCAGAGGTGTTCTTCACGCACTACAAAGTTAACGGCCATATCACGGTCACGCGCTTTGCGCAGGCGCCACGAAGCCAATTTTTTCAGGCAGGCAAGCTGGCGGGTCCGTAACTGCCACGCATTGCCGATTTCACGCCACGCCTCTTCCGGATCGAGAATTTCCTGACGACGCTTCGCCATCAGGTTGCATTCGTCTAGCGCCGCTTTCATCCAGCCCGCCGCTTCCGTCTCTTCCATCAGCTTGTGCGCAATGGGCAGCAGATAGAACACATCCGCCGCCGCGTATTCGCACTGACGTTCGGTCAGCGGACGCGCCAGCCAGTCGGTGCGTGATTCGCTTTTATCCAGCGCGATGCCCGTGTACGCCTCGACAATGGTGGCAAAGCCGCTTGAAAGCGCGCGTCCGCTAAAAGCGGCAAGGATTTGGGTATCGATAAACGGCTCCGGCAGCGTGCCGAAAGTATTCAGGAACACCTCCAGATCTTCGCTACCGGCGTGCAGGAACTTAATCACCTTGCTGTCCTGCAACAGCGCTTTAAACGGCGACCAGTCCGTGATGGTTAACGGATCGATAAGGGAAACCTGAGCGCCATCATACAGTTGGATCAGCCCAAGCTGCGGGTAATAAGTGCGCGTGCGGACAAATTCGGTGTCCAGCGCCAGGGCAGGAACCTGACGAGCAGCCTGGCAGACGCCGGCAAGCGCTTCATCAGTGGTAATCATATGGTAAGTCAAATTCGGTTCTCTTAGGTTTGCGCCCATAAAAAAGCCGGTAGAACCGGCTTTGGAGCGACTGACTCGGAGCTAAGGCGTTATTGTTGATCGGCCCTGGCTACTTCGTCACGTAGTTCTCGTCGTAAAATTTTTCCGACGTTAGATTTTGGCAGCTCTTCGCGGAACTCAATCAGCTTGGGAACCTTATAAGCGGTCAGATGGCGGCGGCAGAATGTCTCGAGCGATGCTTCGCTAAGCGCCGGATCTTTTTTGACCACGAAGATTTTCACCTTTTCGCCTGCCGCCCCGCCGGGCACTCCGACGGCGGCCACTTCAAGCACGCCAGGGTGCTGCATCACCACGTCTTCGATTTCGTTCGGGTAGACGTTAAAACCGGACACGAGGATCATATCTTTCTTGCGATCGACGATGCGCATAAAGCCCTCTTCGTCCATCGTGGCGATATCGCCGGTGCGTAACCAGCCATCCTGCAGAATTTCGTCGGTAGCCTCGGGGCGCTGCCAGTACCCCAGCATGACCTGCGGGCCTTTCACGCACAGCTCGCCCGGTTCGCCCGCCGGCACTTCGTTACCTTCATCATCGATAAGCTTCACTTCCGTTGAAGGCACCGGCAGCCCGATGCTGCCGCTATGATAGTCGATATCGTGCGGGTTAGCGCTCACCAGTGGCGCGCATTCAGTCAGGCCGTAGCCTTCCAGCAGATAACGGCCCGTCAGTTTTTCCCAACGCTCGGCCACCACGTGCTGCACCGGCATGCCGCCGCCTGCGGAAAGGTGCAGGCTTGAGAAATCGAGCTGCTGGAACTCTTTGTTATTAAGCAAGGCGTTGAACAAAGTGTTTACGCCCGTCATCGCCGTGAATTTGTATTTACTCAGCTCTTTCACCAGGCCCGGAATATCACGCGGGTTGGTAATAAGCAGGTTTTGTCCGCCCAGGTCAATAAACAGCAGGCAGTTCATGGTCAGCGCAAAGATGTGATAAAGCGGCAGCGCGGTGACCACCAGCTCTTTACGCTCGAACAGCAGCGGGCTGTATGCCGCCCTGACCTGCTCCAGGTTTGCCAGCATATTGCGATGGGTCAGCATCGCGCCTTTTGCCACGCCGGTCGTGCCGCCGGTATATTGCAGGAAGGCAAGATCGGTATGGATGACTTCCGGTTTGATGTACTGCATGCGGTAGCCGTGCTGCAAGGCGCTACGGAAAGAGATAGCGTCCGGCAGATGATATTTTGGCACCAGACGCTTGATGTATTTCACGACAAAGTTAACCACCGTGCCTTTCGCCGCCGAGAGCTGATCGCCCATGCGGGTCAGAATGACGTGCTTAACCTGGGTTTTATCAACGACTTTCTCAAGGGTGTGGGCAAAGTTGGAGACAATCACGATAGCGCTTGCGCCGCTGTCGTTGAGCTGGTGCTCAAGCTCGCGCGGGGTATAGAGCGGATTGACGTTAACCACCACCATCCCGGCGCGTAAAATACCGAACAGCGCAACCGGGTACTGCAGCAGGTTTGGCATCATCAGCGCCACGCGATCGCCTTTTTGCAGGCCAAGCCCCTGTTGCAGATAAGCGGCAAAAGCACGGCTGCGCTCTTCCAGCTTGCGGAAAGTCATGACCTCGCCCATGTTCACGAACGCGGGCTGGTCCGCATAGCGCGTTGTCGCCTGCTCAAACATATCAACCAGGGATTGATAGCGATCGGGATTAATCTCAGCCGCAACGTCGGCCGGGTAGCGGTTAAGCCAAACCTTCTTCAAGGATTCACCTCTGTATTTATTATTTTCCGTCATCACAACCCCAATAAACATACACGCCGTTAACATAATATTAACTCAGCGTACCAGTTTATTAATTCGCCTCATTTAAGGTTGCGAAGCGCATCACTAAATTTTTTTAAACCGTGGCAGAAATAAATAAACAGCGGACCGGCCGCTGTTTAAAATATGTTATAAAACAACAAATTATTCGGTTACGATGGTCTGTACCTGCGCGGGTCCTGGGCTGTACCAGCCGGCGGTTCCCCACATGCCGTAACGGCCGCGGTACGGGTAAGCCCCGCCCCAGAACCAGGGATCGATGGGCTGCGGCGGCATCACAACCTGCTGCGTAACGCGCCAGCGTTTATAGCCGTTGACCTGCATCACCATAAATTTATACGGCGTTTCGCCAACCTTGCCTTCCACAGCGCCGGTAATAGGCCCGACGACTGTCACCAGTTGCCCACGGAAATCGACCGGATCGAGGAAGCCGTTGACGTCAGCGTAAATGCGTCCTTTCGAAGGCTCGCCCAGTTGCGGACGCGCGCCTTCATCAAGGCTCAACGTTGCGATTTCCAGACGGGTTTTACCCTGCTGATTGTCGATATTGACCACCCGTCCGCCAAAGCGCGCTTCCTGCCCAACGTACAGCTCGGGCGCGCCCATCACCTGAACCAGATTCTGCTGCGGCGTCGCGCTGGTGCCTTTGATGGCATCCGGCACCGTCACACAGCCGCTCAGCAGCAGCGTGGCGACGACAGCCATTGCACCGCCGTACTTCCTGACATTACAACCTGCCATACCCCATCTCCTTATACTGCGTTACGCGCCCTGGTAACGCTGAGTATCACTCTTTGCCGGGAAGTTTCTTCCATGTCACTTCGTTACGCAGATAGACCGGCTCCGCATGTTCAACGGCCTGGGTGCGTTTTGCGTTAAACGCCTGAATCGCCAGCGGCAACATGTCTTCGGCTGCGGGGAGGGTAATCTGCCCGTCACTCACCACCACGCGGCTGTTGCTCGCCATCTCAGGCCATGCCTGCCAGCCTGTGCCGACTGTAGCCCAGTCGCCGTCGAGCTGCTTCAACCTTTCGGCAACCGCCTCAGGTTTTAATACCGCTTCGGTTTCTTCACCGTGCCACACGCCCTGCTCGTCACGCTGGTATTCAGCCCAGTAAACTTCGCCCATACGTGCATCAATAGCGGCCAGCACGCGCGTTGCGCCAGTCAATCGCCATGCGCCCTGCGCCATAGTCGCAAGCGTTGAAACGCCAATCATCGGCAGTTCAGCGCCCAAAGCCAGCCCTTGCGCAATACCAATACCAATACGCACGCCGGTGAAACTCCCCGGCCCCCGCCCGTAAGCGAGCGCGTTAAGCTCAGACAAAGAAAGGCCGCCCTGGTTCAGGATGTCCCGCACCAGAGGCAAAATACGTTGGGTATGCTCGCGCGGGCAAAGTTCGAAATGGGCACGGGCCGTGCCGTCGTTATACAGGGCAACCGAACAGGCTTCTGTCGCGGTATCGATGGCTAAAATTCGCATGGACTGGCCAACCTCTGGCGAGAATCTAAGGTAAAAAACAAGGTCAAAAATCGGCGCGCATCATACCATAGCATGGCACAAATTACTGCGTCGGTGGGGAGTTAAGGAACTCGACTGCCCGATTTATGTCCCGCGTGCGCGGCGTTGGCGGCAGGCTGTTCAAAAATACCGCGCCGTAAGGCCGCATCACCAGGCGATTGTCGCAGATAACCAGCACGCCCCGATCGTCCACGTCGCGAATCAGGCGGCCAACGCCCTGCTTTAACGTGATGACCGCGTCGGGAAGCTGCACGTCATCAAAGGGATCTCCCCCACGAATGCGGCAGTCTTCCATACGTGCTTTAAGCAGCGGGTCGTCCGGGGAGGTAAACGGCAGCTTGTCGATAATCACCAGCGACAGCGCATCGCCGCGTACATCCACCCCTTCCCAGAAGCTGCTGGTTGCCACCAGCAGCGCGTTCCCGGCGCTGACAAACTGTTCAAGCAACTGACCCTTGCTGGTTTCCCCCTGCAGTAAAACCGGCAGTGTCATGCTGGCCCGGAACTGCTCGGCCAGTTCGCGCATCATCGAGTGCGAGGTGCAGAGCATAAAGCAGCGGCCGTTGTTGGCTTCAATCAGCGGCTGGAGCATTTTTGCTAAATGGCGGGCGGCATGGGGCTGGTTCGGCGCAGGCATACCGCGCGGCACGCATAAAAGCGCCTGGCTTGCGTAATCAAACGGGCTCGCCAGCAGCAGAGTTTGCGCATTGTCGATGCCTAAACGGTCAGTAAAGTGGCTGAGCCTGTCGTTTACCGAAAGCGTAGCCGAAGTGAAAATCCACGT
This sequence comes from Buttiauxella sp., assembly GCA_032000125.1. GTDB lineage: Bacteria > Pseudomonadota > Gammaproteobacteria > Enterobacterales > Enterobacteriaceae > Dryocola. The sequence goes on along the minus strand of DAMALH010000019.1, from coordinate 21,342 downwards.
GCCGGCCTTCTGGGCAATCACCTCTTTGAATTTATCGGCCACGGAAAGCGGCGTTAGCGCGAGCGTGAAATGGCGCGAGTTGCACTCATACCAGTAGCTGTAGCCCGGCTGGTCCACATCTTTCAGGCGTTTGATGCGGCTGCGGTAAATCACCGCTCGCTCAAATGCGGCATCCAGCAGCGCGGAACGACCAAGCGAGAGCTTAGCCACGTCATAACAAAGCTCCAGCGCATCGTCGAGCAATAACAAAGCGCGCTGGATAGCTGGCTGAGCAAGCAGTTCGCGCAGGTTGCCGCGATAGCCCGGATCGCCAAGCTGCAGGCGGAAATCCTGCGTGCTTTGCGCGAGGCGGTCAGCGCTTTTTTGTAGCTGCTGGGCGTCCCGTACTTCGGTGCGGTAGGCAATGGAAATATCTTTCGCCAGATCCAACAGTTGACGGCTTGAAACCGACTGGCCGAAATACTGACTGGCGATATCCGGGATCTGATGCGCTTCATCGAAGATCATCACTTCGGCTTCCGGGATAAGCTCCGCAAAACCGCTCTCTTTGACGACCATATCGGCAAGAAACAGGTGATGGTTGACCACCACCACGTCCGCGTCCATCGCCTTTTTACGCGCTTTAACGACAAAGCAGTCTTTATACAGCGGGCAGTCCTGGCCCAGGCAGTTATCGTTGGTGCTGGTCACCAGCGGCCAGACGGTAGAGTCTTCTGCCACGTTAACGCAGGTGCTGATATCGCCATCGACGGTTTCGATGGCCCAGCTACGAAGCTGTATCACTTCGCTTAACGTTTGCACCGGCAGGTCTCCGCCAGCCAGCGCCTGCTGCTCAAGGCGCTCCAGGCACAGATAGTTTGATCGCCCTTTCAGTAGCGCAAGACGGCCTTTATACTCAAGGGCCTTCGCCACGGTAGGTAAATCGCGGGAAAAAAGCTGATCCTGGAGCGCTTTGGAACCGGTGGAAATAATCACTTTTTTACCCGAGCGCAGGGCGGGCGCGAGATAGGCGTAGGTTTTCCCAGTGCCGGTTCCCGCTTCAACCACTAATTCACGCCCATCGATAATAGCTTTGCTGACGGCCTGCGCCATCTCGCGCTGTGGCTCACGCGGTTTAAAACCTGGTATCGCCAGAGCGAGCTGACCGTCTGCTGCAAAATCGTCCGTCACATTACCCCCTGGATTTGTGCCCGCGATTATGTCAGCCCTGAGGTGGTTAATCCAGCAAGCAGGTGGAAGCGAGCCTGCGATTATGGCAGTCTGTTGGCAAAATTAAGCCAGTTGATAAGGAATAAGTCATGAGTATTGTGCGTATCAAACCTGAAGCGCGTATGTCCGATGCGGTCATCCATAACCAGGTGCTGTACTACACCGGCGTGCCGGAAAATCTGGATGCGGATGCCTACGAACAGACCGCGAACACCCTGGCGCAAATCGATGCGTTATTAAAAGAGCTGGACAGCGATAAAACGCGCATTCTGGACGCCACCCTGTTTTTACCCGATGCGGCCGACTTCGCGGCGATGAACAAAGCCTGGGATGAGTGGGTTGTGGCTGGCGAGGCGCCCGTACGCTGCACCGTACAGGCAAAGCTGATGAATCCGCGTTATAAAATTGAGATTAAAATTATCGCGGCGGTGTAAACCTAAGCGGGCGCAGGCCCGCGTTAATCGTCTTCCTGTTCATCGTCCGGCCCGTGGCCGTAATCCGGCTTATACTCTTCAACGTTTTCTTCTTCGTCTTCATCTTCAAAGCGGGCGACAATCATCTCTCCGGTATGCGAGGCGCGAATCTCCGCCGCCACGACAGTAATGGCTTCTCCGCTGCTCATTCCCTGCGACATCAGTTCCTGAATACGCTCTACGGCCTTCTGCTGCTGATCGTGGGTCAGTGCTGGTAAACCTGAAATCATCGTAGACTCCTGTTACATTGCTAGGTTAATTATATTTCATGCCGCATCAGTTGATGCCTGAAGACCGTTTTTGTGGCAGGCTTGCGGCTTTTGTTTCAGGTTGTGGTTATGACGTCGCACGCTCCCGCTTTTCGCATCCTTCCCTGGCAGCCGGACGCTGTTCAACACTATTTCGCCGCCCTTGCCGATGAGCCGTGGGCGATGCTGCTGCATTCGGGTTTTGCCGAACATCCGCACAACCGTTTTGATATTCTGGTCGCCCAGCCCCGCGCCACGCTGGTCACCCGTGGCCCGCAAACCATCTGCACGGTCGACGGCATAGCGTCAGAGCACCCCGGCGATCCGCTGGCTTTGCTGCAGCAGACTCTGGATGGTTTTGGGCTGAGGCCGCAAACGCATCCAGATTTACCCTTTGCAGGCGGCGCGCTGGGGCTGTTTGGCTACGACCTGGGTCGTCATTTTGAAAAAATCCCGCATCTGGCGCAAGCCGCAGTGCAAACACCGGACATGGCCGTTGGGATTTATGACTGGGCGCTGATTGCCGATCATCACCAAAAGCGGGTAACGCTGCTAAGCTGGGGCGATATTACCGCACGCCTGGACTGGCTGGAAACGCTGTCAGTCCCGGCTCGCGAACCTTTCCGCCTGACGAGCTCATGGCAGTCCAACATGACGCGTGAGCAGTATGGACGTAATTTCCGTCAGGTACAGGAATATCTTCTCAGCGGCGATTGTTATCAGGTTAACCTTGCCCAGCGCTTCAGCGCTTCCTGGGTCGGGGACGAGTGGCAGGCGTTTAAAAAGCTGAATGAAGCCAACCGCGCCCCCTTTAGCGCGTTTATCCGCCTGCCGGGCAGCGCGATTTTGAGTTTTTCTCCGGAACGTTTCATTTTACTGGAAGGCAAAAAGATTCAGACTCGCCCGATAAAAGGAACCCTGCCGCGACTTGCCGATCCAGTTGAAGATGCGAAACAGGCCGGGAAGCTTGCCGTTTCCCCTAAAGATCGCGCTGAAAACCTGATGATCGTCGATCTGCTGCGCAATGATATCGGCCGGGTCGCCGTTCCCGGCAGCGTGCGCGTGCCTGAACTGTTTGTGGTTGAGCCTTTCCCGGCGGTACATCACCTGGTCAGCACTATCACGGCCGAGCTGCCTGAAGCGTTGCGGGCAACGGACTTGCTGCGCGCCTGCTTCCCCGGCGGATCTATTACCGGTGCGCCAAAAGTCAGGGCGATGGAAATCATCGAAGAGCTGGAGCCACAGCGGCGTAACGCATGGTGCGGCAGCATCGGCTATATCAGCTTTTGCGGCAATATGGATACCAGCATTACCATTCGCACCCTTATCGCCGAGGACGGCAAACTCTATTGCTCCGCAGGCGGCGGTATCGTTGCCGACAGCACCGAAGCGGCTGAATATCAGGAAACCTTTGATAAAATTAATCGTATCCTTCCCTTACTGGAGAACTGATGCATGTCCGCTCCGTCCCTGACGCTGAACGACTTTTTATCGCGCTTCCAGATGTTACAGCCATCCAGCACGCGCATGAGCAGTAATAAACGCCAGGCCGCCGTGCTGGTGCCTATTGTGCGCCGCCCGCAGCCGGGCCTGCTCCTGACGCAGCGTTCGCCGCTGCTTCGCAAGCATCCCGGTCAGGTTGCTTTCCCCGGCGGCGCCGTGGACAGTTCTGACGCCTCACTTATCGCCGCGGCCCTGCGCGAGGCGCATGAAGAGGTCGCTATTCCGCCCGACTCAGTAGAAATTATCGGCATTCTGCCCCCGGTAGACAGCGTGACGGGTTTTCAGGTTACCCCCGTAGTCGGCGTCATTCCCGCGGACCTGGCTTATCATGCCTGCGAAGACGAAGTCTCCGCCGTGTTTGAGATGCCGTTAATGGAGGCGCTAAGCCTTGGCCGCTATCACCCGCTGGATATCCATCGCCGTGGCAATGCCCACCGCGTCTGGCTTTCCTGGTATCAGCATTATTTCGTCTGGGGAATGACCGCAGGCATCATCCGCGAGCTGGCTTTACAGATAGGCGTGGAAGCTTGATCACCCTTTAATTCTGCCAGAGAGACTATATTTAGTAGCGTGTCTTGCTGGAAAGCGGCTGATATTAGGTGTTTTATCATTAATCATTAGTTTAATTCATGTGAATAGTTTACTCAGTTCACCAATAAATTTTTAAACTAGTGACCAGCCATTTTTTAGCATCATATTTTACGAACGCGGTGCCTCAGAGGAGTTTTAGTGTGATTAGCATATTCGACATGTTCAAAGTCGGCATTGGGCCATCCAGCTCCCATACCGTCGGGCCGATGAAAGCCGGTAAGCAGTTTGTCGACTCGCTCCTCGAACAAGGTTTGCTTGAGCGCACCACGCGTATTGCTGTGGACGTTTACGGCTCCCTGTCCTTAACGGGCAAGGGCCACCACACCGATATCGCCATTATCATGGGCCTTGCGGGCAACCAGCCGGATAACGTTGATATCGACTCCATTCCCGGATTTATCCGCGACGTTGAAGCGCGTGGCCGCTTATGGCTGGCTCAGGGGCGTCATGAAGTCGACTTTCCCAAAGACAACGGCATGCGTTTTAGTAACGATAACCTGCCGCTGCACGAAAATGGCATGACAATTCACGCCTGGAGCGGCGATGAGGAGATCTACACCAAAACCTACTACTCTATCGGCGGCGGTTTTATCGTTGATGAAGAGCATTTTGGTAAAGAGAGCGCCGATGAAATTGTCGTGCCATACGCGTTTAATTCGGCGCAGGAAATACTGCAGCACTGCAAAGATACCGGCATGTCCCTTTCGGGGGTGATCATGCAAAACGAACTGGCCCTGCACAGCCGCAAAGAAATTGAAGAGTATTTCGCCAACGTATGGAGCACCATGCGCGCCTGTATCGATCGCGGCGTGAATACCGAAGGCGTACTGCCAGGCCCGCTTCGCGTGCCGCGTCGCGCCTCTGCGCTGCGCCGTATGCTGGTGTCCAGCGACAAACTGTCTAACGACCCAATGAACGTGGTGGACTGGGTCAATATGTTTGCTCTGGCGGTTAACGAAGAAAACGCCGCCGGCGGACGCGTGGTGACGGCCCCCACTAACGGCGCCTGCGGTATCGTTCCAGCCGTTCTTGCCTATTACGACCATTTTATCGAGTCAGTTAGCCCGGATACCTATATTCGTTACTTCCTGGCCTCCGGCGCCATTGGCGCGCTGTACAAAATGAACGCTTCTATTTCCGGCGCTGAAGTTGGCTGCCAGGGCGAAGTAGGCGTGGCCTGTTCTATGGCCGCCGCCGGTCTTGCCGAGATTCTGGGCGCCAGCCCGGAGCAGGTTTGCGTCGCCGCAGAAATCGGCATGGAACATAACCTTGGTTTGACCTGCGACCCGGTCGCAGGCCAGGTTCAGGTGCCCTGCATCGAACGTAACGCGATTGCGTCTGTAAAAGCGATTAACGCAACCCGTATGGCGATGCGCCGTACCAGCGAACCTCGCGTTTCGCTCGATAAGGTCATCGAGACGATGTACGAAACGGGCAAAGATATGAATGCTAAATACCGTGAAACCTCACGCGGCGGCCTCGCCATCAAAGTTCAATGCGACTAATTTATGACGGCGCCTTGCGGGGCGCCGTTTTTTTACGTCAAAGAAAGCGCTTCTTTCTCGTTGTAACTCCATTCCCCCACTACACTTTTAATGTTCTGCGCGCCGCTTTTGGCCGCAGTGCTGAACAAAGGTGACCAAGGATGCAGACCGCGCAACGTATCGTTAAGGGGTATCGGCGCAGACGTTTTATTGTCTGTGCCGCGATGGCCGTGCTGGTGCTCTTCCTGACGCTTATCGTGCGGTATGTCGCCGAACGCAATCTCAACGAACAGCGAATGCTGGCGTTCAACGCGCGGGCTATCGCCACGCTTGAGAACATTCTTGCTCCGCTGGATGATGTCAGTGTAGAGATGCTCAAGCTTGTCGGTACGCCCTGCGAAACCGCACAGTTCAGCATACGTGAGCAAGCAGCCCGGATGCAGACGCTAAGATCCATCACGTTGATTAAAGACGGGGTGCTGTATTGTTCGAGTATCTTTGGCCCCCGGAACGTGCTTATTTCGCAGCTTCAGCCTCGCCTGCCGGACCCATCGCCTCTTCTGCTGCTTTCAACTGACAGCTCATTGCTTAAGGGCTCACCGGTGCTGGTTTCCTGGCATCCGCTGGAAAACAGCAGCCTTGATGGCGTGATGGAAATTGTCAACATCGAGATGCTGACCGGCCTGATGCTTGAGCCAGAGCGGCCGTGGGTCACGCGCGCCGTGCTCAACGTGGCCGGCTCGCATCTGGAACATGGAAAGGGTTTACTGGCCAACGTGAAGGCGGATCGCGGGCTGGTGAGCCAGCAAATGGCGTCTGAGAAATTCCCGTTTTCCATTACCACCATTGGCCCTTCTGCCGGAGATTTAGCGTTAAAAAATCTGCCCGGACAGCTTCCCCTGGCGCTAATGCTTAGCATGCTGATCGGCTATATCACCTGGCTTGCCACGGCAAACCGCATGAGCTTTTCCTGGGAGATTAACCTCGGCCTTGCGTCGCGGGAGTTTGAAGTCTTCTGTCAGCCGCTGCTTAACGCACGAAATCTGCAATGTGTGGGCGTGGAATTGCTGCTGCGCTGGAACAACCCGCGTCAGGGCTGGATATCGCCTGAAGTGTTTATTCCGCTTGCCGAGCAACAGAATTTAATCGCGCCGCTTACGCGCTTTGTGCTGAATGAAACGGTGCAGCATCTGGATATATTCCCCAAATCCCGTGAGTTCCATATCGGCATTAACGTGGCGGCCAGCCACTTCCACAACGGCGAAATTATTGACGATTTGAACCGTCACTGGTTCCCGTCACAGGCCGTCCAGCAGCTTGTGCTGGAGTTAACCGAGCGTGATGCCCTGCCGGACGTTGACTATCGCGTGGTGCGTGATTTGCACGGGCTGGGTGTCGATCTGGCTATTGATGATTTTGGCACCGGGCAGAGTTCGCTGACCTACCTTGAAACGCTAAATCCTGACGTGCTGAAAATTGATAAATCATTCACCGCAGCGATTGGCACGGATGCGGTTAACTCAACGGTGACGGATATTATCATCTCGCTGGCGCAGCGCCTGGGGATCGATCTGGTGGCGGAAGGCGTGGAAACACCGCAGCAGGCAGAGTATCTGCGCAACCACGGTGTGAATGTCCTGCAAGGTTATTTGTACGCGCGGCCTATGTCGTTAAGAGAGTTCCCGCTCTGGCTTGAGGAGCGCGCTCCGTCGCCCTCGCACCATAATGGTCACGCTATGCCGGTATTACCGCTGCGCTGATTACTCTTCTTCATCCTGATGGGGATCTGGCTCTTTTACCACGCGAACCAGATCCACGCGGTAATCGTTGGCTTCCACAATCTGGACGCTCAGCGGAGCAACCTCAATCACATCGCCCTGTTTCGGGATCTGGCCGTTAACCGCAATCAGAAGGCCGGCAATAGACGCAATATCCTCTTCTTCGTTGACCAGGGTATTGATATCCAGATGCTGCTGCAGGGCGTGCAGGTCGGTAGAGCCTTTCACCAGCCAGCCGTCGCCATCACGCACAATTTCCGGCGTTTCGTCGGCGTCCGGGAATTCCCCGGCGATAGCTTCCAGCACGTCCAGCGGCGTGACCAGACCCTGCACCACGCCAAACTCGTTGTTGACGATAACAAAGCTACCGCGAGCGCGACGCAGCACGCCCAGCAGGTTGATTGGGTCCAGCGTTTCCGGCACCACGATTACCGGCGTCCGGGAGGCGATAGCCGTCACGTCTTCACCTTTGTCGAGCGCTACCAGCAGCTCTTTAGCTCGCACGACGCCGATGATTTCATCCAGCTCGCCGCGACAAACCGGGAACAGGCTATGCGGCGATTCCAGGAGCTGTTCGCGGATCTCTTCAACAGACTTATGCGCATCGACCCATGAAATTTCGCCCCGGGGCGTCATGATGCTGCGCAATGAACGCGAAGCCAGCGTCAGCACGCCGTTAATCATGTAGCGTTCTTCCGCCGCAAAGGCTTCTTCTTCAATCGGCGTGATGGTCTTGCTCTCGTCACGCTCGGCACGTTCCTGGCGTTTGCCGTTCATCAGGCGCAGGATCGCATCAGCGGTACGGGCACGCAGCGGAACATTCGACTGATGGCGAATAAAGTTATGCCGCGCAATCTGGTTGAACAGCTCGATAATGATTGAGAAGCCGATAGCCGCATACAGGTAGCCTTTCGGAATATGGAATCCAAAACCCTCTGCCACGAGGCTTAGGCCAATCATTAACAGGAAGCTAAGGCAAAGCACCACGACCGTAGGATGCTGGTTGACGAAGTTCGTCAGCGGCCTTGAGGCCAGCAGCATGACACCCATCGCAATAACGACCGCGGCCATCATTACCGGCAGGTGGTTGACCATACCCACGGCGGTAATAACCGCATCAAGGGAGAACACCGCGTCCAGAACGACAATCTGCAACACCACGACCCAGAAGCTGGCATAGCCTTTTCCGTGTCCGTCGCCATGCTGGCGGTTTTCCAGCCGCTCATGCAGCTCCGTAGTGGCTTTAAACAGCAGGAAGATCCCCCCGACCAGCATGATCAAATCACGCCCAGAGAAGGCCTTATCCATGATGCTGAACAGCGGTTGGGTCAGCGTCACCATCCATGAGATTAAGGACAGCAAACCAAGTCGCATTACCAGCGCAAGGGATAAACCGATAATTCGTGCTTTATCCCGCTGTTTTGGCGGCAGTTTATCCGCAAGGATGGCGATAAATACCAGGTTATCGATACCGAGAACGATCTCCAGCACGACAAGCGTCAGCAAGCCGGCCCAAATCTGCGGGTCCATTAAGAATTCCATGACAGGCTCCTGCAGCGGCAATGGCTAAACGGCACTCCGGTATTCGCGGGCGCAATAGTTTGGCTGGAATGGATAAACGGACGGGAAATGTCGCGTTGCTGGACTAAGGTTTCAGTCCTGAAAGTGAAAAGACGTCGGTGACGGTCCATACGGTGGGCTACAGCCCTCTACTCCTTAGAAATTAAACAAGAGCTCAACATTATCAGAGCAAAAGCGCCTTTTGCAAAGATTTACCTGTCTTTGCAATTTTTCTGCAACCTGCGGCGTTCATATTTTGCGCGATAACTCGCTGAAACCCTAACAAAGTTAAATTACGGATGTTCATCACAAAAATTATTTTTTCACTGTCTAAAATAATTCAGGTAAATGGTTCAACTTTCCTTAACCCCTTATCTGAATCGATTCAAAGCATCGGGCAGATATAAAACACAGGAGGTAGCGGGTGACTATTGCTATTGTCATAGGCACACACGGCTGGGCGGCGGAGCAACTGCTGAAAACCGCCGAGATGCTATTAGGCGAACAAGAAAACGTTGGCTGGATAGATTTCGTTCCCGGTGAAAACGCCGAAACGTTAATTGAAAAATACAACGCGCAGCTGGCAAAGCTTGACGCCGGTAAAGGCGTGCTGTTTCTCGTCGATACCTGGGGCGGCAGCCCTTTCAATGCGGCAAGCCGTATTGTCGTCGATAAAGAGCACTATGAGGTGGTGGCCGGGGTCAATATTCCTATGCTGGTCGAGACGCTGATGGCGCGCGATGACAATCCCACCTTTGATGAACTGGTGGCGCTGGCGGTAGAAACCGGTCGCGAAGGCGTTAAGGCCCTGAAAGCCAAGTCCGTTGAAAAGGCAGCTCCCGTTGCGGCGGCGTCAAAGGCCGCGGCACCGGCTAAACCAATGGGTCCAAACGACTACATGAACATCGGCCTTGCGCGTATCGATGACCGTTTAATTCACGGTCAGGTCGCCACCCGCTGGACGAAAGAAACCAACGTAACCCGCATCATCGTCGTCAGTGACGAAGTGGCAGCCGATACCGTCAGGAAAACGCTGCTGACGCAGGTTGCGCCTCCGGGCGTTACCGCACACGTGGTGGACGTCGCTAAAATGATCCGCGTTTATAACAACCCGAAATATGCAGGCGAGCGAGTAATGCTGCTCTTTACCAACCCGACCGACGTCGAGCGCATCGTGGAAGGCGGCGTGAAGGTTACTTCTGTCAATATCGGCGGCATGGCGTTCCGCCAGGGTAAAACCCAGGTGAATAACGCTATTTCAGTCGATGAAAAAGATATTGCAGCCTTTAAGAAGCTGAACGAGCGCGGCATTGAGCTTGAAGCCCGTAAAGTTTCTACCGATCAAAAACTCAAAATGATGGATCTGATCGCGAAGGTAAGAAGCTAATCGCCGTCAAATTTGCCTGATTCTACGTTTTGCTCAGTTTTTACACTTAAGTCATACGTTTAAGGAGAAGTACAATGGAGATTACCACTCTTCAGATTGTGCTGGTGTTCATCGTAGCCTGTATTGCCGGTATGGAATCGGTACTTGATGAATTTCAGTTCCACCGTCCGCTTGTCGCCTGTACGTTAATAGGTCTCGTACTGGGCGATATGAAAACCGGTATTATTATCGGTGGTACGCTCGAAATGATCGCGCTGGGCTGGATGAACATCGGTGCGGCAGTAGCACCGGATGCGGCGCTTGCCTCCATCATCTCTACCGTTCTGGTTATTGCCGGCCATCAGGGCATCGGCTCTGGTATCGCGCTGGCTATTCCGCTGGCCGCAGCAGGCCAGGTACTGACTATCATCGTTCGTACTATTACCGTTGGTTTCCAGCACGCGGCGGATAAAGCTGCCGAAAATGGCAACCTGACGGCGCTTTCCTGGATTCACGTCTCTTCCCTGTTCCTGCAGGCAATGCGTATCGCTATCCCGGCGGTTATCGTTGCAATTTCTGTGGGCACCAGCGAAGTTCAGAACATGCTGAACGCCATTCCTGAAGTGGTTACCAGCGGCCTTAACATCGCCGGCGGCATGATCGTCGTTGTTGGTTACGCTATGGTTATCAACATGATGCGTGCTGGCTACCTGATGCCGTTCTTCTATCTGGGCTTCGTGACCGCCGCGTTTACCGATTTCAACCTTGTTGCGCTTGGCGTGATTGGCGCGGTAATGGCCATCCTGTATATCCAACTGAGTCCGAAATACAACCGTTCCGCTGCCGCCACGGCGCCGGCTGCTGGTTCTAACGATCTCGATAACGAATTAGATTAATAGGTGAGCGAAATGGTTGATACCACCAAAACAACGACTACCGAGAAGAAACTGACTCCGGGCGATGTCCGTGGCGTGTTTATGCGTTCTAACCTCTTCCAGGGTTCATGGAACTTTGAACGTATGCAGGCGCTGGGCTTCTGTTTCTCAATGATTCCGGCCATCAAACGCCTGTATCCTGAGAACAACGAGGCGCGCAAACAAGCCATTAAACGTCACCTGGAATTCTTTAACACCCATCCCTACGTTGCAGCGCCGGTGCTTGGCGTAACGCTTGCGATGGAAGAACAGCGTGCCAACGGCGCAGAAATCGACGATGGTGCCATTAACGGTATCAAAGTTGGTTTGATGGGGCCGCTTGCAGGCGTGGGCGACCCAATCTTCTGGGGCACCGTGCGTCCCGTATTCGCAGCGCTGGGTGCCGGGATTGCCATGAGCGGCAGCCTGCTGGGGCCGTTACTGTTCTTTATCCTGTTTAACGTCGTGCGTTTGCTGACCCGCTACTATGGCGTGGCATACGGCTACCGTAAGGGTATTGATATCGTCAAGGATATGGGCGGCGGCTTCCTGCAGAAACTGACCGAGGGGGCGTCTATTCTTGGCCTCTTTGTTATGGGGGCGCTGGTCAACAAGTGGACGCACGTTAACATACCGCTGGTGGTGTCGAGAATTACCGACCAGACCGGCGCGGTTAAAGTCACCACCGTGCAAACCATCCTCGATCAGCTGATGCCGGGTCTGGTGCCGCTGCTGCTGACCTTCGCCTGTATGTGGCTGCTGCGTAAGAAAGTTAATGCGCTGTGGATAATCATGGGCTTCTTCGTCATCGGTATTGTCGGTTACGCAATCGGCCTGCTGGGCCTGTAGTTAAGCTGCTGTTCAAACCGGGGTCCTGCGCCCCGGTTTTTTATTTTCAAAAGGAGGCGGAGTTGCCATGACGTTAACGGATGTCGTACTGCTGGTATTTATCGCTTTACTGCTTGGCTGGGCGATTTATGACGAATTTATTATGGATAAGCTCAAAGGCAATACGCGCCTCGCCATCCCCCTGCTGCGCCGAAACCGCATCGACAGCACCATTTTTGTCTTTCTGGTGGGTATCCTTATCTACAACAACGTCACGGCAAACGGAACGGCGATAACCACATGGTTGTTATCCGCACTGGCGCTGATGGCAATTTATCTGTCGTGGATCCGCACGCCCAAGCTGCTGTTCAAAAATGAAGGATTTTTCTTTGCTGGCGCCTGGGTTCGCTATTCCCGCATAAAAGAGATGAATTTATCCGAGGACGGCGTGCTGGTGATGCAATTAGAACAGCGGCGCCTGCTTATTCGCGTCAGAAATATAGAAGACCTGGAGAAAATTTATAAACTTCTTGTTGCGAGTCAGTAGGTTAAAAATATAGCAAAACCTATATTTTTTAATCAATCTGGCGAATTAAAAACATAGCCAAAGCTATTTCCGCCTATTCTCTGTGCTTATTTTTTAACGTTTTGATTACCTTTATAATTAAATGAAAATCGTTATCATTTGGGTAATTCGGCGTCAATATCAATTATTGTTTTATCTTCAAAAAATATGTTAAGGTTGCGCCCGTCGTTGGGGAGTAGCCGATTTTCACAGCCGTGAAAATGTACATGTCAACATACTCGTTCTAAGAACGTGGCGTGTACGACTCAGTCATGAGTAGGCGAGACCATAGGCACGTAACCATCGAACGTTGGGGATGGGTAACGTGTATATGGAATTCCCCAACTGAGGCGCTGTAATGAATCTCTCCGCAACTCTACTTCTCGCATTTGGCATGTCGATGGATGCTTTCGCAGCCTCGATCGGAAAAGGTGCTTCGCTTCATAAACCCAGATTTTCAGAAGCGCTCCGCACGGGCCTTATTTTCGGCATCATAGAAACCCTTACTCCGCTTATCGGCTGGTGCCTTGGCCTGCTGGCAAGCCAGGTCGTGCTGGAATGGAACCATTGGGTGGCCTTCGTCCTGCTGGTTTTCCTTGGCGGAAGAATGCTTATCGAAGGGTTTCGCGGTAGCGACGCGGAAGATGCGCCTAAGCTGCAGCGTCATGGCTTCTGGCTTTTAGTGACCACCGCCATCGCCACAAGCCTTGACGCCATGGCGGTTGGGGTTGGCCTGGCATTCCTGAAAGTGAACATCATCGAAACCGCGCTGGCGATTGGCTGCGCCACCATGATCATGTCCACGCTGGGGATGATGGTTGGCCGTTTTATCGGCCCGATGCTGGGTAAACGCGCAGAGATTCTGGGAGGCCTGGTGCTAATTGGGATCGGCTGCCAGATTCTGTACAGCCATTTTTACCCCTAGGCTAAGCCTCGCGTCGCCAGACCCGCACCACAAAGTCGGTTTCACACATAAATGTCGTTTCTGCTTTTAACGCCTCCCACACTTCCGGGCGGGCACGCCAGGCAAACGGCGTCATTTGCAGCAGCGCCACGGCCTCTTCTCCCGTAAGCGTCATCGGCCAGCCAATCTGGCGGGTCTGCTCTTGCGTGAAGCCGGGCAGCGATTCAACCTCTTCCGAATGCAATAAAACATCCTGGTAAATTAAACCTTTTAGCTGCATCAGATGACGCGGGCCTGGGGTGGCGGTAATCACCATGCCGCCGGGTTTAACCACACGCGCTAACTCTTCGGCCCTGCACGGAGCAAAGATTCGTACCACGGCATCCATGCTGGCGTCATCAAACGGCAGACGATGGCTGGAGGCCACGCAAAAATGCGCCTGCGGATAGCGTTTAGCCGCATAACGAATGGCGACTTTTGAAACATCAAGCCCCCGGACGGTTCCCGTAAGCCCGCTTAACGCGGTGGCAAATCCGGCGGTGTAATACCCTTCCCCGCAGCCGATATCCAGCAGTGTTTCAGGCGCGCGCTGCGTCAGAAGCTGGCAAATGGCATCGCGCAGCGGCTGGTAATGCCCCGCATCAAGAAATGCGCGGCGGGCCTGTATCATCTCAGCGCTGTCGCCCGGATCTTTGGAATGCTTATGCTGCACCGGCAGCAGGTTAACATAGCCTTCTTTCGCCTTATCGAACCGGTGCCCCTGCGGACAAACAAAACTTTTTTCCTGAGCGGCAAGGGGGGCATGGCAAAGCGGACAGAGATAGGACATGGTGACTCCGGATAATATAGAGGGCGCAAGTGTAACCCTTACGCCCGGCGACGAAAAGCCGCTACGGCGCCGGAGCCGTCACCTTGCCTTATTCATCAATACCAGGCGTTCGTCTCCGGGCGGTAAACCATCCGGCTCAACGTTTTCCAGGCGCAGCACATCGCCCATGATCTGGCTAAATACCGGCGCCGAAACCGCCCCGCCGTAATAGGCACCGTTGGAAGGATCGTTAATTACCACGGCCAACGCAAAGCGAGGATTACTGGCAGGCGCAACGCCTGCGGTATAGGCGATATATTTGTCGACATATTTGCCGTCATCGCCAATTTTCTTTACCGTGCCGGTTTTAATCGCTACGCGATAGCCGCGCACTGCCGCTTTTGTGCCACCGCCGCCCGGCAGCGCCACGCTCTCCATCATATGTTCAACCTGTTGAGCGATCTGCGCGGATATCACGCGTTGCCCGACCACCGGCGGATCGACTCGCGTAATGGATAACGGCCTGGAAATACCGTAGCTGCCGATGGTTGCGTAAACGTGCGCCAGTTGCAGCGGGGTCACCATCAGCCCATAACCAAATGAGAAGGTGGCGCGATCCAACTGTCCCCAGCGCTGGCGGTTCGGCAGCAGGCCGCTGCTCTCCCCTGTCAGGCCCAGGCCGGTGGGGGTGCCAAAACCAAAGCTTTTGTACGTATCCAGCAAAGCCTGAATCGGCATGGCAAGCGAAAGCCGGGAAACCCCGGTATCGCTGGACTTTTGTAAGATGCCGGTGAGCGTTAATTGCGGATAGAACCCTACGTCGCGGATTCGATGCCCGTCAAGGGTGTAGGGGTGCGTATCCACCACGCTATCCGGCTGAACGATCCCCTGTTTCAGGGCGGTCATAATAACCATAGGCTTAACCGTAGACCCGGGTTCGAAGGTATCGCTGATGGCCCGGTTACGAAAATCGTCTAAGGTTGCCCCGTCGCGGTTATTTGGATTAAAGGTGGGGTAGCTTGCCATCGCCAGCACCTCACCGGTATTCACATCAATGATTACCGCGGCGCCCGACTGCGCTTTATTCCAGGATACCGCATTGCTCAGCGCATCTTCCGTCACCGTCTGAAGGCGCTCATCGATACTCAAAATAATGTTGTGCGCCGGTTTCGGCGGCGTCTCTGTAATATTCTCAATCACGTGACCATAGCGATCTTTACGCACCAGACGCTCGCCGGCGGCGCCGGTTAGCTGCCGGTCGAAACTCTTTTCAATGCCCTCAATGCCCCGATCGTCGATATTGGTAAAGCCCAGCAAATTCGAC
The DNA here is from genome assembly GCA_032000125.1 of Buttiauxella sp. Taxonomy (GTDB): domain Bacteria; phylum Pseudomonadota; class Gammaproteobacteria; order Enterobacterales; family Enterobacteriaceae; genus Dryocola. The sequence continues at coordinate 5,787 of DAMALH010000019.1, read as the reverse complement.
GCAACGTGTCCGGCTGGATAAAACCGGCGAGATTCTTCACGCAGCGAGATGCCGGCAATGTTTAATTTGTCGATCCAGGCCGCCTGCTGGGGATCGAGCTGGCGAGCAAGGTAAATAAAACGGCTGCGCTCGTTATGATGAATACGCGCAGCGATTTCGCTCAACGGCGTATGCAGCGCGTCCGCAAGCGCCTGCCAGCGGCGGTCAACCTGAACGCCCCCTTTTTCCATAATTATTTTTGGGTCAGCCCATACCGCTTCTACCGGAACGCTTACCGCCAGCGGACGACCATCGCGGTCCTGTATCATGCCGCGCGGCACCATAATGGTTTTTTCGCGCAGGGATCGCATATCTTCCTGTCTGACAAGATTGCCGGGCGAGATAATCTGTAACCAGGCCACCCTGCCAAGCAAAAAAATCAGGCTTAGCACGATTGCCAGACAAAGCAGTCCAAAACGCCACTGGATGAAATTGCCCACGAGCGCGGGGGTAATTTTCCTCACCATCAATCCTTATCAAAACCTAAGCGAACGCAAATTTAAACAGACTTTCGCCACGGTTCGTGCGGAAACAGTGCTAAATCCTTCGCAGGAGTGCAACAAGAGGCAACGCGGGGAGGGTTTTGGTAATACTTTGAAAGGTATTGATTTTATTTCAGCCATTAAAAAGCCCCGCCGTGAGAGCGAGGCTTTTAACTCAATTAGGCGTTTTGGCGCCTGAGCCTAATTCAGCCGAATTAGATGGCAGTCACGTTAACTGCAGCAGGGCCTTTCTGGCCGTCCTGGATTTCGAACTCAACGTTCTGGCCTTCAGCCAGAGTTTTGAAGCCGTTACCCTGGATTGCAGAGAAGTGTACGAACACGTCTTTGCTGCCGTCAGCAGGAGTAATGAAACCAAAACCTTTAGACTCGTTGAACCACTTAACTTGACCTTTAATCTTTGCCATTTGCAAAATTCCTTAGAGTGTTTTCTTAGCCCGCAGGCATTGACTGAGATAAAACTGAGACATTACTGCATGAGGCACTAATATAAGGTTCGGCAGAGAAGCGGTATTCAACGACAACGTGTTTACTCAGGACTTCTTTACTGAAAATGCCACACATAAACAGAACTGTACCTCGTTTGACCCAAAGTGTTATCACATACAACGTAAACAATGGCAAGCCATTTTTAAGCATGTATCGATCTGCCGCACAGATTCCAGAAACTGTACATATGCGTTGAAAAACAAACGTACACTTTATGAATAAAACACTTCGCTAGCTTGCGCTTATCGCCGTGCCTGTAACAGCAAGATTCAGACAACTTTTTTACCATAGCTCAAAGACTTCACTTCGTCCAGGCCAAGGCTTAAAAAGGCATCTGACCCCGCATTATGCTTATGCCGCATCCTGCATAAGTATGCAAAAAAATGCGCAATACGGAGCGGTGCTTTTGGTTAACGGGTTAAAAAGTTTCCGCAACGAACCCGAATAGAATAAAGCTTGCACAGTTAAACGCTAATATTATGCAAAAATAATGAAAGTTTAATGACGCTGGCTTCGTCAGCAGGCAATAAAAACGTTTCGCTATAATATATTTCAAAAATGAGCGGCTGATTTTTCAGTAAAAATAAAAAACGCGGCCCTGCAATAATAACTATTACTTATTTTTAAATAAGCTCGTGCTTTGTCCAATGATGAACGGCGTAAAGGCATCTGACTTCTCACCTGCGGCCGAAAGGGCCGCAAGCAGCTCCTGCGGCGGCAGATCTAACGACTCGTCTGCCAGTTCAAATACCCCCCAGTGAATGGGTATGGTCATGGGGCGGCCAATCTGCTGCCATAAGGTAACGGCCTGTTGGGGATCCATATGATGATCGCCCATAAACCAGCGCGGCGCGTAGGCGCCAATCGGGATAGCGGCAGCGTCAAGCGGGCCTAAACGCAGCGCAATATCCGCAAGGTCGCTCGTAAATCCGGTATCCCCGCTAAACCAGAAGCGTAGCCGCGCGGTTTCAATAACCCATCCACACCACAAGCTGCGATTGCGATCCCATAACGATCTCATGCTCCAGTGCTGTGCCGGAACGGCGGTAATGGCCATCCCTTCCCAGGTTGACGCCTGCCACCAGTCGAGCTCGGTTACGTGACGAATGCCGCGTCTTGTAAACCACCCCTTTAGCCCCAGCGGCACAAAAAAGCGTGCGTCGGGAAAGCGCCTTGCGATCTGGCGCACCGTAGCGCTATCGAGATGATCGTAGTGATTGTGGGAGATAAGCACGGCATCAAGCCGGGGAAGCTCGTTGATAGCAAGCGAAACCGGCGTTTTACGCAGGGGACCTGCAAAGGGAAAAGGCGAAGCGCGCCGGGAGAAAACCGGGTCGGTGAGAAGATATCGCCCCTGCAGACGTAACAGTAAGCTCGCATGTCCCAGCCACCAGACGCGGTCATCATCACCGCTCACCTGCGCTTTTTGCCACCAGCGTTCAGTAAAAGCCGGGTATCCCCCGGACGGAGGATGTGGAAGCCCCTGCGCCTTTCTCTCTTCACGCCAGCGCTTAACGTCGCCCGGCTGGCGTTTTAAAACATGCAGATTGCGAAAACCATCGGGCAGATGGTGCGGCAGCTCGGGATCGAACCAGGGATTTTTCCACGGCATACCCACTCCTGAAAGAAAAACAGTAAACCACCCGGCAGAGCGTTACCGCTCTGCGACCAGACGGACAAAATCGTCTTCTTCATCTTCTTCTACCGCCGCCACCTTCTCTACTTCCGGCTCGTTTGCCTCACACAAACGACGCAGCAGCGCGTTCTGGCGCTTTTGCTGATCGAGCAGTTCTTCAAGCAGAGCGATTTGCTCATTCGCACGGCTGCTGGCGCGATTAACAAAGAACCACAGTACCAGGCCAACCAACAGCATAACCAGGGAGACTGCCAGAGACGCAATGTTAAAAATGCCAACGTTCAGTTCGTTCATCTTACCACCTCAACAAAACGCGTATTCTACACCCGCCCGTGCACAAGGAGATCGCCCCGGCGATAAAAATAGCTTACCAGGGGATAAATTTATTGATTGTGCAGATGCCGCTGAAGAACTGTACGTCCTGATCGCATAACACGTTAACCATTTGGGTCCACAGGAGCAGGCAGGCGACAACAATCGCCGCAAGGATAACCCATCGGTACTTTTTCACTCATTTCTCCACTTCAACGCTTATCTGCTGCCAGCGTAACACTGTAAAAGTAAACCTGTCTTAACCGCCACTGCATTTAACCATCAGCAATTAGGAATACTGATATTGTTTATGCAAAACAATCCACTACGATTAGAGGCGGAATACACAGCAAAAAAAGAGGTTTCTATGCGTATGGTGATCCGCGCCATTATTGTAATCGCACTTTTGTGGATTGGTTTGCTCTTATCGGGCTATGGCGTTTTGATTGGCAGCAACGAGAATGCCGCAGGTCTGGGCTTACAATGTAAATACTTAACCGCGCGCAGTGTCGTTACGGCCCAGTTCGTTCACACCGATAGTGGGATTGTCGGGCTCGCCAACTGTCCGGTTCTGCGTAAAAGCGATACCGTCATTGACGATGGCAATTAATAAAAACGCCGCATTTAGCGGCGTTTTTTAAACATCTGTCAGAACGGATAATCGTGATAACCCATTTGCCTGGAAATAGTTCGCGCCGCATCGTGCAGCATGGCAACGTATTCGTGCAAACGCTCTTCTGAGAAGCGTAAAGTCGGGAAAGAAATACTCAACCCGGCAATAACTACGCCAAAACGGTCAAATACGGGCACGCCAATACAGCGCAGCCCTTCTTCCTGTTCCTGATTATCTTCCCCGTAGCCCTGCTCGCGAACCTGCTCCAACTGCGGCAGCAGCTCTTCGGTACTGGTAATCGTGCGCTCCGTACTGCGCGTATATTCCACGCCCGCAAGGATCTCTTTCACTTCTTCTGGATCGCGCCAGGCCAGCAGCACTTTACCAATAGCGGTGCTGTATAACGGGTTACGGCGCCCTACGCGGGAGTACATGCGCAGGTTATACATGGAGTCGATTTTATGGATGTAAACGATGCTGTCTTCATCCAGCGCGCCCAAATGAATGGTTTCTTTAGTCAGCCGCGACAGTTCGCGCATCTGGATGTCTGCGCTGCGAATCAAATCGACGTTTTGCAGCGCACGTGCACCCAGTTCAAACAGCTTTAGCGTCAGGGAGTATTTTTCAGACTCGCCTTCCTGAGCGACATAGCCCAGCGACTTCATGGTTTGCAAAAAGCGATAGACGGTGCTTTTTGACATCATGACGCGTTGCGAAAGTTCAGTGATACCAATTTCACGTTCTTCGCCAAGAGCCTGTAAGATGCCAAAAACTTTCAGGACAGAAGAGACAGAATCAGGTTGTTTATCCAGATCTGCGATTGCCATTCATCACCTCGATCGCACGTGTTTTATAAAAATCAGAACCGGTTTTTAGTATAAATTGACGCCCGGCCTGTCGCAATGTATCTCTGCTATTTCGTTACAAATCTGCGGCCTGCCTCCGAAATATCGATGCTAAGATAATTGCCTGTAAAATAATACCTATAAAGCCTCATTATTTATATGGATACAACCCTCTCCGACGGCCTGCCGACGCCCAGACGTTATGGCGCCATATTAACCATCGCCCTGGGGATTACCGTGGCGGTGCTTGACGGCACTATCGTTAACGTTGCGCTGCCGACTATTGCTCGCGACCTTGGCGCAAGCCCGGCAGAATCTATTTGGGTGGTGAACAGCTATCAAATCGCCATTATTGTATCGCTGTTAACCATGTCGTTTTTAGGTGATATTTTTGGCTATCGTCGGGTTTACCAGTGCGGTCTGGTGCTCTTTTGCCTGACGTCGTTATTCTGCGCCCTCTCCACTTCGCTCCCTGTGTTAACCGCGGCTCGCATACTGCAGGGCTTTGGCGGTGCCGCATTAATGAGCGTAAATACCGCGCTTATCCGGCTGATTTATCCGCAGCGTTTCCTTGGGCGCGGCATGGGGATTAACTCATTTATTGTCGCCGTCTCTTCGGCAGCCGGCCCAAGCGTCGCGGCGGCGATCCTTTCCGTAGCCTCCTGGCAATGGCTGTTTTTAATAAACGTGCCCATCGGCATTATTGCGCTGCTTTTAGCGCTGCGTTATTTACCGCCAAACCAGCAAAAAGCCCAGGGGCAGCGTTTTGATATTCCGGGCGCCATAATGAATGCCCTGACTTTTGGCCTGCTTATTTCCGCCATCAGCGGTTTCTCTCAGGGACAATCAGGCGCGTTAATTGCCGCTGAGCTGGTCGCGCTGGTCGTCATTGGCTTCTTCTTTATTCGTCGCCAGTTAGCCCAGCCTTTCCCGATACTGCCGGTCGATTTGCTGCGTATTCCCGTTTTTTCACTCTCAATGATGACTTCCGTCTGCTCGTTTACGGCGCAGATGCTGGCGTTTGTTTCTATCCCTTTTTTCCTGCAAACCGTGCTTGGCCGCAGCGAGGTAGACACCGGCCTGCTGCTGACGCCGTGGCCGCTTGCCACTATGGTGATGGCCCCGCTTGCCGGCTATTTAATTGAGCGAGTTCATGCCGGTTTATTAGGCGGGATTGGCCTGGCGGTGATGGCGACAGGGCTGTTCGCTCTGGCTTTACTGCCGCATAACCCAAGCGATCTGGACATTATCTGGCGCATGGTTCTGTGTGGCGCGGGCTTCGGGCTTTTTCAGTCGCCTAATAACCATACTATTATCTCCGCCGCGCCGCGCCACCGCAGCGGCGGGGCCAGC
>DAMALH010000018.1:0-90365 GCA_032000125.1 Buttiauxella sp. | reverse complement strand
CAGGGCGGCAACCAGTTCAGCGGCGGCGCGCAGTCTCGTCCGCAGCAGCAGAACACGCCGGCTCCGTCTAACAATGAACCACCGATGGATTTTGACGACGATATTCCGTTCTGATTGTGCAGAATAAAGCGCGTCGCTAAGACATCAAAAAACCCCTGCCGGTTATTCGGCGGGGGTTTTGTTTACCGGCTGCTTTGATGCCTTATCGCTCAGGTAATGACCATCGGCCATTCTGGCGGAGCGTGGCTTGAGATTTCGACCATCATATCTTTAAAGGATGTCCACATCAGCGCGAAGTCCGCAGCTGTCAGGCCCAGCAGGCCGGTTGCGAACCACAGTGCGGCGGCGATCCCCAGCCCGCTGCTCGCTACCGCCAGAAACGCGTAGTCAGATTTACGAAACTGAATATTTAACGTGCTGGCAAGAAACATCAGAACCGCGCTTAATAACGGCCAGCGCATCAGTAATACGCCGGTGGTGATGGTAGTCATGAAACCAATCCTCTTAAGGCAACCTTATCAGCCATAACGGCTCGCGCCTAAGGCAGGCGCAAAAAGAGGCGATGCGGGAGCCGTCAGCAGGATAAGATTTTGCAGAAATGTAAAATAAATCGTTGTTGCATGAAGTGTGTGAAGTGTATCACATTTGTATTTTTAATCGCCAGCGGCGCGGTGCGTTTTTTGCGCGTTTCCCCACCCCTGAAAGTTGCTTAAAAGCCGGAGGAAACGCAGGCTGTGTCAGAAGAAAAGTATTTTTCAGGCCTGTCATCGTTAACGTTTATGGGAACGATGATTTTACTTAACGGCTTATTCTCTGCTATTTAAATTAGGATAATAAACATATCTTCACTGCCATATTTAATATGGCATCATGAATGCCTGATTTTTCCCGCTGCTTTTTTTATTTTCATCTATGCTTTGCCGTTAAGAATAAAAAGACTGTTGCTAATGGATGATTATTCATGCAACGTAATCGACAGCTTGCAGGTTTGTTCCAGTTAAACGACAACGGGCGGTAATAGCAGGGACATGTGACGACCATGACAGAAAGGATTTATCTGCGTATTTTACGTGCTTCGGGTTTTATGCTGACGGTATGTTTGCCCATTCTGTTGGCGGTGTACTTTGCTCATGTTCGCGCTGCCAGTGAGACACAGCAGCAACTTCGCTCTTTTGCGCAATTAGTCATCGAAAAGACAGAAATTGTCATTCAGCATGTTGACGCGGCTCAGCATGAAGCGCAGCAATATACGGGCCAGGCCTGTAGCCCTGAACATATGCTAAAATTAATGGATGTTGCACGCAGCAAACTCTATGTTGAAGATTTGATCTATGCTCGTGGGAATCAATTTATTTGTTCTACGGTTTATAAACCCTCGATACCCTTTTCCGCTCCCGCAGCTAATTACACTCGTAAACCTGATATTTCTATATTCTATTATCTGGATACGCCGTTTTATATTGGCCATAAAATGACGTATATGCAGCAGGGTAATATTGTGGTGGTGGTAAACCCACGGACATATGCCGATGTGATGTCAACCGATCATAGCCTGGCTTATGGCGCATATGATACTGTCACTAAACAATTTTTCTCTTTAAGCGAGCAGCTTAATACTGAACACCTGCACGATTTTATTACAAAAGACGATAAATACTTCACCGATGAAGCACGGGTTTATACGATAGAAAAATCCCGGCACAGGCCAATCGCCGTGATTGTCTCAACCTCGCAGGAGCGCTTTAATAAAGAGTGGTATCATCAAGTTACGCTTACCGTACCCTTAGGGATTATCTGCAGCACCATTATATTATTCATGTGGTCGCGCTCCCGGCAGCAGTTAAATTCACCACGAAGTATGCTTCTTCGCGCCATAGAAAAAAATCAGTTAAAACTCCATTACCAGCCAATTATTGATATCCAGAGCGGAAGATGTGTGGGCGCCGAAGCGCTTCTGCGTTGGGTAAATTACGGCGGCCAGTGGATTAGCCCCGGCAGCTTCATTCCGCTCGCGGAAGCCGAAGGCCTGATTCAAAAGATCTCTGACTACGTGATTAACGCGGTCTTCAACGATTTTGGCGGATTCCTCGCAGATCATCCCGATCTTTATATTTCGATTAATTTATCTCCGGCGGATTTCCATTGTCCGCGGCTGGTAACCTTGCTTGCAGAAAAAATTAATAAACATGCGATCAATGCCGATCAAATAAAAGTCGAAGTCACTGAACGAGGTTTTATTGATGTGCCGAAAACCCGTCCGGTTATTCAGGCATTCCGCCAGGCAGGTTTTGAAATAGCTATTGATGACTTCGGCACCGGTTATGCTAATTTGCACAACCTGCGGTTCCTGAACGTGGATATTCTTAAAATAGATAAATCCTTTATCGACAATCTCACCACCGACCGGGCCTGTTTCCTTATTGCTGAACATATTATTGAAATGGCGCGCAGCCTGAATCTTAAGACCGTCGCCGAAGGGGTCGAGACGCCCGAACAGCTCGCCTGGCTTCAGGCCCGCGGCGTGCAGTACTGCCAGGGCTGGTACTTCGCAAAAGCCTTACCGCCGCAGGAATTTATCGCCTGGCTGTATCGACCCGGCAGCAGCAACGGCGTCGTGTTTGCCGATTAGCTCAGGCCTGATGGCGGTAGTCGGTCGGCGTGCGGTCGAATTCGCGGCGGAACACCCGTGAAAAGGTTTGTTGCGACACATAGCCGTAATCCATCGCGATATCAAAAATAGGGCGGCGGGTGGCGCGCAGCTCTTTTGCCGCCAGCAGCAGGCGGCGCTGACGGATATACTCACCCAGCGTCTGGCGCATCACGGTGCGGAACATCCTTTGCAAATACCATTTTGAATAACCGGATTTTTTCGCCACCACGTCAATGTTCAGCGGCTGGTCGATGTGCTCATCAATCCATTCAGTCAACGTATAAATGATTTCCTGGTGTGCCATGGGCCGTCCTTAATCAAAGTATTCGATTAGCAGGTTTTGTTGCCGGAGAGTATAATTCCTCAAGTTAACTTGAGGTAAAGAGCATTTTGGAAAAGAAATCACCCCGATTTAATCCCTTACTGTCGCCGGGCGAGGTGGCGAAGCGCAGCGGCGTGGCGGTTTCAGCGCTGCATTTTTACGAAAGTAAGGGCTTAATAAAAAGTATCCGTAACAGCGGCAATCAGCGGCGCTATACGCGCGGCGTTTTGCGCACGGTCGCCATTATCAAGATAGCCCAGCGTATCGGTATTCCTCTGGCGACCATTGGCGATGCGTTTGGCGTGTTGCCGAACGGGGAATCCATTAATAAAAACGACTGGAAAAGGCTTTCATCGCTGTGGCGCGAAGAGCTGGACCGGCGGATTCATACGCTGACGGCGTTACGGGATGAACTGGATGGCTGCATTGGCTGCGGTTGTTTGTCCGGCGCGGATTGCCCGCTGCGTAACCCGGGCGACAGGCTGGGCGAAGAAGGGACCGGCGCCCGCCTGCTGGAAGAGTAAAAAAACTAAAGCGCCCGACTTCGGCGCTTTAGTTTGTTCCCGGTCTTTGTCTTTCGCTCTATCCCGCTTTTCGCAAGGAGGGTTTCCCCCGACATCAGCGCCCCTCAATTACGGGTTCTCAGGAGGTTCCGGATTGCGCTGACACCTTAAGTGTAGATGCGCTTTTTCAGCTTTCAAGCTAAATCTGTATCTTTTTTGAGCGATTTTTTACCCGCGATTCAGGCTGTGTTATCTATAGTTAACCCAATTGCAAAAACAAAAGGTTAGCCCATGATTATCGTCCATCACCTGAACAACTCCCGTTCCCAGCGCGTGCTGTGGATGCTCGAAGAACTTCAGCTACCCTATCAGATCGTGCGCTATCAGCGTGAACCCACCATGCTGGCGCCTGAGGCGCTGAAAAAGGTGCATCCATTAGGCAAATCGCCGGTGCTGGAAGACAACGGCAATATCATCGCTGAATCCGGCGCAATCCTTGAATACCTGCAGGAAACCTATGATAGCGAAAGCCGTTTAAAGCCGATCGCCGCGCAGGACAAGCTTCAGTACCGCTTCTGGCTGCACTATGCCGAAGGTTCGCTTATGCCGCTACTGATGATGAAGCTGGTATTTGGCCGTTTGGGAAAAGCGCCGGTGCCCTGGCTGCTGCGCCCCGTTGGCAAAGCTTTAGGACAGGGCGTGCAAAAAGCTTACCTCAATAAACAGCTCGCCACCCATGCGCGATTTATAGAAGACCATCTTGGCAAAACGCCCTGGTTTGCCGGGCAGGCGTTTAGCGCGGCGGATATTCAGATGAGCTTTCCGCTAATTGCATTACTTGCACGCGGCGGTATTAACGATCTGCCACACCTGCAGAATTGGATGAAAAACGCGCAGATGCGTCCGGCCTGGCAAAGAGCGATTCAACAGGGCGGGCCGTTTGATATTCCAGGCGGCTGATGGGGTCAAAAATCGAAAGCACCAGCAAAACGCTTTGCCGTAACCTTGTCTGATTGTTGTGAAATTGCGCATTAACGATAACGTTTGCGCATGACGCGGTGATTATTTCATCGTCCAGCGTTATTTTCAGCAAAAAGCGGCAAAGTTTGGTTGAAAATCCCCTTCAGAAGGCCGGATAATCGTTTGCCTTCATTTTGACGTGCAATTTTTACACGCGAAGTTAAACGTTTGCTTTTTTGCGACGCCCCTTTTGTCGCAATCGCAGCACAGGGATAAGACGTTTAATCGGCAGCGGGATGTCCGCCGGGTGTAACAACCTAATCATAAAAATCTCAGGGGATTTTTCACTATGTCTACTCCTTCACCGCGTGCGACCGGCGGTCTTGACGCCTGGTTCAAAATATCCGCACGTGGCAGTACCGTTCGCCAGGAAGTTGTGGCCGGTTTAACCACCTTCCTTGCGATGGTGTATTCCGTCATCGTTGTGCCCGGCATGCTGGGCAAAGCGGGCTTCCCGCCAGCGGCGGTCTTCGTGGCGACTTGCCTGGTAGCGGGCGTGGGTTCTCTCGTTATGGGGCTGTGGGCTAATTTGCCGCTGGCTATCGGCTGTGCTATCTCGCTGACCGCATTCACCGCCTTTAGCCTGGTGCTCGGCCAGCACATTAGCGTTCCTGTCGCTTTAGGCGCGGTGTTCCTGATGGGCGTGCTGTTTACCGTTATTTCCGCAACCGGCATCCGTAGCTGGATTTTACGCAACCTGCCGATGGGCGTTGCGCACGGCACCGGCATTGGCATCGGTCTGTTCCTGCTGCTGATTGCCGCAAACGGCGTTGGGCTGGTCATTAAAAACCCGCTTGATGGTTTACCGGTTGCGCTCGGTCATTTCGCAAGCTTCCCGGTAATCATGTCGCTGATTGGTCTTGCGGTGATTATCGGTCTGGAAAAACTGAAAGTGCCGGGCGGTATTCTGCTGACTATCATCGGCATTTCCATTGTAGGGTTAATCTTCGACCCTTCCGTGCACTTCTCCGGTATTTTCGCCATGCCCTCTTTGAAAGACGAAGCGGGCAACTCGCTGATTGGCAGCCTGGATATTGTAGGCGCGCTCAATCCCATCGTTCTGCCAAGCGTTCTGGCGCTGGTCATGACGGCGGTATTCGACGCCACCGGCACTATTCGTGCGGTGGCCGGGCAGGCAAATCTGCTGGATAAAGACGGGCAAATTATCGATGGCGGTAAAGCCCTGACCACTGACTCCCTGAGCAGCGTATTTTCAGGCTTTGTAGGGGCGGCCCCTGCGGCGGTCTATATTGAATCCGCGGCAGGTACTGCCGCAGGCGGTAAAACAGGCCTGACGGCGATTACCGTTGGCGTGCTGTTCCTGCTGATTCTGTTCTTATCCCCACTTTCTTACCTGGTTCCTGCGTACGCCACCGCGCCAGCGCTGATGTACGTTGGTCTGCTGATGTTAAGCAACGTGGCGAAAATCGACTTTGCTGATTTTGTCGATGCCATGGCGGGCCTTATTACCGCCGTGTTCATCGTACTGACCTGTAACATTGTTACCGGCATTATGATCGGCTTTGCCTCGTTGGTGATTGGCCGCATCGTTTCCGGCGAATGGCGCAGGCTGAATATCGGCACCGTTGTTATCGCTATCGCTCTGGTCGCGTTCTATGCGGGCGGCTGGGCAATTTAAGATTTTTCTTCTGCGGGCCATGCCTTACGCGGCCCGCATCTTATTTTCTTTCTGGGCATTTCCTGTTTCATTTCGGTGTAGAAAGTTGTTTTATTAATAGAGCAACAACCTGCAAAAAGGGTTTCACAACACACCGCGACTAAGGAAAGCATGGAAATCTTCTTTACCATTCTCATTATGACCCTTGTGGTCTCTTTGTCTGGGGTAGCGACACGCATGCTGCCTTTCCAGATCCCGCTGCCGTTAATGCAGATTCTCATCGGTGCGCTGCTTGCATGGCCGCATTTCGGCTTACACGTTGAGTTCGACCCCGAGCTGTTCCTTGTACTCTTTATCCCGCCGCTGCTGTTTGCGGATGGCTGGAAGACGCCCACCCATGAGTTTTTGAACCACGGCAGGGAAATCATCGGCCTCGCGCTGGTGCTGGTGCTGGTTACCATCGTAGGCATTGGCCTGCTGATTTACTATCTGGTGCCGGGGATCCCGCTGATTCCTGCATTTGCTCTGGCGGCCGTGCTGTCGCCAACCGATGCCGTGGCGCTATCCGGTATTGTCGGCGAAGGGCGCATTCCAAAGAAAATTATGGGCATTTTGCAGGGCGAAGCGTTGATGAACGACGCCTCCGGTCTGGTATCGCTGAAAATGGCGGTCGCGGTGGCGGTCGGTACGATGGTCTTTACCGTCGGCGGGGCGACCGTGGAATTCCTGAAAGTGGCGATTGGCGGCCTGCTTGCGGGCATGGCGGTGAGCTGGCTGTATGGTAAATCCCTGCGCCTGATGAGCCGGTGGAGCGGCGATGAGCCCGCGACACAAACCTTACTGCTGCTGCTGTTGCCTTTTGCTTCTTATCTGATTGCCGAACATATAGGCGTTTCGGGGATCCTGGCGGCGGTTGCCGCGGGGATGACCATTACCCGCTCTGGTGTGTTGCGTAGCGCGCCGCTGGCCATGCGCCTGCGTGCTAACAGCGTCTGGGCCATGCTGGAGTTTGTTTTCAACGGCATGGTCTTCCTGCTGTTGGGCCTGCAACTGCCGGGCATTCTGGAAACCTCTATCGACGCCGCTAACGCCGATCCGAACGTAGAGCTCTGGATGCTGTTCCTCGATATCGTGATGATTTATGTCGCCTTGATCGGCGTACGTTTCCTGTGGCTGTGGTCGATGAAACGCATCAGCCTGCGCTTTATGAAAAAGCGTCCGCTGGAGTTTGGCTCTTTCACTACGCGTGAGCTGGCAGTGGCCTCTTTTGCCGGCGTGCGAGGGGCGATTACCCTTGCCGGCGTGCTATCGATTCCGCTGCTTCTGGGCGACGGTACGCCGTTCCCGGCTCGTTATGAGCTGATCTTCCTCTCCGCAGGCGTGATCCTGTTCTCGCTGTTCGCCGGGGTGATTATGCTGCCTGTTCTGCTGAAAAATGTTGAACTGGGGGATAAATCCATCGCTCGTCAGGAAGAGCGCCTGGCCCGTTCCGCCACGGCAGAAGTCGCTATTGTTGCGATTCAGAAAATGGAAGAACGCCTGGCGGCAGATACCAGGGAAAATATTGACGATCAGCTGCTTACCGAGGTGAGCTCGCGCGTTATCGGGAACCTGCGTCGCCGGGCCGACGGGCGAAACGACGTCGAAAACAGCGAACTTGAAGAAAATCTGGAACGCCGCTTCCGTCTTGCCGCGTTACGCTCCGAGCGTGCTGAACTGTATCACCTGCGCGCCACGCAAAAAATCAGCAACGAGACGCTGCAAAAGCTGCTGCACGATCTCGACCTGCTTGAAGCACTGCTTATCGACAGGCATTAACCGGCGGGGGACGCTGTACAAGCCGTAAGTGGCGGGCGAAAAGGCTCCCCGGCCGTATAGCCGGGGAGTAATGCTTAATGCGCGCGTCCCTGTTCGATACCGATCCCGGTCTGGGAACGGATAAACTGGGCACGGAATTTCTCGCGTTCGAGATTGCCTTCCGGGCTGTTATCGGTGATGGAGAACACCCAGATACCCACAAAGGCCACCAGAATCGAGAACAGCGCCGGGTATTCATAAGGGAAGATAGCCGTGGCATGACCTAATACCTGCACCCAGACGGTCGGGCCGAGAATCATCAGTATCACCGCCGTCAGCAGGCCAAGCCAGCCGCCGATCATTGCGCCGCGCGTGGTCAGCTTCGACCAGTACATCGACAGCAGGATAATCGGGAAGTTACAGCTTGCCGCGATGGAGAACGCAAGGCCGACCATAAAGGCGATATTCTGGTTCTCAAACAAAATGCCCAGCCCGATGGCCACCACGCCCAGAATCAGTACGGTGATTTTCGACACGCGGATTTCATCGCGTTCGGAAGCCCCTTTACGGAACACGTTGGCATACAAATCGTGCGATACCGCAGAAGCCCCGGCCAGCGTTAAGCCAGCTACCACCGCCAGTATCGTGGCGAAGGCTACGGCGGAGATAAAGCCCAAGAACAGGTTGCCGCCCACGGCGTTAGCCAGGTGAACCGCGGCCATGTTGTTACCGCCAATCAGCGCGCCGGCCGCATCTTTAAACGCCGGGTTAGCGCCGACCAGCATAATGGCGCCAAAGCCGATGATAAAGGTCAGGATATAGAAGTAACCCATAAAACCGGTGGCGTAGAGCACGCTCTTACGGGCTTCGCGGGCATCGCTGACCGTAAAGAAGCGCATCAGAATATGCGGTAAGCCCGCGGTACCAAACATCAGTCCCAGACCAAGCGACAGCGCTGAAATCGGATCTTTTACCAGCCCGCCCGGGCTCATGATGGCCGCGCCTTTCGGGTGAACCGCCATGGCTTCGCTGAACAGGTTGCTGAAGCTAAAGCCGACGTGTTTCATCACCATAAAGGCCATAAAGCTTGCGCCAAACAGCAGCAGCACGGCTTTGATGATCTGCACCCAGGTGGTGGCGAGCATGCCGCCGAACAGCACGTACATCACCATCAGCACCCCGACCAGCACCACCGCAACGTGGTAATTCAGGCCGAACAGCAGCTCAATAAGCTTACCTGCGCCAACCATCTGCGCGATGAGGTACAGCGCCACAACCACTAACGAACCGCAGGCGGACAGAGTACGAATCGGCCCCTGTTTCA
This sequence comes from Buttiauxella sp., assembly GCA_032000125.1. Taxonomy (GTDB): domain Bacteria; phylum Pseudomonadota; class Gammaproteobacteria; order Enterobacterales; family Enterobacteriaceae; genus Dryocola. The sequence continues at coordinate 81,131 of DAMALH010000018.1, read as the reverse complement.
GGCGGTAAGAGGCAACGTCTGCAAAGGTATAGCGTCCAAGGTTGCGCAGGCGTTCGGCAATAAGGAACAGGATGATTGGCCAACCCACCAGGAAGCCAAGCGAGTAAATCAGACCGTCGTATCCTGAGGTGTAGACCAGCGCGGAAATACCGAGGAAGGAAGCCGCCGACATAAAGTCGCCCGAAATCGCAAGCCCGTTCTGAAAGCCGGTGATATTGCCGCCAGCGGTATAATAATCGCTACGTGAGCGGGTGCGTTTCGAAGCCCAGTAAGTGATATACAGCGTCAGGGCAACGAAGATGATAAACATGATTATCGCCTGCCAGTTGGTCGGCTGGCGTTGCACATCGCCGGTAATGGCGTCGGCCGCCAGCACCGTGGCGGGCAAGACGAGCAGGGGAGCCGTAAGGGCGGTCAGAAGACGTTTCATGATGCGTTTACCTCGCGCAGCATGGCGTGGGTCAGCCGGTCAAATTCGCCGTTGGCTCGCCAGACGTAAACAGCGGTAAGCACAAAGGAAATAACGATTACGCCAACGCCTATCGGTATGCCGCGCGTGACGCTGGTGCCCGCGTATAACGGCGTGCCCAGCCAGCCCGGTGCGAAGGCAATCAGCAGAATAAAGCCAACGTAAATCACCAGCATGATTATCGATAAGAGAATGGCAAAACGTTGCCGTTTTTCGACCAGCTCCCTGAAATGCGCGCTGTTTTCTATCCGTTGATAAATGAGGTCATTCATCACAGAGTCTCCAGAGGTGAGGTTGTGGTTTTTATAGGTCCCTCTCCGGAAGGAGAGGGAGAATCAGGGTTGATAAGGTTATGAAGGCATAGTCAGTGCTTGTTTTTCTTCCAGCAGTTTTTCGACCACGCCAGGATCGGCAAGCGTCGAGGTATCGCCAAAGTTGCTGGTATCCCCGGCGGCGATTTTGCGCAGAATACGACGCATGATCTTGCCGGAGCGGGTTTTCGGCAGCGAGTCGGTCCAGTGCAGGATATCCGGCGTGGCAAGCGGGCCAATCTCTTTACGCACCCAGTTACGCACTTCGGCATACAGCTCCGGCGTCGGCTCTTCGCCGTGATTCAGGGTGACGTAAGCATAAATCGCCTGGCCTTTGATATTGTGAGGAATGCCCACTACCGCGGCTTCGGCAATTTTCGGGTGCGAGACAAGCGCCGACTCAATCTCCGCGGTGCCTAAACGGTGTCCTGAAACGTTCAGCACGTCATCCACACGGCCTGTTATCCAGAAATACCCGTCTTCATCGCGGCGTGCGCCATCGCCGCTGAAGTACATATTTTTAAAGGTTGAGAAGTAGGTTTGCTCGAAGCGCTCGTGATCGCCGAACAGGGTACGCGCCTGGCCCGGCCATGAATCGGTAATGACCAGATTGCCGTCGGCTGCGCCCTGCTGCGGGTTACCTTCGTTATCTACCAGCGCGGGCTGTACGCCAAAGAACGGGCGCGAGGCGGAGCCAGCTTTCAGCTCGGTTGCTCCGGGCAGCGGGGTGATCATGAAGCCGCCCGTTTCAGTTTGCCACCAGGTGTCTATCACCGGGCACTTCTCGCGACCGATATTCTTCCAGTACCACTCCCAGGCTTCCGGGTTAATCGGCTCGCCAACGGAGCCAAGAATGCGCAGCGAAGAACGGTCGGTGTCTACAATGGCTTTATCGCCTTCGGCCATTAACGCGCGGATGGCCGTAGGCGCGGTGTAGAGGATGTTCACCTGATGTTTATCCACGACCTGCGCCATACGGTTCGGCGCCGGCCAGTTTGGCACGCCTTCAAACATCAGGGTGATGGCGCCGCAGGCCAGCGGGCCATACAGTAAATAGCTGTGGCCGGTCACCCAGCCAACGTCTGCGGTACACCAGTAGACATCGCCCGGATGGTAATCAAAAACGTACTTAAAGGTAGTCGCGGCATAGACCAGGTATCCACCCGTGGTGTGGACCACGCCTTTCGGCTTGCCGGTAGAGCCGGAGGTATAAAGGATGAAAAGCGGGTCTTCGGCATTCATTTCTACAGGCTGATGGTGGGCGCTGGCCTTCTCGACCAGCTCGTTCCACCACAGGTCGCGGCCTTCATGCCACTCAATATTTCCGCCCGTGCGTTTCAGGACGATGACATGCTCAACGGTTTTTACGTTAGGGTTTTTTAGCGCATCATCGACGTTTTTCTTCAGCGGAATAGCGCGGCCGGCACGAATGCCTTCGTCGGCGGTAATCACCAGTCGAGAGCTGGAATCAATGATGCGTCCGGCGACAGCCTCCGGGGAAAATCCCCCAAAAATAACCGAGTGCACCGCGCCAATACGCGCGCAGGCCAGCATCGCTACGGCAGCTTCCGGCACCATCGGCATATAAATAGCAACCACATCGCCTTTCTTGATACCCAGCTCAACCAGGGTATTGGCAAAACGGCAGACATCGCGATGCAGCTCGCGGTAAGTGATGGTCTTGCTCTGGGTCGCATCGTCGCCCTCCCAGATAATCGCCGTCTGGTCGCCGCGCTCCTTCAGGTGGCGATCCAGGCAGTTGGCCGCCAGGTTCAGCGTGCCGTCTTCATACCAGCGAATAGAAATGTTTCCGGGTGCGAAGGAGGTGTTTTTCACCTTCTGGTAGGGTTTGATCCAATCAAGTATTTTCCCTTGTTCGCCCCAAAACGCGTCTGGATCATGTACCGACTGCTGATACATGGATAAGTATTGCTCCGGATTAATCAGGCAGTGTTCCGCAATATTTGCGGGAATAGCGTGTTTGTGTAGTTGTGTCATGGCTTTTTTTCTCCTTGAAGATGTTAATAATATGTCACGCAAACGTTAATTGTAGGGGCATTGGCAGCTTTGTTTACTTTTTGGGCGACAGATCACGCATTAATTAAATTGCCTGAAAATTAATCAAACGAATCATTAAAGCGAAATAATTAACGTGGAGAGTTATTTGAAAAAGGCATGAGTAAATATATTTTATAACAATAAGTTATAGGCAGTGATATAGCTAAAGTTCGGTTTGCCCGCGCATAACGATTAAATCTCGCTGAAAATACAGGGTTGCGCAGCATAGCGTACAAATGGTACTCATACTGCCGCTGAAAAGCCCCTCGTAAACCCCGACATTTGTCATACCCTTTTCACGTTTGTGACGTTCTCCGGCTCCACTATGAGGATGGCGTTTTATTGAGGAATAAAATCGTTATGAAACAACCAAAGGTCAGCCTTGCCTGGCAGATACTGCTGGCGCTGGTGCTGGGCATCGCGCTGGGAAGCGTTCTGCATTACCAAAGCGAAGAGCGCGAATGGCTTATCACTAATCTGCTCTCTCCGGCAGGTGATATCTTTATTCATCTGATCAAGATGATTGTCGTGCCGATTGTGATTTCTACGCTGGTGGTCGGTATTGCAGGCGTGGGAGATGCCAAACAGCTCGGCCGAATCGGTGCGAAAACCATTCTTTATTTCGAAGTGATCACGACAGTTGCCATTATCCTGGGGATTACCCTTGCGAACGTGTTCCAGCCGGGACACGGCATTGATATGTCGCAGCTTGCCAGCGTGGATATTTCGAAATACCAACACACCGCCGAAGACGTTCAGAGCCATGCCCACGGATTAATGGGCACCATTCTTTCCCTCGTGCCGACCAACATTGTGGCCTCGATGGCGAAGGGCGACATGCTGCCGATCATCTTCTTCTCGGTGCTGTTTGGCCTTGGCCTCTCTTCACTGCCGGCGACGCATCGTGAGCCTCTGGTCACGGTATTCCGCTCCGTCTCTGAAACCATGTTCAAAGTGACCCACATGGTGATGCGTTACGCCCCGATTGGGGTCTTTGCGCTGATCTCGGTGACGGTAGCAAACTTTGGTTTTGCTTCGCTTTGGCCGCTGCTCAAACTGGTACTGCTGGTTTACTTCGCCATTCTGTTCTTTGCGCTGATCGTGCTGGGCGCGGTAGCCCGTCTGTGCGGGCTGCGAGTCTGGATTTTGATTCGCATCCTCAAGGATGAGTTGATTCTTGCATACTCCACGGCAAGCTCTGAAAGCGTGCTGCCGCGCATCATTGAGAAGATGGAAGCGTACGGCGCACCGGCGTCCATCACCAGTTTTGTGGTGCCGACGGGTTATTCCTTTAACCTTGATGGCTCCACGCTCTACCAGAGTATTGCGGCTATTTTTATCGCCCAGCTTTACGGTATTGAGCTGTCGATCGGCCAGGAAATCATTCTGGTGCTGACGCTGATGGTGACCTCCAAAGGTATCGCAGGCGTACCGGGCGTATCCTTCGTTGTGCTGCTGGCGACGCTTGGCAGCGTGGGTATTCCGCTGGAAGGGCTGGCGTTTATCGCAGGCGTAGACCGTATCCTCGATATGGCGCGTACCGCGCTGAATGTGGTGGGGAACGCGCTGGCCGTGCTGGTTATCGCCAAGTGGGAACATAAGTTCGACAGCAAAAAAGCGGCGGCCTACGAGCGGGAAATGCTGGGCAGTTTTACGGATAAAGCGAACAGCTAAGCGAATTTTGTTAAGTAAACAAACGGCCCAACAGGGCCGTTTTTTTATCTGATAACGCAGGGCAACACGCGCAGCTTTTCAAGCCGTCGCCAAAAATGGCATGTCGAGGGGACAGCCGTTTGTGACGCTGCTTGAAATTTCAGCACGGGCATTTGTCTTTTATGCGGCACTCCATTAACTATCGTTCACACTTATTTATTGACCTGAACATCCTCCCCGGAGAATAACAATGAAGCCTGCAATATTGGTGGTGGATGACGATCTGGCTATCTGCGATGTGCTGCGCGATGCCCTGAATGAGCACGTCTTTGACGTGCTGATCTGTCATACCGGCAATGAAGCGCTAACGACGATTGCACAGCAACCGGCGATTGCGCTGGTTCTGCTCGATATGATGCTGCCGGATATCAACGGCCTGCAGGTGCTGCAGCAGATCCAGCGGCAGCGTCCTGAGCTTCCCGTTGTGATGTTGACCGGCCTTGGCAGCGAATCTGATGTCGTGGTGGGGCTGGAGATGGGCGCAGATGACTACATTGGCAAGCCTTTTAACCCACGCGTGGTGGTGGCTCGAGTTAAGGCCGTGCTGCGTCGCACGGGGGCGCTGGCGATAGAAACGACGATAACGAAAACCAGCGGACTGCATTTTAACGGCTGGCGATTAGATACCGATCGCTGTCAGCTATTTAATGCGCAGCACGAGCAAATCGAGCTTACGCAAGGAGAATACGGCCTGCTGCTGGCGCTGATGCAAAATGCCCGCAAGGTGCTATCGCGTGAGAAGTTACTGGCGCTCACCCACAGCGAAAGCCTGGAAATATTCGATCGAACGATAGATGTGCTGATTATGCGGCTGCGCAGAAAAATAGAAGTGAATCCTCACCAGCCTTCGTTGATTCGAACTATTCGCGGCGTAGGCTATGTATTTTCCGCGGATATTATTCACGCAGAAAATAATGCAGCCTGAATAATTTAAATAATAGATGGGTGCTTAAGGCCTCTCCCTTTCCCAGGCAAGTCGGGCGGGGCGAGCCCCGCCCGTTGAGTGTTAATCTGCAGGTTCACAGGCTAACTTAGCCGCGACTTCCTGTCTGTCATTCCTTATTTTTACTTCGCAGAGATTTCGGCGGGTTAATAAGGTTATTGCTATTAATGTTACACAAACAATTAATAAACAGATAACAACAGATCTTGTTGGCCTCATGCCTTTTACTCCTTGCCTTTCGGCGAGCAAGAGGCTAGTCTCAACTTGCTAGGGTTGAGGGATAGCCTCGGGTTAACGTTATAGTTGCCCGGGGCTTTCTTTTTCCCATTACTTAGAGAATATCCCTCACGTATGCTCAGGCCAGAAAACCCTAAGCACCCGCCGAGTAGTTTACTGACATTCTTTTTTATTGGAATAAAATTATAAATGTAATTTATTTAATGGTATTACATTATTATCTGAATGCGTGTCGCAAATAATTGTTTATTATTGCTCGTTCATTTAACTATTTTCATTAATAAAGATCTGTAATTCAGTCAGCGGTTTTGCGCCATCTATCGCATTTGCACATAAAAGATTGGCGCGTGCGCAGGCGTGCGCTAATTTCAGGCTATCCTCCAGCGTCCATTTTTCATGGCAGCCATACAAAAAACCGGCGCAAAACGCGTCGCCGGCCCCCACGCTGCCGATGATTTCTTCCGGCGTTAAGCGAAATGAAGGAACCCATACGCCTTCGTTACCGGTTTCTACGCCCCATGCGCCTTCCGGGCAGTGGATAACCACGCGCTGCCGCACGCCGGACTCAAGCAGCAGCTTCGCCGTTTGAGCAATATTTTCTATGTGCGGCCTCCCATCCGGCAGGCGAATCTCCAGCCCGCTAAACTCACCGGCCTCCAGCTCGTTAATCACCAGATAATCCAGCCAGCGCAGGGCAGGTAGCACCATTGGACGATAGCGTGGATCGCCCTGTCTTGAAACTAAATCGAGCGAGGTTTCATACCCCTGTTGAGACATCTGCGCCAGCAGCCGTGCGCTGCGCGTACCGTATTCCGCATCCTCCATATCAAGGCTATCAAGCAGCAGCAAATAGCCGAGATGGAAAATTTTAAAGGACGTTTCAAGACGATCAAAGGCGGGTAAATCGAGCAGGCGATTAGCCCCCGGCGAGTGGAAGAAAGTACGCTGTCCGCTGGGATCGGTCATCACCTGCGACATCGACGTGGGGGCAAACGTAGTGCGGTGAACGTGCTGGCGATTCACGTGATACTGATCGAGCATCGCCATAATGTAATCACCGTCATTATCGTCGCCGACCAGGCCCACCGCCTGTAACGGCAGCCCGACATGCATTTTCGCAAGCGTCAGCAGCACGTTTAACGGTGCGCCGCCGGTTGAACGTTCGCTGTGAACGATTTCCGCCAGCCACCCGCGCTGCGGCCACTGCACGATTTGGTGCACATGATCGACCAGCATATTCCCGGCGGCAATAATCCCGCTGCGCTGCGTCATAGCAACTCCTTAAGCTTTACCCGAACTACCAAAAATCCGCATCTGCCCGGCCACAACGTCCGTAATCGCTTCTTCAATGCCGAGCAAAAGTTCGGCAAATTCGTCATAAATCGCGTGGCGCTGATTCATTCGCTGTTCGACCGCGCCAAGCGCCGCCTGCGACATACCGGTATAGAAGTTTATCTTGTGAATACCGAGCGTTATCGCCTTACGGAAATCATCGTCGCTAATGCCGGAACCGCCGTGCAGCACCAGCGGCAAACCGGTTTGCTGACGGATAGCGGCCAGCCGGTCAAAATCGAGCTTTGGTTCACCCTTGTATTTGCCGTGCGCGTTGCCTATGGCGACGGCCAGCGTATCGATGCCCGTCCTGTCGACGAAATCACGCGCGACGGCGGGATCGGTAAATTTATCGCTATCGGCTTCGCCATACAGCGCGCCGCCCTCATCGCCGCCAACGGCGCCCAGCTCCGCCTCTACGGAAACGCCCACCGCGTGGCACATCTTCACCACCTCGCGGGTCTGGCGAATATTCTCTTCATAGTCAAGTGTAGAACCATCGAACATCACCGAGCTAAAACCGAGGCGCAGGGCGCGGACAACCGCTTCAAAATGCAAACCATGATCGAGATTAAGCACGACCGGAATATGGTGCCGGGCCGCTTCGAATTTTACGGCCTCAACTAATGAATCCAGCGACACATATTTAAAATGCACTTCGGCGATATTGATGATGAACGGTGATTTTTCCTGTTTTGCCGCGGCAAAAAGCGCGCGCAGAAAATGGCTGTCGAGCACGTTAAAAGCGCCCAGGGCGTAGCCGTTCGCGCGGGCGTGGGCCAGTCCGTCTGCAAGTGATATCAAAGCCATAATCGGTCCCCCGGTGTTGGGTAAGAAGTGATGGGCTACTTAAAAATGCTGGCGGTATTCGTTACATAACAGCTGCTGCGCCGGTTCGTCTTCAACGATGCTGTTAAAACGCTCCAGCGGTTTCAGGAATCGGTTATCGCGGTCATCATCGTTAACCATCGACACTTCGCCGACCAGCACATCGCCATAGCCCGGTTCGCCCCAGAAACTGTGATAGACGCCGGGCACCAGGCAGATACTCTCGCCCGGGGACAGACGCAGCTGGCTGCCCGCCGCGTGAGTCTGGCGACAGCCGTCAATGGTTACCGTCACGTCGCTCTCTTCGGGCTGTTCAAACTGATCTGAATTCCACAGCTCGACTATCAAATTACCGCCGCCGCGGTTGATGATGTCTTCTTGTTTTCGCCAGTGAAAATGCATCGGCGTGAGCTGCCCTTCGCGGACATGCATAATTTTTTCGGCATAGCTTTTGGAATAAGGCGCGCCGTCCGGCGAACCGTTACGCAAAGTGAACAGCGTCAGCCCCTGGGCCTGGAAATCGTTGCCGCCAAACGCCGTCACGTCCCAGCCCAGCTTTAAATCGAATACTTCCTGCCAGATGGCTTTATCCACCTGCTGCCATTTCGTCAGATCGTAAGAGGCGAAAGGAGGCAGGTGCACGTCATGCTGCGTAAAGAAATGGCGAGTCCGGGACAGGATCTGATTCACTTCGGAGCGTTTCATGTTGTCTCCTTATTTTCCCCTCGCCCCGGTAAGCATAAGGGCGAGGGGAAAAGGTTATTTCACCGTCCAGCCTTTATAAGTGCCAATGTTGTTTTTATCGATCATCGTCACCGGGATCAGCACGGGCTCTTTAGGCGCAGGCTTGCCCTGCAGAATGTCGTAACCAATCTCCACCGCCTTCGCCGCCATTACCTGCGGGTCTTGCGCCGGGGTTGCCACAAACAGCGAGTTGCCGCCACGTTTCAGGGCTTCTTCTCCATCCGGGCTGCCGTCCACGCCGACGATAAAGAATTCGTTACGCTGAGCCTGCTTCGCCGCCAGATCGGCGCCGATGGCTGTCGGATCGTTGATGGCGAATACGCCGTCGATCTTCGGATTGGCCGCAAGCAGCGAGGTCATCACTTCAAGGCCGCCTTCACGGCTGCCTTTGGCGTTCTGGTTAGAAGAAAGGATCTTGATATCAGGGTGCTTTTTGAACTCGGTCACGCAGCCTTCAACCCGGTTCTGCACGGCGGATACCGGCGGCCCGTTGATGATAACCACGTTGCCTTTCTCTTTTAAGCGATCTGAAATGTACTTACAGGCCATTTCACCCGCCTGGGTGTTGTCTGAGGTAATGGTCGCATCTGCACCTTCCGCGGCAACGTCTACTGCGACAACCACGATGCCGGCATCTTTAGCACGCTTCACCGCCGGGCCGATCCCTTTGGAATCCGCGGCGTTAAGAATGATCATATCCACTTTCGCGGCGATAAAGTTATCAATCTGCGAAACCTGCTGGCCCAGATCGTAACCGCTGGACACCAGCGTCACCTTCACGTTGTCGCCTGCAAGCTTGCGGGCTTCAAGTTCGGCACCTTTGGTTATCTGCACGAAGAAGGGGTTGGCGAGATCGCCCACCGTCACCCCGATGGATTTCAGGTCTTTCGCCTGAGCAAACGGCGCTCCGGCAATCATGGCTCCCGCGAGTAACGCGGTCACTATTGGCTTCAAACGCATGGCATATCTCCTGTGTAGGGTGTTTTTTGTTATGCACTTTGATGGTGACGGGTACGGTATTTATCTATCAGCACCGCAATGATGATCACCGCCCCTTTGATCACCAGTTGCCAGAAATAGGAGACGCCCATCAGCGTCATGCCATTGTTAAGCGTGGCGATAATCAGCGCGCCGACCAGCGTGCCGGTGATGGTGCCGATACCGCCCACAAAGCTAGTACCGCCGAGGATGACCGCCGCGATGGCGTCAAGCTCATAGCCCATGCCGAGGTTGCCGTTGGCGCTGTACAGCCGGGAGGCGCTCATCACCCCGCCAAGCCCGGAAAGCAGGCCGCTCATGCCGTAAACGAACAGCAGAACCAACCATACTTTGATACCCGTAAGGCGCGCCGCCTGCATGTTGCCGCCAACCGCGTAGATATGAACCCCAAGCGTGGTGCGCCTGAGAATGAACCAGCACACCACAATCACCGCCAGCGCAATCACTACCAGCCACGGGATCGGGCCGAGATACGAGTTGCCGATCCACTCGAAGTTAATATTGGAGTTAATCACCGTGGTGCCGTCGGCCAGCAAATAAGCCGCGCCGCGCAGGGCGGTATAGGTGCCAAGCGTAACGATAAACGGCGGTAACCCTGCCCAGGCCACCAGCATGCCGTTAAACAGCCCAAGCCCGGTGCCCATCATCAGCGCGGCAGGAATCGACAAGGATTCCCAGCCCGGCATCAGCGAAACGACCATCGCCGTCACCGCCGTGGTGCCAAGAATCGAGCCAACGGAAAGGTCGATCCCGCCGGTCAGAATAATGAACGTCATGCCCGCCGCGAGAACGATATTGATGGACGACTGACGGGCTATGTTCAGAAGGTTAGATTCCGTAAAAAAGTTTGGCGCGATGAAGCCAAAAACGGCGACGATAAGCACAAGAATTGGCAAAATGCCTACCGTTTGCGTCAGATCGCTAAATAGCGCTTTTTTTAGCGAGGCGGATTTTGCCACCTGCTTTGGGGCGCCCGCATCCGGCGTGCTTTTACGTGGGTTTATCGTATTAGTCATGGTTAGCCACCTTGTTGTGGGCATCTTCGACGCCGGTTGCCAGCGTCATGATGCTTTCTTGTGTGATGTCCGTGCCGTGCAGCTCGCCTGCGATACTGCCTTCCCGCATCACGTACACCCGGTCGCTCATCCCGACCACCTCCGGGAGTTCGCTGGAGATCATCAGGATCGCCACGCCCTGTTTCGCCATCTGGCTCATGATCCGGTAGATCTCGCTTTTCGCACCCACGTCCACGCCGCGGGTCGGTTCATCAAGGATCAAAATGCGCGGATTAATGGCCACCCAGCGCGAGATCAACAGCTTTTGCTGATTCCCGCCGGATAAACCCCCGGCCCGCACCTGCGAATGGGGCACGCGAATATTCAGCAGGCTGATAGCATCGTCGGAGATGGTCTGCGCTTTTTTGCGATCCAGCCAGCCGTAGCGCGCGTCGCGTTCCAGCGTCGCCATCGTGATGTTGTCCTGCGCCGCAAGCTCCAGAAACAGACCCTGCTCTTTGCGGTTTTCGGTAAGAAAGCCAATACCGAGGCTGATAGCCTCGCGAGGGGAATGGATGCTGACCGGCTTACCGTCGACTTCTATCGTCCCGCCGGTGGCTTTGCGCACGCCAAAAATAAGCTGCGCGAGTTCGGAACGCCCGGCGCCGACTAATCCGGCAAGGCCGACGATTTCGCCTGAACGCACCTGTAAACTCACCGGCTGCACTTTGCCGCCGTCCGTAAGGCTATGAATATTCAGACGTGAATCACCCAGCGGAATATCACGTTCTTTATTAAACAGGTCGCTTAACGGACGGCCCACCATCATGCGTACCAGCTCATTCGCGTTAAGGTTTTCCCGAGTCAGGCTGCCCACGTACTGCCCGTCGCGCAGCACGCTGACCCGGTCCGATAATTCATAGACTTCTGCCATGCGATGGCTGATATAAATGATCGCCATGCCTTCATCGCGCAGGCGCATAATCAGCTCGAACAGGCGGTGTGTTTCACGGGAAGAAAGCGCTGCCGTGGGTTCATCCATGACTAAAATGCGGCTATTGCGGTGTAGCGCTCGGGCAATCTCGACCTGCTGCTGTTCGGCGATGGTTAGCTTCATAACCAGATCGCTGGCCTTGAACTGCGCTCCGAGACGGTCGATTACCGTTTGCGCCTGCATCACCATATCTTTGCGCTGCACCAGGCCCGCGCGCGAAAGCTCGCTGCCGAGGAAAATATTCTCTGCCACGGTGAGATTTGGGGCGAGCTGCATTTCCTGGTAAATCAGCGTAATACCGGCGCTCAGCGCATCTTTCGGCCCCCTGATGCTCCAGGGCTTACCGTCGATTAAAATCTCCCCGCTGGTGGCGGTGTAGGCGCCTGCAAGGATCTTCATCAGGGTGCTTTTACCGGCACCGTTCTCTCCCATCAGCGCGTGGATTTCACCGGGAAACACCGTCAGGTCGACGCCTTTAAGCGCATAAAACTTGCCAAAAGACTTGGCAATGTTGCGCATCTCCAGAATGGGCACTTTACTCATGGCGCGGCTCCTGCGGGTGAAAAAGCGAGTGATGCCAGTTAAACCTCCCCCGGTAAATGCAAAATGTCAGAAGCCGTTCATATTTGTCATATTCATGAATAGTTAACCCTCGTCACATTACTGTGATGGATATATAGAGCGGCGCGCTGAGGGAGTGTTTTACTTAGAGAAAGCGATATTACCGGAGCCGCCATGCCGCAACCCCGCATACCCTTCTTAGCAAGCGCACGTGGCCGCCTGCTGTTTTTCAATCTGCTGGTGGTGGCGGTTACGCTGATGGTGTGTGGCGTGGCGGTGCTGGGGTTTGAACACGCCAGCCGCCTGCAGGAGCAGGTTCAGGGTCAAACGCTCAGCGACATGTCCGGCAGCATGGAGCTGGCAAGGGACACGGCGAACGTCGCTACTGCCGCCGTGCGGTTGTCGCAGGTTGTCGGCGCACTCGAATACCAAAGCGAAGCGGCGCGCCTGAAGCAAACGCAGCTGGCGCTGCAAAATTCACTCAATCATCTGGCAAGGGCTCCGCTTGCCGGGCATGAGCCGGCGTTGGTGAAACGCATTACCGAGCGCAGCAACGAGCTGGAAAGCAGCGTGACGCGCATGCTGGAGCTGGGCCATCGTCGTCATCTGGAGCGTAACGAGCTGTTAAGCGCGCTGTATCAGAACCAGAGCTATCTGCACCATCTTCAGGACATCAACGCCCGCGACGGGCTGAACGTGCCTGACGGGGCGCTGCTTGCGGAGATGGACCGGCTTCTGCTGATTGCCATTCAAACGCCTTCGCCCAAAGCTACCGTGGCGCAGCTTAATAAGGTGATGGCGGAGCTGCCAGCGCACGCTGCTTCGCCGGTAACCAATGAAATATTGCAGGAGTTCAACGCGAATCTGCGACAGCTGCTGCCGCTGTCCCAGCGGCTGGCGAACAGCGATTTGGGTATCGCCTGGTTTATGTATCACATCAAAGCGCTGGTGGCGTTTCTTAATCAGGACATCAATCTTTACGTGCAGAAGGTGGGGCAGGAGTCGCTTAATCGCACCGAACAAAGCCACAAAGATCTGCAATCTATCATCTTCTTTATCGCCCTGTTTGCTTTGCTGGCGATGGTGATAACCGGCTTTGCGGGCTGGTATATCTACAAAAATCTTGGCTCGAACCTGACGGCGATTTCTCATGCTATGGCCCGGCTGGCCAGAGGCGAGCGGGATGTCAGCGTGCCCGCTTTGCAGCGTAAGGATGAACTTGGCGAGCTGGCGCGCGCGTTCAACGTTTTTGCACGCAATACCACATCTCTTGAACACACGTCGAAATTACTGAAAGAAAAAAGCACGCAGCTGGAAACCACTTTCCACGCCATGCGCGACGGCTTTGCGCTGTTCGATAACGAGGGTTTTCTGGTGGTGTGGAACCCGCAGTATCCGCTACTGCTGGGCTTAGCGCCGGAGCAACTGCAACGCGGACAGCATTACCTTAGCCTGCTCAAGCAGGTCACGCCGCTGCAGGAACATATTCTGGAAAATCTTTCACGCTCGCAGCCGTTACCCCAGGAGCTGCGGCTGGCGGATAACCGCACGATTGAGCTGCGTTTCAGCCCGGTGCCGGGACGAGGAATGGTTAACGTGGTGCTGGAGCGCAGCGAACGCAAAGCGCTTGAGGAGGCGCTGGTGCACGGCCAGAAGATGAAAGCGGTAGGGCAGTTAACCGGCGGGCTTGCTCACGATTTCAATAACCTGCTGGCGGTTATCATCGGCAGTCTTGAGCTGGTTCCGGCGGATTCGCCGGATGCCACGCGCATCAACCGGTCATTAAAGGCCGCCGAACGAGGCGCGCAGCTTACCCAACGCCTGCTGGCGTTTTCACGTAAACAGTCGCTCCACCCACACGCCGTGGCGATGAAAAGCCTGCTGGAGAACCTCGACCCGCTGATCCGCCACTCTTTGCCCGCTTCGCTGAAGCTTGAGATTGAAGCCCAGCAGCCCGCCTGGCCTGCGTGGATCGACGTCAACCAGCTGGAAAATGCGATTATCAACCTGGTGATGAACGCCCGCGACGCGATGGAAGGCCAGACCGGCAGCATAAAAATTCGGACCTGGAACCAGCGCGTGGTACGCGCTGACGGCAGCAAACAGGATATGGTCGCGCTGGAGGTGATCGACAACGGCCACGGCATGTCCCCTGCGGTAAAAGCACAGGTTTTTGAGCCGTTTTTCACCACTAAACAGACCGGGAGCGGAAGCGGGCTGGGCCTGTCGATGGTCTATGGGTTTGTGCGTCAGTCCGGCGGGCGCGTGCAGATTGAAAGCGCGCCGGGACAGGGTACGCTGGTGCGCTTGCAGCTTCCTCGTGCGCATGCGCAGGCGTTAAGTGAAGCTCAGCCTCAGGTGCCTGCCGCTAACGAGTATCAGGACCAGTTAGTTCTGGTGCTGGAAGATGAACACGACGTGCGCCAGACGCTATGCGAGCAACTGCACCAGCTAGGCTATCTGACGCTGGAAACCAGCGACAGCCAACAGGCGCTGCAAATGCTGACCGATGTGCCGGATATCAGCATCGTAATAAGCGATTTAATGTTGCCGGGCAGTATGAGCGGCGCTGAGGTTTTACAGCTTGCCCGTGAGCATTCTCCCCAGCTCACCCTGCTGCTGATAAGCGGCCAGGATTTGCGTCGCAGCGGGCAACGGTTGCCCGACGTGGAGCTGCTCCGTAAACCCTTCAACCAGGTGCAACTGGCCCATGCGTTGCGCCGCGCGTGGCAGTCGCATCGGGCGGGATAATGCAATACGTAATCTGGATTGCAAATCAGCAAAAAGGTCATTCGCAAACAATTGACTCGGCATCGGGAAGCGGACATTAATAGAAAGCCCCTTCCGGCTAACCAGGAGGAAGCGGGCGGGATCTGAAACATACCTTAAGCCGCCTCATTATTTATATGCACCTCATAACCTATCCTGTAGCAAGGACTTAGCCCCTCTGCGAAGAGGGGCTGACTTGCGTTGCGTTTGGGAATACTCCACTGTCGCAGGCGCCGTTGCTTGCATAGGCTACCGCCGGTCACCCCACGAGACTGGCTTATGAACCGATACGCTACGGCACTACTGTTTAGCACTCTGACCATGACAACGCTTGCCCACGCTGACGCGCTCGATGGTCTGTTCGATAATTCCATCGTAAGCTCTATTTCCCAGGCTATTAACGACGCGTACAACCCGAACGACAGCCGCAGCGATAACGACGAACGCCGCTGGGACGAAGACAGGCAGAGCAGTTCAGGCGACCGGCAACGCTATGAAGACCGGCGCCGGCAGCTGGAAGACAGACGCCGCCAGCTCGACGACCGCCAACGCCAGTTGGACGAACAGCGCCGTCAGCTTGAAGATGAAGAACGTCGTCTGGACGATGATTATCGGTAATTACTGGATTTAACTGGACGCTTATTGCACCGTTGCATTAGCGTTTTGCGAGACGTATCAGGAAGCTGAAATCCGCTGCGCAAACAGGTGAAATTCGCATCTCATGCTGTGTTATGTTTTTCCTTTCGTTGAATAATTAACCGCTATAAGTTCCGGTAATGGCAAAAGAAAGGCGAAAAATTGCGCTGGCTTAACAGAGAAAAATAAGCATCCTTGAGACAAGGATTTCACCACAAATGGCACCGGGATTGATTAGCGACGCGGAATTTAACAGAAAGCTAAATGCCCCCGATCTTAACCGGGAACATACCAAAGTGTTTCTGGATAAAGGCGTTAAGCCGTTTACCTTACCAGGCTATGTGCCTCCGGTGGGTTACCGCTTAGTGATTTCGCTGGATGAAAAACAGTGCCGCCTAATCTGCGGAGACATTACCGCCTATGCGGTAAAAATCGTCATCGGCAAATTTGTCATGCCGGGTAAAACACACTGCGCGCAGGTCATGGTATGGCGGACGTTTTTAGCGGAGCATCAGCACGCGCTGCAGAGTCTGGCGAGGTTAATTTTCGCCTGGCTACTGGAAACCTATGAAATCGTTGTTTCCGATAATGAGCCGGCTGGCGATGGACGCCGTTTTTGGGAATATCGAATTGCCGAGGCAATTGCCGATCCACACTATGAAGTGAGGATCCGGGACGGCACCAAAGAAGATAATGAGTTGACGCTTATCCAAAGTACGGATGAATTCGTCAGTAAATGGTCGCCCTGGGCGTGGGGAACTGACCCGGAAATTCATCAGCATCGCCTGTTAGTAATAAGCAAAATCAACCGCTAATCCACACAAATCTCCAGCCCGTCAAACCCCGCCTCAAAGCCTGCGGGCAAGTCGTTCTCCATGAGCCAACAGTCGAACCGGTGGCTGATATGCGTGAGGATCACACGCGGGCAGCCAATCTGCTGGTTTAACGCCACCACGGTATTCAAATCGCAATGGTTGTCTGGCGTCTGGGGCCGCGGCTCGTGGCTGCAATCAATAACGATAACCTGCGGCTTGGTGTTCGCGAGGAATTTAAGCGTCTTTTCCGGTAGCCCTGCGGTATCGCTTAGCCACGCTACGCGGCTGTGCGGCGTTTCGAACAGGTAGCCGAAGGTGAGTTTCGAGTGATTAAGCGGCAGCGGGGTCACGCGCAGGGCCTGCAAGGTAAACCAGACAAACGGCTCAAGCGTATGGCTGAAGTCCAGCATACCGGGATGCTTAAAAAGGTCATCGCAGCCCTGTTCATCCGGCGGGCCATAGACGCGGATCTTCTTGCCCACGCCCCAGCGCAAAGGAAACAGGCCCTGGACATGGTCCATATGATAATGGGTCAGTAAAAACTGCTGAAAATCTTCTGGCTGCCAGTGGTCCATAAGATCCGCAATGCCCGCGTCCAGCAGCGTCACCGCATCGTTAAACTTCACCACCGCGCTGCAAGGTTTGCGGCGATGCTGCGGCTGATTACGTGCCCGCTCGCAGGCAGCGCAATTGCAGCCAAAGGCGGGCACCAGCTGCGCGCCGCCGGTGCCGCTAAGGGTTAGCTTCAGGCTCATTCGGAGTCTCCACGGGTTTGGTAAACCGAAAATGGGTCTGCTGATAGCCTTCGCGCTCATAGAAACGGTGAGCGTCCAGCCGTCCTTTGCTGGTAGAAAGCTCCGTCAGTTCGGCGCCGGCAGTCCGCGCCTGCTCTTGCGCCCAGGCCAGCAGTTTGCTTCCCACGCCGTGTCCGCGCGCCTGCGGCATCACCACCAGCTCCTGAATCTCGCCAATCCAGTTCACATGATGGAGATGGAACTGCATATGCAGGCCAATCATGCCGACAACCTCATCGTTAACGAGCGCAAGCTGATAGCGTAAGCTGCTTTCTGCAAGGTTAGCCGCAAAACCGTTGTTAAACGCTTGCCGATCGAACTCCGCCTGTTTGAGTTCGCAAATCAGAGCATAGACAATGTCTACATCGGCAAGGGTGGCGCGGCGAAGCTTAACGGGATCAGACATGGCGGGGCTCCTTTGGCCGGAAGTGGACGACGTTGGTATTGCACTGGCCGTTCACCAGACGCATAAACAACTCGACAGACTGTAGCAGACTGCCATCGTTATTGAGTACCAGACAAGCGTCCAGATCCGGGGCTGAGATTGCCGCCCGCAGCAGGCGCTGCTCGATTTGACGCGGCGTTTCCCGTCCGCGCTGTTCCAGCCGCTGGCGCAGCACTTCTGTTGAGACGTGCAGGCAGACAGGAATCAGCGCGTCACCGTAGCGAGCGCGGGCCTGTTTAAGGTGCTGGCGGGAACCGTTCACCACCACGCCGAATCCGGCTTTCAGCCAGATATCCACTTCTATACCTATACCGTAACTCTGGTGATGCGCCTGCCAGCTTAAGGCAAACAGCCCCTGCTGCTGGCGCTGAGCGAACTCCTTTTCGCTTAATGCAATGTGATTTTCGCAGCCAGCATCTGCCGCGCGCGTGATATAGCGGTGCGCTACCAGCAGTTGATTGTGTTCCTGCTGGCGTAGCGCCGCCAGCAGGCTGTCTTTCCCGGAGCCGGAGGGGCCCATCAACCAGACTATTTTGCTCATCAGAACACCCGGATTCCCTGGCGCCAGACGTGGCCGACGCGCACGTGATCGCCATGCCGGTGCGCCAGCACCATATCCGCGCGTTTGCCTTCCGCCAGCACGCCGCGATCGGACAGATGCAATGCTTTGGCAGGGTTACGCGTTACCAGCCCCACGGCCTGCGGCAGCGTAAAGCTGTTGGATTCATCGCTCGCCACGCGGAACGCCGCATCCAGCAGGCTTGCCGGGTAATAGTCAGAAGAGAGGATATCCAGCAGGCCAGCCTGCGCCAGCTGATGCGCCGCCACGTTCCCGGAATGCGAGCCGCCGCGCACAATATTCGGGGCACCCATCAGCACGCTTAAGCCATGCTGACGCGAAGCCTGTGCCGCCTCAAGGGTGGTGGGGAATTCGGCGATGACGCTGCCCAGCTCATGAGACTCCACCACGTGCGCGGCGGTTGCATCATCATGGCTGGCAAGGGCGATATCGCGCGCCCGACACTCGGCGGCAATTGCCAGCCGGTTCGGCTGCGACCAGCGTTCCGCCAGCGCGAGCTGATCGGCCTCATAGCTGTTCATTTCCGCATCGCTGAGCTGGTATTTACCCTGGTAGTATTCGCGATATTTAATCAGGTTGGAGAACTGGCGCTGGCCCGGAGAGTGGTCCATCAGCGAAACCAGGGACACGCCGCCGCGATCGATAAGCTGCTGGAACAGCGGCAGCGTGGTGTGATGCGGAAGTTCGCAACGTAGATGAAGCCGGTGCTCCGCACGGTTCACGCCGCGCTGCTGGCTGTGCATTACGGCGTTAATCATCTTCTCTAAGTTTTCCAGACGATCGCCGCCATCGCGCACATCGCCCAGCGCTACCGCGTCCAGCACGGTGGTGATGCCGCTTGCTACCATCAGCGCGTCGTGGCTGCTCATCGCTGAATGGGCAGGCCAGTCGACCTTCGGGCGCGGGGTGAAGAATTTATCCAGGTTATCGGTATGCAGTTCGATAAGCCCCGGCAGCAGCCAGCCGCCTTCGCCGTCCTGGGCCTGCGCAAGCCGGCTTGGGCTATCGGCAAAGTTGCGGATTACGCCGTCGGCCACTTCCAGCGAGCCGTTGACCACTTCATTTTCCAGCACCAGTTTGACGTTATTGATAATCATGTTGTATCTCCACTGAAGCCATAGAATGCAGACGATCTGCAACCTGATTGCGCACCGCTTCGTCGTGGAAGATGCCCACAACCGCCGCGCCCCGTGCTTTTGCCTCAAGGATCAGCGACACCACGGCTGCGCTGTTTTGCGCATCCAGCGACGCGGTTGGCTCATCAAGCAGTAAAATCGGGTAATCGACGATAAAGCCGCGGGCAATATTGACGCGCTGCTGCTCGCCGCCGGAAAAGGTTGAAGGCGCAAGGTTCCACAGACGTTCGGGCACGTTCAGGCGAGTCAGCAAAGCTGCCGCTTTGCTGACGCATTCATCACGCGGCACGCCCAAATCCAGCAGCGGCTGCATCACCACTTCCAGCGCAGAAATACGCGGGATGACGCGTAAAAACTGGCTCACCCAGCCAATAGTCCGGCGACGCACCGCCAGCACGTCACGCGTCGGCGCCCGAACGATATCCAGCCATTCGTCGCCATGCTTCACCCAGATATGGCCTTCATCCGGCAGATAGTTGGCGTACAGCGAGCGCAGCAGGGTGGATTTTCCGCTGCCTGAATGGCCGTGCAGCACCACGCACTCACCCGATTTCACTTCAAGCGTTGCCTTTGCCAGCACCGGCAAACGAATGCCGTGTTGATGATGTAACACAAAGGTTTTGCTCAGGTTTTCAACCCGTAATCTGGTCATGATACTCACCTAATTCTGGAGAACGGAGGAGACAAGCAGCTGGGTGTAGGGGTGATGCGGATCGTCCAGCACGCGGTCCGTCAGCCCGCTTTCCACCACCTGCCCCTGTTTCATCACCAGCAGGCGGTCGGCCAGCAGGCGCGCCACGCCAAGATCGTGGGTGACAATCACTACCGCCAGGTTTAGCTCTCGCACCAGACCGCGCAGCAGATCGAGCAGACGGGCCTGCACGGACACGTCCAGCCCGCCGGTTGGCTCGTCCATAAACACCAGCTTCGGGTGCGTCACCAGATTGCGGGCGATTTGCAGACGCTGCTGCATGCCGCCGGAAAACGTCGTTGGCAAATCGTCAATGCGTGAAGCGGGGATTTCCACTTCTTCCAGCCAGCGCTGAGCGGTAGCGCGAATATCGCCATAGTGGCGCGCGCCGGTCGCCATCAGCCTTTCGCCGATATTGCCTCCGGCGGAAACGTGGCGGCGCAATCCGTCCATCGCATGTTGATGCACCACGCCCCATTCGGTGCGCAGCAGGCGGCGGCGCTCGCCTTCGCTCATCTGGTACAGCGACGCGTCGAGATATATCACTTCACCGTTTTGCGGGGCGAGGCGAGCGGAAATAGATTTCAGCAGCGTGGTTTTCCCTGAACCGGATTCGCCGACGATGCCGAGCACTTCGCCCGGATACAGCTCAAAAGAAACATCGCTGAAGCCTTTACCGGGCGCGTAGAGATGCGTCAGGTTATTTACCGAAAGTAGTGGTTGCGTCATTGGGAAGCGGCCTCGCTGTTCTGGCGGCAGAAATCGGTGTCGGAGCAGACGAACATGCGGTTGCCCGCGTCGTCGAGCACCACTTCGTCCAGGTAGCTGTGGCGTGAGCCGCAAATGGCGCAAGGCTCATCCCATTCCTGAACGGTAAACGGATGATCGTCAAAATCGAGGCTTTCCACGCGGGTGAACGGCGGCACCGCGTAAATGCGCTTTTCACGCCCGGCGCCGAACAGTTGCAGCGCGGGCATCATGTCCATTTTGGGGTTATCGAATTTCGGGATCGGCGAGGGGTCCATCACGTAGCGATCGTTCACCTTTACCGGATAGGCGTAAGTCGTGGCGATATGGCCGAAGCGGGCGATATCTTCGTAGAGCTTCACCTGCATCACGCCGTATTCTTCGAGGGCGTGCATGGTGCGGGTTTCCGTTTCGCGCGGCTCGATAAAGCGCAGCGGTTCGGGGATCGGCACCTGGTAAATCAGAATCTGATCTTCGGTCAGCGGGGTTTCAGGGATGCGGTGGCGGGTCTGGATAAGCGTAGCGTCTTCGGTGCGCTCGGTGGTATTTACGCCCGTTACGCGCTTAAAGAAGTTGCGGATCGAGACGGCGTTGGTGGTGTCGTCGGCGCCCTGGTCAATGACTTTCAGCACGTCGGCTTCGCCGATTACGCTTGCGGTAATCTGGATGCCGCCCGTTCCCCAGCCGTAAGGCATCGGCATTTCACGTCCGCCAAACGGCACCTGATAGCCCGGAATCGCCACGGCTTTGAGAATGGCGCGGCGGATCATACGTTTGGTTTGCTCATCAAGATAAGCGAAGGTATAGCCGCTCAGATTAGCCATTTTCGCGCTCCTTTATCAGGCGGTTAAGCAGTTCCAGCTCGGCCTGGAAATCCACGTAGTGCGGCAGCTTGAGGTGTGACACAAAGCCTGCGGCCTCGACGTTATCCGCATGCGACAGCACAAACTCTTCGTCCTGCGCCGGGCCTGCCACGGTTTCGTCGTAGTCAGGCGCTTGCAGAGCACGATCGACAAGCGCCATCGCCATCGCTTTGCGTTCGCTCATGCCGAAGACCAGCCCGTAGCCACGCGTGAAGCGCGGAGGTTCCTCTTCCGGTGCGACGAAACCGTTAACCATTTCGCACTCGGTCATCAGCAGTTCGCCGACGTTCACCGCAAAACCCAGCTCTTCCGGCACGATATCGATATCAACGTAGCCGCTGCGAATTTCTCCGGCGAACGGGTGGTTACGGCCATAGCCGCGCTGGGTGGAGTAGGCCAGCGCCAGCAAATAACCTTCGTCGCCGCGCACCAGCTGCTGTAAGCGGGAGGAGCGGGAGCACGGATAAACCGCTGGCTGGCGGGTGATATCGTCCGGCTGCTCGCCGTTATCCTCTTCGGCTTTCGCCAGGTTTTGCTTAGCCAGCAGGCTGAAGACGTGCGGCGCGGGTTCGGAAAAGCCATCGCCGGTTTTCAGCACCGGCGCCTCGCCGTTCGCCAGCAGCGTGAAATCCAGCAGGCGATGCGTGTAATCATACGTTGGCCCGAGCAGTTGTCCGCCGGGGAGATCTTTGTAGGTCGCAGAAATGCGGCGCTCCAGGCGCATCTTTGCCGTAGCCAGCGGAACGCTTACGGCAAGACGCGGCAGGGTAGTACGGTAGGCGCGCAGCAGGAAGATGGCTTCCACCATATCGCCGCTGGCCTGTTTGATGGCAAGCGCGGCCAGCTCCCGGTCGGCAATGCCGCCTTCGGTCATTACGCGGTCTACGGCCAGACCTAGCTGCTGTTCGATTTGCGCGACGCTAAGCTCGGCGTGGTCCTGATTGCCGCGACGGCTGTGTTCCTGCAAGGCGTGGGCGGCGGCAATAGCCTTTTCGCCCCCTTTCACGGCGACGTACATCAGCACACCTCCACGTGAGTGGTGCGGGGGATCGCCAGCAGGCGGTCGCCGCAGGTAAGGATTAAATCAATGCCCAGCGGGAACGGATGCGGGCGCTCGGTCAGCTCATGGATCACGCACTCCGGCAGCTGCGGAGCAATCATGCGCTCCTCAAGAATGCCCGCCCCCGTCAGACGCAACATGCGGCCGCCGCTCAGGCTGCTGACCTGCAAAATCAGCGTCGCGCTGGTGTCCGGGGCGACGTCGCATCCCTGGGCCAGCGCGTTAAGCTCGGCGGCAGAAATCATGTCGCTTGCGACGGCGAACTGCGCCTGTTCTGGCATTGGCGAAACGGGTGCGCCGGTATGGAAACGGACGTTCTGCATGGCGGCTTCGTTTTTCAGCGCTTCGCTTATCCATACCGGCGTGTCGCCATCGGCAAGCGTCAGCAGCACGCTGGTAGAGGCTACGTTTAGCGGCGCCCAGCCTTTGTTGAGCGAGTGCAGCGCGACGATAACGCCCGGCTCGCTCATCGCTTTAAGCAGGCGACGAAAGCTCTGTTGAGCATCCTGCACGGGCAGGGTAAAAGCGGTCATCAGGGTCATGCGTTATCTCCGCGAGCCAGAGTGAAGAAGTCGACGCGGCTGCTGTTTACCTCGGCGCGCCGTTTGGCCAGCCGCTGTTCCCGGTTTGCAGCCAGCGGGGCTATCAGGGTTTCCTGTAAGGTCTGAAAATGCGTTTTGTCCTGCATCAGCGCGTCGATAACCGCGCAACGCTCGGCGTGGGATTTATCACGCCCCAGCAGGTAGCTGTAGCCGTAAGTTCCGTTATCGAGCTGTACTACGGCGCGGGTTAGCGTGGCGTCGCCTGCGAAAAAGCGTTGGCCGGTTGCGCCCATGCGCGCCTGAATCTGTACCAGGCCCGTTTCCGGCTGGCGAATAACCTGGTAGCGCGGGCTGAGTTTCAGCGCTTCCCAGCGGCTTGCCAGCTCCTGCGGCACGCTGTGGGCAAGCACTGCCAGCCAGTTCTGGCGCTGTGCGACATCAATTTGCGGTGCGTCCATTTAGTGCTCCATGGTGAATTCAATCATGTCGGCGCGGGTCAGGCTGACGGAGTATTCCGCCGGTTTAGCCTCGCCTTCACGATGGTTAAGGGTGCGCACGCACAGCAACGGCGCCATGTTCGGGATTTCCAGCAGGCGGCTTTCTTTGGCCTGCGCGCGACGAGCGCTGATGCGGGTTTGCGTACGTTTAAGCGGAATGCCGAGCTGCGCCTGTATCACGTCATGCAGCGAGCCGCTGTGAAACTGTTGCAGCGCAGGCCACCAGGAGAGGTCGGCGAAGTAATGGTCGATAAGACATACCGCGATGCCGTTCACGCGGCGCAGGGTGCGCAAATGAATAATGTCCTCGCCCTCGTTAACGCCCAGCGCGTTGGCGACGTGGCTGGAAGCGGGGCGCAATACCGCCAGCAGACGTTCGCTGGTAGGGTGGCTACCCTGGTCGAGCAGGTTCTGACTAAAGCGAGCCTGGGCGTTAAGCGGATAATCGAACGGGCGCATCAGCACTAACACGCCCACGCCCTGGCGGCGCTGTACCCAGCCTTTTTCGACGAGCTGGTCGATGGCGCGTCGCAGCGTGTGGCGGTTCACTTCAAAACGCGCCGCAAGCTGGCTTTCCGCAGGCAGGTAGTCGCCGCAGCGGTAGTTTTTGCGCAGATCCTGTTCAAGCAGCGCGGCGATTTCTTGGTAGCGCGTCGGGTAACTGGTCGGATGTCTGGATAAGTGCATCGTCAACAAAGCCTCTCTAGATAAAATGTTTGCGCAGCCGTTGCGACAGGAAATCCAGCAGGCTGACGGTGATGATAATGACGATCATCAGCGCGCAGGTTTGCTGGAACTGGAATCCACGGATGGCTTCCCAGAGCGTGACGCCGATGCCGCCCGCCCCCACCATCCCCACCACCGTTGCCGAACGGACGTTGGATTCAAAGCGGTAGAGCGAGTAGGAGATAAGCAGCGGCATTACCTGCGGGAGCACGCCGTAGAGGATTTCTTCAAGCTTGCTGGCGCCGGTGGCGCGAATCCCTTCTACCGGGCCGGGTTCGATAGCTTCCACCGCTTCAGACAGCAGCTTAGAGAGCACGCCGGTGGTATGAATAAACAGCGCCAGCACGCCGGCAAAAGGCCCAAGCCCAACGGCCACCACGAACAGCATCGCAAACACCATTTCGTTGATGGCGCGACAGGCGTCCATCAAACGGCGCATCGGCTGGTAAACCCACCAGGGGACGAGGTTATCGGCGCACATCAGGCCGCAGGGAATGGACAGCAGAATGGACAGGGCGGTGCCCCAGACGGCAATTTGCAGCGTGATGCCCATTTCACTCAGATAGAGCTGCCACTGGCTGAAATCGGGCGGGAAGAAGTCGGCGGCGAAGGTTGCCATGTTGCCCGCGTCGCGGAACAGGGTGAGCGGCGCCATTTCCGCCCCCTGCCAGGAGACGATTAAAACGGCCAGTAAAATCCCCCAGCATAGCTGTACGAACCAGCTACGTTTTGGTACGGCGACCTGTATCGTTTGTTGCATGAGGTGCTCCGTTATTTTTACCCTCACCCCTATGGGGCGAGGGTCGGGGTGAGGGGCAAAATTACTGCACCGCTTTATTCACGCTGCTCATCGCGCTGAGCGCAGCGGTCAGGCGATCCAAATCGCTTAACTGGTTTTGCAGCGCGGCGACCTTGATGGTTTTGTCTTTTTCATCCAGCCCTTTGTTGTCCTTCACGCCCTGCATCCGCTTGAACAGCGCGAGCTGGCGAATCGGCACCAGTTGCAGGTCGCTGGACGGGCGGAACGGCGCCCACGTCAGGCCTTTTAGTACCTGGGCTTCTTCCGGGGTTTTGCCGTAGGACATAAAGAAGTCATAAACTTTATCTTTGGTGGCTTCGGAGAGGTTTTTACGCCACACGATCGGATCGCCCGGGATCAGCGGCGATTTCCAGATAACCTTCAGATCCTTAAACTTCTCCGGTGCGGTGATCTTCAGGCGATCCATGTTTTCGGTATTGTTAGTCGCCACGTCCACCTGCTTGTTAGCCACGGCCAGCGCGTTGGTTTCGTGGTTGGCGTTGACCGAGCGTTTGAAGTCGCTCACGGCCACGTTGTTCTTGGCAAACACGTAATAGCCGGGGACGAGGTAGCCTGAGGTGGAGTTAGGATCGCCGTTGCCGAAGGTCAGATCTTTACGCTTCGCCAGCATGTCATTGAGGTTGTTGATCGGGCTGTCTTTGTTGACGATCAGCACGCTCCAGTAGCCAGGCGAGCCGTCCGCCGCTACGGTTTGCGCGAAGACCTGCCCGTTAGCGCGGTCCACCGCTTCCATGGCGGACAGGTTGCCGTACCAGGCGATATCCACTTTGTTAAAACGCATGCCCTGGATGATTCCCGCGTAGTCCGGCGCAAAGAATGCATTCACCTTCACGCCCAGCTTCTTCTCCATATCCTTCAGGAACGGGTCCCACTGGGGTTTCAGGTTTTGCTGGGATTCGGTAGAGATAATGCCGAAGTTCAGGGACTTCTCTTGCTCATCCGCATGGGCTGCGTTGAGTAGAGCACTGACGCTTAACAGGCTGGTAAAGGCGAGGGCCTTAACGGCTTTGTAGCTCATGACAGTTCCTTGAGTCGATAAAAGTGTTACGCAGCGACGGCATCGACGCGAGCCATGCTGCGATAGAGATTTCCCAGCCGTTCGTTGTCGAACGCTGAGCTGCTTCCGTCGTAAAACACGTGCCCCTGGCGCAGCGCGACGATGCGTTCGCAGTAGCGCAGGGCGTAGTCCACCTGGTGCAGCGTCACCACTACGGTGATACCGTCCAGACGGTTAATGTCGCGCAGGGTTTCCATCACGATGCGGGCGGATTCCGGGTCCAGCGAGGCAATTGGCTCATCGGCAAGAATGACTTTCGCCTGCTGCATCAGCGCCCGGGCAATCGCCACGCGCTGCTGTTGTCCACCGGACAGGGTGGAGACGCGCTGCCAGGCAAACTGCGCCATGCCGACGCGGGTCAGCGCCTGCAGCGCGCGTTGTTTTTGTTCGCGGGTGAACCAGTTAAAGCAGGTGCGCCAGAACGGCGTGGAGCCCAGCGCGCCAGTCAGCACGTTTTCGAGCACCGTCAGGCGGTTGACCAGGTTGAACTGCTGGAAGATGTAGCCGGTTTGGGTGCGGCTTCTGCGGATATCGCTCGCCAGGCGGCCAGATTTTTGTACCGTACGGCCGAGCAGCTCGACATGGCTTTCCGACGCCTTATCTGAGGTAATCAAACCGCTCAGGTGACGTAAGAGGGTGGATTTGCCTGAGCCGGACGGCCCCAGCAGAGCGACCATCTCACCTTCATTCACCTCCAGATCCACCGTACATAGCGCCTGGCGTTGGTTAAAAGTTTTGCTCAGTTTGTTGACGCGGATAATCGTTTGCATACGCGGCCTCCTTGAAAAGTTGCCCTATCGTGCCGACGGAACGTGTCATTTTCGTTAAATCCAGGTTTCGAACAGATGAAGAGTACCGGGGATGCGAGGCGGGTTAACGCAAAGTCGCCAGTCTAATCAGCTATTTGTCGTATTGTGGCGCGGCTTGTTTTTGCGTTTGCTAGAGGGGCACCTCTGGGGAGGCATAAACAGTGAGCAAAAATATAATTTTTTGTGCGGACGGGGTGTGGGCGGCTCCGGGGTTTGAAGAGCAGGTGGAAGAAACGGCGACGGTCAGCAACGTTTACCAGCTATTTATCGACATGAAAGGGCTGGTGGATAAACAAAGCCTGTTGCTTGCGAATGAACAGGAAAAAACCTGGGTTGACGGCCATGGTGAGGTGGCGCAGGTCGCAAAGTACATTTACGGCGTGGGCGATCCGCATAACGGCTTTGTCAGGCTGATGGGCAGCGCGTTCGGCGCTAATTTTATTACGCCTGTGGTGCGCGGCTATACCTTTATCAGTCGCCACTGGCAGCCGGGTGACCGCATCTATCTGGTCGGGTTCAGCCAGGGCGCATGGACGGCGCGCATGCTGGCTAATCTGATAATAGATAAGGGCCTGTTAAACCGGGACAGGCTACGGCTCGATGAGGCGAACAAAGAAGTGTGCTGGCGGTTGGCCTCATCCGTCTGGGCGCAGCACCGCTCGCATACCACAAGCGTAAACGACCGTCTGCTTGGCGCGGTACTAAGAGATTTTCCGGCGTTTTTTTGCGACAGCGTGGACCCCGCCTGCATGACGACCGGCGTACCCGTAGAGGCCGTGGCGGTATGGGAAACGGTAGGCCATCTGGGAATACCTGAATACGTTAACGACGGGCGAACGGCGGTTTTCCGTTTCAGTAATAACGCGCTTCATCCACGAGTAAAGTACGGTTTGCAGGCTATCGCCATAGACGAACAGCGTGTCGATTTGGCGCCCGCCGTGTGGGATAGCCGGGATCGCATCGTTCAGGTCATGTTCCCCGGTATTCACCAGGATGTGGGAGGCGGCTACAACTGCTTTGCTGGGGAGTGCGGATTATCGAACGGCGCTTATTTGTGGCTGCACGACGCGCTCGACGATCTGGGCATGCACCTTTTACCCAGCGAGATGCATGCCGATCTATTTGGGCGTTTGCACTGCGAATGGTTTCCGCCCACGACATGGCAGCGCATCGCGCCCCGTCGGCTGCCGCCGCCGCTGACCTCTTCTATGATGATTCATCGATCGGCGGTTGAGCGCCTGAAGGGAGGCTCGCTGCTGCCGTATCAATCTGCGGACAGCGGGGAATGGCTGACAGGCAGCTACACCCCGCAAGCTTTACAGCGCTATTTCCATAAGCCCTGGGAAGTGCCGAGGGAATGGGCGGTGTCGCGCTAGCCAAAAAAAGATGCCGCTTCTACCAAGCGCGCGCGATAATTATCGCCATTTTATGTCAGCTTTTTATTATCAGCCAATTAATGTAGCGCCGGAAAAGGCGCTGAGGTCGATAAAACTGTCATTAGTATAAGTAATATAACTATTGAGATCGGCTGCGGGCATTGATGTCGCGCTGTCGTGCAGAATATATTCTCTATTCATAACCAAAGGTCGTTTTAGCTTTGAGTGCAAACAATGATAATGCTCGACTTTCCCGGAATAATAATCAGCGCAATAATGATAATTACTAATGCGTAAAATATAAAAAGTGATAAAACAGAAAGGATTTATCCGCGGGGGCTAAAAGCGTTTTTAAGCCGGGCATGATTTAAGGCTCGCTGTAGCAAGCCTTAACGTCAGGTAGTGGCGTATTACATAGGTTTTGCGACGTTAATCATCCAGGGTATGCCGAATTTATCCGTTAACATACCGAATCCTTCGGCCCAGAAGGTTTCTCCCCACGGCATAGTGACGTCTCCGCCTTCCGCAAGATTATCAAACCAGCGTTGCCCTTCGGCTAAATCCCCGGTCGCAAGGCTTAACGCGTAACCGGTGTGTTTAACTCTGTCCGCGCACATATTGCCATCGCTCATCATCACTTCATGGTCGCCGATGCGAACGCTGGCGTGCATGATTTTATCGTCGGCCCAGTTAAAACCGCTGGCGCAGTCTTCCGGGGTTTCTTCATCGCCCGGCATTTCACCAAAGGTCATTTTAAAAACCAGTTGAGCGCCAATCGCCTGCTGATAAAAAGCGATCGCTTCCTCACAGGTGCCGTCAAAAAAAATGTAGGGGCTAACAGACATCGGTCATTCCTCTTTTGTATGCAGAGTACAAAAGAAGTGTAGTTGCGCAGGCACGGGCAAGCCAGGCGTAGAGGCGGGAGATTTTACCCTCTCCGGGGAGAGGGTCGGGAAGAGTAAATACTTAGTTTTTCTTCACAAACTCGGATTTGAGCTTCATTGGGCCAAAACCATCAATTTTGCAATCGATGTTATGGTCGCCTTCCACCAGGCGGATGCCTTTTACTTTGGTGCCGATTTTCAGCATGGAAGAGCTGCCTTTTACCTTCAGATCTTTTACAACCGTCACGCTGTCGCCGTCTGCCAGCAGGTTGCCGTTGGCATCTTTCACAATCAGTTGATCCGCATCAGGCGCGGGTTCAGCATCGTTCCATTCGTGGGCGCACTCCGGGCAGATAAACATCCCGTTGTCTTCGTAGGTATACTCGGAATTGCATTGTGGGCAATGAGGGAGTTGCATATCGTTAACCTCAAAAAAGAATAAAAAGAAGAAATGACTGTAAAACAGGGATTTCAGCGAAAATGACGGCGAAGCGCCAAAAAGTATCAATATTATACACAACATCCCTGCTTTTGTGGGGATTTCTGGAAAAGCAGGCGGCGGTCGGTATGGGGGCCGATTTAAAAAACAATAAGCCCGTTGCGCTGACGCCTCCTGTCACCTGCCGGAGGTAGGGTTGAACCGGTAAAAAGCGTGTTGCAAAAGCCAGCATGTAAATGACCTGCGGCGCCAGGTAAAACGCGCAGGACTTGCTGCGGTTTATCCCTGGAACGTTATAAAGATCTGTAGACAACTTATTTATCTGCGATCTATTCCTGATTGAATGTTTTTGGAGTATGAATATGAAATTGGCACAGCGTTAAACAGCCATTTTTATGAATTACATAATCTGTTAGATTCCTGACGCTATTGTCGGTTTAGCGACAAAAATGCGCTACGCTGTGCGGCTCACTACCCTCCGGCAT
This sequence comes from Buttiauxella sp., assembly GCA_032000125.1. GTDB lineage: Bacteria > Pseudomonadota > Gammaproteobacteria > Enterobacterales > Enterobacteriaceae > Dryocola. The sequence goes on along the minus strand of DAMALH010000018.1, from coordinate 50,776 downwards.
TTACCAGGGTATCAGGGAATTATTGGATACAAAGGGTAAACACATCGAAATAAGGATATTTAGCCAAATCAATTCATTAGAAACACTGGCCGGGACATTTATGCCCGCAGGCTACCCGTAACGCTTATTTTACCGCAGGTCTGGCCGCAGCATTTAAAGCCGGAGTTGGGGTCTGGTGCGATATTGAACAATAAAATATTTTCCTCACGTAATTATAAAAGCCGGTATTGCATTAGCACCAAAAAATAATGCTCTGATAAAAGCCGGATAATTTGAGTTAAGGAAACATTTTTATGCACACGCAAACAATATTCGAATTAAGTCAGGAGGCTGAGCGGCTATTACAGCTCGCCTTACAGAACCTGAACGCTTTAAAAACCGTACCGTTCGCGACACAGCACGAGCAAAACTTAAATAACCTGCGTTCCGTGGCATCCGTTGTTCCTCTGCAATTTAGCGCCCGCGGCATTAACGCTCAGCAGGCCATGTTGCAAAACGAGCTGCGTAAAATTACCCAGCAGGAAATGGTGCTGGCTATTGTCGGCACCATGAAGGCGGGTAAATCAACGACGATAAACGCCATTATCGGCACTGAGGTACTGCCAAACCGCAACCGGCCGATGACAGCGTTGCCGACGCTTATTCGCCATACGCCGGGCCAGCATGAACCGGTGCTGCACTTTCCTCACGTCGTTCCCATTGAAGCGCTGATGGGGGAGCTGCAGCAGAAATTAAAACAGAAGGATCGCGAAGCGCTGATGCAGCGGCTGGAGATCGATCGGGATATGGATGAACTGCTGGCGCGCATTGCGCGCGGCGGCACCTTCGAGAAGCATTACCTCGGGGCTCAGCCCATTTTCCACTGTCTGAAAAGCCTCAACGATCTGGTACGCCTGTCAGGCGTGCTTGATGTTCCTTTCCCGTTCAAGGCCTATGCCGCAATTGAGCATGTGCCGGTCATCGAGGTGGAGTTCATCCATCTGGCGGGCATGCAAAAGGGGTCCGGACAGCTTACGCTGCTGGATACGCCGGGGCCAAACGAAGCGGGGCAGCCTCATCTGCAAAAAATGTTGCAGGAGCAGCTTTCCCAGGCTTCGGCCGTGCTTGCGGTAATGGATTACACCCAGTTGAAATCCATATCCGATGAGGATGTGCGCCGGGCGATTCTGGGCGCCGGGAAATCAGTGCCGCTTTACGTGCTGGTGAATAAGTTCGATCAAAAAGATCGCAACAGCGACGACGAGGACCAGGTAAAAGCGCTGATCTCCGGCACGTTAATGAAGGGCACCATTGAAACGGACCACGTGTTCCCGGTTTCTTCCATGTGGGGCTATCTGGCAAACCGGGCTCGTTTCGAGCTTGCGGAGCACGGCCGTCTGCCCGATCCTCAAGAACAGCGCTGGGTACAGGATTTTGCCGAGGCAGCTCTGGGCCGCCGCTGGCGCAGCTCAGATCTGGCCGATACCGATCATATTCGTCATGCCGCCGATCTGCTGTGGGAAGATTCGATGTTCGACTCTCCCGTGAAAACCGTTCTGCATGCCGCACATGCCAACGCTTCCATGTACACGCTGCGTGCGGCGACGCAGAAGCTGCTTAATTATGCTCAGGGAGCGGAAGAGTACCTTAGCTTTCGTTGCCAGGGGCTACAGGTGGCGAACGAGAAGCTGCAGAACAATATTCGGCTGCTGGAAGACGACCTGGCGCTGCTGCAAACTTGTCAGCAGGATATCAGCCGTATTATTCGCACCGACGTTGAAAAAGCGGTTAGCGGCATTGCGGAATTCATCGGCCGCTACGAAAAACGTATTAAGGCGAATATCGACGACTATTTTCTGCATGGGAAGGTGCATGAGGACGTGGCGCGACACTCGTTTAAATTGTCCGCCGCACGCAGCCGTGATTTTGAGGAGGGCTGCGAGTCTATAACCGTTGCCGATGAACAGGCCGCGCGGCTGTTGCTTAATAAGATACGCGCTTCAAGCGAAACCATTTTGCTGGTCGCGCAGCAGGCGATGACCGAAGAGCTGGCGCTGCTGCTCAGTAATCTTGAAATTTCCTTAATGGACAGGTTACGTGAGACGCTTAAGCCGATTGAAAAACGAGTAGCGGACGGGCTGGCGCTCTCGGGGTTCCGGGCGCATATCAGCCTGCCGGCTTTCCAGGCAAGCCAGCTTAACTTCAATGCGCAGCATGCTTTTAACGACGTAATCGACCATCAGGAGGTCCCGGTGTCGCAGCCCCGTCGTCAGAACGGCATGCGCGGTGCGGTGGCGCGCTGGCTGAACAGCGATGACTGGGGCTGGGAAGAGCATACGCAGACCCAAAGCCGCTATGTTATCGTGCTGTCGGATTTACAGCGCAGGCTGCACATGCACGTCGCCTCTTTCCTGGCGCAGCTAAATAAAGCGATTGTCGCGCAGATTGATATTTCTGTAATGGCGGGCATGGCCTCTTTCTTTGCTGATTTTACTCAGGCGCTTGAGGCGATAAAAAGCAATCTCCAGCAGAGCCTGGTGGCGCGTTTGCAAAACGAAGAGGCGTTGCAAATGCTACAGGACCAACTGCTGCAATGCGTAAGAACGACGCGGTATATTCATGAAGATACCCGTTTATTAAAGGATGATATCCAGACGCTTTTTGCGGCGGAGCACCAATGAGCAATTTATTACTTGCGGGTCCGGTCAGGACCCTTGAATGCATGACGGAAAAGTTTGTCGTTGATTTTGCAAGCGGCATCGATATAGCGCGCGATCCGTGGCGCAGCCAGCAGGGCAAAGCGTTTTACCAGCGCCTGAAAGAAGAGTTCGCCGGGCAAAACCGCCTGCAATACTGGGGAATCGATAGCGCCACGCCCGAAAGCATGGAGGCTTCTCTCGCCTGGCTTGGGCAGCTCATCGGCACGGTGGCTAAAAGCTATCTGGCCGCAACGCTTGTACACGAACGCCTAAGCCAGATGGAAACGGCTGCGGCACGCGTGGCCTATTACTCCTCCGAAGGGCGTGAGCAGCTAAGTCAGGTACGGAACCTGCTCGAACAGCGCATGAACAAGCTCGAACAGCAATTGCGAAGTATCGATCTGTATCGTCAGGGAACGGTGCACTGCGAGCAGGTTTTCGCCCGCTGGCGTGCCGGGCACTATTTTGCGTTTTCCCCCGCCGGGCGCTGCTATGTCGCGCTCACGGAGCTTCGTTGGGGGGCATTTGGCGATGCGCTGCGCCTTTGTAGCGAAGAGCGGGCAGCGCAACTGCTTGAGCTTGCGCGCGAGCTGGCGATTGGCCGTCTGGCGGAGGACATTAACGCTTCTCCACGCACGCGTCATTATTACCATGAATGGCTGGCCCCGCCTTCCGTGCCGGATTTAATGGAGCATAAAGATGCGCTGGTCTGGCTGGGCAACGAAGCCGACAGCGATCGGCATCCGGTGAGCTACTCCGTTACGCAAAGCTGGCAAAGTATCGCGCTCGGGATGCCGAGAATTTGCTCGGCAATGCGCCTGGGCAGTGCCATGGTGGATGAGGTATTTAGTGAATAATCGCGCAAATCCATAAGGCGGAAAGCGAAGAGTAAAAATCGGCGACGCATCGGTAAGCAGCAGGGATGCGCCACCTTTATTTTATTACAGTAACAGAAGTATCCTGCTGTTTATTATAGGTAAAATCGCGTTGTACCACTAATCCCCCAAAAAGTATCAGCGCTTAAAGCCAATTCTGTGTTGCCCCTCACTTGCCGCTTTTTCCCGCACTCCGCAATATGTATTTTGCCGCGTGTTGCGGATAATCACGCTTATAACGTCAGGGGATACGATGAAAAAGATCTTTTTATGTTGCGCTGCGGGAATGTCGACCAGCATGTTAGTGGAGAAAATGAAACAGTCTGCCGCCAGCCGCGATATTGCAGTGGAAATCACGGCGGTGCCGGTATCCGATTTTGAGCAAATAGTTACCGAGGCCGATGTTATTTTGCTTGGCCCGCAGGTGAAGTTTCAGCTACAGAGTTTATCCAGCGCCGCCGCGCCGCACGGCGTACCGGTAGCGGCGATCGATATGATGCAGTACGGCTCAATGCAGGGCGATAAGGTACTGGATCACGCTTTGTCTTTATTACCAAACCAACAATAAGGACAGGCCATGAATTACCGTTTTCCTGATAATTTCTGGTGGGGCACAGCAACCAGCGCAACGCAGTCTGAAGGGCGCACGCCGGGCGACAACAAGGGCGAGAATATCTGGGATTATGCCTCGCATCAGTTTAATCAGCGTTTTTTTGAAGGTGTAACCTCGGATGACACCTCAACGTTTTACCGGAATTATCGGGAAGACATTCAGCTTGCCAAAGATATTGGACTGAATTCTTTTCGCACCTCTATTTCCTGGTCGCGATTAATTCCTGACGGCGACGGGGAAGTCAATCCACAGGCGGTGGATTTTTATAACGCGGTAATTGATGAATTACACGCGCAGGGCATCGAGCCTTTTATCAATCTTTATCACTTTGATATGCCGATGGCGCTGCAGGAAAAGGGCGGCTTTGAAAATCGTGAGGTGGTGGATGCTTTTGCCCGCTATGCACGTATTTGCTACGAGCTTTTTGGTGACCGCGTGCGCTACTGGTTCACTTTTAATGAACCCTTAATTCCTGCGGAAGCGGGTTATTTGCATCCCCGTCATTATCCTTACGTGACGGATTTCCGCCGTGCCGCTCAGGTGCTGCACCATATCGTTCTGGCACACTGCAAAGCCGTTGCCGCGTGGCGCGAAATGGATATTGAAGGGCAGATCGGCATTATTATGGATGTGATTCCGGTCTATCCACGAAGCGATACGCCGGAGGATCTGCGGGCCGCCGAAATGGCCGATCTCTTTTATACGCGCAGTATTAACGAACCCATTTTACTGGGACGCTATCCCGACGAGCTTATCGCCATTCTTAAAGAGCACGGCCAGTTACCCAAAACGCTGCCCGGCGACTGTGAGTTAATTGCCCGCACGCGAATTGATTTGCTTGGGATAAATTACTACCGCCCGCGTCGCGTAAAAGCGCGCGAAACGCTGCTGGCTGAGCCAAACGGTTTTGTGCCTGAACGTTTCTTTGAGGAATACATCATGCCGGGGCGCAGGATGAACACTTCCCGCGGCATCGAGATTTACCCGGCGGCGCTTTATGACATCGCGATGGTGGTAAAAGAGCGCTACGGCAATTTGCCCTGGTTTGTTTCAGAAAACGGCATCGGTATTCAGGACGAAGAGCGGTTCCTGGTTAACGGCCAGGTGCAGGACGATTACCGGATTGAATTTCTGCAAGAACACCTGAGCTATTTGCATCAGGCAATGGCCGACGGCAGCAATTGCCTGGGTTATCACATGTGGACGTTTATCGACTGCTGGTCATGGCAAAACGCTTATAAAAATCGCTACGGTTTTTACCGCCTGGATTTAGCTACCCAGCAGCGTTCGCTGAAAAAATCGGGGCAATGGTTCCGCTCGGTGATTGAAAATAACGGATTCGAGGGGGCATAGCATGTCTTACTTTGAAAAGCTGGCCGAAAAAATGCTGCCGGTGGCAAACGCCATCGGCAATCAGCGCCATATGCAGGCGATCCGTAACGGGCTTATCTCTATTTTACCCCTGACCATCGTCGGATCGTTTTTTGTTATTTTGCTCAATATTCCCATCAAAGGTTATATGGACTTTATCGCGCCCTGGCGCGATATGCTGGATGTTCCTTTCCGGTTTACCGTCGGGCTGATGTCGCTGTACGCCGCTTTCACCATTGGTTCCTTCCTGGGGAAAAGCTACAAGCTCAACGATATTACCAGCGGGCTGCTGGCTATGTTAGCGACCCTGCTGATGATTGTGCCGGTTAATATTAAAGAAGGGCTTACCGTCGCCGGCGAGGCGGTTTCCGGGCGCTATATTCCCATTACCTCGCTAAGCTCGCAGGGCTTATTTGGCGCGATTATTTCATCGCTGATTGCCATTGAGATCTACCGGTTTATCAAAGTCCGCAATATCGAGATTAAAATGCCGGAGGGCGTGCCGCCGGTGGTGGCCAGCTCCTTCTCGGCGCTCTTTCCGACCCTGGCGGTAGTGCTGATCTTCTGGATCCCGCGCCACTTTTTGAATATCGATATTAACGCCATCATCAGCTTTATCATTATGCCGCTGAAGGGCTTTATGACCGGCACTAACCTGTTTGGCGGGATCGTCACGCAGTTCTTTATCGATCTGTTCTGGGTGTTTGGGATCCACGGACATGCCGTCATGGGCCCGCTGATCCGCCCGCTTTGGGATCAGGCGATTGTGCAGAATATGGAGCTGTTCCAGGCCGGCACCAGCGCTTACGATCTGCCGAATATCTTCACCGAGCAGTTCTTCCAGTGGTATGCGCAGATGGGCGGGACCGGTTCGACGCTTGCCCTTGTGGTGCTGTTTATCCGCTCGAAAGCAACCTACCTTAAGTCGCTGGGCAAGCTGTCGTTTATTCCGGGCCTGTTTAATATCAACGAGCCGATGATTTTCGGCGCGCCGATAGTCATGAACCCGATTCTGGCCGTTCCGTTTATTCTTGCGCCGATGGTGAATACCGTGGTGGTGTACCTGTTTACCATTACCGGGCTTATCCCGCGCATGATGGTAAAACCGCCGTTTACCATTCCGGCGCCGCTGGGTGCGCTAATCACCACTAACTGGAACCTGATAGCCTGCGGGCTGGTGTTTATCTGCTTCTTTATTTCGCTTGCGATCTACTATCCGTTCTTCAAAGTTTATGAGAAGAAGATGCTGGAAACCGAGTTGCAACAGCGTGAAGAAGAGAAGGCGAAGCAGTTAGCGGATGCTTAAAAAGGAGGCGGATGGCGTTTGCCTGTCCGCCTTATGTACATCAGAAAGCCGTTTCTAAAGTGTCCAGCACGTTATATTGCTCGTCCACCAACAGCAGCGCCTTCCACTTGTCGAACGTCAGGCACGGGTGGGAGGTGCTGAACACCAGAATATCGCCAACCTGCACGTCGCAGCCGGGCTTGAGCTTCAGCATGGCGTGCTGATCCATGATGCCGGTTGTTTCGATAGTTTCCGCAGGCAGGGCCAGCGCCTTGCCCTGGCGATAATGCGCAACGGGCTGCGGCAAGCCCGCATCGAAGGCGCTGTCGCGTTTGCCGAAGTTCACAATCGCCCGGTCGCTTTCCGGCACCGATTGCACCATGGCGACCAGCTCCAGCGCGGAGACTAAATCCCCGCCCAGATCGCAGGCAACGTTGTCACGGGCCATCAGTTCGTCCTGCGCTTCCTGATAAATCCCCGCATCGTGCGTGATATAGCAGCCCGGCCGGATGACCACGCGGCAGTTCGCTGGCTTTTGCGCGTCAAGCCAGACGTTACATACCACGTCATACCAGACCGAGCCTGCGCCGGTAAGAATAAATTCGCCTTCCACATAACGCTCAAGCTGGCAGGCAAGCGCCGCCGCATCGCGCAGGAGCGCTTCCACTTTTGGCTGCGGATTTTCGCCGTGCAGCACGCCTTCGTACAGCTCAAGGCCGCGTAAACGCAGGCCCGGCAAGTCTGAAATCGCTTCTGCAAGCACAAGCGCCTGCTCCGCGGTCCGACAGCCGCAGCGTCCGCCCGGCACGCCCAGCTCAATCAAAATATCAAGCCGCTGGTGTTGTGCGCTAAAGAAAGCGGAGAGCGTTTTAGCGTTGGCGATGCTGTCTACGCAGCAAAGGTAATCTACGTCCTGATACGCGCTTTTCAGCTTCGATACCAGCTGCATGTTTGCTTTGCCGACAAGCTGGTTAACCATCAGCACCCGCTTTACGCCACCGATCATGGCGATGCTCGCCTGCCAGGCGCTGCCGACGCCCACGGCCCAGGCGCCCGCCTGCTGTTGCTGCTGGAAAATCCACGGCGTCATGGTGGTTTTGCCATGCGGCGCAAGCGAAACGCCGCGCGTATCGGCATAGCGTTGCATCCATTGAATATTGTTCTCCAGCGCGGCTTTTTTAATGACGGCGGCGGGCAGGCAAACGTCTTCGTTAAGGAGGTTGGCAGCGTCGTGCATCAGGGCAGCTTTATGCGGAACGAGGTTACTATCTTGGTATTTCATAACACAATTCCTTTAAGGTTATCTTTTCTTTCAGACTGGGTATCGTTTATAACTTTATGAAAATAAACAATATAAGTATATTGATCTGGCTGTTATGAATAAAAGTATCAGAAAATCCTATGCATTTTGCGTAGTCTTCCACTGTTTTTATCACTTGTAAATGGTTAACTTTAGCCCAGAACATAACGGGGTGAGGAACACATGAAGTTCGACTATCTGTTCAGAAATGTTACGGTCATTGACGGCAGCGGCGGCCCGGAATACCGCGCTGATGTCGCGATTCAGGGCGATCGCATCGCTGAGATCGCCCCGTCAATTAGCGGTGAAGCACGCGATGAAATCGACGGCACGGGTCGCGTACTGGCGCCGGGTTTTATCGATGTCCACACTCACGACGATATCAACGTTATTCGTATGCCGGCGTACCTGCCGAAAATCAGCCAGGGCATCACAACGGTCATCGTTGGCAACTGCGGCATCAGCGCGGCGAGCGCAAGCATGAAAGGAACCGTGCCGGACCCGATGAATTTACTCGGTGACGTTGAGCACTTTATCTACCCGACGGTTGCGGCCTATGCCGAAGCGGTGGAAGCGGCAGCGCCGGCAGTCAACGTGGGCACGCTTATCGGCCACACCGCGCTGCGTAACAATCATATGGACGATTTGTTCCGCACCGCGACGGATGAAGAGATAGGCGCCATGCGCAGCCAGCTTCGCCAGGCGCTGCAGCAGGGTGCGCTGGGGCTGAGCACCGGTCTGGCCTATGCCACGGCGTTTCACTCCTCCACTGAAGAAGTGATGGCGCTGGCCGAGGAGCTGGCGGCAGAAAAGGGTATCTATACCACCCACCTGCGTTCGGAGTTCGAGCCGATTCTGGAAGCGCTCGACGAGGCGTTTCGTATTGGCCGTCACGGCAAGGTGCCGGTTGTGGTTTCGCACCATAAATGCGCCGGGGCGAAGAACTGGGGCCGCACGGTTGAGACGCTGAAACTGTTTGATAAGGTGCGTGAACAGCAGGACGTTTCCTGCGACTGCTATCCGTACTCCGCCAGCTCTTCGACGCTGGACATGAAGCAAATTACCGACGAGTTCGACATCATCATTACCTGGTCTGAACCGCACCCGGAAGTTGCCGGGCAGTCGTTACAGCAGATTGCGCAAAGCTGGTCGATGTCACTTCACGAAGCTGGAAAATTACTGATGCCCGCCGGGGCGATTTACTACAACATGGACGAACGCGACGTGCGGCGCGTGCTGAGCTACCCGGTGACCATGGTCGGCTCAGACGGTCTGCCAAACGACCCGATGCCGCATCCGCGTCTGTGGGGTGCATTCCCTCGCGTGCTGGGGCACTACAGCCGCGATGAAAAGCTATTCCCGCTCACGGTTGCCGTTCACAAAATGACGGGCATGTCAGCGGCGCGTTTCCAGCTTCCGGAAAGAGGCCTGGTAAAACGCGGCTACTATGCCGATCTGGTGATGTTCGACCCGGAAACGGTGCGCGACGTGGCAAGCTTCAGCGATCCCCAGCAGCCTGCTGCGGGAATTGAAGCGGTAATGGTCAATGGCGTAATGAGCTACGGCCGTGATAAACAGGTTATCGGACGTGCCGGGCGGTTCTTGCGCCGCTAGCATTTTGTCAGAACCACGAACAGGTTGATTAGGTGGATAAGCGCAGCGCCGTCCACCATGAGTAAAGGAGCAATAATGAGCATTAAACGTTATGGAGTAGGCGACAGCAAGGGGACCGGCGGGCAGCGCCTGCCGTTTGCTAAAGCGGTGGAAGCGGGCGGCTGGCTGTACGTTTCCGGGCAAACGCCGATGAAAGAGGGTGAAGTGGTGGAAGGCGGGATTATTGAGCAGTCCCGGCTCGCCATTCAGAACTGCGTGGATATCATGGAAAGCGCGGGCTACACCCTGGCGGACGTGGTGCACGTGAAGGTCTTCCTGACCGATGCGCGCTATTTCCAGTCGTTTAACAAAGTGTTCAGCGAATTTTTCGCCGACCATCCGCCTGCCCGGGTTTGCTGCGTGGCCGATCTGGTGGTGGACTGCAAAGTAGAAGTGGATTTGACCTGTTATAACGCCGAGCGCGTGAAATAACGTTTTTACCGGCGGGTAGGCCTACAGGCCACCCGCCAAAATAATTGTCTCATTAATAAATAAAGGTGCGTCTTAGAGCGCGCTAACGGGTTTTCTGTGCCCTTTTTTCAGAAAGCTAATGCAACACACTTAATCTGGAAGTGAGCCATGAATAATTACTCTTTTTTAATTTGGTTTGCGATTTATGCCTGCGCGATGATTACCCTCGGCTGGTATGTTTCACGTCACCAGAAAAATGGCGATGACTTTTTACTGGGCGGTCGGTCTTTACCGATGATTTTAACGCTCGGCTCAACCGTTGGCACCATGGTAGGAACCGGGTCGAGCGTGGGCGCCGTGGGTTTTGGCTACACCAACGGGTGGGCTGGCATGCTCTATGGCCTGGGCGGCGCAACGGGCATTTTGCTGGTGGCCTGGCTATTTGCGCCGGTGCGTAAAATGCGCTTTATGACCATGAGCGAAGAAATCTCTTATTACACCGGCGGCAGCAAAATTATTAAGAACGTGGTGGCGATATTAATATTTATCGCCTCCATCGGCTGGTTAGGCGCGCATATTCTTGGCGGCGGATTATATCTTGCGTGGGCGAGCGGTATTGATATTAATACGGCGAAAATTATTATCGCTGCGGCCTTTGTGGTGTATGTCGGTATCGGCGGTTATTCGGCGGTGGTATGGATTGACACCGTTCAGTCGCTCATTCTGTTTGTCGGTTTTATTCTGATGGCGGCGCTTGCCGTGCATCATGTGGGCGGCTGGAGCCATATCCAGCAGGCGGTAGATCCGGCAGCGCAAAGCCTGTTTGCGGTCGATAAGCTCGGTATTCTGCCGGCGTTTTCACTGGCGATGGTTATCGGCGTCGGCGTGCTGGCGACGCCTTCTTACCGCCAGCGTATTTACTCTGCCAAAACGGTTGGCACGGTGCGTAAATCCTTTGTGATAACCGGCCTGCTGTATCTTGGCTTCTCCTTCCTGCCAGCCATTATCGGCATGGCGGCCTACACCATGAACCCGGCGCTTGAAAACAGCGGCTTTGCCTTCCTGTTCGCAACGCAGGTTCTGCCGCCGGTGCTGGGACTGGCGGTGCTGATTGCCGGGATGTCGGCCAACATGTCTTCCGGCAGTTCTGACGCCATTGCCGCAGTTTCGATTATGCTGCGCGATCTCTATACCCTGATTACCGGGCATATGCCCGCGCCGGAGAAAGCGATTCGCATGTCGCGCATTTTCCTTGTGCTGGTGATTGGGCTGGCGCTGCTGTTCGCGCTGACCTCTAACGACATCATCGGCTATATCACCAAGATGATTTCGATGATTATGTCCGGGATGTTCATTTGTTCGATGCTGGGGCGCTTCTGGACGCGCTTTAACTGGCAGGGCGCGCTGGCGGCCCTTATCGGCGGAGCCGGAGCCTCTTTAGTGGTGCTGGTAAACGACAGTTGGATGAGCTTCTGGGGCAACCCGGTGGTGCCGTCCGTGCTGGCGAGCCTGGGCTGCGCGGTCATCGTTACGCTTGTGACGCCGGCCAGCAAAATGAGCCGTGAAGAAGCGCTGGAAATGATCACCCGCGAACGTGAAAACCAGCCGGAAGCCGTGCCGGTGCCGCTGGGTAAACGCGCGACGGGGAATGCACGATGAGCGAAAGCTATATCGCCGTCGACTGGGGCTCAACGCACCTGCGCGCCTGGCTGTATCGGGACGCGCAGTGCGTGGACAGCCTGCAACTCCCCTGCGGTGTGAGCCGCCTTGTGGAGCAAACCGCGCGGGAAGTTTTTGATAAATACATTGAGCCGTGGCGCAGGCCGGGCGACGTGCCGGTAGTGATGGCCGGCATGATCGGCAGCGATGCGGGCTGGCAGCCCGTACCTTATCTGCCATGTCCGGTGTCGTTGCATGAGCTAAGCGCACGGCTTTATGAAGTCGCACCGCAGGTGTGGATTGTTCCGGGTTTGAAAACCTCCCGGAACGTTATGCGCGGTGAAGAAACGCAGTTGCTGGGGGCGATGCAGCTTGCGCCCGCAGCCTGCTACGTTTTGCCCGGCACGCACAGTAAATGTGTGCAGGTTGAGAACGGCGCGGTAAATAATTTTTCTACCGCAATGACGGGCGAAATACACCACGTTCTGATGAACCATTCGTTAATTGGTAAAGGGCTACCGGAGCAGCGCGACGATAATCTGGCGTTTCAGGCAGGCCTGCAACGCGGGCTGGATTCCCCGATGCTGGTTAACAAGCTCTTTGAGGCACGCGCAACACGGGTGCTGGGCGAGCTGCCTGCTGAATCCGTCAGCGACTGGCTTTCTGGCCTGCTGATTGGCGCAGAAGTGGCGGCCATGGAAAAGGTAAACAGCGTAATGCTGGTGGGCGGCGAAGCGCTTTGCCGCCGCTATCGCCAGGCGTTTGAAAAGGCCGGTATTACAGCCGGTGAAATAGCGGGCGACGCCGCTTTTCAGCAGGGAATAAGGAGCATGCTTGATGCAAGACGCTAAACCTTTAGTCGCGATATTACGCGGCATTCATCCCCACGAGGCCTGCGATCACGTGGGTTCACTTATTGAAGAAGGGTTTGGTTATATCGAAATCCCTCTGAATTCACCGGACTGGCAGCAGAGCATTCCGCAGATGGTCGACCGATATGGCAGCCAGGCGTGCATTGGTGCCGGAACGGTACTGAGAATCGAGCAGGTAGATTTTCTGGCACAGGCCGGGGCGAAGCTTGTGGTCACGCCGAACACCAATCCGGCGGTGATCCGCCGGGCGGTTGATGCTGACATGCTGGTTTGTGCCGGCTGCGCTACGGCCAGCGAGGCTTTTACGGCACTCGAGGCCGGGGCGCAGTGGCTGAAGATTTTCCCGTCGTCAGCCTTTGGCCCGGCTTATATTGCGGCGTTAAAAGCGGTGCTGCCGCCTTCCGTGCCGGTGCTTGCGGTGGGCGGGGTAACGCCTGAAAATCTGGGGGAATATTTGCAGGCGGGCTGCGCGGGCGCGGGCCTTGGCAGCGATTTGTATCGCGCCGGACAAAGCGTGGAAACGACGCGTGAAAAAGCCCGCCAGTTTATGAATGCTTTTACCGTCTAATCCTGGCGCTATTCCTGCCCTCTCCCTGCCGGGAAGAGGGCAAAAACTAATCCCCTAAAGGCTGCCTGTCCACGCCACCTCTGTGGCTATCGAGCGCCAGCTTGATACGCCGTAGCCGGTCTTTTGCCTGGCTCTTATTCGCCATCGCCAGCTCGGTCGCCAGCACGTCCACCATCGCCAGCATCGCATAGCGTGAAGTGCTTGGCTTAAAGATGTAGTCGTTTTCCCGCACGATAAGCGGCAGGACGAGATCGGCATTGGCCGCCAGCGGTGAATCCTGCGGCGTAATAGCAATAACTTTTGCGCCGTACTGCCTTGCCATCGCGGCGCTTTCAATGATTTCCGGCGTATAGCCGCCCAGCGAAAGCGCAAGCACCACGTCGTTTGGCGTTACGGCAGAACACATCATTCTGACCAGCAAACCGTCGCTCTGGCTGACGACCGGCAGGCCAAGGCGGAACAGGCGAAACTGCACTTCCTGAGCGCAAATCGTTGAGCCGCCGCCCATGCCAATCGCCAGAATTTGGCGCGCGTCGCTCAGCCACTCGACGGATTTTTTAAGGGAGCCGGGATCGAGCGCCCGACGGTTAATATCCAGTACGTTAATGATAGTTTCATAGATACCCTGCACGCCTTCAAGGTCCGGCACGTCGAGGATAAAGCGCTGCCCGACGGCGAGCGACTGCGCAAGTTTTACCTTCAGTTCCCGGACATCCTTGCAGCCAATCGCACGCGCAAACCGGGTGATTGACGCCTGGCTTGTCTCGGTAAGCCGCGCCATTTCTGCAATAGGTAAAGTGGCTGCCGACTGCACGTCATCAAGAATAAATTGCGCGATGCGTTTTTCCGTCGCGGTAAGTTCCACAAAGCGGTCGGTGATGCAGGAAATAATGTCGATGGAGAAAGCCATGGCGCGTCCTGAAAAATAAAGATAAATGACCGGTACTTTGTACCACAAATATCCTCTGACCGGGGGAAATGGTGGCTGACGCCTTTGTTTTCCCCCTTCGGCAACGGCCAGCAAGGGCAGGGAAAATAGCGAGCAATTTTTTTCTATTGACGGATAATGTTCAATTCTGAAACGACAGTTTATTTTTATAAGGGATGGAACGTGGAGAACAACCTGTCGCTGTTTACCCGTAAGAAATTCGCATGGATGTGCGCCGCTTTCTGTTGCCTGCTGTGGGGAAGCGCCTATCCGGCGATAAAGAACGGCTATGAAATTTTTGAGATAGCCACCGACGATCTGCCCGGCAAAATTGTCTTCGCAGGATACCGCTTCGTCATTGCCGGGCTTTTGCTGCTGGCATTTGCCGTTGCGCAGGGCAAGCCGATTGGGCGCTTATCTCGCGGGCAGTTTTCCCGGCTTGCGGCTCTGGGCGTGACGCAAACCGCTTTGCAGTACATCTTCTTTTATATCGGCCTTGCTTATACCACCGGCGTGAAGGGGTCGATCATGAACGCTACCGGGACTTTTTTCAGCGTGCTGCTGGCGCATTTTATTTATCACAATGACCGGCTCAGCATGAATAAAATCGTCGGCTGCGTGCTGGGTTTTGCCGGGGTGATGGTCGTTAACTTTAACAGCCAGCTAATGGATTTTAGCTTTAGCTGGATGGGCGACGGTTTTGTGGTGCTGGCGGCCTTTATCCTTTCCGCCGCGTCGCTTTATGGCAAACGCATCTCGCAGACGGTCGATCCTACGATCATGACCGGGTGGCAGCTGGCGACAGGCGGCGTGGTGCTTACCCTGGGCGGTTATTTCACCGGAGGAAGGCTTGAGTTTCACGGCTGGGAGTCGGCGGCGATTCTCGGCTATCTGGCGCTGCTGTCTTCCGTGGCGTTCGCCCTCTGGAGCCTGCTGCTGAAATATAATCGCGTGGGGATGATTGCGCCGTTTAACTTCCTGATCCCCGTTTCCGGCGCCGTGCTTTCGGCTATTTTCCTGCAGGAAAGCATTCTGGAATGGCGCTATGCTCTCGCGTTAGTGCTGGTATGTTTTGGTATCTGGCGAGTTAACGTGACGCGCGGATAGTTTACAATATCGCCGTTTGCAGGCCATTATTTAACCATCTTTCACCGATAAAAGGGCCTGCAGATGACCAGAATGACAGCGAAAGATTTCCCGCCTGAGCTTCTCGAATACTTCGATTTTTATGTGCACGGCAAAATCAGCAAGCGCGAGTTTCTCGATCTGGCGTCAAAGTTTGTCGTCGGCGGGCTTTCTGCCGTGGCGCTTGGCACGCTGCTGACACCCAATTACGCTTTTGCGCAGCAGGTAGAGTTTACCGATCCCGATATTCTGCCGGAATATATTCACTATCCTTCACCGCTGGGGCACGGCAGCGTAAAAGGCTATTTTGTGAAGCCCGCCAAAGCGGCGGAGAAAACGCCTGCCGTGGTGGTGGTTCATGAAAACCGTGGCCTGAATCCCTATATCGAAGATGTGGCGCGGCGCGTTGCCAAAGCGGGGTTTATCGCGCTGGCGCCGGATGGTTTAAGCTCGGTCGGCGGCTATCCGGGCAACGATGAAAAAGGCCGCGAGCTACAGCAGCAGGTCGATCCCAACAAATTAATGAACGATTTCTTTGCCGCGATAGAGTTTCTGATGCGCCACGAAGCGACGACCGGCAAGGTCGGCATCACCGGATTTTGCTACGGCGGCGGCGTGGCCAACGCCGCGGCCGTGGCTTATCCGGAGCTGGCGGCGGCGGTGCCTTTCTATGGCAGACAGCCGAAAGTGGAAGACGTGCCGCGTATTAAAGCGCCGCTTTTACTGCATTATGGCGAGCTGGATTCGCGTATCAACGAGGGGTGGCCTGCCTTTGAGGCCGCCCTGAAAGCCAATAACAAAACCTACGAAGGGTATGTTTATCCCGGCGTGAATCACGGTTTCCATAACGACTCGACTCCGCGTTACGATAAAGCGGCGGCGGAGCTGGCGTGGAAGCGCACAATCGACTGGTTTAATAAGTACCTGGTGTAAGCCGGGAGCCGGATAAGCCTTGCGCTGTTCATCAAAATATTACGTCTGCGCCAGGATGACCGCGCCCGAAGCAATGCCGTTTTTGCCGGTGCGTTTAACAAGGTACATCGACTCATCGGCGCGGATCACCGCGTCGGCGAAATTGTCGTTTGCCCAGGACTCATTGATACCGATGGATGCGCCAACGTTAGCGGCGCCATTGTCTACTTCAAAGGGGGTTACGGCGGCGTCCAGACAGCGTCTGGCGATGTCGCCGATTTCCGGCTTATCCAGCGTCCAGGGCATCAGCAGAATAAATTCATCGCCGCCGATACGGCCAATGGTGACGTCTGGCGGACAGGCATCGCGCAGGCGCTGGCTAAGCTGTAGCAGCACTTCGTCCCCGCTGCGGTGACCGAAGGTGTCGTTAACGTTCTTAAAGTCGTCCAGATCGATAAAGGCCACGCAGAGCGGCCCGAGTTTTTTCATCAGATCGAACTGCGCCTGTAGCGCGTGGCGGTTGGCTAAGCCGGTCAGCGGGTCGTGGTTGGCGAGCCTGGCAAGCTGCTGTTCATACTGCTTTTCTTTCGTCATATCGATATGGGTGCCGGTGACTTTAAGCGGCTTTCCGCCGTCGTCCCACTCGGTCACCCTGCCACGATCCAGAACCCAGGTAACGGTGCCGTTTTTGGCCTGCATGCGGTGTAAGGCTTCATAAAACGGGGCTTTGCCGTCGAGATGGTTATAAAACGCCGCCAGCACCATCTCTTTATCTTCAGGATGCAGGTGCTCACGCCACACCTCGAAATGAGCGCTAAGTTCTTTGGGTCGATAGCCCAGCATTGATCCCCATCGGCGGTTAAAAATGACCAGCTTGCCGCTGGGCACGTCCAGTTGCCACAGGCACAGGCCGGTGCCGTCCAGTGCCGCACTTAGCTTGTTTCGCGCGTCGTGAGCAATTCTTCTGAGCCGGGCATTGTGCTTTTTGAGGTTCTGAATCTGCTGTCTGAGAGCGTCTTCGGGCATTGATCATGGCTATGTTCAAATAATATCCATTCTTAACAGTTATCAATAAATTGTAAATATGGTCCGCGAAAAACTTATTAAGTTAGCTGTCCTGCTTGCATTCTTGCCTGCCTGCGCGATGAAAAAATAAACGCCACGATAAACACCACGGCTGAGAGCACGACGATGGTGGGCGCGGGTGCGCTATCGATGAAGAACGAAAGATAAATCCCAATAAATGAGACGCTAATCGCCACGGCCAGCGCCACCAGCATCATCGATAAAAACCTGCGGGTCAGCAGCGAGGCGATGGCGCCGGGAGCAATCAGCAGGGAAATCGTCAGGATAATGCCCACCGCTTTCAGCGCGGCGACGATGGTCAGTGACACCATGCACAGCAGGCTGTAATGCAGGAGTTTGACATTAAGCCCGCTGGCCTGCGCCTGAGTGGGATCGAAGGCGTGCAGCAAAAAATCTTTCCACTTCAGGGCGATAATGCCGGCGGTGAGCAGCGCGATAATGCCCGTCTGAATAATGTCCGCCCGGCCGATGCCGAGCATGTCGCCAAACAGAATGTGGTCGAGGTGGATATCCGGCTTCAGGTAGACATACAGCACCAGGCCCGCGCCAAACATGCCGGAGAAAACGATGCCCATTACGGTATCGCGCTTGATGCGGCTGTTGTCCTGCAAAAATCCCGTTGCCAGCGCGCAGCATAAGCCCGCCACAAACGCGCCGATGCCCAGAGGTAGCCCTATCGCCCAGGCCACCACCACACCGGGGAAGACCGCGTGGCTCATGGCATCGCCCATCAGCGCCCAGCCTTTTAGCACCAGAAAACAGGAAAGCAGGGCGCAGGGAATGGCGATCGGCACGGATATTACCAGCGCGTTGATCATAAAGTCGAACTGGAAGGGTGAAAGGAGCGTATCGATAAGGTTCAAAGGGCTACTCCTCGCGCCAGGCGCGCGCGTTTACGGTTTGCCAGCAGGCCATGTTTCGGGGCAAAGACGAAGGTAATCAGGAATAAAATGGTTTGCAGCACGACGATAATGCCCCCCGTTGCGCCGTCGAGAAAATAGCTGATATAAGTGCCGACCGCGCTGGTCACGCTGCCCAGCGCCACGGAAATCATCAGCAGTTTGGGGAAGCGGTCGCTCAGCAGATAAGCGGTTGCGCCCGGCGTGACCACCATACAAATCACCAGAAACGCGCCGACGGTTTGCAGCGCGGCAACGGTGGTGACCGAAAGCAAAGTGAAAAACAGCCCCTTTAGCAGCGTGGGATTCAGGCCAATCGAGCGGGCATGGTTTTCATCAAAAAAGGTCACCATCAGGTCTTTCCATTTCACCAATAGAATTGCCAGAGAAACGAAGCCAATCACCGCGAGCTGGACGATATCAAAAGGGGCGATAGCCAAAATATTGCCCAGCACTATGGTCTGGATATTCACCGACGTTGGGTTAAGCGAAACCATAAACAGCCCAAGGCCGAAGAACGAGGAGAAGATAAGCCCGATAATGGCGTCTTCCCGCAGGCGCGTACGCTGATTTAAAAACAGCATGACCCCCGCCGCCAGTCCGCCGGAAAAGAACGCGCCGATAGAAAAGGGCAGGCCAAGCATATAGGCCCCCGCCACGCCCGGCACGATGGAGTGCGAGAGCGCATCGCCGATCAGCGACCAGCCTTTAAGCATCAGATAACAGGACAGGAACGCACACACGCCGCCGACCAGCGCCGATACCCAGATGGCGTTGTACATATAGCTATAAGCGAACGGCTCCAGCAAAATACCCATCGGCTAGTCTCCTTTTATCTGTCCGACAGCGCGAATAAACGGGCGCTCGTCGTCCGTTACCACACTGGTTTCCTGGCCGGTTAGCGTGATGTGCCGCAGCACGCCGCTGAAGGCGATTTCAAGGTTTTCCTGGGTAAAAGTTTCACGAGTTGGGCCACAGGCGAGCACGGTGCCTTTTACCAGCACGGTGTGATCGCAGTAGTCGGTCACTGCGCCAAGGTTGTGGGTGGCGACAAGCATAGTGCGGCCTTCTTCGCGCAGCTCGCGCAGCAGGTTGATAATTTGCTCTTCGGTTTTGACATCCACCCCGGTGAACGGCTCGTCCAGCAAGATCACCTGGCCGTTCTGGGCGATGGCGCGGGCTAAAAAGACGCGCTTTTTCTGTCCGCCGGAAAGCTCGCCAATCTGACGATGGCGGAAATCGCTCATGCCAACGCGAGCAAGCGCATGGTCGACGGCGTCTTTGTCGGCCTTGCCGGGAATGCGCAGCATGCCCATGTGTCCGTAGCGACCCATCATTACGACGTCTTCCACCAGAACCGGAAAAGACCAGTCCACCTCTTCGGACTGGGGCACGTAGGAAACCAGATTCTGACGCAGCGCTTGTTTAGTCGGCATACCTAAAATGGAGATGCTGCCTTTTGCCAGGTGAACAAAACCCATAATGGCTTTGAACAACGTGGACTTGCCGGAGCCATTAACCCCGACCAGTGCCGCAATGCTGCCGGTTGGGATCCGAAACGTCGCATCGCGCAGGGCAGTATGGCCGTTGCGGTAGGTTACGCTCGCATCCTGCACGGAAATGCCGGAGATCATTTTTTTGCTCCTTCGGTAATGCCGCTGACAATGGTGCTGGTGGTGACGC
This sequence comes from Buttiauxella sp., assembly GCA_032000125.1. GTDB lineage: Bacteria > Pseudomonadota > Gammaproteobacteria > Enterobacterales > Enterobacteriaceae > Dryocola. The sequence goes on along the minus strand of DAMALH010000018.1, from coordinate 30,858 downwards.
GCAGTAAATCTAAATAAGTGGGAACCGGGCCATCTGCCGCGCTCAGGGAATCCACGTACAGCACGCCGCCGTAACGGGAACCGGATTCGCGTGCCACCTGGCGGGCTGGCTTATCAGAAATGGTGCTTTCGCTGAATATGGCCGGAATATTGTTTTTGCGGATAGCGTCTATTACTTTGCGAACCTGCTGCGGGGTGCCCTGCTGGTCGGCGTTGATCGGCCACAGATAAAGCTCTTTCAGACCGTAATCATTGGCAAGGTAGGAAAACGCGCCTTCGCTTGTTACCAGCCAGCGTTTGTCTTCAGGAATTTGGTTTAGCTCGTTACGCAGTGGTTCCAGGGTTTGCTGGATTTTTTGCTTGTAGGCCTCGGCATTTTTGGCATAGATCGCGGCATTTTGCGGATCGTAATGGCTCAAAGCATCGCGGATATTATCCACATAGACGATCGCATTTTTTGGCGACATCCAGGCGTGCGGATTCGGTTTGCCGTTATAGGGACCTTCGGTAATACCGGTCGGCGTGATGCCTGTTGAAACTACCACTTCCGGCACGCCGGAAAGGTGCTGATAAAATTTCTGGAACCACAGCTCCAGATTCAGGCCGTTAGCCAAAATAAGCTGCGCGCCCTGTGCACGACGGATATCACCGGGCGTTGGCTGATATTCATGGATCTCGGCGCCGGGTTTGGTAATGGACTCAACGTCTGCCGCCTCGCCCGCCACGTTTTTGGCCATATCTGCGATAATGGTAAAGGTAGTTACCACTTTAAATTTTTCCTGCGCCCACGACTGGATTGAAGTAAGCAACAACGTCGTCATCACGCCCGCTAGCAAGATTTTTCTGTTCACCGCTGTTTTCCCGAACATACCTTCCCCTCTGGTTCGTCTGATAAGTAAGCAAATATAGCAATTGCTATAAAACATAGCCGTAGCTATGTTTAAATGCAAATAATTATCATTTGTTAAGCGGGGGCGTGATATTTAACCGGCGGTAACCCGGCAGAGCGCCGGGTTAATTTGTGCAGGAAGGTTATAGCGTAAAGGCGTCAAAATCCGAGGCGTTATGGCGTTCAGGCAGTTGCTCATCACCCCAGGTGCGATTGACAATACGCCCGCGCTTCACCGCGGGGCGATTCGCTACTTCATCAGCCCAGCGGTTAAAGTTTTTGTACGAAGCGATATCGAGGAATTCGGCAGAGTCGTACAGGCCGCCCTTTGCCAGCGCGCCGTACCACGGCCAGATGGCGATATCGGCAAGGGTATAGTCGTCGCCTGCGATAAAGCGATGGTTTGCAAGCTGGCGGTCAAGCACGTCGAGCTGGCGTTTCGTTTCCATGGCAAAGCGGTTGATGGCATATTCGATTTTCAGCGGCGCATAGTGATAGAAATGACCGAATCCACCGCCAAGGTAGGGCGCGGAACCCTGCAACCAGAACAGCCAGTTCAGCGTTTCGGTACGGGCTGCAATATCTTTAGGCAGGAAATGGCCGAATTTTTCTGCCAGATAAAGCAGGATAGAACCGGATTCAAATACGCGAATCGGCGGCGTGGCTGAGTTATCCAGCAGCGCCGGGATTTTGGAGTTTGGATTTACCCCGACAAAGCCGCTGGAGAACTGTTCCCCTTCGCCGATACGTATCAGATGGGCATCATATTCCGCTCCGCTTACGCCGAGCGCTAACAGCTCTTCCAGAAGAATCGTAACCTTCTGACCGTTAGGCGTGCCCAGCGAATAAAGCTGGAGCGGGTGCCTGCCCAGCGGCAGCGCTTTCTCATGGGTTGGCCCGGCAATCGGGCGGTTGATGTTAGAAAACTGTCCTGCGTCTGACTTATGCCAGGCCCAGACTTTTGGCGGTTGGTAAGTGTTTTCGGACATGCTGTTGACCTGCCTTCTGATGAGCAATAGGAAGAGAGATAATGACTCTGAAGTGTAGCAGGAGGGAAGAGGGGGACGGCGAAAGGGCCAGAAATGCGAAACCCGGCCGCTAAAGGGAACGTGGAACAATTTATCAGCGCCGACCTCGAGTTCCATACCGCCATTCTGGAAGCCTCTCAAAATCAGTTTTTACTGCCGATTGCCTATGCGATACGTACCACAATGCTAATGTCGATGAGGTTAACCAACCCCGATCCCAGCGAGAACTATGAAGTGTCGCTGCCGCTGCATAAAAAGATACTCGATGCTATTTTGAGCGGGAATGCTGCTGCCTCGACGGCTATGTATGAGCATTTAGATGATACGCAGAGAAGGCATGAGCGGATTGGCGGAAAATGACGGTATCGTCTGAGTGGCGTTAAGAGAAGTAACGTCATCCTGATAAGCAGGCATCATACCCGTTATCTTTTGCTTATGTGGCTTATACCGGCGTGAATAGCATTGCGTTGTAGCACCGCGTCAAAAGGATACAGGCGGAAGGGATGCGGGTTCGTTACCGTCATTGAGCGTAGCCCAGAAAGCAAAAAACCAGCCCGTAGGCTGGTTTCTTTAAAGAGTGGTGCCCGGACTCGGAATCGAACCAAGGACACGGGGATTTTCAATCCCCTGCTCTACCGACTGAGCTATCCGGGCAACGGGGCGCATTAAACCGTAAAGGCTTTTAGGCGTCAATGATATTTCAGGAAAAAGCGCTCAATCGCTTAACTTTGCGTCAATCTGAGCCGCAATTGACCTTTTTTGCGGCTATGCTGCACAAATCTTCCAGAAATTTTGCCAGCCGCCGTGCATGCTGGCAGGCTGGATGCAGGAGGTGATATGGCGGAAGACTGGCTGGAACTACATCAGCATGGCGACACGGGCATCGAGACCATTCGGGCCCACTTTGAAGGGCATGCGTACGATCCCCACTGGCATGACAGCTATCTGGTCGGCATTACGCTTGCGGGCACGCAGCAGTTTCACTGCCGCCGTGAAAAACACCGCAGCACGCCCGGAGACGTTTTCCTGCTTGAGCCAGGAGAGATTCATGACGGCGATGCGCCGGTTGCCGGGGGATTTACCTACCTGACCTTCTACCTTGAAGAGCAATGGTTAACCCGCACGCTTCAGGGGCTGTTTGAAAATGTGCCCTCCAGCTACTCGCTGCATTTTTCCCGTACTATTGCGCGCGAGCCGCAGCTTGTCCGCGCTATTGGCAGCACTTTTCATGCCCTGCACAGCGAAGAAATGCGGATTGTGCAGCAAAACACGATGGATAGTCTTTTAGGCCAGCTTACAGAACATTGTCAGTGGCGAAAGCGCCTTTCATCACGGGTGCAAAGTACGGCGATTGCAAACCGGGCCCGGGATTATCTCCATGCCCACATTGGTGAAAATATCGGTTTGTCGGATCTGGCACGTGAAACGGCAACGGACAGGTTTACGCTTTCCCGCTGTTTTAAAAGAGAATTTCACATGGCGCCCCATGCCTGGCTTATCCAACTGCGGCTTGCGCGCGCAAGGGCGATGCTGGCTAAAGGCGAGCAGCCTGCGATTGTCGCGGCGGCGTTAGGGTTTGCCGACCAGAGCCATTTAGGGCGTTGGTTCCAGCGCGCGTATCGGTTGACGCCCGCGCATTACCGCAGATTGTGCACAAACCTTCCAGACGTTTCCATAAAATAGCGGCACAGTCAGGGCTCTGATAAAAAGGAGTTCCCCGTGGATCTGATGCCGTTTTTGTTATTCGCATTTGTCGCCTCGATAACGCCGGGGCCGACCAATATCCTTATTCTTTCCAATAGCCAGCACTATGGCGTGAAAGCGACGCTGCCCGCTTTGTTCGGTGCCTGCCTGGCAGCGAGCGCCATTGTGCTGATTTCCGGAGCCGGTGCGGGTGAACTGTTGCGCCGGTATCCGCTGGTGCGTCAGATCATGAGTCTGGCAGGCGTGTTGTGGCTGAGCTGGATGAGCTGGCAATTATTTCGCGCCCCGGCGGCAAATTTATCCACCAAAGCGCACACGCGTTTTACCGCTCGTGCGGCGGCGGCTTTACAGGTGATAAACCCGAAGACGTGGATGATGGCGCTGGCGGTGGTTAGCCTGTTTGCGCCTAAGGGAGAGCATGCGATGCGGGACATCACGCTGATGGCGCTATGGTTTTTGCTTATTTCAGTAGCCTGTCTGATGTGCTGGGCGTGGCTTGGGAAGGCGGTGAACAGACTGTTTCGCACCACCGTGGCGATGGTGCGTTTTCAGCGGTTAATGGCGCTGTGTCTGTTTATCTCTGCCTGGGCAGGAATGCTCGGTTAGGTTAAAGCACCGCCTTTGCGGCACTGGGCGAAGCGCAAAATATCCTCTGCCAGGCGGCGAGCGGTATCGATATCGGCCTGGCTGCGTTTTACCAGCAGCTTGCTCAGGCAGCCTTCCAGTACCAGCTCCATTTGGTGAGCAACCATCGTTGGATCGTCCACCTCAAGCTGCGTGAGCAGTTCGTGCGTGTATTCCCAGGCGGCTTTTTTCTGCTGGTCCGCAAGCTGGTGAATAGGGTGCGAGGCGTCCGGATAAAACGTGCAGGCGGCGATAAACAGGCAGCCGGGGTAGCGCTGGTTGCTGACACACTCCGTCAGGGCCTGGTAGCGTTTCAGGAGCTTTTGCTCAAGCGTCAGCTCTTCGTCGAGCATCAGCTGGCGGCGCCAGACATCGACCTGCTGGCTCAGATAGCGCAGAGCGTCATAGCGCAGGGCTTCACTGTCTGGCCAGAATTGCTGGAGTTCCTGGAGCGGGTGGTCTGCTTCATTCGCTACCATCTCAAGGGTAGCGTTGGCCATGCCTTCACGTTCAAGGACGTGCAGGGCGTGCTCAAGTACATCTTCGCGTTGCACGGTTTTCTCCTCCGTTATTCAACGGGTTATCCCACATTAGTGTTGTTTACTGCGCGCGATCGCGCAAATGCGTGCCAAAGTCGCCAGCGTTCATAAAGCCGGTGACGCGAGCGGCGGGCTGCTCGCGTCCTTCGGCATCAAAGAACAGAATCGTCGGCAGGCCTAAAACGTTCAGGTCTTTTAACAGCGCCACGTCTTCCGCATTGTTGGCGGTGACGTCCGCCTGCAACAATACCGTACCTGAGAGCTGTTTTTGTACCTGTGGATCGCTAAAAGTGTATTTTTCGAACTCTTTACAGGCCACGCACCAGTCAGCATAGAGATCGAGCATTACCGGTTTACCTTTTGCAGCGTTAAGCGCCTGGTCAAGCTGTTTGACGTTGGCAATACGCGTAAAATTCAGGTGCGGCTGGCTGGCGGTTATCGCACTACCAAAAGCCCAGTCCTGCAGCGGCCTTGCACACACAAGCGCGGCGCCCAGCAGCGCCATCTGCAGGATGCGCATCCATGATGGTTTCGCATTGAGGCTGGTGATAAACGCCCAGCTAAAGAATGCCAGACCCAGCAGCGCCCACAGGCGCGCTCCCCAGACATCTCCCACTATACGTTCAAGCAGGAATACAGGCAGGGCGAGGATCACAAAGCCGAAAGCGATTTTGACCGTTTCCATCCACGGCCCGCTTTTGGGCAGCAGGCGGTTGCCGAAGACGGTAATAAGCATCAGCGGCAGGCCCATGCCCAGCGCGTAAAGGTACAGCGTGCCGCCGCCAAGCCATATGTTCCCGCTTTGGGCGATATAAAGCAGGATGGCGCTAAGAGGTGCGGTAGTGCAGGGCGAGCAAATCAGTCCTGCAAGCGCCCCCATAGCAAAGACGCCGCCAGCCGAACCGCCCTGCTGGCGATTGCTCGCCAGGGTAAGGCGTGTCTGTAGCGAAGAGGGTAGCTGCAGCGTGAATAGCCCGAACATGGAGGCCGCGAGCAGCACAAACAGCCCTGACAGACCGATCAGCACGTAAGGATGCTGCAGCGCGGCCTGAAATTTTAATCCGGCAGCGGCGACCACGAGCCCCAGAGCGGTATAGGTGAGCGCCATCCCCTGAACGTAGATAAAGGTCAGCAGCAGGGCGCGTGCGGTGGATAAACGCTGCTTACCCCCCAGCACGATGCCGGAAATCAGCGGGTACATTGGCAGTACGCAAGGCGTAAAGGCGATACCAATGCCGATCAGCAATGCCCAGAGCGCAGAGAAGGGCAGTTGCGTAGGATTGGTATTGTCTGGCCGACTTTGCTCCGTGGCGAGTGATGAGGACGTAACCGCGCTCAGCGGCACCACTCGCGTCTCCGGCGGATAGCAAAATCCGGCTTCGGCGCAGCCCTGGTACGTTACGCTAAGCGTTGCACCCTGGGCTGCGGTTCGCACCCTCAGCGGTAGATCCAACTGCCCGGTATAAATCTCGGTTTTGCCGTAGAACTCATCTTCATGTAAGACCCCTTTCGGCAGTTCCAGCGGCGCCAGGGTGGCCTGCGACGGGTTGAGTTTGATTTGCTGGCGATAAAGATAGTAGCCGGGCTCGATCTGCCAGTTCAGGTTGAGCTGGTCCCCGGACTGCTGGAAATCAAAAGCAAACGCCCGATCGACGGGAACAAACTGCGTTTTCCCCTGATTGTCGAACAGGCCTGCAAAGGCGTGTGTGCTAAAGAGCGCAAAAATCAGCGTAAGGATGCGTAAAGCCATGAGAGGTATTCACTATCTCCGTGGGTAACCGGCAGCGCCAGTAGTTCAGGGGTTTGATATGGATGGTGCGCTTTAAGGCAGGCCAGCAGCGCCTCCTGGTGGCTGATATCGCTTTTAAGCAGCATCTGCACCTCGTACTCCTGTTCCATTTTTCCTTCCCAGTAATAGAGCGAGGTGGCCCCCGGCAACAGGGTAACGCAGGCGGCGAGTTTTTCCGCCAGCACAAGGGAGGCAAGCTCCTGGGCGGTAGCCTCGTCCGGGGCGGTGCAAAGAATGACAACGGCCTGAGTAGTCGACATAGCTTTTCTCGTCTACGGGGAAACAGCGGAAGACTATAGCACGATGGAAGGAAAGGGGATGCTAAACGGGCCGCTAAGCGGCGCGCCAGATTGCTGACAAAGAAGGAAAAAGCGTGGTTTTTCCTTCTTTGTGTTTATCAGCCGAAAATCAATGGGTTGATTTTCCTTGTTTTTAAATGACGGCACTTTTTAGTTTTGTCACCCTGGAAGTTTGTCATCTCTCAACGGGCCGCTAAGCCGCCCGCGCTTTGAAAGATTTACAGAACCAGACCGCCGACGATAAAGCCTAAGATGACGCAAAGCGTTATGGCAATCACCCCGGGAATCAGGAACGCATGGTTAAACACGTACTTGCCGATGCGCGTTGAGCCAGTGTCGTCCATTTCTACCGCCGCCAGCAGGGTCGGATACGTTGGCAGAACAAACAGTGCCGATACCGCGGCGAAAGAGGCAATAGCGGTGAGCGGGCTGACCCCCAGCATCAGCGCCGCTGGCATTAGTGCCTTAGTGGTTGCCGCCTGGGAGTAAAGCAGGGTGGCGGCAAAGAACAGCACCACCGCCAGCAGCCACGGGTAGTTTTGCAGCAGGTCGCCCGCGAAGCCCTGAATATCCTGAATATGGCTTTTGACGAAGGTATCGCCCAGCCAGGCGACGCCCAGCACGCAGACACAGGCGCTCATGCCGGATTTAAAGGTGCTGGCGTTGAGGATCTCACCGGTGTCAATTTTACAGGTGACGCAGATAAGCGTGGCAATGGTCAGCATGAACACGACGATGGCTTCGTTACGCGGCAGCACCGGGTTTTGGATCAGGCCAACGGTATCGCTGATCGCGGTGGCATAGAACATCACCGCCACGATACCGATCAGGAACAGCAGCACCGAGCGTTTGGCGTGCGGTTTCAGCGTAAAGACCTGGCTGCCCCGTAGCTGCACTTCGCCTTTGGCAAGACGTTCCTGATACACCGGATCGTCTTTCAGCTCGCAGCCGAGGAAGTTACAGACGATGGCGGTGAGCATGACGGCAACCAGCGTAACCGGAATACAGATAGCCAGCAGGGTCAGGTAGCTGACCCCCAGCGGCTCCATAATGCCCGCAAAGAAAACGACGGCCGCGGAAATTGGCGAAGCGGTAATAGCAATCTGGGAAGCCACCACGGCGATGGAGAGAGGGCGGGAAGGGCGAATACCCTGCTCCTTTGCCACCTCGGTAATAACCGGCAGCGTGGAGAACGCCGTATGGCCGGTGCCTGCCAGAACGGTCATAAACCAGGTGACAAGCGGAGCGAGGAAGGTGATGTATTTTGGATGGCGACGCAGCAGACGCTCCGCGAGGCTTACCAGGTAGTCCATGCCGCCTGCCACCTGCATGGCGGCAATCGCGGCGATAACCGCCATGATGATTTCGATGACGTCAAAGGGGATGGCCCCAGGCTTAATCTGGAACAGCAAAGTGAGTACTAATACGCCCAGACCGCCGGCAAAGCCAATGCCTATGCCGCCAAGCCGGGCCCCGAGATAAATCGCCAGCAGGACGATAACGAGTTCAGCGCCAAACATGATGTGCTTCCTTGAAGTTTAATGAATTGAAAATAGGTTGTTGTATTAATGTAAGCCTCAAACGAAAAAGGCACGTCGCGATGGACGTGCCTTTAGGCGTTGCTAGCTGGCCGGAATTATCATTGTTCGTTTTCATCCGTATAGCGTTTTGCTTTGTAGACCGGGTGCATCAGATTATGGATCGAGAATATATCGTCTAATTCAGCTTCTGTCAGCAGGCCGCGCTCCAGAACCACTTCCCGCACGCTCTTACCGGTTTCCGCGCAAATCTTGCCGACGATGTCACCGTTGTGGTGCCCAATGAACGGGTTCAGATAGGTCACGATACCAATCGAGTTGTAGACGTAGCTTTCACAGACTTCTTTATTCGCGGTAATGCCGTTGATGCATTTTTCCAGCAGGTTATAGCAGGCGTTGGTGAGGATGTGAATAGATTCAAACATCGCCTGGCCGATAACCGGCTCCATGACGTTTAACTGCAGTTGGCCTGCTTCTGAGGCCATGGTCACGGTGGTGTCGTTACCGATGACTTTAAAGCACACCTGGTTCACCACCTCTGGCACAACCGGGTTCACTTTGGCTGGCATAATGGACGAGCCGGCCTGCAGCTCTGGCAGGTTGATTTCGTTCAGGCCCGCGCGCGGTCCAGAGGAGAGCAGGCGAAGGTCGTTACAGATCTTCGACATTTTCACCGCCAGACGCTTGAGCGAGCTGTGGACCATCACGTAGGCGCCGCAGTCTGAGGTCGCTTCAATCAGGTCTTCGGCAGGGACGCACGGCAGGTTGCTGACTTCCGCCAGTTTCTGCACGGCCAGGTGCTGGTAGCCTTCTGGCGTATTCAGGCGCGTTCCGATTGCCGTGGCGCCAAGGTTAACTTCCAGCAGCAGCTCTGCGGTACGCAGCAGGTTTTTGGTCTCTTCGTTTAACAGAACGTTGAAGGCGTGGAATTCCTGCCCCAGCGTCATTGGTACGGCGTCCTGTAACTGGGTACGACCCATTTTCAGAATGTTTTCAAATTCGACAGCTTTACGCTGGAAGCCTTCGCCCAGTTGGTTAATGGCGTCGATAAGTTTAATGATCGAGGCGTAAACCGCAATGCGGAAACCGGTTGGGTAGGCGTCGTTGGTGGACTGGCACTTGTTAACGTGATCGTTCGGGTTAAGGTACTGGTATTCCCCTTTCTGGTGGCCCATCAGCTCCAGCCCGATATTGGCAAGCACTTCATTGGTATTCATGTTAACGGAGGTGCCCGCGCCGCCCTGGTAGACGTCTACCGGGAACTGATCCATGCACTTGCCGTTATTCAGCACTTCGTCACAGGCCTGGATAATGGTATTGGCGATGTTTTTCGGGATGGTTTGCAATTCCTTGTTGGCCATCGCCGCCGCTTTTTTCACCATCACCATGCCACGCACAAATTCAGGAATGTCGCTGATTTTGTTGTTACTGATGTAGAAGTTTTCAATCGCTCTCAGAGTATGAACACCGTAGTAGGCATCCGCTGGTACTTCCCTGGTCCCCAACAAGTCTTCTTCGATACGAATGTTGTTTAACATGTGAACCTTCTTTTTCAAGCTGCCAATAAATGCACCGTTTTCACGCACACGATGTGTGGTCGTGAGATGAATAGACCGACGATTATTTCCATATTCGGTCTCCATGCCGTGATGATATGCTGATCATAGCGAAAAGCAGCAATCTGGATCACTTATTAAAACCCTTATCACATAACTATTATCGATATGTGATATCGATCAATAGAAGAAAAATTCCGGAAAAATAACCTGGTACTTAGATTGAACTTTGGCTATCGCGCCGCCATCTGTTAGCAATGCCTTATCGCTAACCCATTTTCACAAGCGCCAGAAGGGGCTTGTTGTCTAACTACAGGAGAGTACGGTGCGCTGGATACCGTTGATTGCTATTTTTCTCTATGTCTACATTGAGATTTCGTTGTTTATTCAGGTAGCCCATGTGCTGGGCGTTTTCCTGACGCTGGTGCTGGTGATCTTCACTTCGGTGATTGGAATGTCGCTGGTGCGTAACCAGGGCTTTAAAAACTTCATGCTGATGCAGCAGAAGATGGCCGCAGGCGAGAGTCCCGCCGCCGAAATGATCAAAAGCGTCTCAATCGTGCTGGCCGGTTTCTTACTGTTGCTGCCCGGCTTCTTTACGGATCTACTCGGCCTGCTGCTGTTGCTGCCGCCGGTGCAAAAACACCTGACCTTAAAACTGATGCCGCATCTGCGCTTTTCGCGTACGCCCGGCGGCGGCTTTAGCGCAGGAACCGACGGCGGCCAGACTTTCGATGGCGAATACCAGCGCAAGGACGATGGCCCCAGGCAGCTCGACAACCACGATCGCGACAACCGCAACGATCGTTAAATTTTCGAAAATTTTTTTGTTTTCCCCCCTTGAAGGGGGGAACGCTCATCCCCATCTCTCTCGTCACCAGCCGATAACCCATTTGGGCCGGCGTTACCTAAACAACTGATACTGACTTTCTCAAAGGAGAGCTATCAATGAGTATTCGTCCATTACATGATCGTGTCATCGTCAAGCGTAAAGAAGTTGAATCCAAATCTGCAGGCGGCATCGTGCTGACCGGGAGTGCAGCAGGTAAATCAACTCGTGGCGAAATCATCGCTGTCGGTAAAGGCCGCATTCTGGAAAACGGTAACGTGCAACCGCTGGACGTGAAAGTCGGCGACATCGTGATTTTCAACGATGGTTACGGTGTGAAGTCTGAGAAGATCGACAATGAAGAAGTGTTGATCATGTCCGAAAGCGACATCCTGGCAATTGTTGAAGCGTAATCCGCGCGCAAACTCAAACTGAACATACGAATTTAAGGGAAAAGAACAATGGCAGCTAAAGACGTAAAATTCGGTAACGACGCCCGTGTGAAAATGCTGCGTGGCGTAAACGTACTGGCAGATGCAGTGAAAGTTACCCTCGGTCCTAAAGGCCGTAACGTGGTTCTGGATAAATCTTTCGGTGCACCGACCATCACTAAAGATGGTGTTTCCGTAGCGCGTGAAATCGAACTGGAAGACAAGTTCGAAAACATGGGTGCGCAGATGGTGAAAGAAGTTGCCTCTAAAGCGAACGATGCTGCAGGTGACGGTACCACCACCGCGACCGTACTGGCGCAGGCTATCATCACTGAAGGTCTGAAAGCCGTTGCTGCGGGCATGAACCCAATGGATCTGAAACGTGGTATCGACAAAGCTGTCGCTTCCGCTGTTGAAGAGCTGAAAGCGCTGTCCGTACCGTGCTCTGACTCCAAAGCCATTGCTCAGGTAGGTACCATCTCCGCTAACTCCGACGAAACCGTAGGTAAACTGATCGCTGAAGCGATGGACAAAGTCGGTAAAGAAGGCGTTATCACCGTTGAAGACGGTACCGGTCTGGAAGACGAACTGGACGTGGTTGAAGGTATGCAGTTCGACCGCGGCTACCTGTCTCCATACTTCATCAACAAGCCAGAGACTGGCGCTGTTGAGCTGGAAAGCCCGTTCATCCTGCTGGCTGACAAGAAAATCTCCAACATCCGCGAAATGCTGCCAGTGCTGGAAGCCGTTGCGAAAGCAGGCAAACCGCTGGTTATCATCGCTGAAGATGTTGAAGGCGAAGCGCTGGCGACCCTGGTGGTTAACACCATGCGTGGCATCGTGAAAGTGGCTGCGGTTAAAGCACCTGGCTTCGGCGATCGTCGTAAAGCGATGCTGCAGGATATCGCTACCCTGACTGGCGGTACCGTTATCTCTGAAGAGATCGGTATGGAGCTGGAAAAAGCGACCCTGGAAGACCTGGGTACCGCTAAGCGTATCGTTATCAACAAAGACACCACCACCATCATTGACGGTACCGGTGAAGAAACGGCTATCTCTGGTCGCGTAAGCCAGATTCGTCAGCAGATCGAAGAAGCCACTTCCGATTACGACCGTGAAAAACTGCAGGAGCGCGTAGCGAAACTGGCAGGCGGCGTTGCGGTAATCAAAGTTGGTGCGGCTACCGAAGTTGAAATGAAAGAGAAGAAAGCTCGCGTTGAAGATGCTCTGCACGCGACCCGTGCTGCGGTAGAAGAAGGCGTGGTTGCCGGCGGCGGCGTTGCGCTGATTCGCGTAGCTTCTAAGCTGGGCGAACTGCGCGGCGTGAACGAAGATCAGAACGTAGGTATCAAAGTTGCGCTGCGCGCGATGGAAGCACCTCTGCGTCAGATCGTTCTGAACTGCGGCGAAGAGCCATCCGTTGTTGCTAACACCGTGAAAGCGGGCGACGGTAACTACGGTTACAACGCGTCAACTGAAGAATACGGCAACATGATCGACATGGGTATCCTGGACCCAACCAAAGTAACCCGTTCTGCTCTGCAGTACGCGGCATCCGTGGCGGGCCTGATGATCACCACCGAATGCATGGTTACCGACCTGCCAAAAAGCGACGCTCCTGATTTAGGCGCTGCTGGCGGTATGGGCGGCATGGGTGGTATGGGCGGCATGATGTAATTGCCTTAACGCCTCGTATTAAAGAAGCCCTCAGTCAGAAATGTCTGAGGGTTTTTTCTTTTGGGCCGCAGTCTGGTATAAGGTCTTACCGGGCAACGATGGCCCGCTACATTCAATACGGCATTGATTACGGGGAACAACATGCGCATAAAAGTTTCAGCAGGAATGGCTGTGGCAGCGTTGCTGCTGGCGGGATGCAGTACCAGCAATGAACTGAGTACGGCCGGGCAGAGCGTTCGTTTTGTTGAGGAAAAGCCGGCCAGCAACTGCCAGCTATTAGGCAGCGCTACGGGTGAACAGAGTAACTGGCTATCCGGGCAGCACGGCGATGAAGGAGGCTCTATGCGCGGTGCGGCAAATGCCCTGCGTAATAATGCGGCGGCAATGGGCGGCAACGTGATTTATGGCGTCAGCAGCCCGAGCCAGAACCTGCTGTCGAGCTTTGCGCCGACCGCCAGTAAAATGACCGGTCAGGTTTATAAGTGCCCGAACTGACTGGTATGCCGGATGGCGCTTTGCTAATCCGGCCTGCAAATAAGCACCCAGGGCAGGTAAGCGTAGCGCCTGCCGTAATCAACGCTGTCGTAGCTGCAGGTCCAACGGCGTCTTGCTCGGCTCGCCGCCAATCTCACGGGCAAGCTTCGGCACCATATAGCCGGAAACCAGCGTCAGCAGCTCGCGCATAATCTTCCGCGCGTCATCGTCGCTTACCATGAAATGCGCCGCGCCCTGCACTTTATCCAGCACGTGCAGATAATACGGCATCACTCCGGCATCAAAGAGCGCATTGCTTAAGTCTGCCAGCGTCCGGGCATTATCGTTAACGCCGCGCAGCAGCACGCTCTGGTTGAGGAGCGTAACGCCCGCCTGGCGTAAGCTCGCCATCGCCGCCCTGAATTCATCGCCAATTTCCTGCGCGTGATTGATATGGTTAACCAGCAACGTTTGCAGACGCGAGCGTGCTATACGTCCGACGAGCGTCCCGGTGATGCGTGCCGGTATCACAATCGGCAGACGGCTATGGATGCGCAGCCGCTTAATATGCGGAATAGCTTCCAGTTCGCTCAGCAGCCAGTCCAGCTCATGATCTTTCGCCATCAACGGATCGCCGCCGGAGAAAATAATCTCGTCCAGTTCAGGATGTTCAACGATGTAGGCGAGCGCGGCCTGCCAGTTTCGCTTGTTGCCCTGATTGTCGGCATAGGGGAAATGGCGGCGGAAGCAGTAGCGGCAGTTTACGGCGCAGCCACCCTTCACCAGTAATAAAGCGCGGTTGCTGTACTTATGCAGCAGCCCCGGTACGACGCTGTGCTGTTCTTCCAGCGGGTCGGTGCTAAAACCCGGCGCTGCGATGAACTCCTGCTTTGCGGTAAGAACCTGACGTAAAAGCGGGTCGTTCGGATTGCCTTTTTCCATGCGCGCAACGAATGCTCGCGGTACGCGAAGCGCAAAAAGTCGGCGCGCATCACGGCCTGCCAGCAGCTCTTCGTCAGCGCCCAGATTTAAAATATGCAGCAGTTCGTCGGGATCGGTTATAACATCGGCAAGTTGCGTCAACCAATCTTCTCTGCGGGGGGGATTTAGGGTTACAATGTGTGCCATTTTTTGGCTAAGCTACCAGTTAACAATTTCAGAGGGCCTTATGGCGACTTATTCTAGCAACGATTTCCGTGCCGGTCTTAAAATCATGTTCGAAGGCGAGCCTTACGCAGTCGAATCCAGCGAGTTTGTGAAACCAGGTAAAGGCCAGGCCTTTGCACGCGTTAAAATGCGCCGTCTGCTGACCGGCACCCGCGTTGAGAAAACCTTCAAATCTACCGACTCCGCCGAAGGCGCAGACGTTATCGATATGAACCTGACTTACCTGTACAACGACGGTGAGTTCTATCACTTCATGAATAACGAAACCTTCGAGCAGCTAGCCGCTGACGAAAAAGCGATTGGCGATAACGCTAAATGGCTGCTCGACCAGGCTGAATGCATCGTCACCCTGTGGAACGGTCGTCCAATCCAGGTCACCCCGCCGAACTTCGTGGAGCTGGAAATTGTTGAAACCGATCCAGGCCTGAAAGGCGATACCGCAGGCACCGGCGGTAAACCTGCTACGCTGTCTACCGGCGCTGTGGTTAAGGTTCCTTTGTTCGTTCAGATTGGCGAAGTCATCAAAGTTGATACCCGCTCTGGCGAATACGTATCCCGCGTTAAGTAAGACGTGAAGTCTGGCGGCGCGGCTTTTCTTAGCGCGCCGCAGCTTTTGAAGGCAGGGAAGATGAATCGACTGGCTAAGCCGCTCCTCTTTATCGCTTTTCTGGCGATGTTTCTGAGCGGATGTAATACGACGCGCGGTTTTGGCGAAGATCTGCAGCATCTCGGCGGCGCAATTGAGCGCGCAACCAATAAATAAACTTCCACAACTCCTAAAAAACCTTTCATGCATCTCACGTTTCCATTTTTTGGCTATGCTTAAGTGGCTATACACAAACACATGGGCAAAAAAGGAAAAATGTCATGATTAAGAAAACTATTGCAGCGTTCTTTTCACTCGTGGTGCTCTCATCATTGCTGACCGCATGTAATACGACGCGCGGCGTTGGTGAAGATATTTCAGATGGCGGTAGCGCGATTTCTGGCGCGGCAACAAAAGCACAGAATTAATCGCGAACCCATGACGGTACGGTGGTTGTTACCGTACCGTTATTCTGAGGCATCCAGAGGATGGGATAGAAATAAAGAAAAGCGGTTATCTGCGCCTAATTTCATGCGGATATTACGTTTATAGGTATAGACCGTCTTAGGACTGATACCCATTATTTTCGCAATCATTTCGTTACTCGCCGCTTCCGTCCATAATTTTAACACTCGCTCCTCGCGTAAGGTAAGCAGTGAGGACGTGTGCTGTTGACGGTATCTGAACGGCGGACGCGTATTTAACGTTTGTTCAATAAGGGAATGAAGCTCCGGCAAAGGAAGCGTTTTGCTGTAAATTGCTTCCGTACCCTGTTTGCGGCAATATTCTTCAATATGCGCATGTTCCCCGCTTTGCATTACCAGTAGCCGGGTCGATTTCCCACAGGCAGAATAAATTGCGGATAGCTGTTGAATATTATGCAGCATGCCTGAAAAGCCAGAAAAATCAGCAATAACCATATTTGGCTGCCACTGTATGATTTTTTCGCGGGCGATAAGTAAATTATCGGTATCGGCGATACAGAATGTATTATTTTTGTTGATTAATTGTCTAAGACCCAGCAGGCTGTAGTAACATCGGTCTATCAGTAATATTTTATACATTTTTAATGGTCGCGAATTTCATTATTACAGCCTTTCCAGGATCCCAGGGAAACGTTTTGATCATATAAATGTTTCATGCAAAGTGAATTGCTGATCTACGTAACAAATCCAGGCTATTTCCAGGCTTAGCTTTTTTAAAGAAAGCCGGCGCGATGCCGTCTGCGGCAAGAAAATGCTTTTGGCCTGTTTTGTTGTTTTCTAAGTGATACACTATTCTTCTTCACCACCAGCGCTACGGGACGACCCGTAACCGCTTCTTTTTCAACGGGGACGGCCCCTTTAATGGAGCTATTATGTCCTGGTTTATTCTTGTTATTGCGGGTCTGCTGGAAGTGGTTTGGGCGGTAGGGCTGAAATACACGCAGGGTTTTAGCCGCCTGTGGCCAAGCGTGATGACTGTCGTTGCGATGGTGGTCAGCGTGGCGCTGCTGTCCTGGGCGATGAAAACGCTGCCTGTCGGCACCGCCTACGTCGTCTGGACCGGAATTGGCGCAGTGGGTGCGGCTATAACGGGTATGGTGCTTCTGGGGGAATCAGCAAGCCTGGCTCGTCTGGCGAGCCTGGCTTTGATTGTTATCGGTATTATCGGGCTGAAACTCAGTACCCATTAATCAACCTGGTTGATCCACAGGAGCTTCTCGACCGGGAAGCCCTGGCGGGTCGCGGTTTGCAGCATGTGCTGTTTAACTTCCTCGGTAATCGTCGGCGTGCGGGAGAGTATCCACAGGTAGTCGCGGTTCGGCCCGCACACCAGCGCGTGACGATAATCTTTGTCGAGCGCAATGATGTTATAACCGCCATAGAACGGGCCAAAGAACGAGACTTTCAGCGCCGCACGGTCCGGTGAGCCGGTAAAATAAGCCTTACCGATGCTTTGCTGCCACATCCGGCGCTCGGGGTTAAATCCGCGATTCACCACCCGCAGGCCGCCATCTTCCCTCAGGCTGTAGGTCGCCGTGACCTTTTCCAGGCCGCGTTCAAATTTATGGTCGAAACGGGCAATTTCATACCACTGCCCAAGGTAGCGTTTAGCATCGAAATTATTTACCACCGTCACGTTTGGCGGCGGAGTGGGGGAGCTACAGGCAACCACCAAAAATGCCACCGTTGCAGCAGAGACTATCGGCCAGATGCGCATAGCTTATTCCTTAGCAGCTTTTTGCTAAGTGTAGATGGCGGCGGGGAAAAGATAAGGCGTATACGAAATTAAAAAGGGCCTGCCGTCGACAGGCCCGCGTTACGTTACTGCAAAGCTTCAAGGATTTTATAGCCCGCTTTTACGCGTTCGGTATTGGGATAGTTTTTATTGGCCAGCAGTACGATGCCGATTTGTCGCTCCGGTATAAAAGCGACATAGCTACCAAAGCCGCCGGTTGAGCCCGTTTTATGGACCCAGGAGGCTTTAACTGGCGGCACGGGCGGCTCGATAGCGTTTGTTGCCTGGGGCGCAAGGGCGACTTTACTGTCGCTATCGTTAATGGCCGTTGTCGGGTTGAGCGGCCAGTTGAGCATTTCCCAGCCGAGGCCCTGATAGAGACTTCCTGCACGCCAGTATCTTGATTGGGCAAGCTCAACGCCCTGTTTTAGGGTCGCCTCTTTCACCTGCTGTGGATGCATATTCGCCTGAAGCCAGAGTGCCATATCCTCAATCGACGACTTGATGCCATAGGTTTCCGCATCAAGCATGCCGGGTGAAACGCGCACCGCTTTGCCTTCCCGGTAGCCCCATGCGTAATTTTTCTGCGCGGCGGCGGGGATTGTTATCCAGGTATGGGAAAGCTTAAGAGGCCGTAAAACGCGTTCTGTTATGGCCTTTTCAAAGCTCATCCCGGACGGCCTGACGGCCAGCACACCAAACAGGCCAATACTTAAGTTGGCATACAGGCGCATGGCACCGGGTGCCCACTGCGGCTGCCAGCTTTGGTAGAAATGCAGCAGGGACGCTTCGTCGGTGACAGCGTCAGGCACCTGAAGCGGCAGTCCGCCAGCGGTGTAGGTTGCAAGGTGCAGCAGGGTAATACCTTGCCACTGCTTACCCGCCAGCTCCGGCCAGTATTTTGTTGCCGGGTCGCTCAGCTTTATTTCTCCACGCGCTACGCTATCGCCGCCCAGCACGCCGGTGAAGGTTTTACTGACCGAACCCAGTTCGAACAGCGTCTCTTTTGTTACGGCGAGGTTCCGGGCGACATCCGCCTTGCCGTAGGTGAAGTAATAAGTTTTGCCGCGATAGATAACGGCCGCCGCCATGCCCGGAATGTTCTGCTGCTTAAGCAGGGGAGCGAGAGTGCCGTCAACGGCTTTGGCAATCTGTTTTTCAGTCAGCGTTTTCGTCGCGGCAAAAGTCGAGCCTGAAGCGGTGAGTAACAGCGCGCAGCAAAGCAATTTTTTTAACATTGAGATTCTTCCATAAAGTACACGACAGGATGTCCGGGCCCCTCAGACGCGCTAAGTCTGGTCGATTTGACTACGGATAACAAACGATTAAATTGAGCATCAGCCTTTAGATTTTCTTACGGATTTGCCCATGACACGCAGCTATATCCCGCTTAATGCGCTCAGAGCCTTTGAGGCGGCGGCAAGACACCTAAGTTTTACTAATGCCGCTATCGAATTAAACGTCAGCCACTCGGCGATAAGCCAGCAGGTTAAAGCGCTGGAGCAGCAGCTTCACTGCCAGCTATTTGTCCGCGTGTCACGGGGGTTAGTGCTGACTACTGAAGGGGAAAACCTGCTTCCCGTGCTGAATGACTCCTTCGATCGTATTGCCGGTATGCTGGACCGTTTTGCCAAAAATCTAACGCGGGAGAAGCTCAAAATTGGCGTGGTGGGCACCTTTGCGACGGGGTTTCTTCTGCCGAGGCTGGAAGCATTTCAACGAGAATATCCCCATATCGACCTGCATCTTTCCACGCATAACAACCGGGTCGATCCTGCGGCGGAAGGCCTTGATTACACCCTTCGTTATGGCGGCGGCGCCTGGCATGACACGGAGGCAACGTTTTTGTGCGACGCGCCGCTGACGCCGCTCTGCTCCCGGGCGCTGGCGAACGAGCTTAATCATCCTGCGGACGTGCTCAGATTTACCCTGCTGCGTTCTTATAGGCGTGATGAATGGGCGAACTGGCTGCGGGCCGCGGGCGAACAGCCTCCTTCGCCCACTCATCGGGTCATGGTGTTTGATTCGTCCGTTACCATGCTTGAAGCGGCTCAGTTCGGCGCGGGTATTGCTATTGCTCCGGTGGATATGTTTAGCCATCTGCTCCAGAGCGAGCGGATTGTGCAGCCCTTTGATATAAAAATTAATCTCGGTGGTTACTGGCTAACGAGGCTGCAATCTCGCCCGGAAACCCCGGCAATGGCAGATTTTTCACGCTGGCTGGTAGAAGAAATAAGCAAATAAAAAGGCCTGCACGAAGGCAGGCCTTGAGACCGGTGACAAACCTCCCGGTATGACAAAACTAAAAGATGTCATCATTTATAAAACAAGGAAAATCAATCCATTGATTTTCGGCTTCTAATCACAAAGAAGTAAAAACCACGCTTTTTCCTTCTTTGTCAGCAATCTGAAGGCCTGCACGAAGGCAGACCTTGTACCTGAAAAGGGCGGTATCAGAGTGTGATAACGCCGATCAGCGTGACGACCGTCAGAATAGCCGCCAGCCCGTAGAATACCCACTTGCCGGAAGGCACGTGGACCTTCAGATCGTGCATAGCGTGATGAATGCGGTGCAGGCCGCACCACAGCGGCAGCACAATCATCAGGAAAATGAACAGGCGGCCAATTAAGCTGTGCGCAAAGGCGTAAATCCGCTCATAGCCCAGCGCATCACCGGGAAACAGGCCGAGCGGCAGCATAATGCCTATCAGCACTATGATAACGGGAGCGATAATGGCCCCCCACATGCCGCCAGCCCCAAACAGACCCCAGAATACCGGCTCGTCGGAGCGCTTCGGATTGGGATTGATCATAACGTCCTCCTTACCAGAACAGAGCAACAAACAGAATAACGACCGTGGCAACCGCGGTTACCGCCCACAGCCCTTTAATCACCGGCTCTGGCCCTAATTTTTCATCCTTGATAATAATGTTGGCGGCCTTAGGTGCCAGCTCAAACCAGGTTTTGGTATGCAGCAGAGCGGCGGCCAGCGTTATCAGATTCAGGATTGCCACGATGGGATTGCGCAGGAAAGCGACAAAGCTCGCCCAGCTTTCCGGCCCGCCTTTTAGCGAAAAAAGTCCACAGATCAACAGGATGCTGAACCAGACGGTCATCACCGAAGTGCCTTCGCGCAGCATATAAAAACGATAGAAACCCAGCTTCTGCCACCAGGTGGGTGCCATTGTCCGGACGTATGGCTTACGTTTTGTGGTCATTGTGCACTCCTTAGCGTGGTTTTAAGGTGGCTATCAAAAAGTCCTTCGAACTTTCGACCTTGCCCTGCTGGATAGCGGCGGCCGGGTCGACGTGTTTCGGGCAAACTGCTGAACAATAGCCCACGAAAGTACAGCTCCAGACGCCGTTCTGGCCGTTTAGCTGCGCCATACGCTGCTTTTTGCCATGATCGCGGCTGTCCAGGTTGTAGCGGTGAGCAAGCGTAATCGCCGCCGGGCCAATAAACTCAGGGTTCAAACCGAACTGCGGGCAGGCCGCGTAGCACAGGCCGCAGTTAATGCAGCCGGAGAACTGATGGTATTTCGCCATCTGCGCAGGCGTCTGGGGGTTAGGACCCTGGTCCGGCGTGCGGGGGTTACCGATGATATACGGCTTAATGGCTTCCAGGCTTTCGATAAAGTGGGTCATATCGACCACCAGATCGCGCTCGATGGGGAAGTTTGCCAGCGCTTCTACCTTCATCCCCTGGGCGTATTCGCGCAGGAAGGTTTTACAGGCAAGCTTCGGCACGCGGTTAACCATCATGCCGCAGGAGCCGCAGATCGCCATGCGGCATGACCAGCGGTAGCTGAGATCCGGCGCCAGATTGTCCTTGATGTAACCCAGCGCATCCAGCAGCGAGGTTTGCTCATCGTAAGGGACTTCGTAGACTGCGCTATGCGGTTCGCTGTCCGTTTCAGGGTTATAGCGCACCACTTCAATCTTAAGGGTTTTCATCACATCAGCCATTCGTCGTCTCCTTCTTATCGGCGGCTTCCGCTTCCGCACCGTAGACGCGTTTTGCCGGCGGCAGGGTGGTGATTTTCACGTCGCTGTAGTCCAGACGCGTAGTGCCGTCCGCATCCCGGAAGGCGAGGGTATGCTTAAGGAAGTTGACGTCATCACGTTCGGTACAGCCTTCGTCCAGACGCTGGTGCGCCCCACGGGATTCTTTACGCGCCATCGCCGAGTGCGCCATGCATTCCGCAACGTTCAGCCCGTGGCCCAGCTCAATGGTATAGAGCAGGTCGGTATTGAACACGCTGGAGCTGTCGGTGATGCGCACTCTCCGGAAGCGCTCCTGCAGCTCTGCCAGCTTGTCGATGGTTTTTTGCATTAGCTCCGGCGTGCGGTAAATGCCGCAGCCTTCTTCCATGGCAAGGCCCATTTCATCGCGGATTCCAGACCATTTCTCGTTCCCCTCCTGATTCACCAACTGCTTCAGACGGCCTTCAATGTCCGTTGCCTGGGCGTTCAGTGCCGCATCGTTAGCGGGCTGCACGTCCCTGGCTCGCTGCATAGCCTGCTCCCCCGCCATGCGACCAAAGACCACCAGTTCCGCCAGTGAATTGGAGCCTAAGCGGTTTGCGCCGTGCAGACCAACAGAAGAACATTCGCCTACCGCGAACAGCCCTTTGATACGCGTTTCGCATTGGGCGTCGGTTTCGATACCGCCCATGGTGTAGTGCGCCGTTGGCCGTACCGGAATCGGTTCTTTAACCGGATCGACGCCGACGTAAGCTTTGGCCAGCTCGCAGATAAACGGCAGACGTTCGAGGAGTTTTTTCTCGCCCAAATGACGCAAATCGAGGTAAACCACATCGCCGCGCGGCCCGGGAATAGTGCGGCCTGCGCGCCATTCATGCCAGAAGGCCTGCGACACTTTGTCGCGCGGCCCCAGCTCCATATACTTATTCTTCGGCTCGCCCAGCGGGGTTTCTGGCCCCATGCCGTAATCCTGCAGATAGCGATAGCCATCTTTATTCACCAGGATACCGCCTTCACCGCGGCAGCCTTCCGTCATCAGAATGCCGGAACCGGGTAGGCCGGTTGGATGATACTGAACAAATTCCATGTCGCGCAGCGGCACGCCATGGCTTAACGCCATGCCCATACCGTCGCCGGTGACGATGCCGCCGTTGGTGTTATAGCGGTAAACGCGCCCCGCGCCGCCGGTCGCCATCACCACCGCGTTAGCGCGAATTTGCACCAGCGAGCCTTCCATCATATTCATGGCAACCAGGCCGTGGGCCTGGCCGTCGTCCACCAGAATGTCGAGGACAAAATGCTCGTCGAAGCGCTGAATCTGTGGGAACTGTAACGAGGTCTGGAAAAGGGTGTGGAGCATATGGAAGCCGGTTTTATCTGCGGCAAACCAGGTACGCTCGATTTTCATGCCCCCAAAGCGACGCACGTTGACCGACCCGTCCGCACGGCGGCTCCACGGGCAGCCCCACTGCTCAAGCTGCGTCATTTCAGTAGGGCAGTGGTGCACGAAGTAATCCACCACGTCCTGCTCGCACAGCCAGTCGCCGCCGGCTACCGTATCGTGGAAATGGTACGCAAAGCTGTCGTGACCCTGCGCGACGGCGGCAGAACCCCCTTCTGCGGCTACCGTATGGCTACGCATGGGGTAGACTTTGGAAATCAGAGCGATTTTAGCCTGTGGATTGGCCTGAGCGGCTGCAATGGCCGCTCGTAATCCCGCTCCGCCAGCGCCAATAATGGCAAGATCGGCTTGAAAGATTTGCACGACATTCCTCCAGTTTTTAGTTATTTCGCAATGCTTATTTCACCAAAGGTAGTCCACCGAAATGGTAGGGGCTATTGCGAAAGGTTTTTTCCCTGCTCCTTTGTAGGTAACGGATTATAACCGGAGAGATTTTAAGGAAATTTGATGCGTTCGATTTTTTTGCTGCTCTGTGCAGCAATTAATTATCAGGAGTAATGAGTCACATCACGAAATTGCCTCCCTGAATACGAAAGGTATTAACATTACTTCCCTTTTGCCGCGCAAAATTTGTCTCCTTTCAGGGATGCGAGTAGACTTCCTCGCCTTGTTTGACTACGGAGATTAACTCATGAGCGAAACGGCCACCTGGCAGCCGAGCGCATCCATCCCCAACCTGTTGAAACGCGCCGCTATTATGGCGGAAATTCGGCGCTTTTTTGCCGACCGCGGCGTACTGGAGGTGGAAACACCCTGCATGAGCCAGGCGACGGTAACCGATATTCATCTGGTCCCGTTTGAAACCCGTTTTGTTGGTCCCGGCCATTCTCAGGGGGTTAATTTGTACCTGATGACCAGCCCGGAGTACCACATGAAGCGCCTGCTGGCGGCGGGCGTAGGCCCGGTGTTCCAGCTTTGCCGCAGTTTCCGTAACGAAGAAATGGGACGTCATCACAATCCTGAATTCACCATGCTGGAGTGGTATCGCCCGCACTACGACATGTATCGTCTGATGAATGAGGTGGACGATCTGCTGCAACAGGTGCTGGAATGCGAGGCCGCCGAGTCGCTCTCCTATCAGCAGGCTTTCCAGCGCCATCTGGAAATCGATCCGTTATCGGCAGATAAAACCCTGCTGCGCGAAGCGGCGGCAAAACTCGATCTCAGTAACATTGCCGATGAAGAAGAAGATCGCGACACGCTGCTGCAACTGCTGTTTACCATGGGCGTTGAGCCGCATATCGGTAAAGATAAGCCCGCGTTTATCTACCACTTCCCGGCAAGCCAGGCGGCGCTCGCGCAAATCAGCAATGAAGATCACCGCGTGGCGGAGCGTTTTGAGGTTTATTTCAAAGGCATTGAACTGGCGAATGGGTTCCACGAGCTGACCGATGCCCGCGAACAGCAGCAGCGTTTCGAGCAGGATAACCGCAAGCGTGCCGCCCGCGACTTAACGCAGCAGCCGATCGATGTGAATTTGCTTGAAGCCTTAAAAGCCGGCCTGCCGGATTGCTCTGGCGTGGCGCTGGGCGTGGATCGTCTGGTTATGCTGGCGTTAGGCGTAGACAGCCTTGCCGATGTGCTGGCTTTCCCGGTAGACCGGGCCTGAGGCTACCGCCCTCCGGGGAGAGGGCGGCATAAGCTTACAGGCTTCCCGGCGTCCGGCCGCCTGTTCCCGCCGACCTAATCGTTCTGCTGCGCGAGCCGCCCATATTCTCCAGACGCATCTGGAACGGAGGGAACGGCAGATCGATGTTGTGCTCGCGAAAGCCCTGCAGAATCAGCTGATGGATCTCGTGGCGCAGCGGCATACGATGCCCCATCTCTGCGGGGTAAATTCGCAATTCAAAAATCTGAATCCCCGCCTGTAAATCCACCAGGAACGCTTCCGGCTGCGGGTTATCAATAACCAGCGAACAGCGTCTGGCCGCCTGCAGCAGCACTTCCGTCACTTCTTCGCTGTCTGCATCCGACGGTGCCGGCACGGTGAGCACCACGCGGGTAACGGAGTCTGACAGCGACCAGTTGATAAACTGCTCAGTAATAAACGCCTTGTTGGGCACGATAATCTCTTTGCGGTCCCAGTCGCTGATGGTGGTCGCGCGCGTGTTGATCCTGGTAATGCTGCCGGTGAGATCGCGAATCGTCACGGTATCGCCAATACGAATCGGCTTCTCAAACAGAATAATCAGGCCGGAGATAAAGTTGGCGAAAATTTCCTGTAAGCCAAATCCAAGTCCGACGCCGAGTGCGGCGACCAGCCATTGCAGTTTTGACCATTCAATACCGATCATCGAGAAGCCGACCAGCCCGCCAATCAGCAGCAGCAGATATTTGGTGATGGTGGTGATGGCATAGCCCGTGCCGGGCGTTAAATCCAGGTGCTGCAGGAGAGCAAGCTCCAGCAGCGCGGGCAGGTTGCGCACCAGTTGCATGGTGATAATAAGCACCAGCACGGCGATCAATACGGCACCGAGCGTAATGGGCTCAAGGCTTTCGACGCCCTGCACGGTAGAGGTGACATCCCACAGCGTGATGTTCTCAAGGAAGCCAAACGCGGAATGGATCTCCGACCAAAGTACGATGACCGACAGCAGCGCAATCAGCATCAGAATCGAGCGTACCAGGCGTAAAGACTGGACGCTGATGGTATCGAGATCGATTTCTGCTTCTTCCACCGCTTCTGCCGACCCTTCCGTGCTGTGGACGTGAGCAGCCTCGTCTTCGCCGCGTGCGCGCTGGGCCAGAATTTCGGCACGGCGTTGTTTGGCGCGATCGAAGGCCAGACGGCGACGCTGGATAAGCATCCAGCGGCGTATCACGTGATAAATCACCAGCAGCAGGAACCAGATGGCGACCGAGGTTTCGAGGCGAGCCAGCAGCGCCTGCGCCGTTGCCAGATACCCCACGGCGGCAGCCAGAATGGCCGACAGCGGCGCGCAGAGCATCAGGTTCCAGAGGATTCGGTTGACGACGTTATCGCTATTGCCCTGTTTGTCCAGGTAGAGCGGGATTCCCGCTCGCTTCAGGCTGAGCGTGACCAGCGCCAGCGCGCCGCAAATCAGAATAAAACACAGCCTTCCCAGCGAGCCGGAAAACTCACGATCGTTGAGATTGTCGAACATGATTAGCGCCATGATCAGCGGCACGATAAAACCGATGCTCATCAGGTAATAGCGCATCGCGCGGGCAACTCGTTCGCGCGGCCAGCCAAAGTGCACGACGAACAGGCCTGTAGGACGGGCAAAGGTGGCGCAAATCATCACCACCCAAAGCAGCGGCACGGTGGCGGTGACGCCGTCCCCGAAGGCGACGGCGATAGGCCAGGGCCACGCCTCCCGCAAGCCGTAACCCAGCGTAGCCCAAAGGACGGGAAGCGGGGAGGCGACGAGGATTGACCAGAACAGAGTGCGCAGCGTTAAGGTGAAATGATCCTGGGTGACTTTGCCCACTTTGGCGCTGGAGCGTTCAAGGAAGGCGGTGAAGTGGCGGCGTGAACTGATGCTAAAGCCAACGAGAATCAGCGCGGCAAACAGCGGCAGCAGCGTAGCCCGGCTGGTTAGCATCATGAGGACGGCGCTGCCAAGCTGGCTGACGGTGTCGAGCGAAACCAGGCGACGCAAATCCTGAAGGATTTCAATCGGCCAGGAGATCCCCATCGCGCTTACGTCCGAAGTCCAGAACAGATAACGGTGCGTAGCCTCGTTGACCTCTTTTAGCGCATCTTCAAGCTGGCTGTTTGCCACTTTCAGCTTGGTTAGCTCGAGGATCAGCGTATCGCCGCCCTGCAACAGCGAATTTAGCAGCTCACGCTGGGTACGGAGCTGCGCTTCCAGAATGCGGTTTTGTTCGGCGGTCAGCTCGTTGCCGTTTGCCTGGCGAAGCTGGCGTAACTGCTGCTGCTTATTCAGCAGGTCTTCATAATGCAGGCGCTGGACGCGCAGTTGAGCAAGTTCGGTATCCAGTTGCTGCGGTTTTGGCATCTCCGGCAGCCGGGCGACCTGAGCGCGTAATGCTTCGCCCAGCACGTTAGAGACGCCCAGCCATTGGGATTGCTCGCGCAGTGTATTGAGGGCCTGGCGCACCTGCAGCGTCTGGCTGGTTGCCTGGCGCTGCTGCGAGGCGACCAGATCCATACGCTGCGCCTGCTGGTTAAGCGACTGGGAAAGTTCGCGGTTATTTTTAAACTGCGCGACCAGCGACGGTGGCAGATTCGCGCTGTTTTCAGCCAGTAACTCGGTGCTTTCCAGCGCGCGTTCGGCTTCTCGCTGACGCTGGCTGTTGAGCTGGTTGCGCAGGCTCTGAAGATAGGCGTCCAGGCCAGCGCTCTGCTTCTGCGCAAGCTCAGCGCGCAGGCGAGAGAGCTCCTGGCGGTTGCTGGCAGAAAGCTGCGCCAGTTCCAGTTCGTCTACCTGTGCCTTCAGACGAGCCGACTCGGCCTGTAATGACAGATTTTGCGCCTGAATTAAGGGCGTGCCGGAGGTCGGCTGCGTACCGACGCGGCGCTCCATTTCGCTGAGCTGGCGACGGGCATCGGTCTGCTGCTGAGGGAGCTGGCTTAGCGAGTCGGTGATTTCCCGCGTGCGCTCCTGTTCCTGCTGTGCGAGGCGGCTCTTATCCAGCAACTGGCTGCTGACCTGGAGAATCTCCTGGTTTAGCTCATCGGTAGACATGCCTTCCGGCACTTTTTGCGGCTCATCACGCAGGCCGGCAAGCTGCTGGCGCAGGCCTTGCGACAGCTTAGGGAAGTTATCAATAACCTGCTGGTATTGTTTTGCACGCTCAATGGAGGCTTTGTGCTCTTCAAGCGCATTGAGGGCGGCCGTGAGCGTTTCCACGGTTTCAGCCTGATTGGGCTGGTCCTTCGCGGATTTGGCTTGCTCAAGTTCCTGGGTTATCTGTTTCGCATCAGGGAGCGTTGCGGCGTACGCGCCCGTGCTGAGGCACCAGGCCATCAGAAAAATGATTATCAGGCGCACGTCAGTACCTTTATCTGAACCCGGCGTCCGCAGCCATGCCGCGGGCGCCGGGGTATGGCTTGTTAACTTTCGGGTTTGTTTTCCACCAGTGGGCTGGCTTCCAGTTCGGCGTCGATTTCCGCCTGAGGAATTTCGCTTACCGGCACTTCTGGCTCTACTACAGGTTCAGTGGAAACGGCCAGCGGCTCGCCAATTTTGGTTACCGACAGGCTCTGTAGCTGCTCGGCCAGGTTAACTTTCCCCGGTGCGAACAGGTTAATCACGGTTGAGCCCAGCTTAAAGCGGCCCATCTCCTGACCTTTAAGCAGCGCAATGGAGCCTTCGCTTTCGCCAGCAGGCCATGTCCAGCGCCTGATAACGCCTTCGCGCGGAGGCGTAATGGTGCCTGCCCATACTGTTTCGATGCTGCCTACGATGGTTGCGCCTACCAGAATTTGCGCCATTGGGCCAAACTCGGTATCGAACAGGCAAATCACACGTTCGTTACGCGCAAA
The DNA here is from genome assembly GCA_032000125.1 of Buttiauxella sp. Classification (GTDB taxonomy): domain Bacteria; phylum Pseudomonadota; class Gammaproteobacteria; order Enterobacterales; family Enterobacteriaceae; genus Dryocola. The sequence continues at coordinate 2,589 of DAMALH010000018.1, read as the reverse complement.
CAGGTTAGGCACGTTTTGCGCGGTCAGGTGGTTTACAGAGAACAGATCGCCTGGAACATAAATCATTTCGCGCAGGATACCGTTGCACGGCATATGTACGCGGTGATAGTCGCGTGGCGACAGGTAAGTGGTGGCAAAGCTGCCGTTACGGAACAGGTCCGCCATCAGGTAGTTACCCGCCAGCAGCGCTTCCAGGCTGTAGTTATGCCCTTTGGCCTGCAAAATTTTATCTTCTTCAATGCGGCCAAGCTGGCTGATTACGCCGTCGGCGGGCATGACAAGGATATTCGGGTCGGTATTGACCGGGCGAACTTCGTCACGCAGCGGACGGACGAAAAAATCGTTGAAGGTACGGTAGCTTGCGGTATCCGGCTTCTGCGCTTCCGTCATGTTGACCTTGTAGTACTTCACGAACAGGTCGATCACCAGTTTGGTCAACCAGCCTGCACGTTTACTTGCGCCCCAGCCCGCGAGGCGGGTCAGCCAGAGTTTCGGCAGAATGTATTGCAGCGAAAGTTTGATGTTGTCTAACAAAATAGCCTCCTGGCTAAATGTTCCCACTGAGGGCCTATACACAAAGGGGGGCGATTCTAGCGACGCCCGGCTTAAATGTCAGTTATCCGTTTCAGAAAAGTTTTTACGCGTTTTCACCTGCGCCATGCTTTCCAGTATGCGATGGTAGTTTTCGAAGCGGGATTCGGCAATTTCCCCGCGCTCTACCGCTTCGCGCAGCGCACAGCCGGGATCGTTGTCATGGCGGCAGTCACGATATTTGCAACGGCCTAAATAGTCATGGAATTCGACAAAGCCGTGGGTGATTTGTTCCGGCTCTAAATGCCACAGGCCAAATTCGCGCACGCCCGGCGAGTCGATAACATCGCCGCCGCCCGGGAAGTGATACAGGCGCGAAGCGGTAGTCGTGTGCTGGCCCAAACCTGAGTTGTCAGAGACATCGTTCACCAGGATCTGGTCGTCTTTAAAACCAAGCAGGTTGTTTAGCAGACTGGATTTACCCACGCCCGACTGCCCGGCAAAGATGCTGACGCGGCCAACAAGTGCCGCTTCCAGCGCTTGTAACCCTTCGGCTTTATAGCTGGACACCATCAATACGCGGTAGCCGATTTTACGGTAGATATCCATCTGCTCATTCACGAATGCCAGACCTTCTTCGTCCAGCAGGTCGGTTTTGTTGAGCACCAGCAGCGGCTCAACGTCCAGCGTTTCGCAGGCGACTAAATAACGGTCAATAATGTTTAAAGAAAGCTCCGGTAAGATCGCGGAAACTATAATGATTTGGTCAATGTTTGCGGCGATAGGTTTTACGCCGTCGTAGAAATCAGGGCGCGTGAGGACGGAGGAACGGGCATGTACCGCATCGACAATGCCTTTAATCGTAACGCCCGTGGCCGCCTCTTTTGCCGGGCGCCAGACAACGCGGTCGCCTGTTACCAGCGAGCGTATGGTGCGGCGGATGTTGCAGCGGTGCACTTCGCCTTCAGGCGATTCGACATCCGCATGCTGGCCAAAGCGGCTGATGACGCGGCCATCGCGGGGTTCGCCAAACTGAGAGTCATCGGGATCGGCTTTCTCCACGGTCTGTTTAAGCCGACGCTGGTGGTTTGCTTTAACCCGGCGCTGCTGTCCTTTGGAGAGTTTATTTTTGCTCAATCTTACTGGCTCCTGGTCGCCCCTGATGGGCAAAACCTCTATGATACACACTATTTTATACGAATTAACTCATCTGTCGGATGGGCGACGAGCGAGAAGGGTGGAAAATAGCATGAGTGGAAACGAAAACAATCTGATTTGGATTGATTTAGAAATGACCGGCCTGGATCCCGAGCGGGATCGCATAATTGAAATTGCCACTCTGGTGACCGACGCCAATCTGAATATTCTCGCCGAAGGGCCGACGATTGCGGTACATCAGTCCGACGAGCAGCTTGCGTTAATGGATGACTGGAACGTTCGTACCCATACCGGCAGCGGACTGGTAGAGCGTGTTAAGGCAAGCCGGCTGGATGACCGGGCGGCAGGGCTTGCGACCATCGCGTTTTTGCAGCAGTGGGTACCGGCAGGCACGTCGCCAATCTGCGGTAACAGCATCGGCCAGGATCGCCGCTTCTTGTTTAAATATATGCCAGAGCTGGAAGCCTACTTCCATTACCGCTATCTCGACGTCAGCACGCTTAAGGAGCTGGCTAAGCGCTGGAAGCCTGAAATCCTTACCAACTTTAAAAAACAGGGCACGCACCAGGCGATGGACGACATCCGCGAGTCGGTGGCGGAACTGGCCTACTATCGCGAGAATTTTATTAAGCTTTAAACGCAGCGTGGCTTCATCCTGGCCTTCCCCAAAGGTGAGGCCGGGAAGAAGGAATTTTGCGCCAAAAGAGCATAAAATAATCATCTTGTCGCTTAAATCACCATTCGGACTTAATTTGCGAAAAAAACGGTTTGAAAGGCTTGCGACAAAAACGATTTCTCGTATAATGCGCCTCCCGTACCGATGCAGAATTTGCAGCGTTACGCCAAAGCGGGAATAGCTCAGTTGGTAGAGCACGACCTTGCCAAGGTCGGGGTCGCGAG
>DAMALH010000017.1:0-92237 GCA_032000125.1 Buttiauxella sp. | reverse complement strand
CAGGTATGGGCACCGGTGGTGCAGTGCAGCGCGGTATCCAGGCAGCAACGGCAGCTCTTCAGGGGCTGGCGGGTGGTAATATAGCCGGTGCGCTGGCGGGAGCGTCTGCCCCGGAACTGGCGCACCTGCTGAAAGAGCCTACGGAAGGTAACACAGCAGTCAACGCTATCGCTCATGCCATTCTCGGCGGTGTGACAGCGGCTCTTCAGGGTAACAACGCTGCGGCTGGTGCTGCGGGTGGAGCATCAGGTGAACTTATCGCAGGTGCCATCGCAAAAGCGCTGTATCCGGATGTGAAAGATCTGTCGAAGCTGACAGAAGATCAGAAGCAGACGTTGAGCACGCTGGCGAGTATCTCTTCAGGCATGGCGGGCGGGATTGCAGGTGGGAATACTGCCGGTGTGGCTGCCGGAGCTTCGGCTGGGAAGAATGCTGTTGAGAATAATATGATCTCCGTACCAGCCCCTACTCCAATTCCTGTTCCGGGCGTTCCTGTTAGCCCTGGTGATAAAGTCACCAAAGATGCTAACGACAAAATGGCTTCTGCCCTAGATGGTGTTTTTGATGCCCTTGATAAGGCGACACAATGTAGCTTTGGACGAGTGTGCTCTTCAGATGATACTGACCAGGACGCTGGGCCTAATGCCGGTAAAAATTTTACTGAAGGTGAAAAAGCTGAGTATGGTGGTAGTGGTTCAGGTACTCCGCTACCGCCAGAAAATGAGCCTGGTAAGCAAGACAACAAACCTGTTGATAAACTCAATCAGAAGCAAGAAAGTGCGATCAAGAAAATCGATAACACTATAAAAAATGCACTAAAGGATCATGACATCACGGGAACACTTAAAGATATGGATGGTAATCCTGTTCCTAAGGATAATGGCGGATATTGGGATCACATGCAGGAAATGCAAAACACGCTCAGAGGCTTAAGAAATCATGCAGATACGTTAAAAAACGTTAACAACCCAGAAGCCCAAGCAGCTTATGGTCGTGCAACTGATGCTATTAATAAGATTGAATCAGCTTTGAAAGGACATGGAATATGATTACCTTCCGCAAATTGATAGGAAATATCAATAAAACACAAGATGCTGACCAACAATCACCGCTTGAACAATGGTTTGAGCGTGTCATTGATATCCCGTTAGAAGAATTGTCCGTTGAAGATGTTTGTCGTGCAATTCGCCAGGAGATCTGCATCGATCAACTAATGCCAAGAACATTAGAAATACTCACCGAAGATCCGCTTGCGGGGGAGTATTACGATGGCGAGCTCATCTCTGCGTTGGCAACGGTCAAAATGATAAATTTAAAAGATCATATAGATAGCTTCCAAAAGGCTAAAGCTTTAATCAATAAAATAGACACCTCAACTATTGATAACGAGATAAAAAGAGACATATCAAAACTCAATAAAATAAGTTAATGGATTATTATGGGTGGCACGGCTGCCGGGAAGAATGCGGTTGAAAATAATCTTCTGGGTGGCGGAACCGAAGACGGACAGGTAAAAGCCGCGCAGGAGCATGCAAAAAACATCATGTCCTGTGCAGATAATCCGGCTTCAGCGTCATGCCAGAAAGGGCTGGCTAGTCAGGAAGAACTGAGAAGTTTTCAGGCTGCTGTAAACACGGCAACGAAAAGTAACATGCCATATAGTGAGAAAATTACTGTTGATGGTTGGCAATTGGAAATTAAGCCCCCTCGTGCTGCTGGCGAGTTGCCAACAATTATCCATGCTCGTTATTTGGGATCACATTAAATGGATATAGAAATTAGTAGTCCAATAAATATCACGCTGGATGTTGTGGAACTTGATGAACATGTTCCATCGTTGAATTTTAGTATTACGATCCGAGTGAAAAAATTTAACTATAACTCCGAAATAAACTCTCAACTATGGATAGAATACCAGTGTTTTGATGAGTTTATCGATAGTATGCGGAGGAGCGATACAGCAGTACTTAAAGATATGAATGGTTTTTTTGAATTGCGAGTAAATTCTGTTCAAGGTTGGCTTGAATGGTCATGTACTAGAGAAGATCTGGAAGGAAATATTACATTAGCTCAGGGCAAGGAAAAACTAACTGATCAATCAAAGCGCGCATTGTATGAGGCATTTAACGATTATCCTAAGTGGTGGTAATCAAGGAGAAAACCCTCGCCCTCAAAAGCGGGGATTTTTACTTTAGTGGTCAGTCCCCGCCGCGCTTCAGGCAGTCATAGCGGTCACGTTTAATCACCGGGATATCGCCGGTATCATTAAGCGCACCGGGAAACCCCTTAATCCACTGGTTCATCTTCTTCTTGCTGAAGTGCGCCACGCTTAAACCCTCGGCGCAGCCCCACAGTTCGCGGCTGTTCTGGGTGGTGGTGACAATGCAGTCGGGCATGACTCTGATTTTTACTGGCATCCCCGGCGTAAAACCTGCCTGCGAAATCCATGCTCCCTGGAGCTAAAAATAGTCATACCGTATACGGTCGTAAAACTCTGTGCGGATAAGAGGTTGTGGTGCTTCAGTTGTGTGGGGTTCTGACAAGGCCATGCCGAAGGCACAACTCAGGCCGCTGTGGCTGATGGTTCCCTCACCATCCGCGACAAGGACAATCAGAAGCAGGACGTGGCGAGCCTGAGCCGCGACACCGGGCATGCCAACGACAGCATCAGCCCGATATTCGACAAGGAGAAGGAGCAGAACCGCCTGAAGGAAATCGGGATGATCAGCGAAATCGGCGGCCAGGCGGCAGATATCGCGCGGACGCAGGGTGAGATTATCGCGACGAAGGACACGAAGGAGAAAATGCAGAGCGTCAGGCCGAAAGTGCCTACGGAAGGTAATACAGCAGTCAACGCCATCGCCCATGCCATTCTCGGTGGTGCGGTAGCATCGCGTCTTTTTCCCATATTAATTCGCTGCTTTTTTTAGATCTCTGGTTAGCATCAAGTCTCAAATTAACTTCCCCGATTAATACCCTGCTCACTCTTGCGGAGTGAATTGAGAAAGACCTCAAACAATAGTTTTCATCCCCGCTCTCTATTACAGCCTGTTCAGCAAAATTAACACATCTGTGCTTACGCATAACGCCAGAATAAGTTACGTGTGACCTCCAGCATTGTCTGAACCTTTCTGATTCATAGTCACAAATAATTGATAGGAGGATTTTTTTACGGAAATTATATATTTCACGTAATTTTACGGAAAACTTTAGATCTTATGTATTAACCTGATAATAAATAAGAAAAAATAATTGAATTGTTTATGGTAATTATCGCTAGAATCTAAGGGGCGCGGATCTGTCTAGCGATTAACCCTGGACTGGACGTGCCGGCAGTTCAATCGGGGCCTTACTAGTATTTAATCTGTTATTACAGAGGATAATATTTTTTAAAAAGGGATTTTATTAATGTTAAGAAAAATAGTAATCGCTGGCGTTTGTGGTGTGGCAGCGTTAACAAGTGGCTGTGCGACAGAATCATTCCGGTCCGTTGAAGTCGCAAAGGTCACCAGCACCAGTACGCAATGGCATGGTCTACGTACGCCGATAGCTGTTGGAAAATTTGATAACCGTTCTGAATATATGAATGGTATTTTCTCCGATGGTGTAGATCGGCTGGGAAATCAGTCAAAAACCATTTTGATAACTCATTTGCAGCAGACCGGGCATTTCAATGTTCTCGATCGCGCCAATTTGGCAGAAATAAGGAATGAAGCAGAAATTAATGGTAAAGGGCAGCAACTGAAAGGTGCCACCTTTGTTATTACGGGCGATGTTACTGAGTTTGGTCGAAAAGAAACGGGCGATCGCCAGTTGTTTGGTATTTTTGGACGAGGTAAAACTCAGTTGGCTTATGCCAGGGTCGCATTAAACGTAGTTAATGTTAAAACCTCTGAAGTGGTGTTTTCTTCGCAAGGAGCAGGTGAGTTCGCATTATCAAATCGCGAAATCGTGGGCTTTGGCGGCACGGCAAGCTACGATTCCACGCTGAACGGTAAAGTGCTGGATCTGGCAATTCGTGAAGCCGTAAATAATTTGATTGCCGGAATTGATAATGGTAACTGGAACCCTGCGGGTAACTAATACAAGGATGATATCAGTTGAAAAGTATAAATAAGATTATTTTCGGGGTGCTTATTGTTGCACTGGTGGGATGTGCAAAACAGCAACCCAAAAAAATATATTACTGGGGAAATTATCAAGATACATTGTATAGTTTCTATTCTAATGATTCGTCATCAGAAGCGCAAATTGGTGCTTTACAGGAGATTGTCGAAAAAGCAAGAGCTACAGCTAAACCGGTTCCACCTGGTTTACATGCTCAGTTAGCTATGCTTTACAGTAAAACAGGTAAAACGGAACTTGCTATTGCTGAATTTAATAAAGAAAAAGCATTATTTCCTGAATCAACTCCCTACATCGATTTTCTTACCGCCAGAGACAAAGGAAGTCTGAAATGAAATCATTATTTGCACTATTATTTTTTGCGGTTAGCCTTATTTTAACGGGCTGTGCAAAACCAGCTTCGACTCAGGCTAAAGACTACTCGGCATTTAAAGAAAGTAAGCCTCGCAGCATTCTGGTATTATTACCTAAAAATCATTCAACGGATGTCGATGCAAGCCATAGCTTTCTCTCTGTAGCGACTTACCCCCTAGCTGAAGGGGGGTATTATGTATTTCCGGTTGCGGTAGTTGAAGAGACTTTTAAGCAAAATGGCTTCTCAAATGCAGAAGATATTAATGCCGTTAGCACCGCCCGTTTACATCAGATATTTGGGGCGGATGCGGTATTGTATTTAACTGTGGACGAATACGGTACTTCTTACCAGCTTATAAACAGCGATACCAGAGTTTCCGCCAGCGCCAGATTAGTGGACTTACGCACGGGTAAGGAATTGTGGAAAAACTCTGCCACCGCTTCAGCCAAAGAAAATGACAGTAATTATAATAATGGCCTACTGGCGATGGTTGTGAACGCCGCCATTCAACAAATAGTAAATACTGCCAGTAATAAATCCCATGAAATATCAGGGGTTACAAGCTCCCGCTTATTAAACGCAGGTTCGTCCCGCGGATTACTCTATGGGCCTCGTTCCCCGGAGTATGCAAAGGCAGCTATGTAACAGGCGTCATAATGTTTTTTAAGAGGCTGCATTAAACAATTTTGTAGCCTCCCTCAATTACCTTCATCGTAAGTGCAGTGGCATTAACAGACCCTCCGGCACCTCTCCAGCATAAAATCAGTAGCTGCCTTTACCGCCGGCCGGTGAATATCCGCATCGCAGAATACGGAAGCCAGCACTTTCAAAGGATCGGTTTCGGCTTCATGCGTCATGGTACCTACACTTTGCTATCAATCAGCGTTAGCTCCGGGTTAAGCCGTTCTGGTTGGAGGGATTTCCCATTCGCTCAACCGGCAATCAAGGAATCACCTTACGCTGGTTGATATCTCCAGGGATGTTCAACGTGATGTCGGACAGTAGCGACAATGCGACGTTTTTATCGGTGCTTGTGTAAATGCTGTATACCTTTTCAGAAACTTCGCCACTTAGCGGAAAAGCAACCGCTCGCTTCCCCTGTATTATCCATAGCCGTAATGGCGTCGGCATTGTCTTTCTTCCAGCGGACTGTCGCCGCGCATTTCAGTTCGGCATTCAGGGCGCTGGTCAGGATGATGGAAATATTACCGCTGATTTTTCCCTTCATCATAAAAGTTCTGGTCCAGGGTCAGAGTGACGGTTTTCTTTGACACTACACGGGCATGATATTTATTTTTATAGGTTTTAACGCACATGTTGAATACGAGTGACGGCACTGTAAAACCAATATATTTTTTGATACCCACACAGCCTGTATCATCGTTCTGGCGGGATTCTCATTTTATACCTGCCGTTAACCTCTCCGCCCCCGCTTTCCTCCCTCAAATTAAACGAGAATGAGGAGTGACACGGCACACGGCTGTGGCAAGGTGGCGTCAATTTTTAGACTCGGGGAGGATACTATGTTGAACGCCTGGCATCTGCCGGTTGCGCCCTTTGTGCAAACTCGCAAAGAGAAGCTACATATCACCCTTTGGCTGGCAGGCGAGGATCTGCCGGAGCGCGTGGTACTGCGCTGCGAAAGGGATAACGAAGAAACATCAATTGCTATGGTGCGACAAAAAAACGCGCCTTATGTAGGCGTGGTTGCATGGAGCGGCACAATCGACTTGAGCAGCGGGCAGCCTCGCCGCCGCTACAGCTTTAAGCTCTTGTGGCTCGATAAGCAGCGCTGGTTTACTCCGCAGGGCTTCAGGACTATTCCTCCGGCTCGCCTGGAGCAGTTTGCTTTTGATGCGCCGGATGAAGGGCCACAGTGGGTGCAGGATCAGGTGTTCTACCAGATCTTCCCGGATCGTTTTTACCGCAGCCAGCCGCGTAAAGCCGGGCAGGATCGGGTCTATTATCACCATGCCGCGAAGCGTGAAATCATTCTGCGCGACTGGGAAGAACCGCTAAGCGGAGAGGCGGGCGGTTCAACGTTTTACGGTGGCGATCTGGACGGCATCAGCGAAAAGCTCACGTACCTGAAAAAGCTCGGCGTCACGGCGCTTTATCTCAACCCGGTGTTTACCGCGCCCAGCGTGCATAAGTACGACACGCAGGATTATCGGCACGTTGACGCGCAGTTTGGTGGCGATATTGCGCTGTTACGTTTGCGTAAAAACACGCAGACGCAGGGGATGCGGCTGGTGCTTGACGGCGTATTCAACCATAGCGGAGACACGCACCCGTGGTTTGACCGTCACCAGGCTACCGAAGCCGGAGCTTGTCATAACCCCGCTTCGCCGTGGCGTGACTTTTACAGCTTCTCAGAAAACGGGCGCGCGCTGGACTGGCTCGGCTATTCCAGCCTGCCAAAGCTGGATTACAGCTCCGAAAAGCTGGTCCACGAGATTTACGAGGGCGAGGGCAGCGTGGTTCGCCACTGGCTGCGGGAGCCCTGGGGCATGGACGGCTGGCGTCTGGATGTAGTGCATATGCTGGGCGAAGAGGGTGGGGCAAAGAATAACCTGCTGCACGTCAGCGGCATCACTAAAGCGGCGAAAGAAACCAAAGCGGACGCCTACGTGCTGGGGGAGCACTTTGGCGATGCGCGTCAGTGGTTGCAGGCTGATGCGGAAGACGCGGCGATGAACTATCGCGGTTTTACCCTGCCGCTATGGGGTTTCCTGGCTAATACGGATATCTCATACGATCCACAACAGATCGATGCGCGGACCTGTACGGCATGGATGGACGAATACCGGGCGAGTTTGTCCCATCAACAGCAGTTGCGTATGTTTAACCAGCTCGACAGCCACGATACGGCGCGTTTTAAATCTATTCTCGGCAAAGACGTGGCGCGCCTGCCGCTGGCGGTAGTCTGGCTTTACTGTTGGCCGGGAGTGCCCTGTGTTTATTATGGCGATGAGGTAGGCTTAGACGGCGATAACGATCCTTTCTGTCGCAAGCCGTTCCCGTGGAACAAGCGCGAGTGGGATCTGGATTTGCTGGCTCTGTATCAGCGTCTGGGTAAATTGCGCCGCCAGAGCAGGGCCTTGCGCCAGGGCGGTTGCCATGTGGTTTATGCCGAAGGCGACGTGGCGGTGTTTGTGCGCGTCTATCAAAACGAGCGCGTGCTGGTGGCCGTTAACCGCGGGAAGCAAACCGATATAAAGCTGCCGTGGAATCCGCTGTTAAGCGGCAAGGCCTGGACGCAACTGGAAGGCGGTGCGAAGCTGGATAACCGTGAGCTGTCGCTGCCCGATATTTCCATGGCCGTATGGCGGAGTTTGTAACTTTTGGCGTAAGCCCTGTGTCATCCAGCAAATAAAAAAGGCCGCTTTCGCGGCCTTTTCTTAATGCTTAGCGATTACAGCTTAGCAACGTTTTCGCTCAGGTACTTAGCAACGCCGTCCGGAGATGCGTTCATGCCTTCTTTCCCTTTTTCCCACTGAGCCGGGCATACTTCGCCGTGCTCTTCGTGGAACTGCAGCGCGTCAACCATGCGCAGCATTTCGTCGATATTACGGCCCAGCGGCAGGTCGTTAACAACCTGGTGGCGCACGATACCGGCTTTGTCGATAAGGAACGAGCCGCGCAGCGCAACGCCCGCTTCCGGATGTTCGATGCCGTAAGCTTTCTGGATTTCACGCTTAACGTCAGCAACCATCGCGTATTTCACTTCGCCGATGCCGCCGTTTTCAACAGGGGTTTTACGCCACGCGTTGTGAACGAACTCGGAGTCAAAAGATACACCAACGACTTCTACACCACGTTTCTGGAATTCTTCGTAACGCTTGTCGAACGCGATCAGTTCAGACGGGCAAACGAAAGTGAAATCCATTGGCCAGAAGAACACGACGGTTGGTTTACCGTTGGTGTGTGCTTTGAAGTTGAAGTTTTCAACGATTTCGCCACTGCCAAGTACGGCTGCGGCGGTAAAATCAGGGGCTGGACGAGTAACCAGGACCATATGTACTCCTGTTAATTTTGTTAAAGTGGGTTTTACGCAACGGGGGGGAGTATAGGGGTTGGCTTCCCTGCAACTCAAGCGTGCTACACCAATTAATCAGATAGGTTTTGCCTATTGAAAAACAAGCGTTTGCCAAATGACCAGTTAAAATAGCCCTTTTTTATAAAAGGGCAAGCGGTTAGTGCGCGGCCTGCGATCCTTTACAAATTTTTTTGCTCCGCGAGCGCCATCATGCGCGGGTAGAACTGCCAGAACAGTTGTTCGAGTGGTTCATAGTGATCCTCAAGGTCCTGCCAGGAAGCTCGCAGCGCGGCGAGTTTTGGTCTACGCGAAGCCATGCCGTTCAGCACGTTAGCAATAAACGCCATGTCGCTGTAGCGCTCAAGCCAGCGCTCTTCCCACAGATAAGTGTTCAGGTTAATAAAACGTGGCGGCGTGTCGGGCAGGTGCGGCTCGATATTTGCCCGTGCGTGGGCGACAAACTCTGCAAGCTCGACTTGCGGGCTGAGCCTCGACCAGTGGCGCGAGACGAAATGGTCCCACATCACATCAAGCGTAATCGGCGAGACGCGACGTGTTTCAGGGCGAAACCAGCGTTTGGCCGTCGTCACTTCGGGCAGCCCGTCGGTTAGAACATCTACGCGACGATGCATATAAATGCCCGCGACGATATCGGGAGCAAAGCTGTCATCTGGATTACCGCGGACAAAATCTGCCAGCAGATTGCCCAGCAGCGAACTCTGAGCAAGGCTTGCAAGGTGCAAGTGGGCGAGAAAATTCATAAATTACTTTATCCGTATTGAGCTTTATGGCGGCTTACCGGTTGCAGGGAATGCCCCCTGGCACTAGACTGTACCGCCACTTTTTGAGTCTGAGTTTTTAAGCCATGCGTGTTGCCGATTTTTCCTTTGCATTACCAGAATCCCTGATTGCCCACTATCCGCAGGCAAGCCGCAGCGCGTGCCGTTTGCTGTCGCTCGACGGGCCAACCGGTGATTTAACGCATGGCACTTTCACCGATCTGCTCGCTAAGCTCAACCCGGGCGACCTGCTGGTCTTTAACAATACCCGCGTGATCCCTGCACGCCTGTTTGGGCGTAAAGCCAGCGGCGGCAAGATTGAAGTGCTGGTGGAGCGCATGCTGGATGATAAACGCATCCTCGCGCATATCCGCGCTTCAAAAGCGCCTAAGCCGGGCGCTGAATTATTGCTGGGCGACGATGAAAGCGTACACGCCACCATGGTTGCGCGCCACGATGCGCTGTTCGAAGTGCAGTTTGAAGACGAGCGCAGCGTGCTGGATATTCTTAACAGCATCGGTCACATGCCGCTGCCACCCTATATCGACCGCCCGGATGAAGACGCAGACCGTGAACTTTATCAGACCGTTTATAGCCAGAAACCGGGCGCTGTAGCCGCGCCAACCGCCGGCCTGCATTTTGACGAACCGCTGCTTGCAGCGCTGCGCGATAAAGGCATTGAACAAGCATTTGTTACGCTGCACGTGGGGGCGGGGACTTTCCAGCCGGTGCGCGTCGACAGCATTGAAGACCACATCATGCACTCCGAATATGCCGAAGTACCGCAGGATGTGGTGGATGCGGTGCTGGCCTGCAAAGCGCGCGGCAACCGCGTTATTGCCGTGGGTACCACTTCAGTTCGTTCGCTGGAAAGCGCCGCTCATGCCGCTAAAAATGACCTGATTGAGCCTTTCTTTGGCGATACGCAAATCTTTATCTATCCGGGCTATCAGTACAAGGTTATCGACGCGCTGGTGACCAACTTCCACCTGCCGGAATCAACGCTGATTATGCTGGTGTCCGCTTTTGCGGGTTACAAACACACCATGCGCGCCTATCAGGCCGCCATTAACGCTGAATATCGCTTTTTTAGTTACGGAGATGCGATGTACATAACGTACAATCCCCAGGCGATAAACGAGCGCCCCGGCGCATAGCCAAAAATTCTGCGCCGCCGGATAACCCGACGGCGTTTTTGTCTTAATCATCAGACTGTTTCTCTGATGCTGGAGGAAATGTGAAATTTGAATTAGATACTACCGACGGGCGCGCACGCCGCGGTCGCCTGGTGTTCGATCGTGGCGTAGTTGAAACGCCCGCTTTTATGCCGGTTGGCACTTACGGCACCGTAAAGGGTATGACGCCGGAAGAAGTTCAGGATACCGGTGCGCAAATCATCCTCGGCAATACTTTCCACCTGTGGCTGCGTCCGGGCCAGGAAATCATGAAGCTGCACGGCGATCTGCATGATTTTATGAACTGGAAAGGCCCGATTCTGACCGATTCCGGCGGTTTCCAGGTCTTCAGCCTTGGGGATATTCGCAAGATCACCGAAGCGGGCGTGCATTTCCGTAACCCTATCAACGGCGACTCAATCTTCCTCGATCCAGAGAAATCGATGGAAATTCAGTACGATCTGGGTTCTGACATCGTAATGATCTTCGACGAATGTACGCCGTACCCGGCGGACTGGGATTACGCGAAGCGCTCAATGGAGATGTCTCTGCGCTGGGCGAAGCGTAGCCGCGATCGCTTTGATTCGCTTGGTAATAAAAATGCGCTGTTTGGGATTATTCAGGGCAGCGTTTACGAAGATTTACGAGATATCTCGGTAAAAGGTCTGGTAGAGATAGGCTTTGATGGCTACGCTGTCGGCGGCCTGGCTGTAGGCGAACCGAAGGAAGATATGCACCGTATTCTGGAGCACGTCTGCCCGCAAATCCCTGCCGACAAACCACGTTACCTGATGGGCGTAGGTAAACCGCAAGACCTGGTTGAAGGCGTGCGCCGCGGCATTGATATGTTTGACTGCGTAATGCCAACGCGTAACGCGCGTAACGGTCATCTTTTTGTTACCGACGGCGTGGTGAAAATCCGCAATGCGAAGCATAAAGATGATACTTCTGCGCTCGATTCTGAGTGTGATTGCTATACATGTCGCAATTATTCACGCGCCTACTTGCATCATCTTGACCGTTGCAACGAAATACTCGGCGCAAGACTCAACACCATTCATAACCTGCGCTATTACCAGCGCTTAATGGCTGGTTTACGCAAGGCCATTGAAGAGGGTAAATTAGAGCACTTCGTGACTGAGTTCTACGAGCGCACAGGTAAACCAGTTCCACCTTTGAACGTTGATTAATTTAATAATGAGGGAATTTTAATGAGCTTTTTCATTTCTGATGCGGTAGCTGCAACAGGTGCTCCAGCGCAGGGTAGCCCGTACTCTTTGATTCTGATGCTGGTGGTCTTTGGTCTGATCTTCTATTTCATGATCCTGCGTCCACAGCAAAAGCGTACGAAAGAACATAAGAAACTGATGGACTCCATCGCGAAAGGCGATGAAGTGCTGACCACCGGTGGCCTGGTGGGTCGCGTAGTGAAGGTTGCTGATACCGGCTATATCTCTATCGCGCTGAACGATACCAATGAAGTGGTCATCAAACGTGATTTCGTAGCTGCCGTTCTGCCGAAAGGCACCATGAAGGCGCTGTAATTTTCGTTTTCCCTAAGGGAACTACCGTGTTAAACCGCTATCCTTTGTGGAAGTACATCATGCTGGTCGTCGTGATTATCGTCGGCCTGCTATACGCACTTCCCAACCTATATGGTGAGGATCCGGCAGTTCAGGTCACTGGCGCGCGCGGCGTCGCCGCCAGTGAGCAAACGCTGATCCAGGTCCAGAACACCTTAAAAGAAGAAAAAATCACCGCTAAGTCCGTGGCTCTCTCTGAGGGTGCGATTCTCGCACGCTTTGAAACCACCGATACGCAACTGCGCGCTCGTGAAGCGCTGATGAGCGTACTGGGTGACAAATACGTCGTTGCGCTTAACCTCGCTCCTGCGACCCCTTACTGGCTAACCAAAATTGCTGCAGAGCCGATGAAACTCGGTCTTGACCTGCGCGGCGGCGTGCACTTCCTGATGGAAGTGGACATGGACACCGCGCTGAGCAAACTGCAGGAACAAACCACAGAAGGCCTGCGTAGCGACCTGCGTGAAAAAGGCATTGCTTACACCAACGTGCGCAAAGCCGATAACTATGGCGTTGATGTGGTCTTCCGTGACGGCGCGGCCCGCGATGCGGCTGCTTCTTACTTAGCTCCGCGCCATCGCGATCTGGTCATCTCAAATCAGGGCAGCAATATGCTGCGTGCCGTGATGTCCGATGCGCGTCTGAGCGAAGCCCGTGAGTATGCGGTTCAGCAAAACATCAATATTCTGCGCAACCGTGTAAACCAACTGGGCGTTGCTGAACCTCTGGTACAGCGTCAGGGTGCCGATCGTATCGTGGTTGAACTGCCTGGTATTCAGGACACCGCGCGTGCGAAAGAAATTCTGGGTGCGACCGCAACGCTGGAATTCCGTCTGGTTAATACCAACGTTGACCAGTCTGCAGCCGCTTCAGGCCGCGTACCGGGTGATTCTGAAGTGAAGCAAACCCGTGAAGGCCAGCCGGTTGTGATGTACAAACGCGTGATCCTCACCGGCGACCACATCACCGATTCCACTTCAAGCACCGATGAGTATAACCAGCCGCAGGTTAATATTTCGCTTGATAGCGCAGGCGGCAACATCATGTCTAACTTCACCAAGGACAACATCGGTAAACCGATGGCGACCCTGTTCGTGGAGTATAAGGACAGCGGTAAGAAAGATGCCACCGGTCGTGCGGTTCTGGTGAAACAGGAAGAAGTGATCAACGTGGCGAATATTCAGTCGCGTCTGGGCAACAGCTTCCGTATTACCGGTATCAATAACGCGAACGAAGCCCGCCAGCTCTCCTTGCTGCTGCGTGCAGGTGCGTTGATAGCGCCTATTCAGATTGTTGAAGAACGTACTATCGGCCCAACTTTGGGTATGGAAAACATTAAGCAGGGTCTGGAAGCCTGTCTTGCAGGCCTGGTGGTCTCCATTATCTTCATGCTGTTCTTCTATAAGAAGTTCGGCCTGATCGCAACCACCGCGCTGATTGCCAACCTGGTGTTAATCGTGGGGATTATGTCTCTGCTGCCGGGGGCGACGCTGACCATGCCGGGTATTGCGGGGATCGTGCTGACCCTTGCCGTAGCCGTCGATGCTAACGTGCTGATTAACGAGCGTATTAAGGAAGAGCTTAGTAACGGTCGTTCGGTACAGCAGGCCATCCATGAAGGCTATCAGGGCGCATTTAGCTCCATTTTCGATGCCAACATTACGACGCTTATCAAGGTCATCATCCTGTATGCCGTTGGCACCGGGGCAATTAAAGGCTTTGCGATCACGACCGGGATTGGTGTGGCGACGTCCATGTTTACCGCTATTGTCGGTACCCGTGCCATCGTAAACCTGTTGTACGGCGGCAAACGCATCAACAAGCTGTCTATCTGAGGAGTGCGTTGTGGCACAGGAATATACTGTTGAACAATTAAACCACGGGCGTAGAGTCTATGACTTTATGCGGTGGGATTACTGGGCTTTCGGCATCTCCGGCCTGCTGTTGATCCTTTCTGTCATCGTTATCGGCGTGAAGGGTTTTAACTGGGGCCTGGACTTTACCGGCGGTACGGTTATCGAAATCTCGCTGGAAAAACCAGCGGATCTGGATCAGATGCGCGAAGCGCTGGAGAAAGCGGGCTTTGCCGAGCCGCTGGTGCAGAACTTCGGCAGCAGCCGTGACATCATGGTGCGCATGCCTCCCGCTCAGAGCGAGTCCGGCGGCCAGGTGCTGGGTAGCAAAGTCGTGAGCGTAATTAACGAGGCGACTAACCAGAACGGCGCGGTAAAACGCATTGAGTTCGTGGGGCCAAGCGTGGGTGCCGATCTGGCGCAGCACGGGGCGATGGCGCTGCTGGTGGCGCTGATTTCCATTCTGGTGTACGTCGGATTCCGCTTTGAATGGCGTCTGGCTGCCGGCGTGGTTATCTCGCTTGCGCACGATGTGATCATCACCATGGGCGTGCTGTCGCTGTTCCACATCGAGATCGACTTAACCATCGTCGCCTCTTTGATGTCGGTCATCGGCTACTCGCTTAACGACAGCATCGTGGTATCCGACCGTATTCGTGAGAACTTCCGCAAGATTCGCCGCGGCACGCCTTACGAAATCTTCAACGTGTCGTTAACCCAGACGCTGCACCGTACATTGATCACATCCGGCACCACCTTAGTGGTGATTCTGATGCTGTATCTCTTTGGTGGTGCGATGCTCAAAGGCTTCTCGCTGACCATGCTTATCGGTGTGTCTATCGGTACGGCTTCTTCTATCTACGTGGCGTCCGCGCTAGCGCTGAAGCTGGGCATGAAGCGCGAGCATATGCTGCAGCAGAAAGTAGAGAAAGAAGGCGCGGACCAGCCGTCCATCCTGCCTTAACCTTTTCTCCTTCCTTGCGGGAGGAGTCCAGGCAAAAAAAAGCCAGTTCATTATGAACTGGCTTTTTTATATCAGGCGGTTATCAGAAGTTGTAACCCACAACCAGGTAGCCACCCCAGCCGGTAGAACGCACGCTGAAATCGCCGTTGCCGAAGTTCAGGCTTGCGTCGTCGTTCCACTGGCCACCGTTATGCCAGTAACGCGCAACCACAGAGTAATGCCAGTGATCGTAGTTCAGCGCAAGGATATGGCTGGAAGCGATAGAGTCATTGGTACGTGCCCTGTTGCCGTTCAGATCGCGGAAGTCGTTATCGCCAAGATCGGAACCCCAGTCGAAGTTGGTGAAGCCGATGTAGCTGAGGTTACCGCCCCACAGGGTGGTGAGCGGCACAAAGTATTTCACCTTGAAGCGGTAGCCGTCCCATTCGTTTTCGTTTGCGGCGCCGTAGTTCTGCCACTGGTATTTCGCATACACGTTCATGGACAGGCTCATCGGCAGACCGGTCTCAATATCGGTACCCAGACCCATATACCAGGTGCTCTGACGGCCAGACTTGTTGCGGCCCATATCGTAGATATAGTTATTGGCAACGTACCATTCTTTAAACGGCCCGAAGCTCAGGTCGGCACCGGTCAGTTTATCAATGGAGAAGCGCGGCTCGATTTCCATAAACAGTGGAGAACCGTGGTTCCAGATACCTTTCGCATCGGTGTTACCGCCGAAGAAGACCGGTGCATCCATGTAACCATAGAAATCAAACCAGTCTTTTTTCGCGAAGGCTTCATATTCCAGATAGGTATCGTTACGGATCTGCGGCCCGAAACGGGTGTGGTAGCTGCCCACCACGTTTACGCTCTGGTGCCACCAGTCTGAAACATATTCGCTGCTTTTAGTGTCTTCCGCGTTTGCGGAGAAAGAGCTTGAAAGCGCCAGAACGGTGCCGGCCGCCAGAATAATTTTTTTCATATTTTTTGCCACTGTTTCACATGATTCCCGTGAGGGGAGGAGGTAAGCCGCTACCCGAAGTCATCAACCCTTTATCTGGGTTTTAATCGGCGCGCCTATTATAGAAACCCCTGCTCACAAAAAAATGTCTCATCTCACATTATCGTCGCACGCGTAATCGATTGCGTTCACGTTTGCATACATTTAAAACGGCGTGATTGTACCTGCCACAAAAAAATAAGCAAAGGTGAGTCCGTTTGTTACAAGTAAATGTGATGTGCGTCACGAAGTGGCGTCAGGTAAGCAAATAAACCCCTTAACTCATGCTGAAACGGGGTGCTGAAGGAGTGGACCTGACAAGGCATAGCGGCTCGCGCCATCCGCCGTATGTTGCGAGAGCGGCGGACGGCGTTTTTTCTCTACTCTAGGGAACGGTCGGCTGGATATCGTGAATGCGCACGAACCCTAAACGATCGGGCGTAATTCCCGGCAGGCGCAGCGGAATAGCCACCTCGCTTGGCGCCAGAATACTTGCCGGAGCCTCAATCCGCTGCGTCTGGACGTCTACTTCCTGATAGCTGTCCGTCGTGCCCTGGATTTGCCCCCACGCGATTTCGGCGGTAAATGCCGGAAGCGGATCGTTAGATTCTCCTTTGATCGTGAGCGTTGCACGCGTGCCGTTTGCTTCAGCCGCAACGTTACTTAGTGACATTTGCAGATTGCCTATCTGGCTGTTCAGGCGTGCCGGCGTGTCTGAACCAGGCAGCAGGTACACGCCGGTGGTGGACTTCGCGTTCAACGCATTCTGCTGGGTCAGTTTTACGCTCTTGCCGCTGAGCTTCATCATGTCCTGATTGAGCGCTCCCACTTCCTGACGCATCTGGCGCACTTCGCTTTGCTGGGCGCAGGCGGTCAGGCTTATCAGGCAGCCAGCCAGGAGAAATCTTAGGTAAGTCTTTGTCATGGCTTGTAATTCCTTATTTATTTTTCCTTGTCTAAGCGTAGCTGTTTGCCGGTGAAAAGTCATATTTCACCGATCGACAGAGCCTGCCTTTGTACTCCAGCGACTTCGCGGTAAACTATTGTCTGATTGAACAATCTTTCAGGACGCGCCATGCATTGCCCATTCTGTTTCGCAGTAGACACCAAAGTGATCGACTCCCGCCTTGTTGGCGAAGGCTCTTCCGTGCGCCGCCGCCGTCAGTGCCTGGTGTGCCACGAGCGTTTTACCACCTTTGAGGTGGCGGAGCTGGTGATGCCGCGCGTGGTGAAAAGCAACGAGGTCCGCGAGCCGTTTAACGAAGACAAGCTGCGTAGCGGTATTCTGAAGGCGCTGGAAAAACGCCCGGTTAGCTCAGACGATGTAGAAATGGCGGTAAACCACATTAAATCTCAGCTACGTGGAACCGGCGAGCGCGAAGTGCCGAGCAAAATGATCGGTAACCTGGTCATGGAGCAGCTTAAAAAGTTAGATAAAGTCGCCTATATCCGCTTTGCTTCCGTTTACCGCAGCTTTGAAGATATTAAAGAGTTTGGCGAAGAGATCGCCCGTTTACAGGACTAGCCCTGATGTCGCTTGACGAAAAATTCATGGCGCGCGCGCTGCAGCTGGCAAAGCGTGGTCGTTTTACCACGACGCCAAACCCAAATGTCGGCTGCGTGATTGCCAAAAACGGTGAGATCGTTGGTGAGGGCTACCATTTTCGCGCAGGTGAACCACACGCGGAAGTGCACGCCTTGCGTATGGCAGGCGAGCGGGCGCGTGGCGCAACGGCCTATGTAACGCTTGAGCCGTGCAGCCACCACGGACGCACGCCGCCATGCTGCGATGCGTTAATTGCGGCCGGCGTGACGCGCGTCGTGGCGGCCATGCAGGACCCTAATCCGCAGGTTGCCGGGCGTGGGTTATACCGCCTGCAGCAGGCCGGTATTGATGTCAGCCACGGGCTGATGATGAACGAAGCGGAAGCCCTCAACCGAGGTTTTCTTAAACGCATGCGTACCGGCTTTCCTTATATACAGTTAAAGCTGGGCGCGTCGCTGGATGGCCGCACGGCAATGGCGAACGGCGAAAGCCAGTGGATCACTTCCCCGGCCTCCCGCCGCGACGTACAGCGCCTGCGTGCGCAAAGCTCAGCTATTCTCAGCAGCAGCGCAACGGTGCTGGCAGACGATCCTTCACTGACCGTGCGCTGGAGCGAACTGAACAGCGCCGCGCAGGCGATTTATTGCGAAGAGAATCTACGCCAGCCGACGCGCATTATTATCGACAGCCAGAATCGCGTTACGTCTCAGCATAAAATTATCAGCCAGCCGGGGGAAACCTGGCTTGCGCGCTGCGTTGCGGACGAGCTTGCCTGGCCGAAGAGCGTGGAGCAATTTATCGTCCCGCAGCACAACGGGCACCTCGATCTGGTGGTGATGATGATGCTGCTTGGCAAACGGCAGATAAACTCCGTATGGGTGGAGGCGGGCGCAACGCTTGGCGGCGCGCTGCTTCAGGCGGGGCTGGTGGATGAACTGATTGTTTACGTTGCCCCCAGGCTTCTTGGCAACGATGCCCGCGGCCTGTGTAACCTGCCGGGGCTTGAAAAACTCGCCGATGCGCCTGAGTTTACGTTCAGCGACGTTCGCCATGTTGGTGCGGATTTATGCCTGCATTTGACGCCGCGTTATTAGCGAACTCAAAACGTAAGCAGCCGCTAAAAGATTATGATAAAATCCGCCCCCCTGCGGGGCTAAACAGAACCCGTAAAGGAAGATTATGAACATTATTGAAGCCGCCGTTGCTACTCCAGACGCTCGCGTCGCCATCACCATCGCGCGTTTTAACAACTTCATCAACGACAGCCTGCTGGAAGGTGCCATCGACGCCCTGAAGCGTATCGGCCAGGTTAAAGATGAAAACATCACCGTGGTCTGGGTGCCGGGCGCTTATGAGCTGCCGCTGGCCGCAGACGCGCTGGCGAAAACCGATCGTTACGATGCGGTAATTGCGCTGGGTACGGTTATCCGTGGCGGCACCGCGCACTTTGAATACGTTGCCGGCGGTGCCAGCAACGGCCTGGCAAGCGTTGCCCAGCAAAGCGGTATTCCGGTCGCCTTTGGCGTGCTGACCACCGAAAGTATTGAACAAGCCATCGAACGCGCTGGCACAAAAGCCGGTAATAAAGGTGCAGAAGCTGCACTGACCGCGCTTGAAATGATTAATGTATTGAAAGCCATCAAGGCCTGATTTTTTGTAAGGGGAAATCTGTGAAACCTGCTGCTCGTCGCCGTGCCCGTGAGTGTGCCGTTCAGGCGCTTTACTCCTGGCAGTTATCTCGCAATGACATCGCCGATGTCGAATACCAGTTCCTGGCGGAACAGGACGTCAAAGACGTTGACGTTAACTACTTCCGCGAACTGCTGAGCGGGGTGGCTACTAACAGCGCGTATCTGGATGGGCTGATGAAGCCTTACCTGTCACGTCAGCTCGAAGAGCTGGGGCAGGTAGAAAAAGCGGTTCTGCGTATTGCGCTGTTTGAACTGTCAAAACGTGCTGACGTGCCTTATAAAGTGGCGATTAACGAAGCCATCGATCTGGCAAAAACCTTCGGCGCTGAAGACAGCCACAAGTTTGTCAACGGCGTGCTCGACAAAGCCGCTCCGCAAATCCGTCCCCACAGAAAGTAATCACCCTCAGGCCGGTTTATCCGGCCTTCAGATTGATGGCAAACGCCAAGAAACGCTTTTTGGCGTTTGGGGTAAAACAGAAGACATGATCCTTTGTTTTATTCGCCCTTAGTTGGCGCTTTAGAGCAAAGGCCGTTGTCGGCAGTCTCAGGCCGGTTAATCCGGCCTTCGTTTTTTATATCTTTCAGAGGCATAACGCATGGCATGCGGTGAGTTTTCCCTGATTGCCCGTTATTTTGATCGCGTAAGAAGTACCCGTCGTGACGTTGAAACCGGTATCGGCGACGATTGTGCATTGCTCACCGTAGCGGAAAAGCAGCTACTGGCGATTAGCACCGATACGCTTGTCTCGGGTATTCACTTCCTGCCGGATATCGATCCGCGCGATCTGGGCTACAAAGCACTGGCTGTTAACCTGAGCGATTTGGCCGCAATGGGGGCCGATCCCGCCTGGCTAACGCTGGCCATAACTCTGCCAGAAATCGATGAGCCCTGGCTTGAAGCCTTCAGCGACAGCCTGTTTGAACAGCTTGATTACTACGATATGCAGTTGATTGGCGGCGATACCACTCGCGGCCCGCTTTCTATGACGCTCGGTATTCACGGGCTGGTGCCCGCCGGGCGTGCGCTCAAGCGCAGCGGCGCTCGTGCCGGCGACTGGATTTACGTCACCGGAACGCCGGGCGACAGCGCCGCCGGCCTGGCAATCCTGCAGGATCGTCTGGCCGTGGCGGATGCTCAGCAGGCGGATTATTTGCTTAAACGCCATCTGCGTCCGAAACCGCGAGTGCTGCACGGCCAGGCCCTGCGCGATCGGGCAAGCAGCGCTATCGATCTCTCAGACGGATTGATTTCCGATCTGGGCCATATACTAAAAGCCAGCGACTGCGGGGCAAGAATTATGCTCGATTCGCTGCCCTATTCAGATGCCATGCGCGATAACGTTGACGCGGAGCAGGCTCTGCGCTGGGCGCTCGCCGGCGGCGAAGATTACGAACTGTGCTTTACGGTTCCCGAGCTGAATCGCGGCGCGCTGGATGTCGCTATTGGCAATCTGGGCGTGCCGTTTACCTGCATAGGCCAGATCGTTCCCGCTTCTGAAGGACTGCAGTTCTTTGAAGAGGGCAGGCCTGTCACCCTGGACTTAAAAGGATACGACCACTTTGCCTCGCACTAAAGATGTGGCAAAAAGCCGCCTGAATCTGCTTAATCCCTGGCATTTGCTGGCTGTCGGTTTCGGCAGCGGATTAAGCCCTGTTGTTCCCGGCACCATGGGATCGCTTGCCGCGATCCCATTCTGGTATTTAATGACTTTACTGCCGTGGCAGCTTTATTCACTGGTGGTAATGCTGGGGATCTGTATCGGCGTATATTTGTGCCATCAAACCGCGCGTGACATGGGCGTTCATGACCACGGCAGCATCGTGTGGGATGAGTTTATCGGTATGTGGATTACGCTGATGGCGCTGCCGGTTAACGACTGGCGTTGGGTTGCCGCAGGCTTTGTGATTTTCCGCATACTTGATATGTGGAAGCCGTGGCCAATCCGCTGGTTTGACCGCAACGTTCACGGCGGGATGGGGATTATGATCGATGATATCGTCGCCGGCGTGCTGTCGGCCGGGATCATTTACCTGCTTGGCCATCAGTGGCCGATTGGTTTGATTTAAAAAGACGCCCTCGAAAGAGGGCGTTTTGCTTATTTAAACCCAACTACCTGGTGGCGCTGATACGGCGTTTCCAGCTCGGCTATCTCTTCTGGCTTAAGCGTAAGATCCACCGCGCCTAACAGATCGTCGAGCTGCTCTTCGCGCGATGCGCCGATTATCGGTGCGGCAATGCCAGGTTTGCTTAGCAGCCATGCCAGCGCAACCTGCGCGCGAGAAACGCCTTTATCCGCGGCAACGTTTGCCAGCCGTTCAGCAATAATCGCATCGTTCTGCGTACTTCCTTCATACAGCGTCTTACCAAACTCATCGGATACGGAACGGGCCGTGGTGTCTCCCCACGGGCGAGTGAGCTTGCCGCGGGCCAGCGGACTCCAGGGGATAACTGCCACGCCCTCCTGATAGCACAGCGGCAGCATATCGAGTTCTTCTTCGCGATAAATCAGGTTGTAATGGTCCTGCATGGTGGCGAAGCGCGCCCAGCCATGCCGATCCTGTAGCGCCAGCGCTTGGGCAAACTGTTCGCTGTGCATAGAAGATGCGCCGATGAAACGCGCTTTACCTGCTTTAACCACGTCGTTCAGGGCCTCAAGCGTCTCTTCAATCGGCGTGTTGTAGTCCCAGCGGTGGATTTGCAGCAGGTCGACGTAATCGGTGCCCAGGCGGCGCAGGCTGTCGTCTATTGAACGTAGAATTTGAGCGCGGGAAAGGCCTTCGGGCAGGTCGCCAACCTGATGGTAGACCTTGGTGGCGATAACCACCTCTTCACGACGGGCGAAGTCTTGCAAAGCGCGGCCGACAATCTCTTCGCTGCTACCGTCTGAATAGCTGTTGGCGGTATCAAAGAAATTAATGCCGTTATCCAGCGCGTGTTTAATGATAAGGCGGCTGCTTTCTTCGGGCAGAGTCCAGGCATGTTTTCCCCGGTCTGGCTCGCCAAAGGTCATGCAGCCGAGGCAAAGACGGGAAACCTTGAGGCCTGTTTTTCCTAACGTGTTGTATTGCATGGCTCCACTCCTGCTATGTAGGGTTTCTTCTAAGCATAGCAGGTGTGGAATAGAGGATTATTTAAGCCAGTCGCGAATCTTCGCTTCCATGCCGGCGGCGTCAAGCCCGATAGCGGCACGCGCTTCTTCCTGGGTGCCCTGTGGAATAAAGAAATCAGGCAGGCCCAGATTGAGGACCGGGACGGCTTTACGGTGAGCCATCAGCACTTCGTTCACGCCGCTGCCCGCGCCGCCCATGATGGCGTTCTCTTCGATAGTCACCAGCGACTCGTGGGTTTCGGCCAGGGCCAGAATCAGCGATTCATCAAGCGGTTTCACAAAACGCATATCGACAAGCGTGGCGTTCAGCGACTCCGCCACGGCAGCGGCATCTTCGAGCAGGGTGCCAAAGTTCAGCAGGGCAACTTTCTCACCTTCACGCTTTTTCACGCCTTTACCGATCGGCAGGCGCTCCAGCGGCTGCAATTCCACGCCGGTGCCGCTGCCGCGAGGATAGCGAACCGCGCTTGGGCCATCGCTGTAGTGATAGCCGGTATGCAGCATCTGGCGACATTCATTCTCATCGCTTGGGGTCATGATGACCATATCCGGAATACAGCGCAGGAAGGAGAGGTCGAACGCGCCCTGGTGGGTTTGCCCGTCGGCTCCAACGATGCCCGCGCGATCGATAGCGAACAGCACCGGCAGCTTCTGGATAGCCACGTCATGAATGAGCTGATCGTAAGCGCGCTGCAGGAAGGTGGAATAGATAGCGACAACCGGCTTGTATCCGCCAATAGCAAGGCCTGCGGCGAAGGTCACCGCGTGCTGCTCGGCAATCGCCACGTCAAAATATTGCTGCGGATACTGGCGAGAGAACTCAACCATGCCTGAGCCTTCGCGCATGGCAGGCGTGACCGCCATCAGCTTGTCATCACGAGCCGCTGTTTCGCACAGCCAGTTGCCAAAGATTTTTGAATAGCTCGGCAGGCCGCCTGCGCTTTTTGGCAGCGTGCCGCTCGAAGGATCGAACTTCGGCACCGCATGGAAGCTAATCGGATCTTTTTCCGCAGGCGCGTAGCCGCGCCCTTTTTTGGTCATAATATGCAGGAACTGCGGGCCGCTCAGGCTGCGCATGTTCTTCAGGGTGTTCACCAGGCCCAGCACATCGTGTCCGTCTACCGGCCCGATATAATTAAATCCAAGCTCTTCAAACAGCGTGCCCGGTACGACCATGCCTTTGATGTGCTCTTCGGTACGCTTAAGAAGCTCTTTGATTGGCGGCACGCCGGAGAAGACTTTTTTGCCGCCTTCGCGCAGGGTGGAGTAAAGCTTGCCGGAAAGGATTTGCGCCAGATGATTGTTAAGCGCCCCGACGTTTTCAGAGATCGACATTTCGTTGTCGTTTAACACAACCAGCATGTCCGGGCGAATATCCCCGGCGTGGTTCATTGCTTCAAACGCCATGCCTGCGGTGATTGCACCGTCGCCGATAACGCAAACCGTGCGGCGATCTTTGTCTTCTTTACCCGCCGCCACGGCGATGCCTATACCTGCGCTAATTGAGGTGGACGAGTGGCCGACGCTTAGCACATCGTATTCGCTTTCTGCCCGCCACGGGAACGGATGCAGGCCGCCTTTCTGCCGGATGGTGCCAATTTTATCACGGCGGCCGGTCAGGATTTTATGCGGATAGGCCTGGTGGCCCACATCCCAAATCAGCCGATCGAAAGGCGTGTTATAGACATAGTGCAGCGCCACGGTTAGTTCTACCGTACCAAGCCCGGAGGCAAAGTGCCCGCTGGAACGACTTACGCTATCAAGCAGGTAGCGACGCAGCTCGTCGCACAGCTTCGGCAGGCTCTCTTTTGGCAGCAGGCGAAGCTCCTGGGTTGAGTCGACCAGCGCAAGTGTCGGGTATTTGGCAATATCAAAGCTCATTAAATTAGAAACTCGTTTTTATCCGTCATCCTTCAGGCTACAGGGGGGGTTGGCTACAAGAACTCACCCGAATCACTTACTGAAGTAAGCTCAGCGGGACTCATTCCCTTGCCGCCTGGCCGTAACCCAAATGCTGAAGGCTAAATTAATATTATTTATCACGCTGGATAATATAGCTTGCTAAGGCTTCCAGCGCCGTTGTGTTCAGCGACTGGCTCGCAAGACCTTCCAGCGCACGGAGAGCATCCTGATAGAGATCCCAGGCTTTGGCGCGGGCGTTTTCCAGGCCAAGCAGCGCCGGGTAAGTGCTTTTACCCAGTTGCTGATCGGCGCCCTGACGCTTACCGAGCGTCGTGGTGTCGCCAATCACGTCGAGAATATCGTCCTGTACCTGGAACGCCAGGCCGATGCTTTCGGCATAACGATCCAGCAGCGGCAGCGCATTACGACCTGCCTCACCGGCGCTTAAGGCACCCATACGGACGGCTGCGCGAATCAATGCGCCGGTTTTGTGGCGGTGGATCTTCTCAAGTTCATCAAGCGCGACCTGTTTACCTTCGGCTGCTAAATCCAGCGCCTGACCGCCGCACATGCCTGCCACGCCGCTGGCCGTCGCTAATTCTTTTACCATCGCCAGGCGGTCGGCTATTTCCACACCGGGCATCGGGGCTTCACTGAGTATAGAGAACGCCAGCGTTTGTAGGGCGTCTCCGGCCAGAATTGCGCAGGCTTCGCCAAATTTGATATGGCAGGTCGGCTGCCCGCGGCGTAAATCGTCATTATCCATCGCCGGAAGATCGTCGTGCATCAAAGAGTAGGCGTGGATGCATTCTACCGCCGCAGCCGGGGCGTCCAGCGCTTCATCGGCTACGCCAAACATTTCACCGGTAGCGTATACCAGGAAAGGACGAAGGCGTTTACCCCCTAATAGTGCGCCGTAATGCATCGCCTCAACCAGCGGAGTGTTCTGAAACGGCAGCGGGGCTAAAAAGCGCAGCAGAGCCTCGTTGGCTCGCCCTGCATGGGCCTGAAGGGACTGATCTAAATCCATTTTTACTCGACGTCCGGCGTGAAGGTCGTAAGAGGCGCGTCTTCGTTTTCGCTCAGCAGGATTTGTACGCGCTGTTCTGCCTGCTGCAGTTTAACCTGACCCTGGCGGGCCAGCTGCACGCCGCGTTCAAATTCGTTTAACGCCTCTTCCAGCGGCAGCTCGCCGCTTTCCAGGCGAGTGACAATCTGCTCAAGTTCCACAAGCGCGGTTTCAAAGCTGACGGGGACTTCGGTTTTTTTCGGCATAGTGAATGTCTGACTCTAATAATTGTGCGACGTCGCCATGGTAGCGGACTCAATTGGCTAACGCCATGGCAAGCTGTTAGTGATATACTTTCGCGCCTCGGATGCAAGGGCGCTCACGCCTTTGCAGTTCTTTAAGTCTTTCAGCCCGCATGACTCAACGCATGCCTGGCTCACCAACAAATCATGAGCGCCATGAAGTTTATCATTAAATTGTTCCCGGAAATCACCATCAAGAGCCAATCTGTGCGCATACGCTTTATTAAAATGCTCACCGGGAACATTCGTAACGTTTTAAAACACTACGATGAAGATCTGGCGGTAGTTCGCCACTGGGATCATATCGAAGTTCGCGCCAAAGACGAAAACCAGCGTATCACCATTCGTGAAGCCCTGACCCGCATTCCCGGTATCCATCACATTCTTGAAGTCGAAGATGTGCCCTATACCGACATGCACAATATTTTTGAGCAGGCGCTGGAGCTTTATCGCGACCAGCTGGAAGGCAAAACCTTCTGCGTGCGCGTTAAACGCCGTGGTAAGCATGAGTTTAGCTCCATTGAGGTGGAACGCTATGTTGGTGGCGGGCTGAACCAGCATATTGAAAGCGCGCGCGTGAAGCTCACCCACCCGGAAGTGACGGTCAATCTGGAAATCGAAAACGATCGCCTGCTGCTGGTGAAAGGCCGCTATGAAGGCATTGGCGGTTTCCCTATCGGCACTCAGGAAGACGTGCTGTCGCTGATATCCGGCGGTTTCGACTCCGGCGTCTCCAGCTATATGCTGATGCGTCGCGGCTGCCGCGTGCATTACTGCTTCTTTAACCTGGGCGGCGCGGCGCATGAAATTGGCGTGAAGCAGGTGGCTCACTATCTGTGGAACCGCTACGGCAGCTCCCACCGCGTGCGTTTCGTCGCTATCAACTTTGAGCCGGTAGTCGGCGAAATCCTTGAGAAAGTCGAAGACGGTCAGATGGGCGTGGTGCTCAAACGTATGTTTGTGCGTGCGGCATCAAAAGTTGCTGAACGTTACGGCGTTCAGGCGCTGGTAACCGGTGAAGCGCTGGGCCAGGTTTCCAGCCAGACGCTAACCAACCTGCGTCTTATCGACAACGTGTCCGATACGCTGATCCTGCGCCCGCTTATCTCGCATGATAAAGAGCACATCATCGATCTGGCGCGTGAAATCGGCACCGCCGATTTTGCCCGTACCATGCCGGAGTATTGCGGTGTGATTTCAAAAAGCCCAACCGTGAAGGCGGTGAAGGCGAAGATTGAAGCGGAAGAAGCCAACTTCGATTTCTCGATTCTCGATAAAGTGGTTGAAGAAGCCACCAACATTGATATCCGCGATATCGCCGCACAGAGCAAAGAAGTGGTTACCGAAGTTGAAACGGTTGCCGCCTTTGGCCCGAACGATGTGCTGCTGGATATTCGCTCCATCGACGAGCAGGACGAGAAGCCTTTCCAGCAGGAAGGCGTGAGCGTGGCTTCACTGCCGTTCTACAAGCTGAGCACGAAGTTTGGCGATCTTGACCAGAGCAAAACCTATCTGCTGTGGTGCGAGCGCGGCGTAATGAGCCGCCTGCAGGCGCTTTATCTGCGCGAGCAGGGCTTTAATAACGTGAAGGTTTATCGCGCTTAATGTTTCCCCCCCCTCCGGCGAGAGGGGGAACCGCTTAATAATCCCGGTAACTATAAATTCCCGCCGCCATTACCAGCTGCTGCGACACCTCATGGGCCTTTTCGCGTCCCACCAGTAAATCGATAATCTTCAGGCCAAAATCTATCGCTGTGCCCGGCCCCTGGCTGGTCAGTAAATTCACTCTTGGGTCCCAGACCACGCGTTTGTCCTGCCATTGTTCTTCCGGAATCGTCTCCTTCAGGCCCGGATAACCTGTCATATTGCCGATGGGGAAAATCTCATGCGGAACAAGAACGGTGCCTGCTGCGGCGCAGATGCTTGCCACGATGCGCCCGGAAAGGTGGAACTGGCGCACGGTTTCTACCAGCAGCGGGCTGTCGCGGAAGCATTCCGCGCCTTTTAATCCGCCGGGTAATACGATGACGTCAAAATCTCCGTCGGCCACTTCCACCAGCGGCGCATCGGCCACGAGCTTAACGCCGCGCGAGCAGGTAATGGTGAGATCGCCGTTGCTTGCGACGCTTGCCGTAGTGACCTCAATGCCGCCGCGTACCAGCAAGTCGATGGTGGTAACGGCCTCCATCTCCTCACTCCCAGGCGCCAGACAGACCAGAGCTCGAACGCTCATATTCATTCTCCTTACGCTTAATCAGTTCATACAGACGGCTATTGACCGGCACGGCCAGGCCATGAGCCCGCGCGCGCTGCAATAAATAGCCGGTGATGTAGTCAATTTCGGTGTGACGCTGCACGCGCACATCCTGCAGCATGGACGAAACGTTCGCCGCAGTGCTGTCGATAACCTGCTCCACGTAGCAAAGCAGGCTTTCAGACGAGGTATGGTGGCCGTCGCGCTGCATGACCAGCGCCACTTCGTTACAGATGCTCGCCACCTCGTCGTAATGATTTTTTAATTCACCGTTAGGGCAGTTATAGAGCGCGGTAAGCGGGTTGATCGCGCAGTTTACCGCCAGTTTATTCCACAGGGCGGGAAGGATAAAATCGTGCCAGGCAACATCCGGCAGGGCCTGGTGCAGCCTGTCCGCCAGGCGGCTGAAATCGCTGCCGGCGGCGTAGCCGGGGCCGATATGCGTGGTGCCGTTGGCGACGTGAATGATAACGTTGCCGTCGCGCTTTGCGGCATGCGTGGTTACGCCCAGTAAAACAGGCTGACGAAGCGCCTTTAACTCTTCCAGCGTGCCCATGCCGTTATGCAGCAGCAGGATAGGGCTGGAAGCCGGCAGGGTCGCCGCCAGCGTTTTGACGGCCCCGGATACCTGCCAGGCCTTGAGCGTCACCAGTAACAGATCGCTGCTGGCGAGAAAATCGGGATCGTTGGCCGTCAGGGATTCATTAAAGCTGCCGCCGTCCACGTCGAGCACATTTACGGAACAGAAAGGCTGGGGAACCCGTAGCCAGCCCTGGACCTCATGTCCCTGTTGATAAAGTGATGCCAGCCAGAGCTGGCCTAAAGCACCGCAGCCCAGGACGGTAATTTTCATTTTTCCTCCCCATCCACAAACTGCGTAGATGTTTTGCGTAAACTATATTATATCGGGTTCTCTCCTGCTTTAACGGGTTGTTTTGCGCGGCCCAGCGGGTATGATGCAACGCAACAAAAAAGAGAGGGAGAAGAAAACATGCCATCTTTTGACATCGTGTCTGAAATCGATATCCAGGAAGTACGTAACGCCATCGAAAACGCGGAGCGCGAAGTCGCGACTCGTTTTGACTTCCGTAACGTGCCGGCAACCTTTGAGCTGAATGAAAAAAATCAGTCCATCAAGGTTGCCAGCGAGTCTGACTTCCAGGTTAACCAACTGCTGGATATTCTGCGTGCCAAGCTGCTCAAGCGCGGTATCGAAGGCGCATCAATCGACGTGCCGGAAGATTTCGTGCACAGCGGTAAAACCTGGAGCGTAGAAGCTAAGCTCAAGCAGGGTATTGAATCTGCCATTGCCAAGAAAATTGTGAAGCTGATTAAAGACAGCAAGATCAAGGTTCAGGTGCAGATTCAGGGTGAAGAGCTGCGCGTAACGGGCAAATCCCGTGATGATTTACAGTCCGCTATGGCGCTGGTGCGTGGCGGAGATTTAGGCCAGCCGTTCCAGTTCAAAAACTTCCGCGACTAAAATCAAAAGGGGCGTTTACGCCCCTTTTGAAACGGATGACAAACCTTCCGGCATGACCAAACTAAAAGAGGCCGTCATTTAAAAACAAGGAAAATCAATCCATTGATTTTCGGCCGATCGTCACAAAGAAGAAAAAACCACGCTTTTTCCTTCTTTGTCAGCAACCTGAAAAGTGGCGTTTACGCCCCTTTTACCAGCTGCTCTATTTCAAATCTGTTCGTCAACTTGCTGTCGATCTTCACGTAGGCGCTGCGTTCCTGCGTAACGATATTTGCATCGCTCACGCCCGGCTGCGCCAGTAATCTTGCTTTCAGCTCGCCATCGTTTGCCGCATTTGCCGGCAGCTCAATGCGCAGACTGGTCACATAAGGCGGCTCTTTCATGGTCGAGCTTACCAGCAGCCAGGCCATCGCCAGCAGCGCGCCCGCCAGAAATACGGTTTGTGAATCAAACATGCCATCCAGCCAGCCGCCTAATGAACCGCCAATCGCCACGCCGATAAACTGGCTGGTGGAGTAAATACCCATCGCGGTGCCTTTGTAACCCGCGGGCGATTCTTTGCTGATAAGCGACGGCAGGATGGCTTCCATCAGATTAAAAGCAAGGAAGAAGAGCTGCACGCCCAGCACCAGTTCCCAGAAGTGCGGGCCGGAACCCCAGAGTACAATCTCCGCGATTAACAACAGCGCCACGCAGCCGACAAATACCCGTTTCATGCGGCGTTTAACTTCGGCATAGATGATGAACGGCACGACGGACGCAAAGGCTATCAGCATCGTGCAGAGGTAAATTTTCCAGTGCTGCGCGGCAGGAAAACCCGCCTGTTCAAGCTGGCCGGGGAGGGCGACGAAGGTGGACATCAGCATAATGTGCAGGCACATGATGCCGAAGTTAAGCTTTAGCAGCTTTGGTTCGACGATGACTTTTTTGAAGCAGCCCTTTACCATGCCGGATTCACGGTTCAGAACATGGTTTTCGGTGTTCGGCACCACCCACAGGGTGATTAAAATGCCTGCCGTTGCCAGAATCGCAATCATCCAGAACAGGGCATTTAAGCCAAAAGAGTGGGTAATAATCGGGCCAAGCACCATGGCGATGGCAAAGGTGACGCCGAAGCTTACGCCGATAAACGCCATCGCTTTGGTGCGGTTTTGTTCGCGGGTGAGGTCTGAAAGCAGCGCCATGACGGCGGCGGCTATGGCGCCGGAACCTTGCAGCGCGCGCCCAAGGATCACGCCCCAGATAGAATCTGAAAGGGCGGCCAGCACGCTGCCGAGTACGAATATGAGCAGTCCGCCAACGATCAGCGGCTTGCGGCCGATACGGTCAGAGAGCAAACCAAAGGGGATCTGAAAGAGAGCCTGCGCGAGGCCATAAATACCAATTGCAAGGCCAATCAGCGCTTCGCTCGCGCCCTGCAGCGCCATTCCGTAAGTGGTAAGCACCGGTAGCACCATAAACATGCCGAGCATGCGTAGTGAAAACACCGTGCCTAAACCCCACGTCGCACGTAGTTCGACGGGCGTCATTTTGTAATCGTTCATTTCCACCTCGGATGAAAAACCGGACATAGTGTAGTGCGTAGGCAGGGGAGGGTAAACGTTTGGTTGTTTAACAAATATTACAGGGGGGAATTATTGATGATAATAATAAAAAAGGGCGCTGAGGCGCACTTTTAGAGCGTTGACTGCATTCATTGCATCTAAAAGCATTTTTTGCCTCGTTATAAGCAACAAAGGATTCAGTTTTCTGGTTTAAACCAAACACCCAAAACCACGCTTTTTGGGTGTTTGCCCCAAAAATTAAAAAGGGCGCTGATGCGCCCTTTTAGATGGTTCATGGCTTACCAGACGTAAGTCAGCAGATTGTGTGAGTCAGGCACCATAAAGTCGACGGACATCATCACCGAGAGCGAGGTAATGGCGACGATGGAAAAGACGAACAGTTTGCGCGCCCAGACCTTATCGTCTTCCACTTTATAACCCCGCAGCGCCATGCCCAACCACCAGACGCTCACTGCTGCGGCGACCACCAGATATTTATACCCGGCATAACCGCCCAGGGTGAGCATCAGCGTTGCGACAGCAAAAGCGATGATATACAGCGTGATATGGTTCTTCGCGACCGAGATCCCTTTCACCACCGGCAGCACCGGAATGTTGGCGGCCTGGTAATCTTTAAAGCGGAAGATGGCAATCGCATAGGAGTGCGGCATCTGCCACAGGCTAAAGATAGCCAGCAGGATCAGGGCACCGGTGTCGAACTCGTTGGTCACGGCGCAGTAGCCAATGACCGGAGGCGCCGCACCGGAAAGGCTGCCAATCAGCGTGCCGTAAACGGATTTGCGCTTCATGTACAGGCTGTAAACGCCGACATAAACCACAAAACCCATCACGCCGAGCCACATGGCCAGCGGATTCGCGCCAAACCACAGCAGCATGAAACCAGCAATACCCAACAAGGTGGCGTATACCAGCGACGCTTTCGGCGAAATCAGGCCCTTAACCAGCACCCGATTCCTGGTTCTCTCCATCTTGCGGTCGATATCGCGGTCGATAAAGTTGTTATAAACACAACCTGATGCCACCACCAGCGACACCCCTACGAGGGTGAAGAGAAACAGGGGATAATCAATACTGCCCTTCGAGGCCAGTAAAAATCCCCCAATGACAGAAATTAAATTACCGAAAATAATTCCTGGTTTCGTTACTTGCAGGTATTGCTTAATCATACACGTCGCTCTTAGTGAACCATCATGTTCTGGTTGAGGTTCCACATAATCCAGATCGAGCCGACCACCAGAATGGCAATAATCAGCACCGTAAAGGCAAAGGCCACCAGGTTCCAACGCTCACTCGACGAGGTGTTCAGATGCAGGAAGCACACAAGGTGCACCAGAATCTGTACTACTG
Source organism: Buttiauxella sp. (assembly GCA_032000125.1). Lineage (GTDB taxonomy): Bacteria > Pseudomonadota > Gammaproteobacteria > Enterobacterales > Enterobacteriaceae > Dryocola. The sequence goes on along the minus strand of DAMALH010000017.1, from coordinate 60,168 downwards.
CGGTAGCCAGCACCACACCGAGAATAGTCGAGTGGGATGCGGTACCTGCCATTACCATCCAGAACGGGATCGCCGTCAGGATGATAGACAGGATAAAACCTGTCATGTACGTCTTTACGCTACCGTGGTGGGCGCCGCCATGTTCAGTTGAATGACTCATTACATTGCCCCCATCAGATAAACGACTGAGAATACACAGATCCAAACCACGTCCAGGAAGTGCCAGAACAGGCTCAGGCACATCAGGCGAGCGCGGTTAGTGTTAGTCAGGCCGCGGCGCGCCACGTGAATCATCATAAACGCCATCCACACCAGACCAGAAGTCACGTGCAGACCGTGGGTGCCTACCAGAGCAAAGAACCCTGACAGGAAGCCGCTGCGATCCGGGCCGAAACCTTCGTTAATCAGGTGATGGAATTCATAGAGTTCCATACCGACGAAGCCCGCACCGAACAGGAAGGTCAGCGCAAGCCAGGAGATAACCTGGCTCTTGTTGCCTTTGTTCATGGCGATGATCGCCATGCCGTAGGTGATGGAGCTGAACAACAGCAGGGCAGTTTCAACCAGCACAAACGGCAGTTCGAAAATATCTTTCCCTGCAGGACCGCCGGCAGTGCCGTTCACCAGAACGGCATAGGTAGCAAATAAGCAACAGAACAGAATGCAGTCGCTCATCAGGTAGATCCAGAAACCAAAGACTTTATTGGTTCCCGCATCGTGATGCCCATGCTCTGCTACATGAGGAGCGTGGGCGTTAGCGTGAGTCAGAGTATCAGTTGACATTTTTCAGCCCTGCTTTGGTAATTTCATCGAAATGCTGGTTTTCCAGTGTTTCGACTTCCGCAACCGGAACGTAGTAATCCACATCTTCGTCGAAGCTTTTTGCAATCCAGGTGACGATCATACCGGCGAAGCCGATAAGCGCCAGCCACCAGATGTGCCAGATCATCGCGAAACCAAATACTGCGCTGAAGGCGGCAATGATAACGCCCGCTGCGCTATTACGCGGCATATGAATTTCTTCATAATGGGCCGGCTGCTTGTAGGCTTCGCCTTTCTCTTTCATTTCCCAGAATGCATCACGCTCGTGAACGGCCGGCAGGTGGGCAAAGTTGTAGAACGGCGGTGGAGAAGAAGTAGACCACTCCAGCGTACGGCCACCCCACGGGTCACCGGTCAGGTCACGGTTCTGCTCGCGGTCGCGAATAGAAACGTAGAACTGGATAAGCTGGCTCAGGATACCGCAGGCGATCAGCGCCGCACCTGCTGCTGCGATCATCAGCAGAGTATGGAACTGTGGATCGATCTGCTGGCTCAGACGACGGGTCATCCCCATGAAGCCCAGCACGTACAGCGGCATAAACGCCACGAAGAAGCCGATGATCCAGAACCAGAAGGCGCGTTTGCCCCAGGTTTCGTTCAGGGTAAAGCCAAAGGCTTTTGGCCACCAGTAGGTCAGGCCTGCGAAGCAACCGAACACCACGCCGCCGATAATAACGTTATGGAAGTGGGCAATCAGGAACAGGCTGTTGTGCAGCACAAAGTCAGCGCCCGGTACGGCCAGCAGTACGCCGGTCATGCCACCGATAGAGAAGGTGACGATGAAGCCGATGGTCCACAGCATCGCAGAGTTGAATACGATACGACCCTGATACATGGTGAACAGCCAGTTGAAGATCTTCACCCCTGTTGGGATGGCGATAATCATGGTGGCGATACCGAAGAAGGCGTTTACGTTCGCGCCGCTGCCCATGGTGAAGAAGTGGTGCAGCCAGACGATAAACGACAGTACGGTAATAGCGATGGTTGCCCACACCAGAGAGGTGTAGCCGAACAGGCGCTTTTTAGAGAACGTCGCAACCACTTCAGAGAACACGCCAAACACCGGCAGCACCAGGATATACACTTCCGGGTGGCCCCATGCCCAGATGAGGTTGATATACATCATCATGTTGCCACCCATATCGTTGGTAAAGAAATGGGTGCCAAGGTAGCGGTCAAGGGTTAACAGCGCGACGGTTACGGTGAAGATCGGGAACGCCGCGATAATCAGCACGTTGGTGCACAGCGAGGCCCAGGTAAACACCGGCATTTTGAACATGGTCATGCCAGGGGTACGCATATTCAGGATAGTAACGAAGAAGTTAATACCCGTAAGCGTCGTACCAATACCGGAGAGCTGCAGACTCCATATCCAGTAGTCGACCCCGACCCCCGGACTGTATTCAATGCCCGACAGCGGCGGATAGGCAACCCAACCGGTCTGAGCAAATTCGCCCACCCCAAGAGAAAGGTTTACCAGCACTACGCCGACCACGGTGAACCAGAAGCTCAGGTTGTTCAGGAACGGGAAGGCAACGTCACGCGCACCGATCTGCAACGGCACGACAACGTTCATCAGGCCGATAACAAATGGCATCGCCACGAAGAAGATCATAATAACGCCGTGGGCGGTAAAGACCTGATCGTAGTGGTGCGGCGGCAGGAAGCCTGCTTCCCCTGCGGAAGCCAGCGCCTGCTGGCTACGCATCATGATGGCATCGGCAAAGCCACGCAGCAGCATGACGATGGCGACGATGATGTACATAATGCCAAGGCGTTTGTGGTCAACCGAGGTGATCCACTCTTTCCATAAATATTCCCACTTACCGAAGTAAGTGATAGCTGCAACTAGCGCCAGTCCCCCGACGATAATAGCCGCCACCGTAACCATGATAATGGGTTCATGATATGGGACTGCATCCAGTGTAAGTTTTCCGAACATTTTTATTCCTCGGCCCCTTAATGAGAGGTTTCCGCGTGACTCATGTCCATACCTTCCATACCTTCATGAGAGGCTTGCTCACCTTCCGGTTGGGTCATGTCCATGCTCTTCCCGTGCCCCATGAATTTGTCGATAACGCCTTTAAACAAATCCGGTTTAACAGCAGAGAAGTATTCGACTTTGTTGTATTCGCTAGGTGCTGCCAGCTTCTCGTAGGCCGTCATATCGTTCATGACGTTTGGAGATTGTTTCGCTTTAGCGACCCACTGGTTAAAGGTATCCATATCTGGCGTGGCAATAGCTTTGAACTTCATGCCAGAGAAACCTTTACCGCTGTAGTTAGACGAAATACCGTCGTAGGTGCCCGCTTCGTCTGCAATCAGGTGCAGTTCGGTCTGCATGCCTGCCATTGCGTAGATTTGGCTGCCCAGACGCGGAATAAAGAAGGAGTTCATCACCGAGTTAGAGGTGATTTTGAATTCCACCGGGGTGTTGGCCGGGAAGGCGATTTCATTCACCGTAGCGATACCCTGCTCCGGATAGATGAAGAACCATTTCCAGTCCATGGCGATAACTTCGATGGTTACCGGCTTCGCTTCATGCGTCAGCGGTTTGCTGGGCTCAAGCGCGTGCGTGGTTTTCCAGGTCAGTACCGCAAGGAAAATGATGATAAGGATAGGGATGGTCCAGACAACAGCTTCAACTTTGTTCGAGTGCGACCAGTTGGGGCTGTATTTGGCATCCTTATTTGAAGCCCGGTACTTCCAGGCAAAGCCGATAGCCATCACGATAGCTGGAATAACGACGATCAACATCAGCCCGAGAGCCGTCAGTATCAAGGAACGTTGTTCCAGACCGATCTGTCCTTTTGGATCGAGAAGCGCAGAATCGCAGCCACTGAGTAACACAGTTCCTGCGAGTAATGACAACATTCCCAAACTTTTATTGTATTTCCTGAGTCTCATTTAACGACCTCAATTCCAGGGAGCTCTATTGTCGTTTAAAGTGTGCCGGCATTTTACGGGAAGGTTACATTACTGTAAACATGAATGGCGTAGTGTCAGTGGGGTGTTGCCGGGTTCTGCCGCCAATGTCACACGAAATGCAACAAACTGTAAAATCGGGTGATAGCTTGCGCTGCACAGAGTTTAGAACGAATTTTCAGACCCGGGGAAATAGAGTGGGTAAATTGGTATAACCAATCATTTTAGAGAACAATTAATTAACAAATTGCCATCATTTAACGAACAATTATAACAATAAATAATTTCGCACCGGGCTGAATCGTTTAACGTCCGCTTTAAATTTATAGCGCACAATTTAAATAAAGAATGCTGGTTTTACCTGCGCTAAATAAAATTTTTGGCGCTCGGCCGGATGGCCGTTTATTTCACCTGAAATAACGCACGGGTATTAACTATTTATTTTTAACCCCTTGATTTTAAGATGCTTGTATTATTTTTAATCCGCCTGCCCTTTTTCGGAAATATATTCCTGGGGCAGGGGGATGCTTTATAGAGGCTGTGGCGGCCAGGTCAAACGGCGCAGCGCCAAAAAGTCCAGCAGGCCGCCGAACACTATACCGCCGACGGCCAGCAGCGCGCCCCATTCCAGCAGGTATAGGCCGAACGTCCAGTGGGCCAATCCCAGCGCATTGGCAATCACAACCACCAGCCAGGCGCCAAGCAGCGCGCAGCCCAGGCTCAGGATACGCAGCGCTAAACGATAGGCCGGGGCGAACTCACGGCGCGGCATAAAGCGCTCGTTTTGCTGGGTATATTCCAGCGTGCTTTTGCAAACCAGCAGCAAAAGAATCCCCGGCACCGCAGCGAAAACCGAGAACAAATAGAACGTCGGCCAGCCGTGAGCTTCAACAAACCAGCCAGCGATAGGGCCAACGTAAACGCGGCCAACGGCGGACAATGCCGAGAGCAGGGCGAACTGCGTCGCGGAAAATGACTTATTACACAGCGTCATCAGCAGGGCGACAAAAGCAGCCGTCCCCATCCCGCCGCAAAGATTTTCAAAAAAGACCGCGGCGGCCATGCTGAACATATGCTTATCGGTGACGGAGAGCATCCAGTAGCCGGCGTTGGATATGCCCTGCAAAATACCGAAGATGAGCAGGGCGCGAAACAGGCTCAGACGTTGCATCAGCACGCCGCCGTATAGCGCCCCAAGGATGGTGGCGAACAGGCCCAGCGTTTTGTTCACCACGCCGACTTCGCCGGCATCAAAACCGACACCGCGAATCAGAAAAGTTGTGGTCAGGCTCATGGCAAAAGCGTCGCCAAGCTTGTACATCACAATCAGCAGTAAAATCAGCCAGGCGTTATTGCGCCCGAAAAAGTCGCGAAGCGGGGCAACCACGGCTTGCTCAAGGCTGCGCGGAACGGGAACGGTATCCGTAGGTTCCGGCGCGAGCAGGGTGGCGACGATACACGGCAGCAACAGCGCGGCCATCAGCCAGTAGGTGGCCTGCCAGCCAAGGTAACGATCCGCCAGCCAGAGCGCCAGCCCGCCTGACACCAGCATCGCCAGACGATAGCCCAGCACGCTGATAGCCGCCCCCGTGCCGCGCTCTTCCGCCGGCAGCACATCGGTTTTCCAGGCGTCGAACACGATGTCCTGCGAGGCGGAGCAGAAGGCAATAATCACCGCCAGCGCCGCCATCCAGCGAAGCTGCGTGCCCGGTTCCAGAAAGCCCATGGCGGCAATAGAAACTAAAAGCAGAATTTGCGTAATCAGCAGCCAGCCACGGCGACGGCCCATTAACGGCGGCGTGTACCTGTCCATCACCGGCGACCAGAGGAACTTAAAGACATAGGCCTGGCCGACAAGCGAGAAGAAGCCGATGGTTTTCAGATCGATATTTTCGACCGTCATCCAGGCCTGCAGCGTGCCGGAAGTCAATGCGAGAGGAAGCCCTGAGGCAAAACCGAGAATCAGCAGGATGGCTGATTTCGGCTGCTGAAAGATACGTAAATACTGATTGGTCATGCTTTACTCTGACTGCCAGCCCGCATGAAGCGGGCTGTCGGAGGATAAATTAACGCGCGTTCTGCTTGATAAAATCGTGAACGCTGGTGTCCTGGGCCATTTCCGCAATGGTATCGGTCAGCACGGAGTTAACCGCGTTGGCAATATTTTTGTTGGTGGCCTGGAACGCTCCTTCTACGTTGTAGCTGGAACGATAGCTCTTCGTCATCTTATTGCCGTTCTGCGCGGTCGCGATAATCGAGATATCCGCTTTGGTGGCAATATTGTAGCGCACGTTACCCTGGGAGACGTCTGCATACAGCTGGTTGACGATTATCTGCAAAGCAACCGGGCTGCTTGGGCCAATCATATAGCCGCGCGCGGTCATCTGTTTTTCCAGCACTTCTTGCAGGAGGAAACGCAGATCGCGGGACGGGGTCAGCGTAACCAGTTGGTTATCGCGGGTGACTTTCGCCAGCGCCTGATCGGCGCGTTGGTCGGCACCGTTGATACTAACCGTTACCCCCATCAGACTTGGATCCTGCTGTGGCAGGTTGATGGTTGGCGATACTTCAATGGTGGTCGGGGGTGTTGCACAACTGGCCAGCATAAAAATGGCGACCAGCGGGAAGAATAATTTTTTTAACATGTTCGCTATCTCAATGTACTCAAAGGGGCAGGCAGAAAAAAACACGCCATCATAACACTGCGGTTGCCCAGTGGAAGTGCTTAACGCACGGAATTTCATCGCGTTGCGCTTTTAATGAGCGCTAATACAGCTATCAGACCCTTTTCGTGCTGAATAGTGCCGTAATAGTATTAAGCTACAGAGGGTTGGCAAAGAAAATCGGACGAAAGCTAAATAATTGTTGGAATTACGTTATTAAAATGGTTAAAAGCGGCTAACATTTAAAGGGATGAGTGGCATCCGGGCGCAGTTGAGGAGAAAGTTCATGATGATACGCGAGCAAATAGAAACAAAACTAAGGGCAGCGTTCGAACCCGTATTCCTGGAAGTCGTGGATGAAAGCTATCGTCACAATGTCCCGGCTGGTTCTGAAAGTCACTTTAAGGTTGTGTTAGTCAGCGATCGTTTTACCGGCGAACGCTTTTTGAATCGCCATCGTTTGATTTACGGTACCCTGAGTGAAGAGCTCGCCAGTACCGTACATGCGCTGGCTCTGCACACCTATACCATTAAAGAGTGGGAAGGGTTGCAGGATACCATTTTTGCCTCACCGCCATGTCGCGGGGCAGGCACCATCGCCTGAAAATCACCTTTTCAGGTTTGCAACTGAGGGAACTTTTCCTTTATGTTGCTCTGCGTTAAGCGAGTTTCTCAAAACGGCCTGCGGGCCGTTTTGTTTTGTCTTGAATACCCGGCTTTTTTGCAGGGATTAGACAATAAATTCCAACAAAGTGTGAAAAAGGCCGCAGCGACGTTATGTCGCCGTTCTCGACTCACTCTGGCGATGCCGCTATAATGCTGCGTCTTATTTTTCGGAATGTCTTCGGGACGATTCTGACGACAGGGAATGTGATTCTGATACAGAGGACATCCCGGTTCTGTGAAGCAATATTAAGGGCTTCCAGAGTTGACCGAGCACTGTGATTTTTTGAGGTAACAAGATGCAAGTTTCAGTTGAAACCACTCAGGGCCTTGGCCGCCGTCTCACGATTACTATCGCTGCAGACAGCATCGAAACCGCTGTAAAAAGCGAGCTGGTCAACGTGGCAAAGAAAGTTCGTATTGACGGCTTCCGCAAGGGTAAAGTACCGATGAGCGTTGTCGCTCAGCGTTACGGCGCTTCTGTTCGCCAGGACGTGCTGGGCGAGCTGATGAGCCGCAACTTCATTGATGCGATCATCAAAGAAAAAATTAATCCAGCAGGCGCGCCTAACTACGTGCCGGGCGAATACAAACTGGGCGAAGACTTCACCTACTCCGTAGAGTTTGAAGTGTACCCGGAAGTTGAGCTGCAGGGTCTGGAAGCCATTGCCGTTGAAAAACCAGTTGTTGAAGTGACTGACGAAGACGTTGATACCATGCTGGATACCCTGCGCAAGCAGCAGGCAACATGGAAAGACTCTGATGCAGCAGCAACCGCTGAAGACCGCGTCACCATCGACTTCACCGGTTCTGTAGACGGCGAAGTATTCGAAGGCGGCAAAGCGTCTGACTTCGTACTGGCAATGGGCCAGGGTCGTATGATCCCGGGCTTCGAAGAAGGCGTTGTGGGTCACAAAGCGGGCGAAGAATTCACCATCGAAGTGACCTTCCCGGAAGATTACCACGCTGAAAACCTGAAGGGTAAAGCGGCTAAGTTCGATATCGTTCTGAAGAAAGTTGAAGAGCGTGAGCTGCCAGAATTTACCGAAGAGTTCATCAAACGTTTCGGCGTTGAAGATGGTTCTGTAGCGGGTCTGCGTACCGAAGTGCGTAAAAACATGGATCGCGAGCTGAAAGGCGCGGTGCGTAACCGCATCAAGACTCAGGCAATCGACGGTCTGGTTAATGCGAACAACATCGACGTGCCGGCTGCGCTTATCGACGGCGAAATCGACGTTCTGCGTCGCCAGGCTGCACAGCGTTTTGGTGGCAACGAGCAGCAGGCTCTGGAGCTGCCGCGCGAGCTGTTCGAAGAGCAGGCTAAACGCCGCGTCGTAGTCGGCTTGCTGCTGGGTGAAGTTATTCGTACCCACGAGCTGAAGGCTGATGAAGCACGCGTTAACGGTCTGATCGAAGAAATGGCTTCCGCCTACGAAGATCCGAAAGAAGTTATCGAGTTCTACAGCAAAAACAAAGAGCTAATGGACAACATGCGCAACGTTGCGCTGGAAGAACAGGCTGTTGAAGCCGTGCTGGCGAAAGCACAAGTTTCTGAAAAAGCCACTTCCTTTAGCGAGCTGATGAACCAGCAAGCTTAAGCGTAATTTTTGGCATCGCTGCCAGAAGATTGCTGCATCAAGCCCGTCACTTCCCGGTGGCGGGCTTTTTTTATCCAGCGAATGGCATTTTTACGACGAATAATACGAACTTTCAGGGTTAGCGTATCAAGAAAAGGTTGTTATGCTTGAAACAGGGCGAAGCCATCCCCATAACGTTGAGCATGGCTCCAAAACACAACCCTGACTGATAATCCGTCCATGACAGGCAACGGGCGCAAGGAGCGTAGTCTTCTTTTCGCGTCTCAAGTAGAATCAGTACAGTAGGTTAGAAGGCTTAATTACTCCAGGAGACGGAAATGTCATACAGTGGCGAACGAGATCAATTAGCACCCCATATGGCGCTGGTGCCGATGGTTGTGGAACAGACATCGCGTGGTGAGCGTTCATACGATATTTATTCCCGTCTGCTCAAGGAACGTGTCATCTTCATGACCGGACAGGTCGAAGATCATATGGCTAACCTGATTGTGGCGCAGATGCTGTTTCTGGAAGCGGAAAACCCGGAAAAAGACATCTATCTCTACATTAACTCACCGGGTGGCGTAATTACGGCAGGTATGTCTATCTACGACACTATGCAATTTATCAAGCCGGACGTCAGCACTATCTGTATGGGGCAAGCTTGCTCTATGGGAGCTTTCCTGCTGACCGCCGGAGCGAAAGGCAAGCGTTTCTGCCTGCCTAACTCGCGGGTGATGATTCACCAGCCGCTGGGCGGCTACCAGGGCCAGGCGACGGACATCGAAATCCACGCCCGTGAAATCCTGAAAGTGAAAGCCCGTATGAACGAACTTATGGCGCAACACACCGGCAAATCTCTTGAAGAAATCGAAAGAGACACCGAGCGCGACCGTTTCCTCGCTGCCAGCGAAGCGGTAGAGTATGGCTTAGTTGACTCAATCCTGACTCACCGTAACTAATGCCCGAAAACAGCGGGTCATATACTATAGTAAAAGTAGTGGCCCGGCTTCCCGCTTAGATTGGCTGTGCCGCAATAATGGCACTTGCGTCGTTCTGAACGGTGCAAAGAAACAGAAAAGAGGTTTTGACTTTATGACAGATAAGCGCAAAGACGGTTCAGGCAAACTTCTGTACTGCTCTTTTTGCGGCAAAAGCCAGCATGAAGTGCGTAAACTGATTGCCGGGCCGTCAGTGTATATCTGCGATGAGTGTGTCGATTTATGTAACGACATTATTCGCGAAGAGATTAAAGAAGTGGCGCCGCACCGTGAGCGTAGCGCGCTACCGACACCACATGAAATCCGTCACCACCTTGATGACTACGTCATTGGCCAGGAACAGGCGAAAAAGGTACTGGCGGTGGCGGTTTATAACCACTACAAACGCCTGCGCAACGGCGACAGCACCAACGGCATCGAGCTGGGTAAAAGTAACATTCTGCTCATTGGGCCGACGGGTAGCGGGAAAACCCTGCTGGCTGAAACCCTGGCGCGTTTGCTGGATGTCCCTTTCACCATGGCAGATGCCACCACGCTTACCGAAGCGGGCTATGTGGGTGAAGATGTGGAAAACATCATTCAGAAGCTGCTGCAGAAATGCGACTACGACGTGCAGAAAGCACAGCGCGGTATCGTTTATATCGATGAGATTGATAAAATCTCCCGCAAATCTGACAACCCGTCCATCACGCGTGACGTGTCCGGTGAAGGCGTGCAGCAGGCGTTGCTGAAGCTGATTGAAGGCACCGTAGCCGCGGTTCCGCCGCAGGGCGGCCGTAAGCATCCGCAGCAAGAATTCCTGCAGGTTGATACATCCAAAATCCTGTTTATCTGCGGCGGTGCGTTTGCCGGCCTCGACAAAGTGATTGCAAACCGTGTTGAAACCGGTTCAGGCATTGGCTTTGGCGCGACGGTAAAAGGCAAGTCTGAGAAAGCGAGCGAAGGCCAGCTGCTGGGCCAGGTCGAGCCTGAAGATCTGATCAAATTTGGTCTGATCCCTGAGTTTATCGGTCGTTTACCGGTCGTTGCCACGCTGAGCGAGCTGAGCGAAGAGGCCCTGATCCAGATTCTGAGAGAGCCGAAAAACGCCCTAACCAAGCAGTACCAGGCGTTGTTTAATCTGGAAGGCGTGGAGCTGGAGTTCCGCGACGAAGCGCTGGATGCTATCGCCAAGAAAGCGATGGCGCGTAAAACCGGCGCCCGCGGCCTGCGTTCTATCGTTGAAGGCGCGCTGCTCGATACCATGTACGACCTTCCTTCCATGGAAGATGTCGAAAAAGTGGTTATCGATGAGGCGGTGATCGACGGCCAGACCAAGCCGTTATTAATTTACGGTAAGCCTGAAGCACAGCAGGCATCCGGTGAATAATTCGCCAAAATAACCAGTCAGTTAGTTAAAAAAGGGGGATTTTTATCCCCCTTTTATTTTTCCTGCTTTCCGGCATTGAATGCCCGGGAAACATCCCCATATACTGACTTACTTGCTGGTGATGCCATGATACCTGTCATCCTTCAAGCTGCGGGCGCGTTGGCTGCACCCATATCATTCCAGTCACATAGTTAGCTATGCTCCTGGGGATTATTGGGCCTGTCGCGTTACTCGGTTGAGGCCTCGTCCCTACGGGTCAGACTTCGGCTGTTCAAAAACGCCTGGCGTTTTTGTCCTGCAACTTGAATGATTTGAGGTATAAAGAGCGGAGGCATCGCCCCATCACCTGGCGGAAATTAAACTAAGAGAGAGCTCTATGAATCCTGAGCGTTCTGAACGCATTGAAATCCCCGTATTGCCATTGCGCGATGTGGTGGTTTATCCGCACATGGTTATTCCATTGTTTGTCGGGCGTGAAAAATCCATTCGCTGCCTGGAAGCAGCCATGGACCACGATAAAAAAATCATGCTGGTGGCGCAAAAAGAGGCCTCAACGGATGAGCCGGGTGTGAATGACCTGTTCTCGGTGGGCACCGTTGCCTCTATTTTGCAGATGCTGAAGCTGCCGGACGGCACGGTAAAAGTGCTGGTGGAAGGTTTACAGCGCGCGCGCATTACCACCTTGTCTGACAATGGCGATCATTTTGCAGCCCAGGCCGAATACCTCGACTCGCCGGTTATTGAAGAGCGCGAGCAGGAAGTCCTGGTACGCACGGCCATTAACCAGTTTGAAGGCTACATCAAGCTGAATAAAAAAATCCCGCCGGAAGTGCTGACGTCGCTTAATAGCATCGACGATCCTGCACGTCTGGCAGACACTATCGCTGCACATATGCCGTTGAAATTAACGGATAAACAGTCAGTGCTTGAGATGTCCGATATTAACGAACGTCTTGAATATCTGATGGCGATGATGGAATCGGAAATCGATCTGCTGCAGGTTGAGAAACGCATTCGCAACCGCGTTAAAAAGCAGATGGAAAAGAGCCAGCGCGAGTACTATCTGAATGAGCAAATGAAAGCGATTCAGAAAGAACTGGGCGAAATGGACGACGCGCCGGATGAAAACGAAGCGCTGAAACGCAAAATCGACGCGGCGAAAATGCCGAAAGAGGCGCGTGAAAAAACCGAAGCGGAACTGCAAAAGCTGAAGATGATGTCGCCAATGTCTGCGGAAGCAACCGTCGTGCGCGGCTACATCGACTGGATGGTGCAGGTGCCGTGGAACGCGCGCAGCAAGGTGAAAAAAGACCTGCGTCAGGCTCAGGAAGTTCTGGATACTGACCACTATGGTCTGGAACGCGTGAAAGATCGCATTCTGGAATACCTCGCCGTGCAAAGCCGCGTCAACAAGCTCAAAGGGCCAATTCTGTGCCTGGTAGGGCCTCCTGGGGTAGGTAAAACGTCCCTGGGCCAGTCCATCGCAAGAGCGACCGGGCGTAAATATATTCGTATGGCGCTGGGCGGCGTGCGCGATGAAGCTGAAATTCGCGGCCACCGTCGTACCTACATTGGGTCGATGCCGGGCAAGCTGATTCAGAAAATGGCGAAAGTGGGCGTTAAAAACCCGCTGTTCTTGCTGGACGAGATCGACAAAATGTCTTCGGATATGCGTGGCGATCCGGCGTCTGCACTGCTGGAAGTACTTGATCCAGAACAGAACGTCGCCTTTAACGATCACTACCTTGAAGTGGACTACGATCTTAGCGACGTGATGTTTGTTGCCACGTCTAACTCCATGAATATTCCGGCTCCTCTGCTGGATCGTATGGAAGTTATCCGCCTGTCCGGTTATACCGAAGACGAGAAGTTGAACATTGCGAAGCAGCACCTGCTGCCGAAGCAGATTGAACGTAACGCCCTGAAAAAAACCGAGCTAACGGTAGAAGACAGCGCCATTACCGGCATTATCCGTTACTACACCCGCGAGGCTGGCGTACGTAGCCTGGAGCGTGAAATCTCCAAGCTGTGCCGCAAAGCGGTTAAACAGTTGCTGCTGGATAAGACGCTCAAGCACATCACCATCAACGATGCCAACCTGAAGGATTTCCTGGGGGTTCAGCGCTTTGATTATGGCCGTGCGGACAGCGAAAACCGCGTAGGGCAGGTAACTGGCCTTGCGTGGACGGAAGTGGGCGGCGATCTGCTGACTATCGAAACCGCGTGCGTGCCGGGTAAAGGCAAGCTGACCTACACCGGTTCGTTAGGTGAAGTCATGCAGGAATCTATCCAGGCTGCGCTGACCGTTGTTCGCGCTCGCGCGGAAAAATTGGGCATCAACGGCGACTTCTACGAAAAACGTGATATCCACGTTCACGTACCGGAAGGCGCTACGCCGAAAGATGGCCCAAGCGCGGGTATTGCAATGTGTACCGCGCTGGTTTCCTGTCTGACAGGTAACCCGGTACGTGCGGACGTGGCAATGACCGGTGAAATTACTCTGCGTGGCCAGGTTCTGCCGATTGGCGGTTTGAAAGAAAAATTGCTCGCGGCCCACCGCGGCGGGATTAAAACCGTGCTGATTCCGGACGAAAACAAACGCGATCTGGAAGAAATTCCGGACAACGTGATTGCCGATCTGGCTATCCACCCGGTAAAACGTATCGAGGAAGTTCTGGCGCTTGCATTGCAGAATGAGCCGTACGGAATGCAGGTTGTGACCGCAAAATAGTGACCTGACGCAAATACGGTCAATAAAATCGGAGCTGTCAGGTGAATTGTCACTTGCCAGCTTTTTTTTGTATCGCTAAGTTAGACAGCGGTTAGGTATGTCGCGAACAACGGATGTTGTGTGACCATGACAGGCCTGATATAACTGCTGCGCGGTCGTACTTTTAAGGAAACAGGTACGATATAAATAATAACGAGAGGAAGAGAAGAGTGAATAAATCTCAACTGATAGACAAAATTGCCGCAGGCGCTGATATTTCTAAAGCTGCGGCTGGACGTGCGTTAGATGCTGTGATCGCTTCTGTTACTGAATCTCTGCAGTCCGGGGAAGACGTAGCACTGGTTGGTTTCGGTACTTTTGCCGTTAAAGAGCGTGCTGCCCGTACAGGCCGCAACCCTCAGACCGGCAAAGAAATCACTATCGCTGCAGCGAAAGTCCCAGGATTCCGTGCGGGTAAAGCGCTGAAAGATGCGGTTAACTGAGTTTTCGACCAGTTTATTGACATAATCCGTAAAGCTTTGTCAGGGGCGCATCAACAGATGTGCCTTTTTTGTTTCTGGTGTCCTAATTTTACGCATGCCTGATGATTTGAGGCGGGTTTCTTGTCACAATACCCTCTTGCGCGCAGTAGCGAGTAACGAGCGTTCGCAAGGATGCCATAACAGCTGCGCAGGGTTTACCAATCACACTACAGCGGAGTGTTGTTACACCATGATGGACAATTTACGCGCGGCGGCGAACCACGTCGTGCTCAAGATCATTCTGGGTTTGATTATCGTGTCTTTCATTTTGACCGGCGTGGGTAATTACCTGATTGGCGGCAGCGCCAATTACGCTGCAAAAGTGAATGACCAGGAGATTGGTCGTGGGCCGTTCGAAAATGCGGTAGCCAGCGAACGTAATCGCCAGCAACAGCAATTAGGTGAACAGTTCTCAGCGCTTGCTTCCAGCGAAGGCTACATGAAGCAAATGCGTCAGCAGGTCCTGAACCGTATGATCGATGAAGCCCTGATGGACCAGTACGCTAAACACCTCGGTCTTGGCATCAGCGACGAACAAATCAAACAGGCCATTTTTAAAGAGCCGGCATTCCAGAGCAACGGTAAATTCGACAACGCCCGTTATAAAGCCATTATCAGCAATATGGGCATGACGGCGGATCAGTACGCGCAAGCGCTGCGTAATCAACTGACCACGCAGCAGCTTATTGGCGCCGTGGTGGGTACAGACTTCATGCTCTCTGGCGAAACCGACGAGCTGGCCGCGCTGGTGGCTCAGGAACGTCTGGTGCGCGAAGCAACTATCGATGTAAATGCGCTGGCAGCGAAGCAGGAGGTTTCCGAGCAGGACATCACCAGCAGCTATGAGCAGAACAAAAACAGCTACGTCGCGCCTGAGCAGTTCAAAGTCAGCTACATCAAGCTTGACGCTGCCGCCATGCAGGCAACAGCAACGGATACAGATATTCAGTCTTATTACGACCAGCATCAGGATGAATTCACCCAGCCGCAGCGTAACCGCTACAGCGTGATTCAGACTAAAACGGAAGCACAGGCAAAAGCTGTTCTGGATGAACTGAACAAAGGCGGCGACTTCGCGGCGCTGGCGAAAGAGAAATCCTCCGATATTATTTCTGCCCGTAACGGCGGTGATATGGGCTGGCTGGAGCCGGGCACCACGCCTGACGAATTGAAAAGCGCGGGTCTGAAGGAAAAAGGCCAGTTATCCGGCGTTATCAAATCTTCCGTTGGCTTTCTTGTCGTTCGCCTGGATGACGTGCAGCCAGAGCAAACTAAACCGCTGGCTGAAGTTCACGACGCGATTGCCGCTAAAGTAAAACAGGATAAAGCCCTGGACGCCTACTACGCGCTGCAACAGAAAGTGAGCGATGCGGCAAGCAACGATAACGAATCCCTTGCAGGTGCTGAACAGGTCGCAGGCGTTAAGGCCGTTGAGACTGGCTGGTTCGGTCACGATAACCTGCCGGCAGAGCTAAACTTTAAACCTGTTTCAGACGCGATCTTCAACGGCGGTCTGGTAGGTGAAAACGGTACGCCGGGAAGCAACTCTGACATCATCACCGTTGACGGCGACCGCGCGTTTGTCCTGCGCATAACGGAGCACAAAGCGGAAGCCGTTAAGCCCCTGGCCGAGGTGCGCGAGCAGGTTAGCGCTCAGGTTAAGCATCAGAAAGCCGAACAGCAGGCAAAACTGCAGGCGGATAAGCTGCTTGCTGAACTGAAGCAGGGCAAAGGCGATGCGGCGATGGCAGCCGCTGGTTTAAGCTTCGGCCCGGCCAAAACGCTGACCCGCACGGGTCAGGATCCGGTGAGCCAGGCGGCCTTTACGCTGCCGTTGCCTGCTAAAGACAAGCCGGGTTACGGCGTGGCTAACGACATGCAGGGCAACGTAGTGCTGTTAGCGCTGGATGAAGTGAAAGCCGGCACCATGCCTGCGGAACAGAAAAAAGCGATGGTCCAGGGGATTACCCAGAACAACGCCCAAATCGCCTTTGAAGCGCTGATGACGAATCTGCATAAAGAAGCGAAGATCAAAATGGGCGACATCGTTGACCAGCAGCAGTAATTCTTAGCGTTTCTCGCAGTTCGCTGCAACCTGGTGCAATAACTAAAGGCCGCTTTCGCGGCCTTTTCCACATTTTGACTTTGGCATTTGTTGGCGTTTTCTCCTCCCGGTAAGGTGGCCTGGCTGTTAAACACACAAGGAGGAAACAGCATGACGTCAGGAATAAAAGCTTTTTGTCTTATCTTAGCGCTTACCGGTGCGGGGGCCTGCTCAATGGCTCATGCGGCTCCCGCAGCCGCAAAAACCGTTGCTGCCTCACAGCTCGCTACGTCGGCGGAAAGTAGCGCAGCCAAAGCGCCACCGTCCAAAGCCACTGAGCTGAAGACAACGGACGCCGACGATGTCGCGGTGAGTATCAACACCGCAAGCGCCGAAGAGCTGGCTCAGGTTATTAACGGCGTGGGGCTGAAAAAGGCCCAGGCCATCGTGAGCTACCGTGAAGAGTACGGGCCGTTCAAAGAACTGGATCAACTGCAGGAGGTGCCAGGGATTGGCAGTGCGCTGGTGGAACGTAACCGTGCGCGCATCAAACTTTGATAGATAATGCGCATTGCCTCGCGTAGTCAGAAAGTTTTGCTACGCTAAAACACAGGTCGTACCAGTTGGCACGGCCTGAATCTTACCTGCTTATTAAAATTAAAAGGTCATCGCGCTATGCAGACACAAATCAAAGTTCGTGGTTATCACATGGATGTTTACCAGCACGTGAATAACGCGCGTTATCTGGAGTTCCTTGAAGAGGCCCGCTGGGAGGGTCTGGAGAAGTCCGCCGGTTTTCAGTGGATGACGGAGCACCATATCGCTTTTATCGTCGTGAATATCAACATCAGCTATCGGCGTCCCGCGGTGCTTGGCGATGTGCTGCGCATCACCAGCAAGCTGCAGCAATTAAACGGCAAGAGCGGCGTATTAAGCCAGGTCGTCACGCTTGAGCCAGAAGGGCAGGCCGTGGCGGATGCGCTGTTGACGTTTGTTTGCATAGATCTGAAGACCCAGAAATCGGTGCCGATAGAAGGGGAACTGCGCGAGAAGCTGGAGCAGATGATGGAGTAAAGCGCAGGGCGTGACAGGTGCCACGCCCGGGGCCTGGCTTAATTAAGCCCGGTTTTCTGCTTCATGGCGGCCATCACCCTGGGCTTATCGGCCAGATAGTGATTCAGGCCGTTAGCACGCAGGTGGCAGGCGGCACATTCGCCGCAGCCGTCGCCCTGAATGCCGTTATAGCAGGTCAGGGTTTGCGTGCGCACCAGATCGAGATGCTGCCAGTAATCGGCCAGCGCCCAGGTTTCAGCTTTATCCAGCCACATCAGCGGCGTTTCAAACCGGATATCACGCGCCATGCCCAGGCTTACCGCATGATTTAGCGCTTTTACAAATTCGTCCCGGCAGTCCGGGTAGCCCGAGAAGTCTGTTTCGCAAACGCCGGTAATAACGGCCTCGGCTTCAACCTGATAAGCATAAATAGCCGTGAGGGTCAGAAACAGGATATTACGGCCCGGAACAAATGTGCTTGGAATGCCGCTTCCCTGCGGATCGAAATCCGGCACCGGGATGCTGTCGCGGGTCAGGCTGCTGACGGCCAGTTCGTTCAGCACGGTAACATCCAGCACTTTGTGGGCGCGGGCGCCCAGCTTCAGCGCAAGCTCACGCGCAACGTCGATCTCAGCACGATGGCGCTGACCATAATCAAACGTCACACAGTGTACTTCATCATACTGTTGTAAAGCCTGAATCAGGCAGGTAGTGGAATCTTGCCCACCGCTGAAGACGACGACCGCACGTTTCATGAGTAATCCTGTAATCCAAAAGTAATTTTACGGGCGATATGGTAACGCTCCGGCGTGCGGCTGCCCAGCTTCTTCACGTCATCGACGGCGGCGGCAGCCAGGCCTGGGTAAAGTCGAACCAGCCCCAGGCGTTAAGTTCGATGCCGTTAACCCCCGGCGGGGCGCTAACCTGGTAGCGGTAGTTAAACAGTGGCGTGATGATGGCATCGTGCATCAGCGAGCCGAACACGGCCCGTAACCCGGCATAGCGCTCGGCGTTATCGGGATGCACCTGCACCGCATCAAGCGTGGCCTGCAAATGCGCATACTGGCTGCCGGTTAGCACATGCGACCAGAGAACATCGCTGCGCAACCACTGCTCAAGCGTATACTCCGGCGCTTCGCCAATCAGCCTGTCGCCCATCACGATATCTGCGTCGGCCAGCGCCTCGCAGTCAGCCCAGGTTTTCGCGTCGTGGAATATCAGCGTCAGTTCGCAGCCGAGCGTGGCGAGATATTGCTTTAGCTGCTGAGCCATCGCGTGGAGTTCCATCGGCAGATGATAAATTAGCGTCAGCCGGCGGGGCAGTTTCGCCGCCTCCACGTTCGCCCACTGCGGCATCGTCCAGCCGGGGATCATCTCCGTGCTTGGCGTGATTAACGACTCATCCACCGGCAGCGTGCCGATCACCTCATGGCGCCGCACGATCTGCATCAGCGTGCGGGCCTGATCGGGCGTCAGGTTGCCATTTTGCCTGATAGCCATATAGCAGAATCCGAGGCTGATACTGTTTTTCACCGGCCGCAGATGCACAAGCTCATCTTCCTGCCCGATGGCGATTTGCACCGGGTGGCGGCAACTGGTGCCAAGCGCCGCTTCGAAAAGCTGGGGGGTTATCCAGAACTCAATGGCTTTCAGTAAAGGGTGGTTCAGATGATGGCTTTCATGGCTTTCAATTCGCACCAGGTTTGCTTTATAGCTGGCGATACGGAATGCCCCACAGCCAAGCTGTGTATCCTCAGGATGGGCAAGACGGCTGCAATAGCTGGCCAGACGCCAGGGCAGCCAGTAATCGGGGCGATGCAATACAAAGCGCAGGCAGCGGGCATGAGGCTGCTCGATAGTTTTTACGCTAACGAACAGGCGGCGCATCGCGGGCAGGGCGAGCAGCATCAGCAGGCGCTGCTGCAACTGGGCGGTTTCCACCGCTTCGCCGTTGTGCCAGTGCAGCGTTGAGCGGATAAAAAAATGCCAGCTCAGGCCGTCTTCGGAAACCTGCCAGTGGTGAGCGAGATCGGGCTGAGGCAGCGCGCTGTTGGTGACAAAACGCGTTAAGCCGGAAAAAATATGCCCGGCAAGGTGCTGTTCAGCCCGTCCCGGCAGAAAGCCCGGTTGTAACGGCTCAAGAGGTCGATAGTAGGGGATGCGCAGGGTTGGCGTATCGTTTTGCCATTGCCCGCCAAGAAAAGGCTGCAGCAGATGGCGAAGCTGTTCAGGGGCGATTTGCGCGAGCTCCAGCGCGTTCTGATGCTGCCCTTTGTGCAATACCTCTTCCATCATCCCTGCGCGCACGCTGTCCGGCGTCACTAAAAAAGTTAGCTCGCCGCGCTTGCCCCGCCCCGACCGCGCGCGCCATGTTAACCAGCCTGCATCTTCCAGTTGATTTAGCAGGGTACGAACGTGGCGCTCGCTGCAAAAACAACGGGCGGCAAGTTCAGCCACGGTTGCCTGAACGGTTTCACCTGCCGAAGGCTGCCACAACCTCTGGTACTGATTAAGCCGATTCAATAAACGCATCATTAAACCCGGAACAATTTTTGTGAAGTATTCACTATTAGTTCCGCATATGCCAGGCAATACTGCACGTCATGTCTGGAAGGTCACAACCGGGAGTATTCATGGCACGTCTGGCTGCATTTGATATGGATGGCACTTTGCTGCTGCCCAACCATCATCTTGGTGATGAAACGCTGCGTACGCTTAAGCGCCTGCGCGAAGAACGTCAAATCACCCTCGCTTTTGCTACCGGCCGCCACGTGCTTGAAATGCGACATGTCCTGGGCAAGCTTGACCTTGAAGCCTTCCTGATCACCGGCAACGGCACGCGTATTCACAGCATGGAAGGCGAGCTGCTGCATCGGCAGGATCTCTCCCCGGCCGCGGCAGAAAAAGTTATTCTCGGCCAGTGGGACACCCAGGCCAGCATGCACGTTTTCAACGACGCGGGCTGGATGACGCAACACGAAATCCCTGACCTGCTTCACGCTCACGTCTACAGCGGTTTCAAATACCGTCTGACCGATCTGAAGAGCCTGCCCAAAGACGAAGTGACGAAAATCTGTTTCTGCGGCGATCACGACGATCTAAGCCGGCTTAAAATTGAGCTTAACGAAGCGCTGGGCGACAGCGCATTTCTTTGTTTCTCGGCGGTAGATTGCCTGGAAGTCCTGCCGGTGGGCTGTAACAAAGGTTCGGCGTTGAACATTCTGAGCCAGCATCTTGGCCTGACGTTGCAGGATTGCATGGCGTTTGGCGACGCGATGAACGACCGCGAAATGCTTTCGTCCGTTGGCCACGGTTTGATAATGGGCAACGCGATGGCCCAGTTAAAAGCGGATTTACCCCACCTGCCGGTTATTGGTCACTGCAGTAATCAGGCGGTTTCACATTATTTAACCCATTGGCTGGATACACCAAACCTTACTTATTCCCCCGAATGACAAGGCATTTCAGCAGGCCGGGCGCGAAACCCGGCCTATTTTTTTATTTCAGCAATTCCTGAATTTCTGCTCGCCACGGCTGTAAATCACCGATATTCGCCGTCACCCACTCCGCGTTGTAATAGGTTTCCAGGTAGCGTTCGCCGCTGTCGCAAAGCAGCGTCACAATCGAGCCCGTACGGCCTTCGGCACGCATGCGGACAGCCATCTGTAATGCGCCCCACATATTTGTTCCGGTAGAGGCACCCACCTTGCGCCCCAGCATCGATTCCAGCCATTGCATAGCGGCGACGCTCGCGGCGTCCGGTACACGCATCATTTCATCGATAACATCCGGAATGAAAGAGGGTTCGCAGCGCGGACGCCCGATGCCTTCGATTTTACTGCCCACGTTGCTGCTCAGGCCGCAGTCACGCTGGTGCCAGTAGTCGAGGAAAACGGAATTCTGCGGATCGACCACCAGCAGCCGGGTCGGATGACCCTGATAACGCAGGTAGCGGCCAATCGTTGCTGAAGTTCCGCCCGTGCCTGCGCTCATCACAATATAATCCGGCACCGGATGCGGCTCATGCTCCATCTGTCGAAAGATACTGTCGGCGATATTGTTATTACCGCGCCAGTCGGTAGCGCGTTCGGCGTAGGTGAACTGGTCCATATAGTGCCCGTTCAGCTCGCGTGCCAGCATCTCGGAAGCGGCGTAGATTTCGCAGGCGCTGTCTACAAAGTGGCAGCGGCCGCCATAAAACTCGATCTGCTCGACTTTACGTTTTGCTGTAAAGCCTGGCATCACGGCAATAAAGGGCAGGCCCAGCAGGCGGGCAAAATAGGCTTCAGAGACGGCTGTTGAACCAGACGACGCCTCGATAATCGTGGTGCCTTCTTTAATCCAGCCGTTGCACAAACCGTAGAGAAACAGCGACCGTGCCAGACGGTGCTTCAGGCTGCCTGTCGGATGCGTGCTTTCATCTTTCAGATACAGTTGAATACCGGGAAAACCGGGTAAGGCGAGGCGGATAAGATGCGTGTCTGCCGAACGTTGATAATCGGCGTTAATTTCGCTAATGGCGTGGTTTACCCAGCTGCTGGTCATGATCGGGGTCCGTTTGTCTATTTGTGCTTAGCCTAAAGCAAAAGAGGGATAAAAAAGTTGCCATTTTGCCTGCATACGGCTTTCATTAGAGAAAATTTTTCTCCGGAAGAGCGCCATGCCAGATAAAATTGACCGTAAGCTATTATCCCTGCTGCAGGAAGACTGCACCCTCTCTTTGCAGGCGCTGGCGGATGCCGTTAATCTGACCACCACGCCCTGCTGGAAGCGCCTGAAAAAGCTTGAAGACGACGGCGTTATACGTGCGAAGGTTGCACTGCTGGACCCCGAAAAACTTGGCCTGAGCCTGACGGCTTTTGTGCTGATAAAAACCCAGCAGCACAGCAGCGAATGGTACTGTAAATTCGTAAGCGTAGTGGAAGAGATGCCCGAAGTGCTCGGTTTCTGGCGAATGGCCGGGGAATACGACTACCTGATGCGTGTGCAGGTGGCGGACATGAAGCGCTACGATGATTTTTATAAGCGTCTGGTCAACGGCATTCCAGGCTTAGCCGATGTGACTTCGAGTTTTGCCATGGAACAGATAAAATACACTACAGCTTTGCCGATAAGCGATTAATCCCTCTCGTTTAGCGCTCCCGGCACATCTTTAAAGCCCTCGTCGGCTGACCGTAAATCAGGAATAAAACCGCGTGCGATTATTTGCTCAATTAAGCTGGTACTTCACCCGAGAATGGCGCCGCTATCTCGGGGCGGTGGCTTTGCTTATCATCATCGCTATTTTACAACTCGTACCGCCAAAGGTGGTGGGCGTAATTGTGGACGGCGTCACTGAACATCGCCTGTCAGGGCAACAGGTGCTGATGTGGCTTGGCGTGATGGTTGTCATCGCCGTTGTGGTCTATGCGCTGCGCTACGTATGGCGCGTGTTGCTGTTTGGCGCCTCTTACCAGCTTGCGGTCGAATTGCGCGAAGACTACTACCGTCAGCTAAGCCGCCATCATCCCGAATTCTATCTTCGCCATCGTACCGGTGACTTAATGGCGCGAGCCACCAACGACGTGGACCGCGTGGTATTTGCCGCAGGCGAAGGCGTGCTGACGCTGGTGGACTCGCTGGTAATGGGCTGCGCGGTGCTGATTGTCATGTCGACCCAAATTAGCTGGGAACTGACGCTGCTGGCGCTTCTTCCTATGCCGGTAATGGCGCTGGTTATCAAACGTTACGGCGATCGGCTGCATCAGCGCTTTAAGCTCGCGCAGGCCGCGTTTTCAACCCTTAACGATCGTACTCAGGAGAGCCTGACCAGCATCCGTATGATCAAAGCTTTTGGCCTGGAGGATCGTCAGTCTGCGCTGTTTGCTGCCGAAGCGCAGGACGCCGGGGCGAAAAACATGCGCGTGGCGCGCGTGGATGCCCGTTTCGACCCAACTATTTATATCGCCATCGGCACGGCGAACCTGCTGGCGGTAGGCGGCGGGAGCTGGATGGTGATACAGGGCACGTTAACGCTCGGTCAGCTGACAAGCTTCGTCATGTACCTGGGCCTGATGATTTGGCCGATGCTGGCGCTGGCGTGGATGTTTAATATCGTCGAGCGCGGCAGCGCCGCCTATAGCCGTATTCGCAGCATGCTGGAGGAAGCGCCCTCGGTAACCGATGGCGAGAAAGACGCGCCGGAAGGGCGCGGCACCGTGCAGGCGAATATTCGGGCATTTCACTATCCGCAAGTCAGGCAGCCAACGCTTGAGAACGTGACGTTCACGCTTAAGCCCGGCGGCATGCTTGGGTTATGCGGCCCTACCGGCACGGGGAAAAGCACCATTTTATCCCTGCTTCAGCGCCATTTTGATATCGACCAGGGCGATATCCGCTTCCACGATATCCCGCTGGCGCAGATGCGGCTGGACGCCTGGCGCAGCCGCCTGGCGGTAGTAAACCAGACGCCGTTTTTATTCTCCGACACCGTGGCGAGCAATATCGCGCTGGGTAAACCGGACGCCACGCAGCAGGAAATAGAACATGTCGCACGCCTTGCAAGCGTGCATGACGATATTCTGCGCCTGCCTCAGGGCTACGAAACGGAAGTGGGCGAGCGCGGAGTAATGCTTTCCGGCGGGCAGAAGCAGCGTATTTCTATTGCCCGCGCGCTCCTGCTGGATGCTGAAATCCTTATTCTTGACGATGCGCTTTCGGCGGTGGACGGACGCACCGAGCATCAAATTCTCCATAACCTGCGTCAGTGGGGCGAGAACCGCACGGTGATTATCAGCGCGCACCGCCTGTCGGCCCTGACCGAAGCGAGCGAGATTCTGGTCATGCAGCACGGCCGCGTGGCCCAGCGTGGTAACCACGAAGCGCTGGCTTCACAACCCGGATGGTATCGCGACATGTACCGCTACCAGCAGCTGGAAGCTGCGCTGGACGATGCGCCGGATGCGGTCGATACGGAGGAAGCCAATGCGTAAGTTAAACAGGCAGTGGCCGACCATAAAACGCCTGCTGGCCTACGGGTCGCCGTGGCGCAAACCGCTGGCGGGCGCCGTGGTGATGCTGTGGATTGCGGCAGCAGCGGAAGTTACCGGCCCGATTCTGGTGAGCTATTTCATCGATAACATGGTGTCGCAACATCGCTTGCCGGTTGCGCTGGTGGCCGGGCTTGCCACGGCCTATCTGCTGCTTTCCGTGACGGCCGCGGGGCTGCATTACTGGCAGGCGTTGCTGTTCAACCAGGCGGCCGTAGGCGTGGTGCAAAAACTGCGTACCGATGTCATGGATGCTGCGCTTCGCCAGCCGTTAAGCGCGTTTGATACGCAGCCGGTGGGGCAGCTTATTTCCCGTGTTACTAACGACACGGAAGTGATACGCGATCTTTACGTCACCGTCGTTGCCACCGTTCTGCGCAGCGCGGCGTTAATTGGCGCGATGCTGGTAGCGATGTTCAGCCTCGACTGGCGTATGGCGCTGGTCGCCGTCACTATATTCCCGGCCGTGCTGATTGTGATGGTGATTTACCAGCGCTACAGCACGCCGATCGTGCGTCGGGTGCGTGGCTATCTGGCGGACATTAACGATGGTTTCAACGAAGTTATTAACGGCATGAGCGTCATCCAGCAGTTCCGCCAGCAGGCGCGATTTGGCGAACGTATGGGGGCGGCGAGCCGTTCGCACTATCTGGCGCGTATGCAAACCCTGCGGCTGGACGGTTTTCTGCTGCGGCCATTGCTCAGCCTGTTCTCGGCGCTGGTGCTTTGTGGCTTACTGATGCTGTTCGGTTTCACCTCGGTAGGCACCATTGAAGTGGGCGTGCTGTACGCCTTTATCAACTACCTTGGCCGCCTTAACGAACCGCTTATCGAACTGACCACTCAGCAGTCGATGCTGCAACAGGCGGTCGTTGCCGGGGAGCGAGTCTTTGAGCTGATGGACGGCAAGCGCCAGGATTACGGCAGCGACGCTCGTCCGCTGGCAAGCGGCAATATTGCCGTGGATAACGTCTCTTTTGCCTATCGTGGCGACCGCCTGGTGCTGCAGGACATTAATCTGCAAGTACCGTCGCGCAGCTTTGTGGCGCTGGTGGGACATACGGGCAGCGGCAAAAGCACGCTGGCCAACCTGCTGATGGGCTATTACCCGCTTACCAGCGGCGAAATTCGGCTTGATGGCCGCCCGCTGAATACGCTCAGCCACGATACCCTGCGCCGGGGCGTTGCGATGGTGCAACAGGACCCGGTAGTGCTGGCGGACTCGTTCTTTGCCAACGTTACCCTGGGGCGCGACATCAGCGAAGAAGCCGTATGGCAGGCGCTGGAAACGGTGCAGCTGGCGGATCTAGCTCGCGCCATGGCGGACGGCATTCACACCCGCCTGGGCGAACAGGGCAATAATTTGTCCGTCGGGCAAAAGCAGCTTCTGGCGCTGGCGCGCGTGCTGGTTGATGCGCCGCAAATTCTTATCCTGGATGAGGCAACGGCGAATATCGACTCCGGCACCGAGCAGGCTATTCAGCAGGCGCTGGCGGCCATTCGCCAACATACCACGCTTGTGGCGATCGCCCACCGCCTGTCGACGATTACCGACGCCGACACCATTCTGGTACTGCATCGCGGCCAGGCGGTTGAGCGGGGCACGCACGCCGAGCTGCTGGCCTCCGAAGGGCGCTACTGGCACATGTATCAACTGCAACTGGCCGGTGAAGAGCTGGCCGCCGCCACGCGCGAGGAATCGCTAATCGCCTGATGCACCAGTTTCAGGCAGTAAGTTTGCCCAACGCCCGTGCAGGTCGTCGTTGGTGCAATATTGAAACGCACCGTGCACCAGCATAGTGCGTTTTTTCTTTCCAGGAACAATCTGAATTGCCGCCGCCGTTTTCCCTTGCTGATAAATCTCCCGATACCGCTGATTAAGACGCCGTAAAAAGCGCTGTTTTCACTTCTGGCACGCGCCTTGCTTTATCTCAACCGTGAAGCTGTGCACTTACCCATTGTCTTACCGGAGGGGAATCTATGAAGCTGGTTACCGTGGTAATCAAACCGTTCAAGCTTGAAGACGTTCGTGAAGCGCTGTCTTCTATCGGCATTCAAGGGCTGACCGTGACTGAAGTAAAAGGCTTTGGCCGTCAGAAAGGTCATGCAGAGTTGTACCGCGGGGCGGAATACAGCGTCAATTTTCTGCCAAAAGTGAAAATCGACATCGCCATTGCCGCCGACCAGCTTGATGAGGTGATTGATGTCATCAGCAAAGCGGCCTACACCGGCAAAATTGGTGACGGCAAAATTTTCGTTGCCGAACTGCAACGTGTCATTCGTATTCGTACCGGCGAAGCCGACGAAGCTGCACTGTAAGCCTCCCCAATCGTGAAAGGGACAGAAAAAATGAAGAAATTAGCCTCCGTATCAGGCGTTGTGGCCCTGGCGCTTGCGCCATCGCTGGCACAGGCCGCTCCGGCCGTAGCCGATAAGGCAGATAATGCCTTTATGATGATTTGCACCGCGCTGGTGCTGTTTATGACCATTCCTGGGCTTGCGCTGTTCTACGGCGGTCTGATTCGCTCCAAAAACGTGCTTTCAATGCTGACGCAGGTTTCGGTAACCTTCGCGCTGGTTTGCGTACTGTGGGTGGTTTACGGCTATACGCTGGCTTTTGGTACGGGCGGCAGCTTCTTTGGCAACTTCGACTGGGTAATGCTCAAAAATATTCAGCTAACCGCGCTGATGGGATCTTTTTATCAGTATATTCACGTCGCGTTCCAGGGCTCTTTCGCCTGCATCACCGTAGGGCTGATTGTCGGGGCGCTGGCCGAACGTATTAAATTTTCCGCCGTGCTGATTTTCGTGCTGGTCTGGCTGACGCTTTCCTACGTGCCGATTGCGCATATGGTCTGGGGCGGCGGGCTGCTGGGGACGCACGGCGCGATGGACTTCGCAGGCGGTACGGTTGTGCATATTAACGCCGCTGTCGCGGGCCTGGTGGGGGCTTATCTGGTTGGCAAACGAGTGGGCTACGGTAAAGAAGCATTCAAACCCCATAATCTGCCGATGGTCTTTATGGGCACCGCCATCCTCTACTTTGGCTGGTTTGGCTTTAATGCCGGTTCTGCAAGCTCCGCTAACGAAATCGCCGCTCTGGCCTTCGTGAATACGGTTGTCGCAACGGCGGCTGCGGTGCTGGGCTGGATTTTTGGCGAGTGGACGCTGCGCGGTAAGCCCTCGCTGCTGGGCGCCTGTTCCGGGGCAATTGCGGGGCTGGTCGGCATCACTCCGGCCTGTGGCTATGTTGGCGTTGGCGGCGCGCTTATTATCGGTATCGCCGCAGGGCTTGCGGGGTTGTGGGGCGTGACGCTGCTGAAAAAATGGCTGCGCGTTGACGACCCTTGCGATGTGTTCGGCGTGCACGGCGTTTGCGGCATCGTTGGCTGCATTATGACCGGCATCTTTGCCGCAGCTTCGCTGGGCGGCGTTGGCTACGCAGAAGGCGTAACCATGGGCCATCAGGTTTTGGTGCAGTTGGAGAGCATTGGCGTGACTATTCTGTGGTCCGCCGTGGTGGCCTTTATCGGCTTTAAAATCGCTGACCTGACCGTTGGCCTGCGCGTTCCAGAAGAGCAGGAGCGCGAAGGGCTGGATGTGAACAGCCACGGCGAGAACGCTTACAACGCATAGTTAAAACATCCTCTCCCGGTCAGAGAGAGGATGTTATTGTCACCCCTAAACCACCTCCTGGAGAGGTGGTGATTGCTTAGCTCCGCTTACGCATTACCCCTTCCTGCACCGTCGACGCAACCAGCAGGCCGTCCTGGTTATAAAACTCACCGCGTACAAAGCCACGCGCGCTTGATGCCGATGTACTTTCAACGCTGTAAAGCAGCCATTCGTTCATGTCGAACGGGCGGTGGAACCACATGGAATGGTCGATAGTCGCTATCTGTATGCCCGGCTCCAGAAAACCGATGCCGTGCGGCTGGAGGGCGGTTGGCAGAAAATTAAAATCTGAGGCGTAGCCCAGCAGATATTGATGCACCCGCAGGTCGTCCGGCATTTTGCCGTTGGCGCGCAGCCACGTCTGGCGGGCAGGCTCCGCCTGATGCCCTTTTAGCGGGTTATGAAACTCTACCGGACGAATCTCCAGCGGTTTTTCACAAAGGAACTTTTCTCTCACCTGCGGCGGGAGAAACTTTTCGACAGAGCGGGCAATATCCGTTTCTGACATCAGCCCTTCAGGCGAAGGAGCCTGCGGCATGGTTTTTTGATGCTCAAAGCCCGGCTCCGGCGCCTGGAATGAGGCGGTCATATAGAAAATTGGCTTGCCATTTTGTACGGCAGCGACGCGGCGGGCGCTAAAGCTTTTGCCGTCGCGCAGCGTTTCAACGTCATAAACGATGGGTTTCAGGCTGTCGCCGGGGCGCAGGAAATAGCTGTGGAAGGAGTGGACCAGACGCTCCGCCGGCACGGTTTCTTTAGCAGCATAAAGCGCCTGACCCACGACCTGGCCACCGAATACCTGGCGTAAACCTAAATCTTCGCTCTGGCCCCGAAACAAGCCTTCTTCAATCTTTTCCAGATTGAGCAAAGCCAATAAATTGCTGAGCGCCTGACTCATAGAACATCCTCAATAAATAGATAACCCGCGCGTTAGTCGCCTGATTATAACATGCTATCAACATCAATCGAGTACTGGCCCGACCTGATAAGAAAGGGCGTTCCAGGCAAAATTCAGTGACATGTGCCACACTTAGCGTGGTAAACCTGTTTTAACCACTCATTACTTGTGGGACACAGCGCCCACTGGTGCATTGATAATAAGGAGAACAAATCAATGAAACTTGTGCACGTGTTAAGTGGTTTAGCCGTC
Organism: Buttiauxella sp.; assembly: GCA_032000125.1. Lineage (GTDB taxonomy): Bacteria > Pseudomonadota > Gammaproteobacteria > Enterobacterales > Enterobacteriaceae > Dryocola. Next base: position 30,946 of record DAMALH010000017.1, on the reverse strand, counting down.
GCGGTCACGCTTGCGGGTTGCGCGCAGAAGTCTGCAGACGTTCCAACTCCGGCGCCCGCCGCGTCTACTTCGGGAACCACGGCTCAGCCGGTAATTGCACAGCCATCGGTAACCGGTACGGCCTGGATTCGTCAGAAAGTTGCACTGCCGCCGGACGCCGTGCTGACGGTTACGCTGTCGGATGCTTCCCTTGCCGACTCCCCTTCTAAGGTACTGGCGCAGAAGGTAACCCGTACCGAAGGTAAACAGGCGCCGTTCAGCTTTGTGCTGCCGTTTAATCCGGCCGATATCCAGCCAAACGCGCGTATTATCCTGAGCGCTGCAATCACGGTGAACGATAAGCTGGTGTTTATTACCGATACCGTGCAGCCGGTTATCAACCAGGGCGGTACGAAAGCGGATCTGACGCTGGTGCCCGTCCAGCAAACTGCGGTGCCGGTCCAGCCGGGCGGTGGGGCGGTAACAACCGTGCCGTCAACGTCGCCGACGCAGGTGAACCCTTCTTCAGCGGTTCCTGCACCGACCACGTTTTGATGTTTAGCGCCTCTGCGGAGGCGCTTTTTAGTAGTTCCAGCGGTAGCGCTGCATATCGATATGCCCATCCCCGGAAACCATAATCCCCTCGGACAGCAGCGCTTCACGCTGACGTTGTAAATCAGGCCCTTTCAGGGAGATGACGCCGTGGCGGTTAACCACGCGGTGCCAGGGTAGCTTGCTGCCTTCCGGCAAACGCTTAAGCACGCCGCCAACCTGACGCGCCGCACGCGGCGAACCCGCAAGCAAAGCGATATCTCCATAGGTGGTAACGTGGCCCTGGGGAATAGCGGCAATAATCTGGTAAACCCGCTGCGGGAAAGAATCGTGTTTCTCCATAGCTTGCTCCTTAAAAACGGCATGGCTAAGCATAACAGTCGCCGTGTCCTGAGCCAGGAAAAACAGCGCCTGCGCAAGAAACCAACACCTGACCGCCAGCGGCTTGCAATTGCCTGGGGCAACATGGATAATGCGCCAGCGCGTCAGGTAACTGGCGCTCTCAATGGGGGCTCTGTTGGTTCTCCCGCAACACTAACTTGTGAACTCGGTCAGATCCGGAAGGAAGCAGCCGCAGCAGGTGACGTGTGTGCCGGGATGTAGCTGGCAGGGCCCCCACCCATTTCTGGCTAGCCCAAAGCCTTTGCCGCTTTCACCCGTCTTCTCTCTCCAGCCCATATTGATGCCGGTCGCCGCCAGCAAAATCATAAACTCGCCGACATGCACAGGGTGCGACAAGATTACCGGCGATGACCGTTTTATTATGCAGCCGGTGATTTGTTCTATAGCGCCCCTGGACGAACTTGCAAATTACGCGCAGAGCAATACGTCGATTGTGAAAAGCAGTCCTGTGAAGCGGCGTTTACCGCCGCTGTAGCTAAACCGTTAGCCCGCGTTCCACATATCCGCGGTTTTGCGCCACGTTATTCCAGACGGGCTGCAGACGTTCGAGCGCGATGCGCATTTGCGCAGGCTCCAGCGTGAAGGGCAGGCGCAGATAGCGCTCAAAAGCGCCTTCTGTGCCAAAACGCGGGCCTGCACCGATGCGAATGCCGATGGATTCGGCGCCGGCGGCAAAGATGGTTGCCAGCGGTTCTGGTAACTCAATCCATAACGATAGACCGCCCTGCGGCGCGTTGGCGATTCGCCAGTCCGGGAAGAGTTCACCTAGGGTCGCGGAGCAAAAATCCCTTTGTTTCTGCAGCATTTTCCTGCGCTGCGGCAGAAAAGTATCCGCCGTATTGAACAGGCTAATCGTCGCCAGTTGCTCAAGAAGCGGGGAACCTAAATCAAGCGAGTTTCGCACCTGAATCAGTGAGGCGATGGTGCGCGAGGAGGCTCTTATCCACCCCAGGCGCAGGCCGCCCCAGAAACTTTTTCCGGCCGAGCCAAGCGTTATTACGTTGTCCGCATCATCAAAAGCGGCGAGCGGCGGCGGGGGAGGCTCGTCAAACCATAAATCCGCCATGGTTTCATCCGCCACGATTGCCGTGCGGGTCCGGGCGGCAATTTCCGCCACCATTGCACGGGTAGCGGCGTCCATGCAGCGTCCGGTGGGGTTATGGAAGTCCGGGAGCAGGTAAGCCAGGCGAGGAGAAGTCTGGGCGATAGTTGCTGCCAGGCCATCCGTATCCCATCCTTGCTGCGGCAGGCTGACTGACACCGGGCGGCAGGAGGCACCTTTAATCGCGGCTAACGCCATCGGATAGGTGGGATGGTCGATAACCACTCTGTCGCCGGGGCCGGTCAGCAGCCGCAGCACCAGGCTAAAACCGCTTACCGCGCCGTTTACCACCATGATTTGATCCGCCGTAGTCGGTAGACCACGGGCTGCATAACGCCGGGCAATCGCATCGCGAAGCTCCGGTAATCCACGCTGATCGTAACCGGTAGATCCAAGGTGCTCGGGTAAGGCTATCAGTGCGCTGGTATAAGCCTGATGAATTTCCGGGCCGGCGGATAGCGCAGCGGTCGAAAGATCCAGTACCGGGGCAACGCCTGGCGCAGGCGTTGCGGAAAGGCCCCCTTCCGGGAGGACGGTCGTGGACCCTGAACCGTGGCGGCTGAGCAAATATCCCTCTTCCCGCAGTTGCCCTAAGGCTGCGGCGACGGTGGTTCTGCTTACGCCAAGCGCGGTTGCCAGCTCGCGTTCGCCGGGCAGCCGGCTTTCCAGCGGCAGCCTGCCGTCAAGAATCAATAAACGTAGCCCATCCGCAAGCTGACGATAAACCGGCGTGCGGGAAATCCCCTGATGCCAGTGCCCCAGCAGTTTGATAAGCGAGGCCGTTCCCGTTCTGCGCTGTGTCATAGCAGTCCACTTTTTGTTAACTGGACCTTAATAATCAGTCCATTTTGACGGAAAGTATAGCCATAACGAACAGGTGAGGTGGAAAAATGATGGCACGTCGATTAATGCAGCTTTACATCGGGCTTGCGCTGTACGGGATATCGACGGCGATGTTTGTCCGTGCCGATTTGGGGGCGGATCCGTGGAACGTTTTTCACCTCGGTATGGCAAAGATGTTTTCGCTTAATATCGGCATGGTGATCATTCTGGTCGGCGTGCTGGTGCTGCTGCTGTGGATCCCTCTGCGGCAGCGTCCGGGCCTCGGTACTATCAGTAATGTCATTGCGATTGGCCTTGCGGCAGATGCGGCGCTGATGCTAATGCCGCAGCTGGAATCGCTGGTCGCGCGCGGTATCCTGCTGGTGTCTGCCGTTGTGGTAAATGCCGTTGCCACGGGAATGTACATCGGGGCTGGTTTTGGCGCCGGCCCGCGAGACGGCTTAATGACCGGCATTAACGCCCGCACCGGCTGGTCGGTCCGCAGCGTGCGCACCGCCATCGAACTGACGGTGCTTTTTGCGGGCTGGATGATGGGCGGCACGGTGGGAGTGGGAACGGTGCTTTATGCCCTTGCTATTGGCCCGCTGATCCAGCTGTTTCTGCCGTGGTTCCGTGTAAGCGTTCACCGCGAAAAGCCGCAGGCCAGGCCAACGGTAGCGCCATAGAGGCACCGCATATTCAATCTGCATCACAGCCTGATAAGAAGAAGCCGTGGCGCGCTTCTATCGGGCTATCCTTATCTGTCTGAAAGAAAATTTCCGTCGATGAGGTCAAATGCACAACCCGGTTATCAGCCATGCGGCATCAAACTGGAATAGCCACCAGCTGGCACACATTCTCACCCACTGTTTTGAAGGGTATCTGGTGCCGTTTAACATTGACGGCGACGCCTTCGCGACCCGTTTTAGCGCTGAGGACATCAGCCTTAATGACAGCAAGGTCTGGCTGCAGGAAGGGGAGCCGAAGGCGCTGGCCGCCATCGTGCGCCGTGGGCTGACCAGCCGTCTTGCGGCATTTGCGATTCGCCCGGAGCTGCGCGGGCAGGGATATGGCAAACGGTTTATCCAGCAGCTAATTGACGAGGCGCGGGCGCGCGGCGATCGGCAAATGTGGCTGGAAGTCATCGTCGGTAACGACAGCGCCCTGGCGCTTTATCAACGCATGGGATTTGTCTGCCAGCAAACGCTGGTCGGTTTTCACGCCCCGGGCTCAACGCTGTTCCGCCCGACCGGCGAGCTGCTGGAGACCGATCCGCTGCTGATGGCGAAAAAGATGATGACCGACAGCCGCCTGAGACTGCCCTGGCTAAGCGCGCCCGAAACCCTCTATAAATTGCCGGGCAAGGCCTATGTGCTTGACGATGTCGCTTACGCCATGGTGATCCCCAATGCGCAACAGCCCAAACTGCGCATGCTGTATGTTGATAGGGCCGCACGTGGAAAAGGCTACGCGAAAAAACTGCTGACGCTGCTGCATGAGCGCTTCCCTGGGCTTTCTACCGCGGGTTCCATTCCAGAGCAGGTCGCGCCGCTGTATCTGAGCTGCGGCTACCGCCAGGACCCTGTTACGCAATACGAAATGCTGCTCAAATTCTGATTGGGCAGCATCCATTCTTAATCGCTACACTTATCTGGCGTAATCATCACGGGTGGAAACTACCTGCCCGTTATCCTCACCCTGTGGAGGCAACAATGCATTATGTCGATGGTTTTGTGGTAGCGGTTCCCGCCGCTAATAAGGAGGCGTACCGACAGATGGCAGCCAAAGCGGCGCCGCTGTTTAAGGAGTTTGGCGCGCTGCGCATTGTAGAATGCTGGGCTGAAGACGTGCCCGAGGGCAAGCTCACCGATTTTCGGATGGCGGTTAAAGCCGAAGAGGACGAAGAGGTTGTCTTTAGCTGGATTGAATACCCTTCGAAAGAAGCACGCGACGAAGCCAATACAAAGCTAATGTCCGACCCGCGCATGAAGGCGTTCGGCGAGTCGATGCCCTTTGATGGCAAGCGGATGATCTATGGCGGGTTTATGCCGATACTGGATGAATAGCTTCAGCTTGCGCACCGCTCATCCGCCCTGCAACACATTTCGTAGGGCGGGCGAGCGTTAACGCTATCCGGCATACCTCCGCTTACAGCTCCAGCTCCCGCAGCAGGCCAAAAGCCAGTTTCATATGCGCCTCGCTAACGATAAAGGCTTTGAGCCGCTGCGCGTCATCGTAGCCCTTTGCAATTAATCCCTGCGGCTCGGCGGTGATTTGCCAGTGCAAATCGGCTCTTTGGGTTTCGCCCGCCAGGTGCAACGGCAGCTCCGGCGTTTTTACCTTCACCAGCATCGCAGGCAGGGTCAGCCCGTCGGCGGCGCCCAGCAGGTTTTTAGCAAGCGTCATGGCGCTGAACTGAATCGGCTGTAAGAACGGCAGGACTTTCCCCTCGATTTCCGCGCAGTCGCCCAGCGCGTATATATTCGCATCAGAGGTTTGTAGCTGGCGATTAACCTCAATTCCGCGATTCACCGCCAGCCCCGCACGTTTCGCCAGTTCAACGTTCGGACGCAGCCCGATTGCGGCAACCACGGCATCAACGCCGACGGTACGTCCGTTGCTCAGCGCCGCATTAATTCCCTCCGGGGTTTGGGTTAATGACGCCAGCCGCTGGTTAAACAGCAGCTCGACGCCCATCTGGTTCAGCCGATATTGCAGGCGGCTGCTCGCTTCCGCAGGCATCAGCGAAGCAAGCAGGCTGGCCGCATTATCTACCACAATCACCTGCTTACCGGCGCGGCAAAAATCCATTGCCAGTTCGCTGCCAATCAGGCCGCCGCCTAAAATCATCACCCGCTGCGCATCGCGCAATGCCGTTTCGCAGGCGAGGTATTCCTGCTGGCTGTTGAGCGTCAGCATCAGCTCGCGGCCGGGAACCGGCGGCAGCACCGCGCTTGAGCCGGTCGCCAGCACCAGTTTGTCATAGGACCATTGCTGGTCGCCGCACTGCACAACGCGTTTACCGGCATCGATAGCAGACACCCAGCTATTGGCGTGCAGCGTCAGCTTATACTGTTCGGCGAACTCCCCGGCGCGCTGCCGGGTCATTTCATCTGCACGCTGATCCAGGCTAATAACATGGCTGAGATCGGGCTTGTTATACTCATCCATGCTGTCTGCGGCAATCAGGCGAACGGGGACTTCGCCGTTATGCTTGCGTATGTTTTTTACCAGCTGGCGGGCGGCAAAGCCCGAGCCGATAATGACGATGCCTGCGTTCATACGGCCTCCATAGCCAGTTCGTCAAACACGTCTTTGCCCAGAGAGCATTCAGGGCACAGGAAGGTGTCCGGTACGTTGCTCCAGGCTGTTCCCGGCTGTACGTCCTGCATAGGCTCGCCGGTTTCCGGATTGTAGATCCACTGACAGACGCTGCACTGCATGCGTGGGCCAAGGTCGGTACAGGATTTGGCTTCAGCGGCGGCGGCTTCCTGCGGCGGCACGGCGGCACGGGTAGCCGCCGGAAGCGGGGTTAGAGCCCACTGGCGTGCAATTTCACGGCCGTGTTCACGGCAGATTTCCAGCGCATCCACATCGGGGCGCCATTTTGCTTTCAGGCTCAGGGACATTTCCAGGCCCGCATCCTGCAGACGGGTGGACAGGCGGTCTACCGCGCCGCCGCTCCAGCCGTGAGAGCCAAAGGCGCTGGCGCGTTTATTGCGGAAACGCAGGCCGGTAATCTCTTCTACCAGACCGGCAATTTTCGGCATCATGACGTTGTTCATGGTGGAAGTGCCCACCAGCACGCCTTTGGAACGGAAGACGTTGGTCAGGATTTCGTTTTTATCGCTGCGCGCGACGTTAAAGATTTTCACCGCCACGCGTGGATCGGTTTCGGCGATGCCCTGTGCGATGGCATCGGCCATCATGCGGGTATTATTGGACATGGTGTCATAGAAAATAGTGATGCGGTCTTCCTGATAATCCGCCGCCCATTTCAGGTACATTTCGACAATCTGCGTTGGGTTATCGCGCCAGACCACGCCGTGAGAGGTGGCAATCATATCTACCGGCAGGTTAAAACCGAGGATCTCGGTAATTTTTGGCGTCACCAGGCGGCTGAACGGCGTCAGGATGTTGGCGTAGTAGCGCTGGCACTGCTCGAACAGTTCGGTCTGATCCACTTCATCGTTAAACAGGTGCTCATCGCAGTAGTGCTGGCCGAAGGCGTCGTTGCTGAACAGAACCGCGTCGCCGGTCATGTAGGTCATCATGCTGTCTGGCCAGTGCAGCATCGGCGTTTCAACGAAGATGAGCTGTTTGCCGTTGCCGATATCCAGCGCGTCGCCGGTTTTCACCACGTTGAAATTCCATTCCGGGTGGTGATGGTGGCCAGTAATAGAGTCAATGGCGTTGGCGGTGCAGTAGATTGGCGTGTCCGGGATCTGCATCATCAGTTCGGTCAGCGCGCCCGCGTGATCTTCTTCCGCATGGTTAATGACGATGTAATCGATATCGGCCAGATCGATTTCGGCGCGCAGGTTTTGCACGAACTCGCGGCTAAATTTATGATCGACGGTATCAATCAGGACGTTCTTTTCTTCACGAATGAGATAGCTGTTGTAGCTGCTGCCGCGCAGCGTCTTATATTCGGTACCGTGAAAATCGCGCACTTCCCAGTCACGTTGCCCCACCCAATGAATGTTGTTTTTAACCAGAATAGCCATTTGTAGAACCTCAATAAGCGATAAAATAAATGTGTATGTGCTGTTCTTATTACAATTGCCGTGCCAACTATTTATCTTATTGAATTTACATAATTTAATTGGGTTTCGATGAAGGCTTGTATGTCAAAATGACATTGCGCAACATTGTTAAAATGACAGCGAAATTGTCATTTTGACCGCGTTGAAGTAGGCTTAGTCTGTCTTTCCAGGGAGCCGCCTATGAGCCTGTCCATCACCTCGCTTGCCAATATCGCCATCGATCTGCAAAACGGTATTACTCATCAGGACCGCTTTGCCCGCTTAATTCGCACGCTGCGCCAGCTTTTAGGCGGCGACGCTACAGCATTACTGCGCTACGAGGCGCGTCAGTTCCGCCCGCTGGCTATTGACGGGCTGGCAGAAGACGTCCTCGGAAGACGTTTTGCGCTGGATGCGCACCCGCGCCTGGAGGCTATTGCGCGCGCCGGTGACGTGGTGCGTTTCCCGGCCGAAAGCGAACTTCCCGACCCCTACGACGGGCTGATCCCGCATCACAGCGATCTGAAGGTGCATGCCTGCCTTGGTTTACCGCTGTTTGCCGACCAGAACCTGATTGGCGCGCTGACCGTAGACGGCATGGACCCCGCGCAATTTGACCATTTCAGCGATGAAGAGCTGCGGCTTATCAGCGTACTGGCCGCCGGCGCGCTGAATAACGCCCTGCTAATGGAGCAGCTGGAAAACCAGACGCCAGCGGCAAACGCGGCGCCCGCGACGGGAAAAACTGGCGGCACGGAAATGGTGGGGCTTTCAGCGGGCATAGAGCAGCTAAAGAAAGAGATCGAAATTGTGGCGGGATCGGATCTGAATGTGCTGATCACCGGTGAAACGGGCGTGGGGAAAGAGTTAGTGGCCCGCGCGATCCATAGCGGATCGGCGCGAGCGGCCAATCCGCTTGTTTACCTCAACTGCGCGGCCCTGCCGGAAAGCGTGGCGGAAAGTGAATTATTCGGCCACGTTAAAGGCGCCTTTACCGGGGCAATACACCACCGAACCGGTAAATTTGAGATGGCGGATAACGGTACGCTGTTTCTCGACGAAATCGGCGAACTGCCGCTGACGCTGCAGGCTAAACTGCTGCGCGTTTTGCAGTACGGCGATATTCAGCGGGTGGGGGACGACAACAGCCAGCGCGTTAACGTGCGGGTGCTGGCGGCGACTAACCGGGATCTGAAACAGCAGGTGCTGGAAGGGCAGTTTCGCTCCGACCTGTTTCACCGTTTAAGCGTCTTCCCGGTGCACGTTCCGCCCCTGCGCGAACGTGGCGATGACATCACGCTTTTGGCCGGTTTTTTCTGCGAGCAAAGCCGCGTAAAAATGGGCCTCCGGCAGGTGGTGCTCAGCGACGGCGCCCGCGATTTACTCCGTCGTTACGACTGGCCGGGTAACATCCGTGAGCTGGAGCACGCTATCTACCGCGCGATTGTTCTGGCACGAGCCGGGCATCCTGAGGGGGAGCTGCTGCTGCAACCGCAGCATTTCCAACTGGCGGAGGCAGAACTAAAGCGCCTGCCCGCGGCGACAAAAATGCAGCCTCTTGTAGAAAATTTACGTACGGCTACGGACGATTTTCAGCGTCAGATTATCGTTCAGACGCTCGATGCTAACGGCGGAAACTGGGCGGCAAGCGCACGTCAGCTACGGCTTGATGTAGCAAACCTGCACCGGCTGGCTAAACGGCTGGGCGTGAAGTAATTAGCTAAGACACCTTGGTGAAAAGCCTGTGGCGATCGATAACTTTACCGTCCGTGCGAAACAGTCCGGCACCGGCATAGTGCAGCGTCTCAGGCCATTCTGGTTCGCGTTTCACGCGGGCATGCACCACTTCAAAAATGAAAAAGTTATATTTTTCTACCAGCACATCATCATATAAGCGGCATTCAAAATGCGCGTAGCACTCATCAATCGCGGGGGCGTTTACTTTTTGCGACGCCACCTCCGTCAGCGAAAATTCCGCAAACTTATCCTTATCTTCTCCTGAACAGTTGCCGATCATGGCTACCCGATCCGCCAGCTCGACGGTTGGCAGATTAATCACGCATTCTGCGCTTTCGCGGATCATACTAAAGCTGTGATTGCCCGCGGAGATGATGCAGCCCACAAGCGAGGGCGAAAACTCCATCACCGTATGCCAGCCAAGCGTCATGATATTGCGTTCTTCGCCCAGGGCTGAGGAGATCAAAACAACCGGCCCCGGCTCCAGATAGCGGCGAATCTGTTCGACGGGGAAATCGTATTTTTGGCTCATGGTTCACACCTCTGATGGTCTGGAGTAGTTTGAGCGTAGATGAAAAAACGGATTCGCATAGCCTGACAGCCGCTGTCGTGAAGCCGTCGGGTCGATGTCGTGATGCTGTCGTGGCGCGGTCGCTGCGGCTGGCGCACAGTAAAGGCCGGTTTAAACGTGGAGAAAACCCGCTATGAAACACTCAACTATAAAAGCGCTGCGCCTGTCACGAGCCTGGTCTCAGGAACAGCTGGCAGAGCTTTCTTCTGTAAGCGTACGCACCATTCAACGCGTTGAAAACGGCGGCCAGGCGAGTCTGGAAACCCTGAGCGCTATAGCTGCGGCATTCGATTTAAACGTGGCCGATTTACATGCGGAGATCTCTGCACAGCCCGATCGGGATGAGGCGTTAAACCAGAAAATTGAACAGGCGAAAAAACGCCTGGATCGCGAGTATGGCTTTTATCGTGCCGTTTTGACCTGGGCGGTGGTCTGTGCCGGGCTGACGGCGATAAACCTGTTTACCTCGCCCGGCCAGCTTTGGTTTATCTGGCCGACGGCAATCTGGGGCGCGCTGCTATTGGTGCGAGGCGTGAAGCTGTTTGCTCTGCAAGGCTGGCTGGAACGTCGGCAGCAGCAGCGCCTCCAGCAGTTATTGCGTAAGTAGCTCGTTTATCGCATTGTTACGGGCAAAATTTCACGTGATGCCTTTTGTTTCACCCCGCTTCTGGCTCAGGCGCGGGGTGAATAAAATGTTCACTACCCTGACAAACCGGCGAGAGGGCTCCGCAAGCGGCAATGAAGAAAAAAGAATTCGTCACGCAGGATTTGCTCAGCAAAATCTACCAGCAGAGCGGGTCGGCATTGCGCAAGCTTCCTCCCGAGCGGCAGCTTGCCGAAGAATATGGCGTTTCCCGGTTTACCATTCGCCAGGCGCTGGAAAAGCTGGTGAGCATTGGCGTGGTTGAAATTGTGCAGGGTTCGGGTATCTGGATTAATCAGCAGGCGCGCAATAATCCGCTGGTGTACAACTCGATCACCGAAAAGCGCTTCGATCAGATCGCTTTTCGCATGGTCAACCTGCATAAAAAATTGCCCGATCGCGAAGAGCAGCAGGTATTTGGCCTCGGTGAAAACGACTTTATCTGGCATTTTTGCCGCCTGCGCTATGTGGATAATCAAAAGGTGCAGATTGAGATTTCAAGGATGCCGGTAAAGGAGTTTCCCGATCTCAACCAGGCCATTATTGAGCAATCTATTCAGCAGTATGTGCTGAGCAAGGGCTACCGTATTTCGCATTTGCTGACCAGCTATCAGGCCGTCAGCGTCAATAAGGAGCAGGCCGCGCTGCTGGAATGTAAAAAAGGCAGCCCGGCGATGCACATCATCAACCGGGGTATTCTTGAAGGCGGGCGGGTATTTGAGATAAGCGAAATCGTCGATATCAACTATTCCTGCACCTACGTCATCCCGTTTAATCACGATAATTTAGCCTTTCGCAAGGGCAGTCAGGGCGTATGAATCGCGCCGTTCGGTAAGCGGCTTTGCGTCCACTCATGGGGGCGGTATTCCACCGGGAAGCTTTCGGCTTGCTGCTGGTCGAAGCCCACGCCGATACCCTCTTTTTCAGGCGGGTACATGTAGCCCTGTTCCGCCTTCAGCGCACCTGGGAACACCGCTTCGGTATTCGGTTTGTTTGGTATAAATTCCTGAATCGCCGCGTTGTGCAGGTGAATGTTCAGATGAGTATTCACCGCCACGCCGATCGGCGTCATATCCGGCGGGCCATGCCATGCCAGGCGTACGCCGAAGGCCTGGCATAAAACCGCCAGCTTCAGCGCGGGGGTAATCCCGCCAATCTGTGAAACGTGGCAGCGAATGAAATCAATGCGGCGATTCACAATCAGATCGTGCCATTCGGCCGGGTTGTTAAACAGCTCGCCCATGGCAAGCGGAACCGAAGAATGGGCGCGAACCTGTTCAAGCCAGGCGCTGTGCTGCGGCGGGAGGATATCCTCCAGGAACCACGGCTGATAAGGTTCAAGCCGCTTGGCTAACTGAATGGCCTGCTGTGGGAACAGCCTCTCATGCACATCGTGCAGAATATGGAACCGGTTGCCGTACTTCTCACGCAGCGCTTTAAACATGGCCTGGGTATTTGCCATGTATTCATCCTGATCGTAATACGCGCCGGGCGTCGGGTTTTTTGTCGCGTGCAGGCTCTGCGGCGTACCGCCATAAAAACCGAGCTGGCAGCGAATATAGCGGTAACCCTGCGCCAGCAGCTTATCCACTTCCGGATACAGCCCCTCCAGCGTTTCACCTGTCGCGTGGCCGTAGACCGCAATAGCGTCCTTCGATTTCCCGCCAAATAACTGATACAGCGGCATATCTGCCAGTTGACCTTTGATATCCCACAGCGCCATATCAACACCGGCGATGGCGTTGTTAACCACCGGGCCGTTGCGCCAGTAGGCGTTGACGCTCATCATTTGCCACAGATCTTCAATATGGTTGGCGTCCCGCCCGATAAGCAGCGGTTTGAGATACTCATCGACCATGGTTTTTACCGCCAGCGGGCGCTGCTGGAAAGTCGCGCAGCCGTGCCCGATAACGCCTTTATTGCTGGTAACTCTTACGCATACCAGGTTGTGACGGTCGGGTTTGGTAATAAAGCATTCGATATTTTCAATAACAGTGGGCAGCACGTAATAACTCCACAAGCCATCAGGATTAAGGCCGGTTGCTCAGCATAAACAGGATTTCTTTATTTACTATCACCCTATTTGAAGGCGCAGGTAAATAGCTTTTTTACTAATTTTTATTGGTCAGAAAACAGATGCGATAGTGGGTAAAAACCGAACCAATTATGGCTATCTCTGCTTTTTAATGCTCTTGAGGGCGTTAATTGTGACATGGCTCAATTTTTATTGGTTTGTTTTGTTGTCGGCCTTTCTCTACTCTTTCTGGCCATGCTGCACATAACAATAATCAAATCATCCGGAGTCGCTAATGGGGTCTGTTGAGGTCATTAATAATATTATTCGTCTGGTCGGCGGGGCCGGGAATATTAATAAAGTCTGGCACTGCATGACGCGCCTGCGTTTTGACGTTGTTGATGAAAGTAAAATCGATCGGGTGGAAATAAAAAAGCTGCCGGGGATATTAGGAGCGCAGACGCAAAGCGATCAGTTTCAGATTATTATCGGCCCGCAGGTGAATAGCTGGTATGAACAACTGTCTGCCGCGCTGGGTGCACCCTCTGCGCAGGGCACGGCGGGCGAGCAGAAAAAAGAGCGTAAGAGCCTGGTTTCTTTGTTTATGGACACCGTATCCGGCGTGTTTGGACCCATTGTGCCTGCCATCGCTGGCGCAGGGATGATCAAAGGATTACTGGCGGGCCTGATTGCGCTGAAGGTGATTTCCGCAAAAAGCGACACGGTGATCGTGATCGATTTGATCGCAAGCGGGGTGTTCTATTTCCTGCCGTTTTTCCTTGCCATCTCGGCGGCGCGCATGTTCAAAACTAACGAGTATCTGGCCGCTGCGGTTGCCGCCTGCTTTATGTATCCGTCGCTGATTGAGGCGGCAAAAGCGCTGGCGGGGCACGCGCCCGGCGCCGTTGACGCGTTCTATTTCCTGAACGCGATCCCGGTTTCCGTCTTTAACTACGCCTCAAGCGTTATCCCGGTGATTTTCTCGGTGCTGGCCCTGAGCTATATCCATCGCTGGGTTGACGGCATCATGCCGGAGGTGCTGAAAACGGTCTTTACGCCAACGCTGACGCTATTCCTGGCGGCGCTTGTGGCGCTGGTGATTATCGGTCCGCTGGGGATTTACCTTGGTAAAGGGCTGGCGTGGTTTATCGAGGGGCTGTTTGGCGTGTCGGCGAGCTTTGCCGGGCTGGTGGTTGGGGCGATTCGCCCGATAGCTATTCTGACCGGAATGCACCACGCCATGACGCCCATTGCGCTGCAAAACTTTACCGATCGCGGTTACGACATGCTGATGCCGGTGATGTTTATGGCGAATATGGCGATTGCCGGCTCCACTTTTGCTATCTGGCGGCAGAGTAAGTCACGGCCCGACCGTTCGGTTGTGCTCTCTGCCGGCATTTCCGCGCTGCTGGGCATCACGGAGCCCGCGCTGTTTGGCGTGCTGACGCGCTATAAAAAAGCGTTTATCGCCGCGACCGTTGCCAGCTCCGTTGCGTCCGCGTTTATCGCCTTCTTCGGCGTGCGTCTGTATGGCTACATTCTGTCGAGCATCTTCAGCCTGCCGGCCTACATCGGCCCTTATTTTGTATTTGCGCTGACGGGCGTTGCGCTGGCGCTGGCTCTGTCGTTTATGCTGACCACGATACTGGTGCGTGAGAAAGCGTGATTGCACCATGCTAAAGGCTAGCGTCGGTGTGCCAGACGCCTGACCAGACGGTCGCCGATGCTTTGCACCAGTTGCACCATAACCACCAGAATCACCACGGTGCCCACCATCACCTGATTATTAAAGCGCTGATAGCCGTAGCGGATAGCTAAATCACCCAGTCCGCCGCCGCCGATAACGCCCGCCATCGACGAAAAGCCGATCAGCATTACCACCGTCAGCGTGATGCCAGCAAGCACCGCGGGCAGGGCTTCCGGCAGCAGCACTTTGCCGATCACATGCCAGGCGTTGCCGCCCATTGAGAGAATCGCCTCGATGCGGCCTTTGTCCACTTCATCAAGCGCGCTTTCCACCACACGGGCAAAAAACGGAAACGCGCCAATGGTGATGGGCACGACAGCGGCGGTGCTGCCGAGCGTGGTGCCGACAATGATTCTCGTGAAAGGGATCAGCGCAATCAGCAGCACGATAAAGGGCAGCGAGCGGCCAACGTTCACGATGCCGCCAAGAATTTGGTTAGTACGCGGAGCGGACAGCACGCCATCGCGGCGGGTGATAAACAGCAGCACGCCGAGCGGCAGGCCGATAAGTACGGTAAACAACGCCGCGAGACCAACCATGTAAAGCGTGTCGAGGGTGCCCTCCAGCAGCAGCGGCCACAGGTCTTCCCAGCTCAGGCTACTTCGCATAACTGCACTCCTTCCACTCCGTGTCGACGTAAAAATGCCTGTTCCGCTTCCCGGTCGGGCAGCAGGGCGCTGCGCAGGCGCGAGCGGGGATCAACCAGCAAATCCGCCAGCGGGCCGCTTTCAATAAGTTTGCCCTTTTCCAGCAGGGCTGCGTGATCGCATATGGCTTTCACCACTTCCAGTTGATGGGTAATCAGCACTATGGTTAAGCCCAGTTTGCGGTTGATATCCGCCAGCAGCGCCAGCACCGAGGCGGTGGTTTCCGGATCTAATGCGCTGGTGGCTTCATCGCACAGTAAAACATCGGGGTGGGCGGCAAGCGCTCTGGCAATCCCCACGCGCTGTTTTTGCCCACCCGAAAGCTGGGAGGGAAAAGCCCGGGCTTTGTCGCCTAAGCCAACCAGCTCCAGCAGTTCCGCTACGCGTTTTTCACGCGCGGCTTTCGGTTGGCCCGCAATTTCCAGCGGCACGGCGATGTTATCCGCCACGTTGCGGGCGTGCAGCAGGTTAAAGTGCTGAAATATCATCCCGGTGCGCTGACGATGCTGGCGCAGCTCGCGCTGATTCAGCGTCGTTATCTCTTTGCCGTCCATGATGATGCGGCCCGAGGTGGGCCGCTCCAGTAAATTGAGACAGCGAATTAAAGTGCTTTTCCCGGCGCCGCTGCGCCCAAGGATGCCGTAGATGGCCCCGTCAGGCACGCTCAGGGAGAGATTATCCAGCGCCGGTTGGCCTTCTCCGGCGTACACTTTGCTCAGCCGCTCAAGGGTAATCATGATTGAGGTGCCGCCACCGGGATCACCGAGCCGTTAAACTGCTTACGGATGAAGTCGGCCACCTGCGGCGACTGTAAATCTTTCGCCAGCTCTTTGATGCGCGGATCGCTGGCAAGATCCGGATTGGTGACCAGAATATTGGCGTACGGGTTGTGCGTGGCGCTCTCCAGGCCCAGCGCATCTTTGGAAGGCGTTAATCCCGCCTCCAGCGCGTAGTTGCCGTTTATCACCGCAAGGTCGACGTCGTCCAGCGAACGCGGGAGCTGCGGCGCTTCAATTTCAACGATCTTCAGCTTCTTCGGATTGCTGGCGATGTCTTTTGGCGTGGCCTGATTGGTTGCGGCGTCTTTAAACGCCGGCTTGAGGGCTATCAGACCTTTATCCTGCAATAAATACAGCGCGCGGCTAAGGTTAGTGACGTTATTAGGCAACGCGATGGTGGCGTTTTCCGGCACCGAGTTGAGGTCTTTGTACTTATGCGAATAAATACCCAGAGGTTCGATATGTACCGTCGCGGCAACGCTGAAGTTTTTGCCCAGCGCTTTTTCCTGGTCGCGCAGATAAGGCACATGCTGGAAATAGTTGGCGTCCACGTCGCCGTTCGCCAGCAGCTCGTTGGCGTTCACACCGTTGCTGAGTTCGACGATTTTCAGCTTCAGGTTGGGATCGAGTTTTTGTACAAACGCCAGAATCTCCGCGTGCGGGACCGGATCGGCGGCGACGCGTAATGTTTCTGCTGCATGGGCGCTAAAAGCCAGAGTCAAAGACAGCGCGATACCTGCCAGTTTAAAAGCGGCATATTTCATGTTTTTTTCCTTATGGGTATTAAGCGATTAATTCTGCGCTGTTACGCAGCACGTCCGGGTAATAACGTTCCGCCACGTCCGGATGGGAGCGCAGGCGGCCTTTCAGGTAGTTCCAGCCCACATCACGCAGCAGCGGGTTGTGCGGATCGCTCTCCGGTCCTCGCGCCTCACGCGCCAGTTCAGGCGGCAGGGTATAGACCGGCACCACCGCATCCAGTTGCGCGCCGAGGAAAAAAGCGATGGACAGGCGCTCTTCATCCGGCGGCGGCGAGACGACACGGTGTACGGTAGCGCGCAGATAGCCGTTGGTTGCCAGCTCCAGCAGTTCGCCGATGTTCACCACAAAACTGCCGGGTAACGGCACTGCATCCACCCAGTTGTCGGGGCTGACTTCGACCTGCAGCCCTTTTTGCCGGTCCTGTAGCAGGAAGCTAAGGAAACCAGAATCTTTATGCGCGCCCACGCCCTGGGCGCCCACCGTGGCCTGCTGGCCGGGATAGCGAATCAGCTTGATGTGTTCGTTAGGCTTGCTGCCGTAGAGCGGATCGAAACTCTCACTTGGCAGCGCCAGCGCTTCGGCGAAGGTGCGTAACAGCCTGAGCGCTACGGTGGTCATTTCCCGCTGGAATTGCACAAGCGTTGGCCTGAGTGCCGGCAGCGTTTCCGGCCACAGGTTTGGCCCCTGTAAGCGGCGCCAGGCCGGGTCGTGCTGATGGGTCTGCACAACCGGGCGTTCGGCGCCTAAATCAAACTGTTCGCGCCAGTCTGGTTTGCCGCGGGTTAATTCGCTGGCGGCGCGGTTGTAGCCGCGAAAATGCGGAGAATGAATCATCGCTACCTTTTGCTTTTCGGCATCGGGCAGGGCGAAAAATTGACGCGCCTCATCCTGAACCGCCTGCTGCAGTTCCGGGCTTACGCCATGATTAATCAGGTAGAAGAAGCCAATCTCACGCGCGGCATGGCGCAGCTGGCCGTGGAAGGCGGCGCGATCGGTCGCGGTGCCGTTAAGCTGTGAGAGGTCGAGTATCGGCAGCGCTGGGCTGTAGGCTGTGCTCATTCTGGACTCCGGTTAATTGAGATATTTCGGGTTCACGTTCAGGTTTTCTGGCACAACAACAGCGCAGCATCATGGTGATTTCCTTATAGGTGAAGGGGCGTTGGGCTTACGGATTCAACATTGCCGTAAGCCATTTGCGCCGCCCAATATTGTTATCTTCTAAGTTATGACGGCGAGGGGGTCTAAGCTTTTCAGGGGCGTGGCAAACGGCCAATATATGTCAAAATGTTTCAGGGTGATTGGCTATGCTGTGGATTTCTCAGGGAAATAATTTCGCAGCGTTATTTTCCATGAAAATCGATATGCAATAGTATTCAAGTTTGCCGATGGTAAGCCGTAGACAACAGCAAGCGCTTCGCTTTTATCCCAGGTGTCACCATCATGCTTAAAACAACACAATCCCGCTTTATTGCCTCTTTATGTCTTTTCTTCGCGGTGCTGACGATCGTTACGTCGTTGGTTATTCACTATTTCGTTACGCCGCAAATTAAGCGCAACGAAACGCAGCTAATTCGTTACGAGGTGGGTAACGTTGCGGTGAACATCGTTGAGCAAATGAACCGCGTGCAGGCGCAAATGCGCAGCATCACCCAGTCGGTTGCCACTATGCAAAGCGATGACATTAATCGCCTGCTGCCGTCACTTGTCGATCAGTATCGGGATGTGAACGTGTTTGGCGGAGGCATCTGGCCGCTGCCTGAGAAACGTGAAGCCGGGCGCAATAAGTTCAGCACTTTCTTTGCCCGTAACGCCAGCAACGCGCTGGAGGAAAACACGTACTGGAACACCGACGAAGCGCCGAATTATTACGAGCAGGTCTGGTACAAATCTGGCCTTGCTTCGCCTGCCGGACAGTGCGCCTGGGCGAAGGCCTATCAGGATGACGCCAGTCCGCAGCCGCGCACCAACTGTGCGATGGCGATAATCAAAGACGGGCAGCCGTGGGGAGTGGCGACCATTGACGTTACGCTTGGGTTCTTTAACCAGCTTGCACAGCAGATGGGAGATGGCATACAGGGTCAGGTGCTGATTATTGAGGCCGACGGCAAAGTGGTGGGCAACGCCGCGCAAATCGGTAAAACGGCAAGCCTGCAGAAACTGTCGGATATGAGCGACTCGGTGCCGATGGCGAAAGCGGTGCAGGCGATCCTCCCCGGCTTTAACGGCGCTCAGGATAGCGAGCGGGAATACGACCATAACGGCGCTTCGCACACCGTTATGCTGCAGGCAATTAAAGGCAGCCCGTGGATCCTTGCGGTGGATCTGCCGACAGCGCTTCTTACCAAACAAACGGACACCATTATGATGCGCCTGAGCATGGTGCAGATCCCCATGGCGCTGCTGCTGCTTGGCGTGCTGGTGCTGTTTATCCGCAGCTTTATGCATCGTCTTGGCGATCTGAACCAAAATATCAGCCGTCTTTCGGCGGGCGGTGCGGATCTGACGCAGCGTCTGGAACCGACCAGCAGCCCGGAATTTAACGCCATCATTAACAGCTTTAACGATGTCATTTCGCATCTGCAAACTATGCTGCGCCAGGTTGGCGACAGCGCGCGCGCCATCACCTCTGCTTCGCATCAGATTGCGGCCGGAAATCAGGACCTCTCAGCACGCACTGAGGATCAGGCCAGCTCTATTGAACAGACCGCTGCTTCGATGGAAGAGCTAACCAGCACCGTTCGTCAGAATGCGGACAACGCGGCCCATGCTAACGACCTTGCGCGCGAAGCCTCAAACGTTGCGGTAAAGGGCGGAGAAGTGGTGAAGCAGGTGGTCAGCACCATGAACGCGATTCAAAGCTCATCCGGCAAAGTGGTGGATATTATTGGCGTTATCGACAGCATCGCCTTCCAGACTAATATTCTGGCGCTTAACGCAGCGGTTGAAGCTGCGCGGGCGGGCGAACAGGGGCGCGGCTTTGCGGTGGTGGCGGCAGAAGTGCGCAACCTGGCGCAGCGCTCGGCGCAGTCAGCGAGGGAAATTAAATCGCTGATTGAAACCTCGGTAAGCAACGTTAACCTGGGCACCGATTTGGTTACCCAGGCGGGCGTCACCATGGATGAACTGACGCAGGGCGTGCGCAACGTTACCGCGCTGATGGGAGAGATTATGTCTTCCAGCCGCGAACAGAGCACCGGCATCGAGCAGGTAAACGTGGCGATTAATCAGCTGGACAATACCACCCAGCAGAATGCGACCCTGGTTCAGCAGGTGTCTTCCGCTTCTTTGTCTATGTCTGAACAAACGCAGCACCTTGAGCGCGTCGTCGCCAGTTTTAAACTTTAATCATCCGGCCAGGCACAATTCTACGGGCGCACTTCGATGCGCCCGTTTTTCTTCCCCAAAACCCTCTTGCATTTTCGGCGCGGGTCTTTTATTTTATTGTTATGTTATAACGTATCCAGGTAAAGACAATGAAACGCGATATCCATCCTTACTACCGCACCGTCGTTTTCCATGACACCAGCGCCAATGAGTATTTCAAAGTGGGTTCTACCATTAAGACCGACCGCGAAATTGAACTCGACGGCCAGACTTACCCGTATATCACCATCGAAGTTTCCTCCGCTTCCCATCCGCATTACACCGGCAAGCAGAGAACCTTTGAGAAAGAGGGCAGCCCGGCGCGCTTCCAACAGCGCTTTGGCCGCTTCTTTGGCAAGGAGGCATAGGAGATGAAAGTACTGAGTTCATTGCGCAGCGCGAAGCAGCGTCATCCGGATTGTCAGATTGTGAAGCGTAAGGGAAGAGTCTACGTGATTTGCAAAAGCAACCCGCGTTTTAAAGCGGTGCAGGGCCGGAAGAAAAAACGTTAAGCCGCAGGCCGATAAAAGCGCCATCCATTCGTTTTTACGGCGGATGGCGCAGCGCTTATCTGCCCTGAGGTTTTACAGCCTGCAGGGTGAACACGTCGTAAAACGACAGTTCCCCTTTGCGGGCTATCATTTTATGCAGCAGCGATTTTTGCTCTTCATCCACCCGAGGTGATTGCAGGATATCCTCGATGAGCGTTGGCGGCACGTTACGCGTGTTGTACCACTCGCCGTTATAGCAAACCCGTAAATCCAGCACGTCAATATCGCTGTAACGATAGCGCGGGTTAACGTCAAAAAAGAAGAAGCCGTTAAGCAGGACGAAAAGCACAACCAGCAGCCACACCGAGCCCGCCAGCGTTTCAGACTGCAGCATCACGATGAGCGTGGCAAACCAGCCTACCCACATACCAATAAACAGCCCCGGATGCTTACGAATAAAGCTGATGCTAAACCGCGGGCGATTATCACGCTTCTCGGTAACGTTCAGTTGTTCAATCGTATCGTTGAGCAGGCGCTGGATCTCGGTCATGGAAAGCCTTCTGGTTTCTGGTCAGTCACGGATGCCACAAAGGTGACAACGCTATTTTAAGAAGCCGTCAGCCGGCAAAAAAGTAACAGATTAAGCAAAATTAACCATAACAGTTAACCGCCTGCGGCCATTCAGAGTGTTTTAATGATTCGCGCTGGATTCCCGGCGACCACGCTGTTGGCGGGAATATCTTTAGTGACCACGGACCCCGATCCTACCACAACGTTGTCACCGATGGTGACGCCCGGATTAATTACCGCCCGCCCGCCTATCCAGACGTTATGCCCGATGGTCACAGGTTTGCCGAACTCAACGCTGCTGTTACGCGTCCGGGCATCCAGCGGATGGGTTGCCGTATAGATATGAACGCCCGGCGCGAGCATACAGTTATCGCCTATGTTTACCGGGCAGACGTCAAGGATCACGCAATCAAAATTGGCATAGAAGTTTTGCCCGAGGAAAATGTTGTAACCGTAATCGCAGCGGAACGAGGGTTCTATCCAGGCATCGTTGCTACAGCCTAATAGCTGGCCTAACAGCTCCTTGCGTACGGCACCTTCGTCAGGGGGGGTGTGGTTGTAACGGTGGACCAGATGACGGGCCTTCACTCGTTCAGCATGCAGTTGCTCATCGCCCGGGCGATAGTACTCGCCTGCGATCATCTTGCGTTTTTCTTCACTCTGATTGTCGTTCACGTTATGACGCCCTTTTTTAATTTGACCCGAAGGCCCTTACCGTAAACGAAAAAGCATCGCAAGGATTGGGATCGTTCCCAATTTGTGCGTACGATCGCTTTTTAGGCTAGCGGGGACGGAGCGGTGGAGTGGGCGCTCGGGCGACAGTCACGGAATGAACGTTGGCCATGTTGACGGCGTGAAACAGCCGGCGATATAGGGCGTTTCGCCTGAACATGGCAATCAGAGGGATCCGGGCCAGCGTACTAAAAATAAGCAATAAGGTTTCAGGTTATTAACGAATAAATTTCCATACAGAAGGAGGGATCTTATCGTAGAGTTTATTCATGGTAAGTTCGGCAAGGCGATGATCGGCTGCTGAATAAAATACCGCCAGTTCATTGTCAGATAATTCATATTTATTCTTTTCAATTACTCGCTCTAACGTATCAATTGTTTGGCAACGTCTTAGTCGCATCAAATAATCGGTCTTGGTTAAGGGCTTAGTTGTCATAAATTCACCTTAAGTATTTGTAATTTTTTTAAAAAGAGAGGCTGACCGGGTTAGCACGGCTCTCGCTGACAAAACACCGGAACAATCGATTCCCCACCCTGCGCCATTTTTGCAGATCCTGCGCATTGATGCCGTAGTTGCTAAAAAGCATGAAGGTGGCGTCCAGGTATTCGTCTATTTGTTCAATCAATTTGCTTTCGTCGTCGTACTTTATCTTGTAATTAAGCGCAAAAGCAGCAATGTGCTCAATCAAATCATTTAGCTGTAAGTTAATGGCTGACGTAGGATCGTTGACCCAACCATGATTACTCTCTTCCAGGTTGGTCAGGCAATCATGATACAGATTTTCGCACAAGAATTTAAGCTGCGCTATATCATGCCGTTTTGGTGAGTATTCGTCCATAATGCAGCCCCTTTTAGCGAAGAAAATTTGATAAAACGTAATGCGCTGGGGTGGACACACCTGGAAGAGGTGGGATCTTTACGGTGATTGCTACCTATGCATTCACTATAAATCAATCTGATTAAGATTTCCTCGCGCTATTACTAAAAATTACAATTCCGCCGTATTTTCCAGGCTTAGCTCGCGCTCTGTTAATGCTTTCGTATGAAATTAGGTTTTTTCCTGGTGTAGAAGAAGCCTTAATCTAAGCGGCATGCAGAACTAATATCAGAACGTTAATGCCGGTGCAAAGTGCGAATGTTAAATTAAATTAGAAAACCTCAGATCTTAAGAATAGTCCTAATTAATAACGGTCGAGGTTAATTTTATGCTGCGCAAAAGAAAATTTAAGCTCAAGCCTGCTTAATATTTTGGTGGCAGGAATAATGTATTGCACAAAATGTTGAAATCCATTGGCGGCGCCTGTCTGATGCTTTTATATCGGCTCAGGGTTGCCGAGGTTATTAAGCATTAAAAAGGCCGCTTGCGCGGCCTTTTAATAACACATTTAGCAGGTTACTGGTGGTGCTCAACCTGGTGCGAATGTTCAATGTCCTCAGACTTACGGCTGAAGCGGCGGCGTACCACCACAAAGAACACCGGCACGAAGAAGATAGC
The DNA here is from genome assembly GCA_032000125.1 of Buttiauxella sp. Taxonomy (GTDB): domain Bacteria; phylum Pseudomonadota; class Gammaproteobacteria; order Enterobacterales; family Enterobacteriaceae; genus Dryocola. The sequence goes on along the minus strand of DAMALH010000017.1, from coordinate 7,792 downwards.
CAGCACGGTCGCGGTAACCATGCCGCCCATTACCCCTGTGCCTACGGCGTTCTGCGCGCCGCTGCCCGCACCGGTACTGATAACCAATGGCATAACCCCAAGGATAAATGCCAGGGATGTCATCAGAATCGGACGCAGACGCATACGCACGGCTTCAAGGGTGGCTTCAACCAGTCCTTTACCTTCTTTCTCCATCAGATCTTTGGCGAATTCAACGATAAGAATCGCGTTCTTCGCCGACAGCCCAATGGTTGTCAGCAGGCCCACCTGGAAGTACACGTCGTTGGCCAGCCCACGGAAGGTGGCGGCCAGTAGCGCACCGAATACCCCGAGCGGAACAACCAGCATAACGGAGAAGGGAATTGACCAGCTCTCGTAAAGTGCAGCAAGGCACAGGAATACCACGATTAGCGAGATGGCATACAGCGCAGGCGCCTGATTTCCGGAGAGGCGTTCCTGATAGGACATGCCCGTCCAGTCATAGCCGATGCCGGTAGGCAGCTTGCCTGCCAGCTCTTCCATCATCGCCATCGCTTCACCGGTACTCTTACCAGGCGCCGCCTGGCCGAGAATTTCCATCGCAGGAAGGCCGTTGTAGCGTTCCAGACGTGGTGAACCGTATTCCCAGTGCGCGGTAGAGAAGGAGGAGAACGGCACCATCTGGCCGTCTGTACCCCGAACGTACCAGCCGTTGATATCCTGCGGGAGCATACGGAACGGCGCATCGGCCATCACGTAAACCTTTTTCACGCGTCCACGGTCGATGAAGTCGTTAACGTAGCTGCCACCCCAGGCGGCACCCAACGTGGTGTTGATATCCGAAATGGATACCCCCAGCGCCTGGGCTTTTTCCTGGTCGATGTCAATTTTGAACTGCGGCGTATCTTCCAGACCGTTCGGACGCGTGCCAACTAACAGATCCGGATGCTGGGCAACTTCACCAAGTAGCTGGTTACGCGCCTGGGTCAGTTTGTCATGGCCAAGGTTTGCCTGATCGATAAGCTGGAAGTCGAAGCCGGTTGCGGTACCCAGTTCAACGATCGCGGGCAGGTTGAAGGCGAACACCATCGCATCTTTAATCTGCGAGAAGTATCCGCTGGCGCGCCCGGTAATGGCGTTTACCTTATTTTCGTCGCCGGGACGATCGCCCCAGTCTTTGAGGGAGACAAACGCCAGACCGGTGTTCTGACCACGACCCGAGAAGCCGAAGCCGTTAACGGTAAACACGGAGTTTACGTTAGCTTTTTCTTTTTCCAGGTAGTATTTGGTCACTTCATCCAGCACTTTCTGGGTACGCTCCTGCGTGGCGCCGGCCGGAAGCTGTGCCATGGTCAGGAACACGCCCTGATCTTCATCCGGCAAGAATGAACTTGGCAGACGAACGAACAGCAGGGCCATGCCAACGACGATCAGCAGATAGAGCAGCAGATAACGACCGGTGCTGCGCAGAATGTTACCTACGCTGTCGGTGTAATGGTGCGTGCTCTTGTTGAACATGTTGTTAAACCAGCCGAAGAAACCTTTCTTCTCGCCGTGGTCGCCTTTAGCAATCGGTTTGAGCATGGTTGCACACAGGGCAGGGGTCAGAACCATCGCCACCAGCACGGACAACACCATTGCCGATACGATGGTAATGGAGAACTGACGGTAAATTGCCCCGGTCGATCCGCCGAAGAAGGCCATCGGGATAAATACCGCCGACAGCACCATCGCGATACCGACCAGCGCGCCCTGAATCTGCCCCATCGACTTGCGAGTAGCTTCTTTTGGCGACAGCCCTTCCTCCGCCATAACGCGCTCGACGTTCTCCACCACCACGATGGCGTCATCCACCAGCAGGCCTATCGCCAGCACCATCCCGAACATCGTCAGGGTGTTTATCGAGTAGCCAAACACGGCAAGGATGGCGAAGGTGCCCAGCAGTACTACCGGGACCGCGATCGTTGGGATTAGCGTTGCCCGGAAGTTCTGCAAGAACAGGTACATAACCAGGAACACTAACACGATAGCTTCAGCCAGGGTTTTCACCACCTCGTTAATAGAGATTTTAACGAACGGGGTAGTGTCGTACGGATAAACCACTTCCAGGCCGGCCGGGAAGAAAGGCTCCAGTTTTTTGATGGTTTCACGCACCGCCGCAGCGGTATCCAGGGCGTTAGCCCCTGTCGCCAGTTTAATGCCCAGACCGGACGCCGGTTTGCCGTTAAAGCGCGCGATAACGTCGTAGTTTTCACCGCCCAGCTCAACTTTTGCCACATCTTTCAGCAGAACACGGGAACCGTCCTGATTCACCTTCAGCAGAATTTTGCTGAACTCATCGGTGGAGGTTAACCGCGTTTGCGCAATGATAGAGGCGTTAAGCTGCTGGCCTTTCACCGGCGGCGTACCGCCAAGCTGACCTGCTGCTACCTGGGCGTTCTGCGCTTTGATGGCATTAATAACATCCACCGGCGTTAACTGGTAATTGTTGAGTTTATTCGGGTCCATCCAGATACGCATGGCGTACTGCGAACCGAATAGCTGAACGTCGCCCACGCCGTTAGTACGGCTGACAGGGTCTTTGATGGTGGCGTTAACGTAGTCCGAGATATCTTCCTGCGTCATGGAACCGTCGGTATTGATCATACCCAGCACCATCAGGAAGCTGCTTGAGGATTTTTCAACGCTTACGCCTTGCTGCTGTACTTCCTGCGGCAGAAGCGGCATGGCAAGCTGCAGTTTATTCTGCACCTGAACCTGCGCGATATCCGCATCGGTACCTGAATCAAAGGTAAGGGTTATCTGAACGGTACCGGAGGAATCACTGGTCGAGGACATGTACAGCAGGCCATCGATACCGTTCATGTTCTGTTCGATAACCTGTGTCACGGTATCCTGTACCGTTTTTGCATCCGCACCCGGATAGGTTGCTGAGATCGTGACTGCCGGAGGCGCAATAGTTGGATACTGCGCGATGGGCAATTTCATGATCGCAAGCCCGCCCGCCAACATAATAATGATGGCGATAACCCAGGCAAAAATCGGGCGATCGATAAAAAACTTAGCCATGTCTTAACGGCTCCTGTTTAAGTTAAGACTTCGTTTGTTCGGACTGTGCGCCTGCGGCTTGCTGCTGTTGACCTTTATTGTCTGCCGCAATTTCCTGCGCTTTTACCTGAACACCGGGTTTCACTTTCTGCAAACCGGTTACGATAACGCGATCGCCGGACTGCAACCCGTCGGTTACCAGCCACTTATCACCAATCGCCTGGGAGGTTTTCAACTGACGCACTTCAACCTTGTCGTCTTTCCCTACAACCATCGCGGAAGCATCGCCGCGTGGCGTACGGGTAACGCCTTGCTGTGGAACCAGAAGCGCGTTTGGATTCACGCCTTCTTCCAGTTTCGCCCGGACGAACATACCAGGCAGCAGGGTTTTATCCGGGTTAGGGAAGATGGCTCGCAGGGTGATAGACCCGGTGGTCTGATCGACGGTTACATCCGAGAACTCCAGCGAACCTTCCTGTGTATAGGCGACGTCGTCGTTAGTGATTAACTGAACTTTGGCCTTGCCGTTTTCCTGTTTCAGCTTGCCCTGGGCCAGCTCTTGCTTAAGGCGCATGAAATCATTGCTGGATTGGGTGACATCGACATAGATAGGGTCGAGCTGCTGAACGGTGGACAAGGCGTTGGTTTGCCCGCTGGTCACCAGCGCCCCTTCGGTAACGGAAGATTTGCCAATGCGTCCGCTGATAGGCGAGGTAACTTTCGTATAGGCCAGATTAATACGGGCAGTTTCAACGGCGGCTTTCGCCGCTACAACGGCAGCGCTGGCCTGCTGTGAATCAGCAAGGGCGGTATCGTAGTCCTGCTGGCTGATGTATTTGGTGCCCAGCAGTTTCTGATAACGTTTCAGGGTAACCTGAGCGATACTGGCGCTGGCCTGCGCTTTGGCGAGGTCGCCTTTAGCGCTGTCGTAAGCTGCCTGATAGGTTGCAGGATCGATTTGATAAAGCGAGACACCCGCCTTAATTTCACTTCCTTCTTCAAAGTTACGCTTCAGGATAATCCCGCTTACCTGCGGGCGAACTTCTGCAATACGATAGGCACTAGTGCGGCCAGGAAGCTCTGTCGTGATCTGTAAAGGCGCGCTTTTCAGTGTCACCACGCCCACTTCAGGGGCTTGCGGCGCACTCTGTTGGGCCTCTTTATCGTTACATCCTGTAAGCGCTAAGCTGCCTGAAAGCATCAGAACGGCCGCCAGAGGCGTAAACCCTCTGTTTTTGTTCATATGTAAACCTCGAGTGTCCGATTTCAAATTTGTTCAATGGATCAAATGCCCACAAACCCATTGCTGCGTTTATATTATCGTCGTGCTATGGTACATACATTCATAAATGTATGTAAATCTGACTCCAGTAAATTCACCGACGTATGGCACGAAAAACCAAACAACAAGCCCTTGAAACCCGCCAGCACATACTTGATGTGGCCATTCGCCTGTTCTCACAGCAGGGCGTTTCTGCCACTTCTCTGGCGGATATCGCCAAAGCGGCCGGGGTCACCCGCGGTGCAATATATTGGCACTTCAAAAACAAGTCGGATTTATTCAATGAAATCTGGGCGCTAACTGAGTCCAGTATTAGTGATTTAGAAGCTGAGTATCGGGCAAAATTTCCTGACGATCCACTACGCGTTGTCAGAGAGCTGCTTATTTACATATTGCAGGCAACCGTCACCGAAGAAAGACGTCGCTTAATGACGGAAATCATTTTCCATAAATGTGAATTCGTTGGGGAAATGGCCGTATTACAGCAGGCCAGACGCACCCTTTATATGGAGGGCAACGAGCGTATTGAACAAAGCCTCCAGCGCTGTATCGACGCCGGTTCCTTGCCCGGCAATTTACGCCTCTCCCACGCGGTTATCGTGATGCGCAGCTATATTACCGGCCTGATTGAAAACTGGCTTGTCGCGCCGGACAGCTTTGATTTATACGCTCAGGCGAAAGACCACGTCTCAATATTATTAGAAATGTTCCAGTTCTGTCCGACTCTGCGCAGCCCGGATAATATCTCTTTATAAAAGGAGTACGCTAGGGGGAAGGGGACGCTTCCTGCTGCTTGCGCAGAAAATCCTGACGGACAATTTCCAGCGCGCTTAGCACCGTGGCGGGTGGGATCTGGTGCTGTTCAAGCAGCATAATTAAATCGACGGCCAGTTTGACTTCATCCGGGGCATTATCCAGCGACATTTACGTTATCCGTAGTTTGCGAAACACAAAAAGAAGCAGCAGCGAACCGGCCAGCGCAGCCAGCATCGCTTTAGGTTCGAGGGTGGTTAACGTTCCTGGGTTAAATACGGCGCAGATATAGCCGCCAATTAACGCGCCCGTTACGGCTAAGACCTGCGCAACGGCAAAGCGGCCGCCCGCAGCGGGCCGCAGCAGGTTCACCACCACCCCCACCAGTATGCCGATAATCACCCAGATCAATATCCCCATCGTTTTCCCCTGCACGGTTAGTGATAATCTCAGTATAGCTAACCCAGCCCACGCTCTCTGCGTTCGATGGCGCGCTCTATGCGGGCGATAGCCTGGCGGCAACGCTGTAGACGGCCTTCCTGAGCGGCGATTTCCCGCTGAAGCTGCTGTTGGGCGCTCAGCGTCGTTTGCAGGCCCAGCTTGCTTTCACGATCGCCTATCATCGACAGCAGACGGCGCTCATAATCCTGATGGGTGGAGAGCTTTTCGTAGAGGTTTTCTGGCGCAGGTTTCTGTGGTTCGTCGGCGCGCATCTGCCAGGTAGCCAGTTCGCGCGTGAGCGCGGCAATTTGCGCGACCAGTTTTTCGGCGATAAAGGCAACCTGCTCCGTTTTGCCGGTTTTCACGCTAAGCTCAAGCTGAGCGAGATTAGCCTGGGCCTCGGCGAGGTAGTCTTTTAGCTGGGTACTGTGCGTCGTAAAAAGCTTTTTATCGAAGCGAGCCTGCGGCACACGCTGTAAAGATAACGGCTCAATTGCTGCAGCCAGTTCCGCGACGCGTGCATCCAGGGCTTGTAAGAGCGAAGCGGTTTTCACAAAATGACTCTCCAGTGGCTGCGCGGTTTTCGCGCCAGTTTAATCCGGGAATGGGTATGCAACGGACTATTTTAATCATCATCGGCTGGCTGGCGGTAGTCCTTGCAACGCTCGGCGTTGTGCTACCCCTGTTGCCTACCACGCCGTTCCTGCTGCTCGCCGCCTGGTGCTTTGCGCGTTCCAGCCCCCGCTTTCACCACTGGCTGCTTTATCGTTCCTGGTTCGGCGGGCATTTGCGCCACTGGCAAAAGCACCGTGCGCTGCCGCCGGGCACCAAGCCGAAGGCCTTGATATTTATCGTGATAACCTTTTCCGTATCGCTTTATCTGGTTAACATTTTATGGGTACGGCTATTTTTATTGGTGATGATGTGCGCTCTGCTTATCTTTATGTGGCGCATGCCGGTTGTTGACGAAAAGCAACAAAAACCCTGAACGGCGCCGGTGGTGGTTGCAAATATCGGCGTCAGCCAGTAAATTCGACCGTTTTCGAGCACGGGTGCGGCTGGTTAATTCCTAAGCAGCGGTTCAAAGTGAACCCGCAACGCGCTCTGTGAGTTTCATGTTTTTAGCAGGCAGAACCCCATGACCGCGACTGCGCAGCAGCTTGAGTACCTGAAAAATAGCATCAAAAGCATCCCTGATTACCCAAAACCCGGGATCCTGTTTCGTGACGTTACCAGCTTGCTGGAAGATCCGAAAGCCTACGCGACCAGCATCGAATTACTGGTAGCACGCTTTAAAGATTCCGGGATCACCAAAGTGGTCGGCACCGAAGCTCGTGGTTTCCTGTTTGGCGCGCCTGTTGCTCTGGCGCTGGGCGTGGGCTTCGTACCGGTGCGTAAACCGCGCAAGCTGCCGCGTGAAACCATCTCTGAAAGCTATGAGCTGGAATACGGCACCGATCGGCTGGAAATCCACGTTGATGCGATCCAGGCCGGTGACAAAGTTCTGGTCGTGGACGATCTTCTGGCAACCGGCGGCACCATTGAAGCCACCGTTAAACTTATCCGTCGTCTGGGCGGGGAAGTGACCGACGCCGCCTTTATTATCAACCTGTTTGATATCGGTGGCGAACAGCGCCTTGAGAAAATGGGCGTGAAAAGCTACTGCCTGGTGCCGTTCCCGGGCCACTGAGTTCGTACCACACTTCTTTGTCGGCAATCGCAAGCCTCGCCCATCGGGTGAGGCTTATGTTAGCATTACCCTTCAAATTCACCTTTCCCGCGATCAAGAAGCCAATCTGAGAATGAGCTACCAGGTCTTAGCCCGCAAATGGCGCCCGCAAACCTTTGCTGATGTTGTCGGCCAGCAACACGTGCTGACCGCGCTGGCTAACGGTTTGTCGCTGGGCCGAATCCACCACGCTTATCTCTTTTCCGGGACCCGCGGCGTGGGCAAAACTTCCATCGCCCGGCTGTTGGCGAAAGGCCTGAATTGTGAAACCGGCATCACCGCCACCCCTTGCGGCGTGTGCGATAACTGCCGCGAAATCGAACAAGGGCGCTTTGTCGATCTGATTGAAATCGACGCCGCCTCGCGCACCAAAGTAGAAGATACCCGCGATTTACTGGATAACGTCCAGTACGCCCCGGCGCGTGGCCGCTTTAAAGTCTATCTCATTGATGAAGTGCACATGCTTTCCCGCCACAGTTTCAACGCCCTGTTGAAAACGCTGGAAGAGCCGCCCGCGCACGTAAAATTCCTGCTGGCGACCACCGATCCGCAAAAGCTGC
>DAMALH010000016.1:2547-98598 GCA_032000125.1 Buttiauxella sp. | reverse complement strand
CTGACGGATCTCAGCGGTGCTCTTGCTCATAATTATCCTGAAATCAAGCTAACGAGGAGTTGTAAACCAGATATCATCCGCCGCGATGCGGAAGAGATGCCCAGCTTACCTGGAAAAAAGTGGGAATAAGATAAGTTTTCTTACCGGGGAAGTAAAATCCCGTATGCGCCTAATCGGCAAAATTCCGGTAGATGCCCTGGATATCTTCCATAAAGAAGCCACGATACAGAAGAAAACGCTGCACTCTGGCACGCTCTTTCCACTCCGTGGGCAGTGGCTCACCGAACTTTCTCTCGGCAATGTCTCTTGCTATCCCCTGCCAGTCTATTTCACACGCCATCATGGCCGCTTCACCCGTGGCCCGCTCAATGCCTTTCTGCTGTAGCTCCTGGCGAATACGCTGCGGTCCGTACCCTTTACGGCTGCGGCTGGCGATAAAACGAGCGGCAAACTGGGCGTCATCCAGCCAGCGATGCTCGTAACACCAGGCAATGACCTTTTCGATATCTTCAGGGGTAAAGTCAGGCTGTTCGTGATGGTTGCTGCCGGGAAAGGTTGGCACCGCGGTAAGCTTGCGACGAAGCTCATGTTCGCTGTGATCGCGCATAGCGAGGATACGGGTGGCTTTGTCCAGTAAACGGGCACTGGCGCTTCGGCGGGGAGTTGAGTTTGATTCGGACATAACAGATAACCTGTTAAGAAGACAGAGATAAATATCTTAAAGCGGAAATAAGCAGGGGCTGCCATGGCAGCCCCTGTTGAAAATCAGAATTCTTCGTTGGTTTCAGCGGTATCTTTATCGTGATCGTCAACGGTAAAGTCCGGCGTAGTATCCTGGTTGTTGAGCAGCATTTCGCGTAGTTTTTTCTCAATCTCTACGGACATTGGCTTGTTCTCTTTCAGGAAATTACTGGCGTTGGTTTTACCCTGGCCAATCTTCTCACCGTTATAGCTATACCATGCACCCGCTTTCTCAATCAGCTTGTGCTTCACGCCCAGGTCAACCAGCTCGCCGTAGAAGTTGATGCCTTCACCGTACATGATCTGGAACTCAGCCTGCTTGAACGGCGCAGCAATTTTGTTTTTGACCACTTTAACGCGGGTTTCGCTACCTACAACGTTATCGCCATCTTTTACCGCTCCGATACGACGAATATCAAGACGCACGGACGCGTAGAACTTCAGCGCGTTACCACCGGTGGTGGTTTCCGGGTTACCGAACATCACACCAATCTTCATACGGATCTGGTTGATGAAGATCAGCAGCGTGTTGGACTGCTTCAGGTTACCGGCCAGCTTACGCATCGCCTGGCTCATCATACGCGCAGCAAGGCCCATATGAGAGTCGCCGATTTCGCCTTCGATTTCCGCTTTTGGCGTCAGCGCCGCCACGGAGTCAACGATGATAACGTCTACTGCGCCGGAGCGCGCCAGCGCGTCACAGATTTCCAGGGCTTGTTCGCCGGTGTCTGGCTGTGAACACAGCAGGTTGTCGATATCCACGCCCAGCTTCTTGGCATAGACCGGGTCCAGCGCGTGCTCAGCATCGATAAACGCACAGGTTTTACCTTCACGTTGCGCGGCACCGATAACCTGCAGGGTTAAGGTCGTTTTACCGGAAGATTCTGGTCCGTAGATTTCAACGATACGGCCCATTGGCAGGCCGCCGGCCCCCAGCGCGATATCCAGCGACAGTGAACCGGTGGAGATCGTTTCGACATCCATGGTACGGTCTTCACCCAGGCGCATGATGGAGCCTTTGCCGAATTGTTTTTCAATCTGGCCCAGTGCTGCCGCTAACGCCTTCTGTTTGTTTTCGTCGATAGCCATTTTTACTCCTGTCATGCAGGGTGAGTCATGAATGCATCACGCTGCGTTCTTAATACGATTTGTTGAGCCAATTATACTGTATAGTCATACAGTATCAAGCTTATTTTTTAGAAATTCATCCCACAGGGTTTGCAGCGCATATTCCGTGGATTTGCGCCTGATGGTCTCACGGTCGCCTTCGAAAAGCTGATGGCGCGCAACGGTGCCATTCTGCTTTGAAGCAAAGCCGAACCACACGGTGCCGACGGGTTTTTCTTCGCTGCCGCCGTTCGGCCCGGCGATACCGCTGACCGAAATAGCATAGTCAGCCCCCGCCGCGTAGAGCGCGCCCTGCGCCATTTCACGCACTACCGCTTCGCTCACCGCGCCATGCGTTTCCAGCGTGTCGCTTCCGACGCCAATCATCTGATGTTTGGCATCATTACTGTAGGTAACAAAGCCACGCTCAAACCAGGCGGAACTGCCCGAAACGTCGGTAATGACTTTGGCTATCCACCCGCCCGTACAGGATTCTGCCGTGGTAACCGTAGCCCCCAGGCGCCCAAGCGCTTCACCCACCTGATGACTTAATTGACGCAACCTGTTGTCTGCCATGGCTTGCTCCGATTGTAGACGCATAACAAAACATTACGATAGCACTTTACCGCGCTTTCAGGGGCTTACATTGCGAACATCGAGGCGGGTTCCAGGAATGAAAAAGGCCAGCTGATGCTGGCCGAAGGGATTACTTCATGCTGCCGGCGATAGTTTCTACGTTGTGCTTAAACGCCATTTCATAGGTGCTGGCAGGCCCCCCTGCGGGCGACAACGCCTCGGGATAAAGCTCCCCTCCCGGCTGCGCGCCGCTGGCTTTAGCAATCTGCTGCACCAGGCGCGGATCGGTCTGGTTCTCAATAAAATAGGTTTTAATATGCTGCTCTTTAAGCTGCTTAATTAAAGCGGCGACATCAGCGGCGCTGGCTTCCGCCTCGGTAGAAAAACCCACTGGCGCAAGGAAAGTTACGCCATACGCCTTGCCAAAGTATCCAAAGGCATCGTGGCTGGTCAGCACATGGCGGCGGGCCTCAGGCACGGCGGCAAAACGGGTCTTAGCCCAGCTATCAAGCAGCTTTAAGCGCGTGACGTATTCCGTTCCTGTCTCACGAATCGCTGGCGCATCCTCCGGGTCGACGGCTATCAGCGCCTTCATAATGTTGCTGGCATAGATTGCCCCGTTTTCCGCGCTGTTCCACGCATGAGGATCGGTTATCGTTTTGCCATCTTCATTCATGCTGCGAGTATCTACGCCCTGCGAGGCCACGATAACTTTGCCTTTATAGCCAGAGGCGCTCACCAGCCGATCCATCCACCCTTCCATTCCCAGCCCGCTTACGATCACCACATCGGCATGGCTTAACGCCACGCTGTCCTTCGGTGAAGGTTCAAAGCTGTGCGGGTCGCCGTCCGGGCCGACCAGGCTTGTGACGGTAACGTGCTCGCCGCCCACCTGTTTCGCCATATCTGCCAGCACGGTAAAGCTGGTTACTACATTCAAATTCTTCGCCGATGCTGCCTGGCTGAACATGACCAGAAACAAAGACAGTACTATTCCAGAACGTTTCATTTAACCCCCTTGCTGATGAATAGACTTCCCCGGTACAAATGCCGGGTTAATCCACTGCGTGGACCAAAAAGAATCGAGATAAAAAATGCGCCGCTGGCGGTCAGAACGATGGCCGGACCGGCAGGAAGCGTGGCGTAGAACGACCACGCAAGCCCAAGCCATGCGCAAAACAGACCGCAAAGCACAGCGAACGCCATCGTGCCCGGTAAAGTTTTTGCCCAGCAGCGGGCGGATACCGCAGGCAGCATCATTAAGCCTACGGACATTAACGTGCCGAGGATCTGAAAACCGGCCACCAGATTCAGCACCAGTAGCGCAAGGAAAACGCCGTGCAAAAGATGGGGCGCCAGACGGCTATTCACGCGCAAAAAAGCGCGATCGAACGTTTCCATCACTAAGCCGCGATAAAGCAGGGCAAGCAGAAGCAGGGTAGCGCTGGGGATAATGCCCACGAAAATTGTCGCCTCGCTGTCTATGGCGAGAATGGAACCAAAAAGTAAATGCAACAGATCGACGCTTGAGCCACGCAGTGATATCAGCGTCACGCCCAGCGCCAGCGATCCGAGATAGAACCCGGCAAAGCTCGCGTCTTCCTTAAGGTTGGTGCGCGCACTTACCAGGCCTGAAGCCAGCGCAACCACGACTCCCGCCACAAACCCGCCGATGCCCATTGCCAGCAGCGACATTCCGGCCAGTAAATAGCCCACCGCAACGCCGGGCAAAATGGCGTGCGACAGCGCGTCCCCCACCAGGCTCATGCGCCGCAGCAGCAGAAAAATACCCAACGGGGCGGTGCTCAGCGACAAAGCCAGACACGCCACCAACGCGCGGCGCATAAAGCCGTAATCGATAAACGGCATAATCAGAAAGTGATAAATCATGCGGATAACGCCAGATTCAGGCTTGTGGAATGATAATGAGGCAGGATTTCTGCGGCCCTTCCCCAGCGGCAGGCTTGCGGTCTGAGGAGTAAAACCTGTGGGAAATGGCACTTTACTAACGCGTTGTCATGCAGCACCGCAATAACCGTTTTCCCGGCAGCATGCATCTGACAAACCAGCGCCATCAGGAAGCTGCTTGTTTGCGCATCAACGCCGGTGAAAGGTTCATCCAACAGCACCAGCGGCGCATTCTGAACAAGCAAGCGCGCAAAAAGCATGCGCTGAAACTGTCCGCCGGACAGCGTTTCAATGGGCTGCCGCTGAAGCTCACCCAGCCCGACCCGTTCAATGGCTTCACAAACGAGCAGACGATGCTTGCGATTAAAGCCGGTAAACAGGCCGAGCCCGGGCCAGTTTCCCATGCACACCACATCGTAAACCGTTACAGGGAACTGGCGATCCATCTCGGCAAGCTGGGGTAGCCATGCGGCGCGGGGTGCGGTGCCGTTCTGGAAGGAAATATCTCCTGACACCGGCGGCTGAAGCCCAAGCAGCGTTTTCAGCAATGTCGATTTGCCCGAGCCATTAGCACCGATAACGGCCGTCATGCTTCCGGTGCAGAAGGTGCCGCTAATCGGAGGCGTTACCGCCCTGCCCCGATAGCCCGGAATGAGTTCGTTAAGCGTTATCATGGCAGTGAAATCGCCCAAAAGACGGCCAGCCACAGGGAAAACACCACCGCCGCCACGGCGCCAGCACGTAACAGCGCCGAGGCCGTAAAAAGCGTTTTGTAAGAGGTTAACGGCATATGAAGCACCAATGTTGTTTTGTTATAACATAACATAGGCGCTTCCGAATGTATTGTAAATTCCTGATTTACGCTTCAGGCAAAACGAGGCGTGTATCGCAGGGTAAACGGTAGTAATCCATTTCATTTAATACATTTAATTAACAAATAACGCATAAAGCGGAATTTCTTTTTCCACTTTATTTCATAACTCACCAGCAGAAAAAACATTATTGCAACAACTTTAGCGCTCGATGTAAATAAATGTCATAACGCATGCCTGTACGTAAAGTCAGTTATATTACAGTCATTTCAAGCCATTAATTTCACCACGCTATAAGTGCCAAATCCGATAATTACCGCCAGCGCTACCGCCAATAAAACAAATAATAACAGTCGCTTACCGCTATAGATTCCAAACATAATTTATCCTTATTTTTCAGTATAATAAAAACATTACCCGCAAAAGACTAAATGTAACCTAAACAAACCAACCAAACTCTGCGACGCCCATAAAATATCAGGTAATAATCTTTTTCATTAAAAGCGAGAAAACATTTAATTTTGTTTTCCATCGCCGGACAGAATCCAATTTAAATATTTAGCTGTAGCTTCTTGAGGAATTTTATTTTGACTAAATTGACCCCTGAGAAAATCGACTCCGCCGCCCGCTCTCCCGGTGAGCAAAAATTTTATTATCAGATGTCGGTAGAGGAAGTTTTAGAAAAGAAGTCGAGTCAGCCTTCAGGGCTGAAGAACGACGAAGCCCGGGCACGCCTGGCGAAGGTGGGACCAAACGCGCTGCCGGAGAAAAAAGGCAAACCTGCCTGGCTGCGCTTCCTGGCTCATTTTCATGACGTCCTGATTTACGTTCTGCTCGCCGCCGCGGTTCTGACGGCGCTGATGGGTCACTGGGTTGATACGCTGGTGATCCTGGGCGTGGCCGTGGTGAACGCCCTGATTGGTCATATCCAGGAAAACAACGCTGAAAAATCGCTGCAAAGCATCCGCAATATGCTCGCAAGCGAAGCCGTAGCGATTCGCGATGGCAACCATGAGACCGTCCCGACTACCGATCTGGTGCCGGGCGACATTGTCGTGCTGCGCGCCGGTAATCGTATCCCGGCTGATTTACGCGTTATCGAAGCCCATAACCTGCGGGTTGAAGAGGCCATCCTGACGGGTGAATCCACCGTGGTGGACAAGCATGCCAACCCGCTCGAAGGCGAGCTTTCGCTGGGCGATCGCACCAACCTGCTGTTTTCCGGCACCACCATTAGCGTGGGCAGCGGCATCGGCGTGGCGATCGCCACGGGTACGGATACCGAGCTGGGGCACATTAACCAGATGATGTCCGGCATTGAGAAACACCGCACGCCTTTGCTGGTGCAAATGGACAAGCTCGGTAAAGCCATCTTTATGCTGATCCTCGCCATGATGGCCGCGCTGTTTATCTTCAGCCTGATGCTGCGCGATATGCCGCTCGGCGAGCTGATGCTCTCTCTGATTAGCCTGGCGGTTGCCTCCGTACCGGAAGGCCTGCCGGCGATTATCTCCATTATTCTTTCTCTCGGCGTGCAGACGATGGCGCGTAAGCGGGCCATTATTCGCAAGTTGCCCACCGTTGAAACGCTCGGGGCCATGACGGTCGTCTGTTCGGATAAAACCGGCACCCTGACGATGAATGAAATGACCGTCAAAGCCGTGATTACCGCGGATACCTTCTATCGTATTGAAGGCGACAGCTACGAGCCCGTCGGCGCCATTCATCAGGAAGGCAGCGACGCGCCGATCGTCATTCAGCGCGACAGCGTGCTGGAGCGCTATCTGCGCACCATCGATCTGTGCAACGAAAGCCAGCTTCTGCGCGACGAGCAGGGCCACTGGACCATCACCGGCGGGCCTACCGAAGGCGCGCTGAAGGTACTAGCGGCCAAGGCAAAACTGCCCGCCATCGACGCGCGTCTCGTCAATAAGATCCCGTTTGACTCGCAGTACAAGTACATGGTCACCCATTTTGAGCTAAACGGCCAGCATGAAATCCTAATGACCGGCGCACCGGATGTGATCTTCTCCCTGTGCGAAAAGCAGTTGAGCCAAAAAGGTACCGAACCCTTTATTCGTCAGTACTGGGAAAAGGAGATGGCACGCTACGCC
Source organism: Buttiauxella sp. (assembly GCA_032000125.1). Classification (GTDB taxonomy): domain Bacteria; phylum Pseudomonadota; class Gammaproteobacteria; order Enterobacterales; family Enterobacteriaceae; genus Dryocola. The sequence goes on along the minus strand of DAMALH010000016.1, from coordinate 91,340 downwards.
CGCAAAGGCCTGCGTATGGTCGCAGCGGCGTACAAACCCGTCGACGGCGAAATGACCACCCTTGAACACAGCGATCTGCAAGAAGGCCTGGTGTTCCTGGGGATTGCCGGCATGATGGATCCTCCCCGCCCGGAAGCCGTCGACGCGATTCGCGCCTGCCAGCAGGCCGGGATCCGCGTGAAGATGATCACCGGCGATCACCCGCAAACCGCCATGAGCATCGGGCAGATGCTGGGCATTGGCAACAGCGAGAAATCCATCACCGGCTACGAGCTGGAGAAAATGAACGACGCGCAGCTTGCCGAAGCGGCCGTTCAGTTCGACATTTTTGCACGCACCAGCCCGGAGCATAAGCTGCGCCTGGTTAAAGCCCTGCAGGAAAAAGGCGAAATCGTCGGTATGACGGGCGACGGCGTTAACGATGCCCCGGCGCTCAAGCAGGCCGACGTGGGGATCGCCATGGGCATCAAGGGCACGGAAGTGACCAAAGAAGCCGCCGACATGGTGCTGACGGACGATAACTTCGCCACCATCGCCAGCGCGGTAGAAGAGGGCCGCCGCGTCTACGACAATCTGAAGAAAACGATCCTGTTTATCATGCCCACCAACCTTGCTCAGGGGCTGCTGATCGTAATCGCGCTGCTGGCAGGCAATATTATTCCGCTGACGCCGGTGCTGATTCTGTGGATGAACATGGCCACCTCCGCCACGCTCTCCTTCGGCCTCGCCTTTGAAGCCGGTGAGCGCAACATCATGAACCGCCCGCCGCGTAATCCGGCGCTGCACGTCATGGATGGCTTTGCGATATGGCGCGTCGCCTTCGTGGGCATTCTGATTGCCGTCAGCGCCTTCACGCTAGAAGCCTGGATGCAGTCGCGCGGCCACAGCCCGGAGTTTATCCGTACCGTCCTGCTGCAAACGCTGGTCACCGCCCAGTGGTTCTACATGCTTAACTGCCGCGTGAGCAACGGCTTCTCTCTGACGCGCGGGCTGCTGGCAAACAAAGGCATCTGGCTGGTGAGCGGCGTGCTGCTGCTTTTGCAGTTGGCTATCGTCTACCTGCCATTTATGCAGATGCTGTTTGGGACCGAAGCGATCCCGGCACGCTACTGGGGGATCACCATGGCAATTGGCGCAGTCATGTTCCTGATTATCGAAATCGAGAAACCCCTCACCCGCCGCTTCCGTAAAAGCTAACGCTCGGGTGGAGAAAGAAAATGGTCTTTCTCCACCTGATTTCAACCGCAGGAATTCACATGAACCGTTTTATTCGACTGACCGCGCTGGCCGCAGCCATCACTTTCGGCTGGCCTGCATATGCTCAGCCGGTCCAGCCGGTGCAGGTGGCAAAAGTCACTGAAGGCACGCTAGCTCCCGAGCGCCGTCTGCCGGGGCGCATCGAGGCCGTTCACTCCGTCGATCTGCGCAGCCGCATTGAAGGCGTTATTACTTGCGTACATTTTACCGACGGGCAGCAGGTTAAACAGGGCGATCTGCTGTTTGAACTTGACGATGCCGAACACCGAACCGCCCTTTCTCTGGCGCAGGCCGAACTGCGTAGCGCCCAGGCCTCTTTACGGCAGGCGCAGCAGCTTTTCGATCGCTATCAGCGTTTGCAAACCACCCACGCCATCAGCAAAAACGATCTTGACGGTGCGCGAACGCAGCGCGACGTGGCGCAGGCCGCCGTCGAGCAGGCAAAAGCCAGGGTAGAAGCTCGCCGCATAACCCTTAGCTATACGCGTATCGCCTCGCCTGTTAACGGGCGCGCAGGCCACAGCCGCTACCATCAGGGAAGCCTGGTTAATCCCGCCAGCGGAACGCTGGTGGACATTGTTCAGCTCGATCCGGTGCGTATCGCCTTTGCAATCGAAGAAGGCGCTTTCGCCAACAAGGCCGGCGAGCATCAAAATATTACCGAACTAAAAAAGGCATGGGTGCCGGAAATCGAACTCGCCGGTAAACGCGAAACCGGAACGCTGGTCTCTATTGATAACCGCGTTGACTCACGAAGCGGCAGCGTAACGCTGCGCGGCGAATTCGCCAATCCCCGGCAGCGCCTGTTACCCGGCGGTAGCATCGACGTATTCCTGCGCCCTTTAACCAGCGCTCCTGCTTTGCTCATCCCCGCCGCCGCGGTTATTCAGGATAGCCTCGGGTTTTATACCTGGGTTGTCGGCAGCGATAACAAAGTTGAGCAGCGCCGCATCACGCTGGGCCCGGAAACCGACAGGCATTATCGGGTGATCGACGGACTGAAGGTGCACGAACTGGTGATAGTTGAAGGCGTGCAGCGTGTTCGGCCTGGCGCAAGCGTCACCGTCATAAACGGCTAAGGTGAAACTATGCTGACCTTCTTCCTGAACCGCCCGCGCTTTGCGATGGTTATCGCATTGGCCATCGCTATTCTCGGCGCTATTGCGCTGAAGATGATTCCGGTAGCGCAGTATCCGCAAATCACTCCGCCGGTTATTAACGTGAGCGCATCTTATCCCGGCGCAAGCGCGGGAGACGTTGCCGAAGCCATCGCCGCGCCGCTTGAGACCCAAATCAACGGCGTGGACCATATGCTGTATATGGAATCCACCAGCTCCGATGACGGCAACTATTCCCTGACGATTACTTTTGCTGCCGGTACCGATGCGGACCTTGCTGCGATCGATGTGCAAAACCGGGTGGCTCAGGCCGTTGCCCAGTTGCCCACTGAAGTTCAGGCGCTGGGCGTACAGGTACGTAAACGCGCCACCAATTTATTGCTGGGCGCAAGCCTGTTCTCCCCGAATCAGACCCACGATTCGCTGTTTATCAGCAATTATGCCAGCACCCACGTCCGCGACGCGCTCGCGCGTCTGCCGGGCGTCGGTCAGGTGCAGATGTTTGGCGCAAGGGACTACAGCATGCGTATCTGGCTGCGCCCCGATCGCATGAACGCCCTGGACGTCACCGTAGAAGATATTAACCAGACGCTGCGCCAGCAAAACGTGCAGGGAGCCGCCGGGCAAATCGGTACGCCGCCGGTGTTTAACGGACAGCAGCAAACGCTGACCATCAACGGCATCGGGCGCCTGAATACGGCAGAAGCGTTCCGCAAGATTATTATTCGCAGCGGCGACCACGGGCAGCTTGTACGCCTTGAGGATGTGGCAACTATTGAGCTCGGCGCGCGCAGCTACCAGTCCAGCGCCCGACTAAACGGCATCGAATCAGCCTATCTGGTTATCTACCCTACGCCGACCGCCAATGCCTTAACCGTTTCTAAATCGGTAAAAGCGGAGCTCGAAAGGCTCAGCGAGCGCTTCCCGCCGGATCTCACCTACGAGATTAAATTCGACTCCACGGATTTCGTTGCCGCGACGATAAAAGAGATCGGCACCTCGCTTGGCTTAACGATGCTGGTCGTCGTGCTCATCGTCTCGCTTTTTCTGCAAAGCTGGCGTGCGACGTTCATCGTCGCCACGGCAATTCCCGTCTCGCTAATTGGCACTTTTGCCGTCCTCTATGGGCTTGGCTACTCCGCCAATACGCTGAGTCTGTTCGCTATTATTCTGGCGCTGACCATGGTGGTGGACGACGCGATTGTGGTCGTCGAAAGCGTTGAAACGCTGATGGCCGAAGGGCTGGATCGCCTAAGCGCCACCGCGAAAGCCATGCGGCAGATAGCTGGTCCCGTCATCGCCACCACGCTTGTGCTGCTGGCGGTGTTTGTTCCGGTCGCCCTGCTGCCGGGCATTGTAGGGGAGCTGTATCGTCAGTTTGCGGTTACGCTCTCGACGGCGGTAACGTTGTCGAGCATTGTCGCCCTGACGTTAACCCCCGCGCTGTGCGCGATGCTGTTACAGCCCCGCAAAGATACGCCTTTGCCTCTCTTCCGCTGGTTTAATCTGGCCGTGGATAAGACACGAGACGGCTACGGCTCGCTTATCGTAAAACTCAACCGCCGCCCGTGGATTGCCCTGGTGGCAACCGCTGCCGCCGGGGCGCTGGTCGCCTTCAGCTTTGTGAATATGCCTAAAGGCTTCCTGCCGCAGGAGGATCAGGGGTACTTCTTTGCCAACGTGCAGCTTCCTGAAGCGGCTTCGCTTGAACGTACCGAAGTCCTCATGGAGCAGGCCCGCCTTCTCATTGCCGATAACCCTGCGGTAGCGGACGTTATCATGGTTTCCGGCTTTAACATCCTCAACGGAACGAGCGCCTCTAACGGCGGATTTATGTCGGTGATGCTCAAACCGTGGAAGGATCGCCCGCACCTCGACAAGGTTATGGCACAGCTCCAGCAGCGCGTGGCCCAGATTCCCGGTGCGACTATTATGGCCTTCGCGCCGCCAGCGCTTCCGGGCCTGGGTAACGCTTCGGGCTTCGATCTGCGCCTGCAGGCTCAGTCGGGACAGACACCGGCGGAGCTGGAACAAACCACCAGGGCGATACTGGCGAAAGCTAACCAGCATCCGCAGTTGCGGGCGGTCTTTACCACCTGGAGCAGCACGGTGCCGCAGCTGACGCTGAACGTCGATCGCGACCGTGCAGCCCTACTTGGCGTGCCCGTCTCACGCATTTTTAGCAGCCTGCAAACTGCCTTTGGCGGCACGCGCGCGGGTGATTTTACGTTGAACAACCGCGTGTACCACATTGTGGTACAGAACGAGATGAGCTGGCGCGAGCGGGCCGAGCAGATAAGCGAGCTATACGTACGAAGCGATAACGGCGAACGCGTGCGTTTAAGCAATCTGGTTACCGTCACCCCCACCGTGGGGGCACCTTTCCTTCAGCAATATAATCAGTTCCCTTCGGTCGCCATAAGCGGTTCCGCAGCCGATGGCGTAAGCAGCGGCAACGCAATGGCGGCGATGGCGCAACTGCTGGATGACAATCTCCCGCAAGGCTACGGCTATGCCTGGAGCGGCCTGTCCTGGCAGGAGCAGCAGACGGGCAACCAGGCCGTGTGGATCGTGCTGGCGGCGGTAGTGATGGCATGGCTTTTTCTGGTGGCGCAGTACGAAAGCTGGACGCTGCCCGCAAGCGTAATGCTCTCCGTTCTGTTTGCTATCGGCGGCGCCCTGCTGTGGCTATGGTGGGCAGGCTTTGCCAACGATGTTTATGTGCAAATCGGTCTGGTTCTGCTGATAGCGCTGGCGGCGAAAAACGCCATTCTTATCGTTGAATTTGCACGAACGCTACGCCAGCAGGGCCTGTCGATCGATGAGGCCGCTCGCCGGGGCGCAACCCGACGTTTTCGGGCGGTAATGATGACGGCGGTTTCCTTTATCCTCGGCGTACTGCCAATGATGATGGCAAGCGGCGCAGGCGCAAACAGCCGCCGGATAATCGGCGCCACGGTCTTCAGCGGCATGCTGGTCGCCACTCTGATTGGGATAGTGTTTATTCCGGGGCTGTTTGTATTATTTCAGCGGATGCGCGAATGGGGCCATGCGAAGATGAAATGAGCAAGGAAAAGCGCCCCCTACAGGGCGCGTTTTGACTACGGCACGCGGGCCAGCGCAACGGCCTGGCCCAGTTGCCATACCGCCATCGCATAATGGGTGCTGTGGTTATAGCGGGTGATGGCATAAAAGTTTGGCAAACCGTACCAGTACTGGTAGCGGTCGCCCATATCCAGACGCAGCAGGCTGGCTTCCTGATGGTTACCCAGCGAACCCTGCGGGCTTAAACCAGACTGTTGCAGCGCGGAGACGGAATATTTAGTGTTAAAGCCGTTTGCCAGCCCCGGCACCTGGCCGTTTGCCGGTACGGCCACCAAATCCTCTTTTACCCAGCCGTGGCCTTTAAAGTAATTTGCAACGCTGCCAATAGCGTCTTCCGGGTCCCACAGGTTGATATGGCCATCGCCGTTGAAATCCACCGCGTATTCCTTAAAGGAGGACGGCATAAACTGGCCGTAGCCCATCGCACCCGCGAAAGATCCCTTCAGCGCCAGCGGATCGTCGCCTTCGTTGCGCGCCATCAGCAGGAAGGTTTCCAGCTCCCCGGAGAAATACTCCGCCCGGCGCGGATAAGCAAAGGAAAGCGTCGCCAGCGCATCAATGATTCTTGTTTTGCCCATCACGCGGCCCCAGCGGGTTTCCACGCCAATAATGCCTACGATAATTTCTGGCGGTACCCCGTAGACCTGGAAGGCACGCTTAAGCGCGCCTTCATGCTGGTTCCAGAACGCCACGCCGTTTTGCACGTTATCCGGCGTAATGAATTTACCCCGATAGCGTAACCACGCGCCGTTAGGTCCTGGAGGCGGAGCGGTGGTGGGCGCTTGCTGATCCATCAGGCGCAGCACGTAATTGAGTTTTTTAGCCTGCGACAGCACTTCATGCAGTTGCTGGCGATCGAAGCCGTGCTTATTCACCATTTTATCAATGAATTTTTCGGCCTCCGGGTTATAGGCAAAATCCCCGGTTTGCATGAAAACGTCATGCTGCGGCTGAAGCAGAAAACCGCCGGAGGATGCGCCGGTAGGCTGGGCTGGCGTTTCTGTTTTCGGTTTGCTGCTACAGGCAGCCAGCAAAACGATAAGTGGAAGTAAGGCGGCTGAATAACGCATGTGCTGAGATATCCGTATGTCTGGCTAAAAGGGGTATGACTTATGGTAAATCAAAATCGCCGCTCGGGTAACAGAGTCTCCTTCAGGAGCGAAAATTTTCATTCTATACGCGCTACAAATCATCCGGTGCCCGCTATCACCTGAGCCCGGGCACTTTCACCCGCAAACATCTGCTACTCAGAATTTTGTATCCATTGCCTCAGCAACCGTTGTCAGCTCGAAGTTGTGACCTATCTCACGGTATTTATTGGTTCGGTAACTACACTTGGGTAATCGATTACCCAAACGTGAATAAAATGAAAAACAAGCTTTCAATTAAGGATATTGCAAATATCGCTGGTGTTTCCACGGCGACCATTTCACGTTTCCTTAATGGAAAATATAAATCCATGAGTGTCGATACGCGTGCAAAGATAGCCAAAGTAATTGACAGCATGGGCTATCAACCAAGCAATATTGCACGCTCTTTGCGAAGCGCCGAAAGCAAAACGATTGCAGTTATTATGGCTGATATATTCAACCCTTACTCAATGGATGTATTACGCGGCATTGAAGAACTTTGCACCGAAAAGAGCTACACCATTTTTATTTGCGATGCCAAAGACTCGGCGGCTAAAGAAAAGCAGATTATTGAACAAATGACCGCCAAGGGCGTTGATGGATTTATTATCAACACCACCGGGGAAAATAATTCCTACATCAACGGATTATCCCTGGAAGTTCCGGTAGTACTGGTCGGCAGAAAAATAATAAATAGTAATATCAGCACCGTATCTGTCGATAACGCGCAGGGCATACGCCTCGCCGTTGAACATTTGCACCAGTTAGGGTGCGAAAAAATAACATTTTTATCGCCAGCCCCAGGGAATATTTCACCCAGAAATGAAAGGATCAATGAATTTAAAAAAATATCACAACAGGAGAACCTTGCCGCTATAGATATGCAGTACCTGCCCGTACCTGTAAGAGATCAGGATGCCATTACGCGTATTCTGCATGAACTACATAACGGCTCGGCGGCTAAAAAAGCAATTATTACCGGTAACGGGCAAATCTCTTTGCAGGTCATGCTCGCCGCCAAAGCGCTGGAATTATCACCACCAGAAGATTTTTTCATGGTGGGATTTGATGACACCGACTGGTTCCAAATCCTGAGAAAACCGCTGACGGTTGTGGCTCAGCCTACTTATAAATTGGGTTATCTCGCTGCAGAAAAACTGATTGCTCAACTAAATAAAGAAGCTAAACCGGCAGAGCCGCCTCTCACCATCCTTCCCCTCTCACTAATAAAAAGAGAGACAACAAACGCTTAGGAGTAAAAATGAAGATAGTCGATATCGTTACCAGCGTTTTAAGTGACAAATTACCCGAAAAATTTGGTATGTCTCAATGGTTCTGGGATACCCGCTCAATCTGCATCGTAGAAGTAAAAACGGATGAGGGGATTAGCGGCTGGGGGGAATGTTTCGGCCCGGCTCAGGCTAACGCGGGATTAATCAAAGAATTATTTGCCCCGCTGCTTAAAGGAGAAAACCCTCTCCAGCACCGCTATCTCTGGGAGATAATGTACAACCGTACCCGCGAATTTGGCCGCAAAGGGGTAGCCGTGACGGCGATGTCAGGCATTGATATCGCCCTGTGGGACATCGTTGGCAAAGCCGCCGGTAAACCTGTTTCAGCCCTGCTGGGCGCTAATGCGCAGCGTCCTGTCACCGCTTATGCCTCCAGTTTTTATTATTCCCCCGTGGATGATTTTCGGCAGATTGAAAAAGATGCCGAAAGCGCGATCAACGAAGGTTTCCGCGATTTCAAAATGAAGGTCGGCGCCCTAACGCTTAAAGAAGATGCGCGTCGCGTCGCTCGCGTGCGTGAACTCATCGGCCCGGATGCCACGCTCGCCGTTGATGCCAACCGCGCTTATACCGTGCATGAGGCATTACGCTTTGCCGAGGCTATAGCAGAACACGATATCGCCTGGTTTGAAGAGCCGGTGCTGCCCGATGATATGGTCGGTTACAGCACGCTGAAAAAACAGCTCCCAATGAAAATTGCCGGCGGTGAATCCGAGTTTACGCGCTTCGGTTTCCGTCATTTCCTGGACGCCGACTGCGTTGACATCGTTCAGCCCGACGTGGCGGCCTGTGGCGGAATTGGCGAAGCCCTGAATATTGCCACGCTGGCAACGACGTACGGCGTCGAGTGCTATCCGCATCAATGGGGTTCCGGCATTTCGCTGGCTGCCACCTTACACCTGATGTCGGCTATTTCACCGGCGGTGCCTCGTCTGGCAAAACCTCCGGCGCCGCTGGAGCTCGATCGCGCCCCTAATATTTTCCGTGAAGAATTAGCCGATCTGACTATCGGCCCCGTTATGTCTGTCCCAGAAAAACCAGGGTTAGGTATCGAAGTCGATCGCGCAATGATCGCCCATTATTCTATTTGATAGAAAATAAAATGCAGGATTAAACCATGTTTAAATCAAAATGGTTCAAAATTGGCTTCACGCTTATGGTCGGCCTGTTTGTGGCTTATCTGGATCGCTCGAATCTTTCTATTGCTTTACCCGGCATGGAAAAAGATCTTGGCATCGACGGTGCTGCAACGAAAAGTCTTGCGCTGACTGGTTTTTTAATTGGCTATGCGCTGGCTAACTTCTTCGGCGGCTTCCTTACCAGCAAACTTAACCCTAAAGCCACTATAGTGATCATGGTGCTGCTTTGGTCCACGCTGCAAATCGTCACCGCGTGGATAAATTCGGCCGCGGTTCTTATTATCTTTCGTATTCTTCTTGGGGTCGCCGAAGGCATTTACTGGCCCCAGCAGTTCCGTTTCGCCCGCGCCTGGTTTAATAAAAATGAAATCACCCGCGGCACCAACATCATTCAGTTCTACGGTCAGTTTTTAGCGTTATCATTAGGTTTTGTCATTCTCACGCCAATTTATGATTTACTCGGCTGGAAATGGGTCTTCTATATTACCGGTGGACTGGGCGTGTTTATCGTGGTGCCCATGTTCCTCGCCTTCCTTAAAAGCAAACCAGACAGCAGCGATGCCGACCAGAATATCCCGGAACCTGAACCGGAACCCGAAGTGTCAAAAAGTAAAATCAGTTTTAGTGATTTAGGCGGGGCGCCATTCCTGCTGCTGATCTTCAGCTATTTTACCAACGGCATGCTTTTTTGGGGCATCACGCTCTTTATCCCGATGGCGGTGAAATCGCTCGGTTATTCCGGTATGTCGCAGGGCATCGCCAGCTCGTTGCCCTATTTCCTCGCTATTATTCTGGCCATTCCGGTCTCACGCTACAGCGATAAAACGCAAAAACGCGGTCAGATTGCGGCCACCGGTTTGGGCCTTGCGGGTGTTCTGCTGATAGTGCTGCCATTTATCGATAGTCCGGCGGGTAAACTGGCGATGATTATATTCTCCATTGGATGCTTAACCAGTTGTTTCACCACGAATATCTGGTCAATCATCACCTCCAGCGTGAAAAAAGAGGCGGTAGGACCAGCCGCCGGCGTCATTAACGGTATTGGTGCAGGCCTTGGGGGAACCACGGCAGGCTTTGTGGTTGAATATCTTCATAGCTATAGCGGCTCATACGTGCCGGGGTTCTTTATTCTGGGTATCGCCGCTACGCTGGGCGGGCTATCGGTTTACGCCTACTGCCGAATCATAGAAAGGCGGGTTGCCGTACGATAAAACAGCGCGTTACCTCCCGTACAATCTGATACTTATCAAAAGTAAAAATCCACGCAGTGCGTGGATTTTTCTTTGGGTAATGGCAGCGGTTCAATTACAGCGATGTATTGCGCTCTGCCGCTGCTGCTAGCCTTCCACCCGGTGTTTGAAGCTATCGCTGCCGGTAAGGCTATCAGGCGACTGTTGCAGCTGATACCCTCCGCTCTCCAGCGGTTTAAGCACCGACAGGCAGTTCAGCAGGCGCTGCGTATAGGAATGGCGCGGATTATCCAGCACGTCATCGCTCCAGCCGCTTTCTACCAGAACGCCATTTTCCATCACCAGAATCCGGTCGGCCACCTGTTCCACAGCCCCAAAGTTATGGGTGATAAAAAGACAGGCAAACCCATAATGATTTTGTAGTCGTTTTAACAATTCCAGAATCTGCTTTTGCACCGTCATATCAAGCGCCGATGTTGGTTCATCGGCAATAATGAACGCGGGACGACGAATAATGGCCCTGGCGATGGCGACCCGCTGGCGCTGTCCACCGGACAGCTGATGCGGATAACGATGCAAAAACATGGAGCCCAGCCCCACCTCATCAAGGATTTCACGCACGCGCTGCTCGCGAGCGCTGCGATTCATGGTTTCCACCAGCAGCAGCGGCTCTTCGAGGATCTGCGCAATATACATTCGCGGGTCCAGCGAGGAGAACGGGTCCTGCTGAATCATCTGGCATTCGCGCCGCCAGGCGACGTTCAGCTTCTTATCTGAACTGCCGATCGGATGCCCACGAAACGCCAGCGTCCCGCTGCTGGCCTTTAACATGCCGGCGATCAGCTTACCGATAGTGGTTTTACCAGAACCGCTCGCGCCTACCAGCGCTACCGTTTCACCCGCGCGCACGTTAAAACTCACGCCCTGTACCGCCTTAGTTACGGAAGCCGGGCGAAACCACGCTTTACGGCCGGTATAGGTAATTTCTACGTCATTGAGGGCGATCACGCTTTCTGCCGCTAATAATCGTCGCCGATCCGGGGCGGGCTGGCGCACCGGTAGCGCTTCCAGCAGGCGGCGGGTATAAGGGTGCTGCGGATCGGCCAGAAGACGTTGACTGGCGTTCTGCTCAACCAGTTCTCCGTGCTCCATAACCATAATGCGCGAGGCGTAGCGCGCCACCATGGATAAATCATGGCTGATAAGGATCACCGCGCTGCCCTTTTCGGCCGTCAGCGACAGCATCAGCTCCATTACCTCATGCTGAACCAGCACGTCGAGCGCCGTAGTAGGCTCATCGGCAATAATCAGTTTCGGCTCAAGCAGCATTACGGCGGCAATCATTACCCGCTGGCGCATTCCCCCGGAAAACTCATGAGGATAGCGTCCCAGCAGGCTTGCGGCATCCGTTAAGCCCACGCGCTCCAGCATGGCTATGATTTTCCCGCGCCGTTCACTTTCACTCAGTTGGGTATGCAAAACCAGCCCTTCATCAAGCTGGCGGCCTATGGTCATGGCCGGATTCAGGGATGTCATCGGCTCCTGAAATACCATGCCGATGCCCGCGCCGCGCAGATTCCGTAGCTGCTCCTGACTGAGGTGCTGCAAATCCTGGCCTTCGAATATCAGCGAGTCCGCCTGGCTTACGATGCCCGCGGGCAGCAGTTTGATTAAAGAGCGCATCGCCAGCGTTTTACCGCTGCCTGACTCCCCCACCACGGCCAGCACTTCGCGCGGCGCCAGTGAAAAGGATATGCCCTTCACCACTTCACGCTCCGTCGTATTCACCCGCAGGTTAGCGACCTGCAATAATGGCGTCTGGTTGTTCATCATTGCATCCTCGGGTCAAGATAATCGCGTAGCGCATCACCGAGCATGTTGACTCCCAGCAGCGCCATAGAAATACAGCCTCCCGGCAGCAGAGCAAGCCATGGCGCCTGCGCCAGATAGCTGCGGCTCGCCGCCAGCATATTGCCCCAGGTCGGCTCAGGGGGCGGTACGCCGAGCCCTAAAAAGGAAAGCGCGCTTTCTGAAATTAACACCCAGCCGAGCATCGAAGTGGCCAGCACGGTCAGCGGAGCAAGGCAGTTTGGCAAAACGTGACGGCGCAGAATGGTCAGCTCGTTATGCCCCATTATCCGAGCTGCGGCGACAAAATCTGCTTCTCGTAGCCCCATCACCGTTCCGCGCACGATACGCACTACCGACGGCGTATACGCAAGCCCCAGCGCGAGAATAATACCGTAGCGGTTATTGCCAAGGATGCTTAACAGCCCCAAAGCCAACAGGATGCCGGGGAACGCCAGCAGCGTGTCGGTTACCATCATGATGACCCGGTCTACCACGCCACGCAGGTAGCCGCTGATAAGCCCAAGGACAATACCGGCCAGCAGCGCGAAGCACACGGTCACCAGAGAGATGGTTATGCTGGCGCTGGCCCCGGCCAGCAGGCGGCTGAGCACATCACGGCCATATTCATCGGTGCCGAGCAGGTAATGGCTGCCGGGCGCCTGCAGGCGCGCCAGAATATTGATCCGGCCGGGATCAAACGGCGTCCAGAAAAAGCCCAGCACGCCTGCCAGCGCGATGACGCCAATCAGCATAATCCCCAGCAGGGCATTGGGCGCGAGAGCCATTCGTCTTTTCATCAGGCGGAAACCCTCGGGTTAAATAACGGATAAAGAGCATCAATCAGCAGATTGGTCAGTACATAGAGCGTGGCGATAAACAGCATGCAGCCCTGAATGACCGGATAATCGCGGGCGTAGATGGCATCAACCAGCAGACGTCCCAGGCCGGGAAGGCTGAAAACCGTCTCCGTCACCGCTACGCCGCTGAGCAGGTTGCCGAGGGTTAGACCGATAAGCGTCCACGTCGGACCGAAAGCATTAGGAAACACATGACGCGACAGTACGGTACGCTCGCGCAGCCCTTTGGCCCTGGCATGGGAAACATAATCCAGCCTCAGCACTTCCAGCGTACTGGCGCGCATCATGCGCACCAGCGCGCCAACCTCGACCAGCACCAGGGTCATTACCGGCATCAGCAAATACAGGAGCCCGGCTTTAAGGTTGTCGCTTAACGAGACATACCCGACTACCGGCAGCCAGCCCAGTTGCAGGCCGAACAGCAGCAGAATAAGCAGCCCCATCCAGAAGCTTGGAATGGACAGCAAGAAGGTGGAAAACATGACCAGTCCGGTATCAAGCGATGAGTTCTGTTTCCACGCGGCCAGCATGCCGGCAGGTACGGCCAGCAGCGAGGCGATGACAATCGCCACCAGCACCACGCTGAGCGTCACGCCGAAGCGTTGCAGGATAAGGGGCAATACTTCCTGGCCGCTCTGAATCGAATGACCAAAATTCCCCTGCAGCACGTTGCCAAACCAGATAATGAACTGCTGTACCATTCCCTGATCCAGCCCCATGCTGTGGCGCAGGTCGGCGAGGCTGGCTTCCGTCGCCATATCTCCCAGCATCAGCAGCGCCGGGTCGCCCGGCACCATGCGGGTGAGCAAAAAGACCAGCACCGTTACCAGCAACAGCGTGGGAATGGCGGTCATAATACGAGTAAACAGGAACTGCAACATGCGCGTCTCCTTATCTCATCAGGCTTTGCTGACGTTCCACAGGCGCGCCGCTGCGGCAAGCCAGGCTTTATAGCCGCTGACAGCCTTGCGGTGCGCGACAATATCCAGCCCCGGATAGAAGACGATCAGAGGGACATCGGCAATCATTTGCTGATGGAGTTTGTCCGTCAGGGCCTGAATTTGAGCCGCATCGTCGAGCGTGGCAAGTTTATCGGTCATCGCGATAGCCTGAGGATCGCCCCACACCTTGCGTTTCTGTTTAGCCTTGTCGCCGACGATCTGCTCAAATGCCAGCGCGGGGTTGAAGCGTGCGGAATAGGTAAAGGTCATCATCTGGTAGCGCCCGGACTGATAACGCTCCAGTTGCGTCGCCCACTCCATGGTGGTGACGCGGGCATTGATTCCCGCCCCCTGTAGCATCGCCTGAACGATAATCGCCATGTCAAAGCTCGGCACCGTGGCGCGCTTATTGGCGATAATTTCAATCGGCTGCCCCTTATAGCCCGCTTCTTTCAGCAACTGCGCTGTGCGAGCCGGATCGTATTTGTAGCCTTGCTTCTGCACGTTGCTGTAAAACGCCGAGGCCACCGAAATGTTGGAGTTTGATGCGTGAGCCATATTCTGGCTGGTGCCCAGCGCGATCTGTTCGCTGTCCAGCGCTGAGGCGATGGCCTGGCGCAGCTTGACGTTTTTTAGCAGCGGATCGTCCGTCTGGATCAGCATCACATGACGCTGGGCGTTCGGCGCCACTTCCAGGGCGATATTAGGATCTTTTTTCAGATCGCTGCCGTCAATCGGGCTAACCTGAGCCAGATCCACTGCGCCGGATTGCAGACCGGCTTTAACCGTTGCCGCATCCGGCACGGCCATAAAGCGCACCTCTTCTACCAGCGCTTTTTTGCCGCCAACAAAACCATCAGGTTTACCGGGCAAGGCGCTGTAATCCGCAAACCGTTTCAGGGAGACGTATTCGCCATGTTTCCAGTCGCCGAAGACGAATGGGCCGGTGCCTATCGGCGCAACCCAGGAACCGTCAGACGCCACGGATTTCGGGCTGATAACTGCAGCGGCGCCGCAGTCGGTGCGCGCAAGCGTATCAAGGAACAGCGCCACCGGTTTTTCAAGCTTGATAACCACCGTGCTCTTATCCGGCGCGCTGGCTTCGGTAACGTGAATCAGGCCGCTGCCGTCAAATTCACGTATACATCGCCACTGGGTTTTTGGATCGTTCCAGTGCTTCCAGCTCCACACCACGTCCTGCGCCGTCATGGTGTCGCCATTGTGGAATTTCACGCCGTCGCGCAGATGAAAGGTATAAGTTTTTCCCTCATCGGTGACGTCCCATGATGAAGCCAGCATTGGTCCGACGGTGCCGTCTTCGCGATACCCGACCAGGCCTTCCACCACGTGCATCAGCACATCGTCGGTGTTGCCATCACGGTTAACGCCCGGCTGGCTGCTTCGGATATCCTGGTTCAGGGCGAAACGGATCACATTGTTGTCAGCCGCCTGCGCCATCAGTCCCGGCATGAGCAGGGCCACCGCAGTTAAAAACTTTTTCATACCTGCCTCTCTATTAGTCGAGCGTGTAACGGGTAAAGTTACGGTTCAGCGCCGGAAGCGGCACCACATCCATCACGCCATCGGCAGGCGTCATCACGATCATCGCCACGGTGGCGGACAAATCGCTGCTGAAGCCGGGGCGCGGCGGGCGACACACCGAGTAAGGGGTTCCAAAATCATCAAAAAAGGCGTTTTTCATCTCCTCTTCGCCGAGCTTTTCTTTGCCTTTAAGCAACTCGCTGACGCGCCATCCCCGATAAAGCGAATCCGGCGATGCATCAACCCCCTCTTCGCGCACCTTGCAGCGCGCGGCCAGGCTTTCCCAGTGGTTGGCGTGCACCAGCAGGCCGTTTTGCGGATAGAGGGTGAAGCTCTCATCCGGCGCGCATTCAAAGTCGATTGCAAAACCTTCTTTGGTGCTGAGAATCATATTGTTGGAGCAGGACTTTGGCGTGGTGGCGACTACTTTCATCGCCAGCGCCATATGCTGCTGTTCCAGCGCCTTGCGTCGAATCAGCGACAGCGGGACGCCCTGCTGCTGATAGTCGCGCTCGCAGCGAAGATAGTTGGCGGTAATAGCAATGCCCGCGCTGTTCATTCCGCTTCGTCCAAGCCCACCGGCTTCAACGAAGGTAAGCACGTCCGGCCCCTGCTCGCGTTTGATTTTCACCACAACGGAACTCTCGGCGCATTCGGCGCGCCAGTCCCAGTTCTGCCCGTGAATGAGCTTACCGTGGTGGCTGCGCTCAGGAAGAATCACCGCGCCCGTACAGCCATCTTTTATCGCGTCATCATGCGGGGTCGCATAGCGTTGCAGATTTCGCGCCTGGGCTATCACTTCGGTGCGGGCATTGATCATCACGATCGCTTCCAGCGGCACGCCTGACGCCGAGGCAATGCCACGCATCTCATCAAGATAATCGGCGTCAAAATCACGGATGATGCCGCTGAAACTGTTAATCAGATCTTCGCGTTGTTCACGGGTGATATGCAGGGCATCAAGCTGGTCGCCGTAGATGGCAACGCTTGCGTGGATTCTCGCTTTCGCCTGTTCGCCATACTGGCAGCCGCGCTCATACGGCGTGCCGGAAATTTCAATTAACGGAAAAGGTTGCGTCACGTTGTTTGCTCCTCAGCGATGTGCCTGCAAAACCCGCAGGAAGAAATCTTTTACCTGTTCCAGCACTTTCATCCCGTCATGGCCAACGTTCGGAACAATATCCTGAACGGCGTCTACCCCGTGTTCACGCAGGCTGTTCAGCAAGGCCGTGTTGCGCTCGATACGCGTGGTGCCGGCGTCGTTACAGCCGGGCATGTAATAGCGGCCGCCGGGTTTATGCGTGATTTCCCAGGTTTCCAGATCCACCTTACCCACCACCAGCTGCACCGCTACATCACGCAACGCGCCGTAATCCAGAGGCTTTCCGAATAGCTGCTCAAAGTTCTGAATACCGGGCCACCAGTCTTTGCTGTCATCCAGCAGGGTAACGGACCCCGGCGCGCCGACAGAAACGCCGAGCAGCTTTTCCGGGTGGAGGTAGAGGAAGCGGTGAGCAAAATGCCCGCCGCCCGAGTAACCAAACAGCAGAAAACGGCCAAAGTCATACTCCAGCAGGTCGCTGACTTCATCGATCATCGCCAGCAGCTCGTGGTCATAGCGAATATCCTGCTCAAGGATGTACTTAAACCCGTGGGAATTACCGTCGCCCAGCGGCCCTACCGGGAACAGCGGCGCCAGCACGACGCAACGGTTGTAGCGAGCAAACTCGGCAAAGGCATCGCGGTACTGCACCATAGAACGTCCGGTGCCGTGCATGGCTACGATCAGGCGGTAGCCGGTTTTGTCATCGTCAAAACCAGGGGGAACATACAGGCAATACTGAAAGCGCGGGTCGTGTCGACTGGAAAAAATGGTGGTGCTGCCACGGTAATAAAGCGCCAGGCCACGCGCGGCAGACTCTTCTGAATCCTTATTAATATCAGTCTGTTGCATAAATCATTTACTCGTTTTATAACTGTTTAAATTCGATTCAAACACAAAACCAATATTGGCGCCAATTTAAAAACAATTTATTAACAAAAGATCTGGCTCGTATCACAATTCATAGGTAAGACGGATAAAAAAGCGATAACGCTGTGGTTTAGGCTGGCGAAAAAACAATGAACCCGGCATTATCTGGCTGACGGTTAACAGCATAAAATCGCAGGAAATAGCAGAAGGAACAGAAGATATGACGCACCGCAAAAGCGCACTGGTGCATGTCGCTAATCGCCTCGCGATGGACATCAATACCGGAGAATTTCAGCCAGGTTCATGGCTGAAACAGGTGGAGCTGGCTGAACGCTATCAGTGTACGCGCAGCGAGGTGCGTCGGGCGCTGGACCAACTGGTTATTGAACGGCTGGTACAGCATGTGCCGAACCGGGGTTACCATGTTTATACGCCCAACGAACAACAACGCCGTAATATTTCCGCTATTCGTGCGGTGCTGGAAAGCGCCTCCGCGGTGGACATCGTCGAGCACATTCAACCGCCACAGCTTGATGAACTCCGCCAGCGCGCCGAATTGTTTGCTCATTACACCCAATATGGCACCCTTTTACAGCAGTATGAGTCAAATCTGGCCTTTCACCGCGCCCTGCTCGCCCCTTGTTCCAACCAGGATATGATTGAACTGATTTTTGAATTACGCAGTCGGGTTCCCTCCGCAGCCCTGGGACAGTGGAATTCTCACGCCAGAATCGTGCAGTCATCAGAAGAGCATTTTGCGATGGTTGATGCCATTGAGCGCCAGGACCCGGTAAGGCTTGCGCAGCTATTGCGCCAGCATATCCTGCAGGAAGATAATCCAGGACGATACGGCGCGCTTTAAGCCGGCGCTATTAACTGTGGGGTTGCGGTTATGCGCGGTGATACAAACCCGCATTGCGTATCCGGAGCGCCCCCGTCCGGTAAATACTGACTTATTACGCCCTTGATTCGTTAATATCGGCTTTATTCTTATCGCCGCGCAGCGTTTCTGCCGTTTTAAACGACCCAGGCTTTCCCTCTTGTTTTCCTGCCATAAAGACTCCGTTATCATGATCTGGCGTATACATGAGATCCAATGAGACAGCGTGAAAATCAATGACAACAACAAATATCACTAACTCATTAAAATTAAAGAAAATGGACATCAAAATCTAATGAGCACGACAGAAAATTTAGACTCTCACACCCCCATGATGCAGCAGTACCTGCGCCTGAAAGCACAGCATCCTGAGATCCTGCTTTTTTACCGCATGGGCGACTTTTACGAGCTGTTTTATGACGATGCGAAACGCGCATCGCAACTGCTTGATATCTCCCTGACCAAACGCGGCGCCTCTGCCGGTGAACCTATCCCCATGGCTGGCGTGCCGCATCATGCGGTAGAAAACTACCTGGCGAAGCTGGTCAATCTCGGCGAGTCCGCTGCCATTTGCGAACAGATTGGCGATCCGGCCACCAGCAAAGGGCCGGTTGAGCGAAAAGTCGTGCGCATCGTTACTCCCGGCACCATCAGCGATGAAGCGTTGTTGCAGGAGCGCCAGGACAATTTGCTGGCCGCTATCTGGCAGGACGGCAAAGGGTTTGGCTACGCGACGCTTGATATCAGCTCCGGCCGTTTTCGCCTGAGCGAGCCGGAAGATGCAGAAACCATGGCGGCAGAACTGCAGCGCACCAATCCAGCCGAACTGCTGTATGCCGAAGATTTTGCCGAAATGCGCCTGATTGAAGGCCGCCGTGGCCTGCGCCGCCGCCCGCTATGGGAATTTGAAATTGAAACGGCGCGCCAGCAGCTGAATATGCAGTTCGGCACGCGGGATCTCACCGGCTTTGGCGTCGAAAAAGCGCATCACGCTTTATGCGCTGCGGGTTGCCTGTTGCAATACGTAAAGGATACGCAGCGCACCTCCCTGCCCCATATTCGCTCCGTCACCATGGACAGGCAGCAGGACAGCATCATCATGGATGCCGCCACGCGCCGTAACCTTGAAATCACGCAGAATCTGGCGGGCGGTGTTGAAAATACGCTGGCCTCGGTGCTTGACTGCACCGTCACACCGATGGGCAGCCGCATGCTTAAACGCTGGCTGCATATGCCGGTACGCAGCGTCGACGTGCTGCAAAAACGTCAGCGCACTATCGCGGCCCTGCAGGATCGTACCGCTGAGATTCAACCGGTTTTACGCCAGGTTGGCGACCTGGAACGTATTCTTGCCCGGCTTGCGCTGCGCACCGCGCGGCCGCGTGATTTGGCGCGTATGCGTTACGCCTTCCAGCAACTGCCTGAACTGCGCGAGCTGCTGGCCGATGTGCCAACGGATTATGTACAAACGCTGCGTGAAAAGATGGGCGAGTTTACCGAACTACGTGAGCTGCTTGAGCGCGCGGTTATCGAATCTCCGCCAGTTCTGGTCCGCGACGGCGGCGTAATTGCTCCCGGCTACAACGAAGAGCTCGACGAGTGGCGTGCGCTGGCGGATGGCGCAACGGACTATCTCGACAGGCTGGAAATCCGCGAACGCGAGAAGCTGGGGCTGGATACGCTGAAAGTCGGCTTTAACGCGGTGCACGGCTATTACATTCAGATCAGCCGCGGGCAGAGCCACCACGCGCCAATCCACTATGTCCGCCGCCAGACGCTAAAAAACGCCGAACGCTACATCATTCCTGAGCTAAAAGAGTACGAAGACAAAGTTCTGACGTCAAAAGGCAAGGCGCTGGCGCTTGAGAAACAGCTTTACGATCAACTGTTCGATATGCTGCTGCCGCACCTTGAAGCGCTGCAAACCAGCGCCGCCGCGCTGGCGGAGCTCGACGTGCTGGCGAATCTGGCCGAGCGAGCCTGGAGCCTGAATTACACCTGCCCGCAGCTTACCGACAAACCCGGTATTAAAGTGGTTGGCGGCCGCCACCCCGTGGTCGAGAAAGTGCTGAGCGAGCCGTTTATCGCCAACCCGCTGACGCTTGCCCCGCAGCGCCGCATGCTGATTATTACCGGTCCGAACATGGGCGGTAAAAGTACCTATATGCGCCAGTCGGCGCTGATCGTGCTGCTCGCCTATATCGGCAGCTTTGTGCCCGCTCAGCAGGCGGAGATCGGCCCTATCGATCGTATCTTCACCCGTGTAGGCGCGGCGGATGACCTGGCCTCTGGCCGTTCCACCTTTATGGTGGAGATGACCGAAACGGCCAATATTCTGCATAACGCCACGGAAAACAGCCTGGTGCTGATGGATGAGATTGGGCGCGGAACATCAACCTATGACGGCCTGTCGCTGGCCTGGGCCTGCGCCGAAAGCCTGGCCAACCGCATCAAAGCCCTGACGCTATTTGCCACGCATTACTTTGAGCTGACTACGCTGCCGGAAAAAATGGAAGGCGTGGCAAACGTGCATCTGGACGCGCTGGAACACGGCGACACCATTGCCTTTATGCACAGCGTTCAGGATGGTGCGGCAAGCAAAAGCTACGGTCTGGCCGTTGCCGCGCTGGCGGGCGTGCCGAAAGATGTGATTAAGCGTGCGCGCCAAAAGCTGCGGGAGCTTGAGACGCTTTCCAGCAACACGGCAGCAACCCAGGTGGACGGCACGCAAATGTCCTTGCTGTCGGTTGCCGAGGAAACCTCGCCTGCGGTGGAGGCGCTGGAAGCCTTAGATCCGGATTCGCTGTCGCCACGTCAGGCGCTGGAGTGGATCTATCGCCTGAAAAATCTGCTGTAGTAAATCGCGACCATAAAAAAAGCGGTGATTTTCATCACCGCTTTTTTATATGCAGAGTCGATTATTCGCGGAACAGCGCTTCGATATTCAGCCCCTGAATCTGCAGAATTTCACGCAGACGGCGCAGGCCTTCAACCTGTATTTGACGAACGCGTTCACGAGTCAGACCGATTTCACGGCCCACATCTTCAAGCGTTGCCGCTTCATAACCCAGCAGACCAAAACGACGTGCCAACACTTCACGCTGCTTAGCGTTCAGTTCAAACAGCCACTTAACGATGCTTTGCTTCATATCATCGTCCTGAGTGGTGTCTTCCGGACCGTTGTCTTTCTCATCCGCGAGGATGTCCAGCAGCGCTTTCTCAGAGTCACCGCCCAACGGGGTGTCTACCGAGGTGATGCGTTCGTTGAGACGCAGCATGCGGCTGACATCATCAACTGGCCTATCCAGTTGCTCGGCGATCTCTTCCGCACTCGGCTCGTGATCCAGCTTGTGGGAGAGTTCTCGAGCGGTACGCAGATAAACGTTCAGCTCTTTCACAATATGAATCGGCAGGCGAATCGTACGGGTTTGGTTCATGATTGCCCGTTCGATGGTCTGACGAATCCACCAGGTGGCATAGGTTGAGAAACGGAACCCGCGTTCCGGGTCAAACTTCTCAACTGCACGAATCAGCCCCAGGTTACCTTCTTCAATCAGATCCAGCAGCGCCAGACCACGATTGCTGTAACGACGGGCGATTTTTACCACCAGACGCAGGTTACTTTCGATCATGCGGCGGCGGGATGCGACGTCACCACGCAGCGCGCGGCGAGCAAAATAGACTTCTTCTTCGGCTGTTAATAATGGGGAATAGCCGATCTCCCCAAGATAAAGCTGAGTCGCATCCAGCACACGCTGTGTGGCGCCCTGTGACAACAGCTCCTCTTCGGCAATGTCGTTATCACTGGGCTCCTCTTCTACAAGGGCTTTTTCATCAAAAGCCTCAACTCCGTTCTCATCAAATTCCGCATCTTCGGTTAACTCATTAACTTTCAGCGTATTCTGATTCATAAGGTGGCTCCTACCCGTGATCCCTGGGCAAAACACTTATGGAGGAGTGCTTTGCCGGTTTATCGCTGCGGCAAGTAACGCAGCGGGTTTACGGATTTCCCCTTGTAACGAATTTCAAAATGCAATCTTGTTGAACTGGTTCCGGTGCTACCCATGGTAGCTATCTTCTGCCCCGCCTTAATTTCTTCTTGTTCCCGGACCAGCATTGTATCGTTATGGGCGTAGGCACTCAGGTAATCATCGTTGTGTTTGATGATGATTAGATTACCGTAACCGCGCAGTGCGTTACCGGCATATACCACGCGGCCTGAAGCGGTCGCGACGATAGCCTGTCCTTTACTGCCCGAGATATCGATCCCTTTATTGCCACCCTCAGTAGCAGAAAAGTTCTCGATAATGCTGCCATCAGTTGGCCAGCGCCAGGTCGAAATCGGCGCACTGTCTGACGTGCTGCTGGCAGTCGGTACGGTAGTCGTAGAGCTAACCACAGGTGCCGTAACCGGTGCTGTGACGACAGTCGCAGTACCCTTATTATTCGGCAACATTTTGTTAGCACTCTGTTCACCTGAGTCTTCAGAATACGTAATTGTCGGTTTAGAAGCAACAACGGCGCTTGAGTTTTGTGCAGCAGGATTGGTTATTCCTTGCGCGCTCGCATCAGCGGCGGTAACCGCGTTTCCACCGGTAATTGGCGTACCGGATGCGTTACCAACCTGAAGAGTTTGCCCAACTTCGAGGCCGTACGGGGCCGCTACGTTGTTTCGTTGTGCAAGATCGCGGAAATCGTTCCCGGTAATCCAGGCAATATAGAACAGCGTATCGCCGCGTTTAACCGTATAAGTGCTGCCGCCGGCATAGCTGCCTTTCGGAATGTTCCCATACTTGCGGTTATAAACGATACGCCCATTCTGGGTTTGTACAGGTTCAGACTGAATAACCGGCTGCGTTTGCGCAGGTTGCGCCGGAACCGGCTGGGTCTGCGCAGGCTGAATCGCCGGCTGCGGCACCGGCTGAATTTGCGGGGCCTGGACCGGAGCAGACATTTTTGGCGGCTGGGTAATCAGCATGCCGCCAGAAGCGCTGCCGCCCGCGTTGTTGTTGCCACCGACCGAGCTGATGGGTGCCTGAGAATCGTTGTTGCTACAGCCGGCCAGCCACAGGCTTACCAGCGATAACGCCGCCATCCGGCGTAAAGTAAAATGTGGGCTTCCCGCGCTCATGTATCCCCCGAAAATGAAAACAATTGCATGCTTATGAAATACGGTAGAATTTGCGTTGGCTACGTTACGCCAAAATTCTGCTAAAAAAACCGGAAACGTCCAGGTTATGCCAGTTCGCCCTTCACCAGCGGAACGAAACGAACGGCTTCTACCGTATCAATAATAAATTCGCCACCGTGGCGACGAACGCGTTTTAAAAACTGACGATCGTCCCCCACCGGCAGCACCAGGCGCCCGCCTTCATCCAACTGGTCCAGAAGCGCCGTTGGGATCTCAGGCGGAGCTGCCGTAACAATAATAGCGTCGAATGGCGCACGGGCATGCCAGCCCAGCCAGCCATCACCGTGACGGGTAGAAATATTATGCAGGTCGAGCTGTTTCAAACGGCGTCTTGCGTGCCACTGCAGCCCTTTAATACGCTCAACGGAACAAACGTGATGTACCAGATGAGCAAGGATCGCCGTCTGGTAGCCTGAACCGGTGCCGATTTCCAGCACTCTGGAATCCGGCGTCAGCTCAAGCAACTCAGTCATGCGCGCAACCATATAAGGCTGCGAAATAGTCTGGCCTGAGCCAATGGGCAGCGCGGTATTTTCCCATGCCTTGTGTTCAAACGCCTCGTCGACAAATTTTTCCCGCGGCACCTGCGCAATCGCATCAAGGACCTGTTCGTCCTTGATGCCCTGGGCACGAAGCTGTGTGAGAAGAGCTTCTACGCGTTTGCTCACTACCATTGCTCGGCGACTCCCGCTCTGGTTAACCACGAGTTCACCACGTCATGCGCACCGTGCGCGGTTAAATCGACGTGCAACGGCGTCACCGAAACGTAGCCCTCATCCACAGCCGCAAAATCGGTATCCGGACCGGCATCGAACTTATCGCCCGGAGGGCCAATCCAGTACAGCGTGTTGCCACGCGGGTCTTCTTGCGGGATGACTTTATCTGCCGGATGGCGGCTGCCGCAGCGCGTTACCCGAATACCTTTGATTTCCTCAAGCGGCAAATCAGGCACGTTAATATTGAGGATACGCCCGGTACGCAGCGGTTCACGCGCCAGGGCGCGTAGAATTGAACAGGTTATAACGGCGGCCGTATCGTAATGCGTATAGCCGTTTAGCGAAACGGCCAGCGCCGGAAACCCTAAATGCCGCCCTTCCATCGCCGCGGCCACGGTGCCCGAATAGATAACGTCATCGCCCAGATTAGGCCCGGCATTAATACCCGCAACCACTACGTCAGGGCGGGGGCGCATCAGCGCGTTGACGCCAAGGTAAACGCAGTCGGTCGGCGTGCCCATTTGTACAGAGATATCGCCGTTTGGCAGGGTAAAAGTACGCAGTGAGGATTCAAGCGTTAGCGAGTTCGATGCGCCGCTGCGATTACGATCCGGGGCCACGACCTGCACCTCAGCAAACTCTCGTAGCCGCTTAGCCAGCGCCTGAATGCCCGGCGCGTGGATTCCGTCATCGTTACTCAGCAATATTCGCATAGTCACCCGGCGTATTCATAAGTTCCCTTACAACGCTGGTGGCAAAACTTCCGGCAGGCAGCCAAAAGCTCACCTCAACCGTCACATCATCCCACCAGTTCCAACGTAATTCTGCTGGGTTCACCAGCATGGCGCGGCGAGCGGCTTCAACGCGCTCACGGACCAGTAATGCCTGCAAATCTGTTTCCTGTTCGACACAGCGCTGTTCAAATTCCAGCGCGGCGTTGAGCGTGCCCCACGCGCCATCGCCCGGTAACGGTGCCGTAATCAGCAGTTCACCGTTGTCCACGCGTTGTTGTAAAACAGGGAGTTCTTCGTTTGTTGCCACAAACCAGCTACCGCGTCCTGCCAATTGTAGCGCATCGCCATCAACAACTTGATTAAAGTCTGGTTTTTTCAGTCTAAGGCTAACAATTTGATTAAACAACGCGCTGCGGGCCGCCGACAAATAAAAACTGCGTTTATTGCGATCGCGCAACGGAGAATTATTCTGCGCCCAGCGACGCGCCTGGTTTAAGTTGTTACCGCCAATGCCAAAGCGCTGGCTGCCAAAGTAGTTAGGTACGCCGTCTTTTAAGACCGCATTAAGCCGCTGTTCCAGCTCCGCACGATTGCTGACCTCTCGCAGGAAGAGGGTAAAATTATTCCCCTTCAGCGCGCCGAGACGCAGCTTGCGACGATGACGGGCATATTCCAGCACTTCACAACCTTCCAGGCTAAAAGCGCTCATATCCGGCATCTCTTTTCCCGGCAGGCGCACGCAGAACCACTGTTCGGTAACCGCGTGTTTGTCCTTTTGCCCGGCAAAACTTACCTCACGGGCCTGCACTTTTAGAAATTTAGCCAGCGCGTCTGCCACGTAACGCGTATTACAGCCCTTTTTCAGGATGCGCAGCAGCAGATGCTCACCGTCGCCGTCCGGCCCGAAGCCGAGGTCTTCGGTCACCAGGAAGTCTTCCGGGCTGGCTTTTATCAAGCCGGTTCCTTCTGGCTTACCGTGCAGCCAGGTCAGGGTTTGCATATCCATTACGCGCGAGCCTTATGCAGTAACGCTACCGCCTCACAGGCGATGCCTTCGCCACGCCCGGTAAAGCCGAGTTTTTCCGTCGTTGTGGCTTTAACGTTTACATCGTCCATATGGCAGCCGAGATCTTCGGCAATAAACACGCGCATCTGTGGGATATGCGGCGCCATTTTTGGCGCCTGAGCGATGATCGTCACGTCCACGTTGCCAAGCGTGTAGCCTTTGGCCTGAATACGACGCCAGGCCTCGCGCAGCAGCTCGCGGCTGTCCGCACCTTTGTATGCCGCGTCGGTATCCGGGAACAGCTTACCGATGTCGCCAAGCGCTGCGGCACCGAGCAGAGCGTCGGTTAATGCGTGCAGGGCCACGTCACCATCGGAATGGGCCAGCAACCCTTTTTCGAACGGAACACGCACGCCGCCAATGATAATCGGCCCAACGCCGCCAAAAGCGTGTACATCAAAACCATGTCCGATACGCATTATAAATTCTCCGTTTGGGTTAACCGCGTGAGGTAAAACGCCGCCAGTGCCAGGTCTTCAGGACGAGTAACTTTTATATTATCGGCACGGGCGCTAATTAATTCTGGATGGAAGCCGCAATATTCGAGCGCGGAGGCTTCATCGGTGATGGTGGCCCCCTCTTTCAGGGCGCGAAGCAGACAGCTACGCAGCAATTCGAGCGGGAAGAGTTGCGGGGTCAACGCGTGCCAGAGCGCTTCGCGCTCGACGGTATGCGCAATAAGAGGCTTGCCCGGCTCGCCGCGCTTCATCGTATCGCGCACCGGCGCGGCCAGAATGCCGCCCACCTTGCTGCTGCGGGTAATGGCCAGCAGACGCGCTAAATCATCCTGATGGAGGCAGGGACGAGCCGCATCGTGCACCAGTACCCACTTAGCGTCCCCCGCGGCCTGCAGCCCCGCGAGAACAGAATCGGCGCGCAGCCCTCCTCCGTTCACCACGGTAACCTGCGGGTTTGAAGCCAGCGGCAATGAAGCGAACCAGGAGTCGCCCGGGCTGATGGCGATGATGACATGGCCGACACGCGGATGAGCCAGCACGCTCGCAACAGCATGTTCAAGAATAGTTTTATCGCCGATTTGCAGGTACTGCTTTGGACATTCCGTTTGCATGCGGCTGCCGATCCCGGCCGCCGGCACCACGGCAATTACGTCCGGGGAGGAGTCTGCCATGTGTTATCACTTATGCTGATTTATCTATTGTTCTGCGCGGCATTATTATTGCCTGCGCGCTTAGAGGTGTCAGGCACCAGACGGTAGAAGGTTTCACCGGGTTTGGTCATGCTCAACTCGTTGCGTGCGCGCTCTTCGATGGCCTCCTGGCCGCCGTTAAGATCGTCAATTTCCGCAAAAAGCTGATCGTT
This sequence comes from Buttiauxella sp., assembly GCA_032000125.1. Taxonomy (GTDB): domain Bacteria; phylum Pseudomonadota; class Gammaproteobacteria; order Enterobacterales; family Enterobacteriaceae; genus Dryocola. The sequence goes on along the minus strand of DAMALH010000016.1, from coordinate 64,039 downwards.
GCGCGCCTTGAGCTTAGCGTTGGTCACCTGCTGCGCAGCCACGTCTTCATTGACACGCGCGTAATCATGCACGCCGTTTTTTCCAAACCACAGCGAATACTGCAGCCAGACCAACAAGGCCAGCAATAGCAGCGTTAGTTTACCCATCCAGCCCCCTGAAAAACGGCACAATCATCCCACAACTTTATGTCGGACTCCACTCGTCTGCCCTGGCGAGTCGTCGAATTTGCGGCAGAATTTATCACAAATTGCGCCAATATGCGCGCCTGCGGGAGGTTTAGCTTCAATCGGAAGCGAGAAATATACCCGGTTTCATGCGGTGGCCGGTTAACCCATAAGCCACATAAACAAAGCACCGAACATCAGCGCCACGGTCAGCAAGGTTGCCACACAGCTATAATGCAGCCGCCCACGCGCCAGCGAGTGCAGCGCAATACCCACCACCACGGCAACGGGCATCAGCGCAAGGAAGAATGGCCAAGTATAAAGGAAGAAGAATAGCGTATTAGGGCCGTACATCAGGAAAGGAATACCCAGCGCCAGCAGCCACGACAAGAAGCCAATGAACGCTCCCGGCAAAGACCAGGCGCTATCTTCGACTGACGGGCTGGTTTCAGCCTGTGTGATAACTATGTTCGAGCTGTTGCGCATAACGAATCCGTTGACCTGAGTGACCAGGCGCGGTTATGCGCCCGGTACTGTCTTTAGGATTTGATAATATCGTCACGGCGCAGCAGGTCTAATAATTGCGCAATCAAATTTGTTACCAATTGTTCGCCGTCTAAGTGTATTTCTGGCTCGCGCGGCGACTCATATACCGAATCGATACCGGTAAAATTACGCAACTCGCCGGCGCGGGCTTTTTTGTATAATCCTTTGGGATCGCGCGCTTCGCAAATCTCAAGGGGCGTGTCCACGAAGACTTCGATAAAGCGCCCCTCGCCGATTCGCTCGCGTACCATTTGTCGCTCTGCACGATGCGGGGAGATAAAAGCTGTCAGCACGACCAGCCCTGCATCCACCATCAGACTGGCGACTTCTCCCACGCGACGGATGTTCTCTTTCCGATCTTCATCGCTAAAGCCCAAATCGCTGCACAGCCCGTGGCGCACGTTGTCGCCATCGAGCAAATAGGTGCTGACACCAAGCTTATGTAGCGCTTCCTCAAGCGCGCCGGCGACGGTCGATTTACCGGAGCCGGACAGGCCGGTGAACCACAGCACCGCGCCGCGGTGCTGATGGAGCTGCTCACGCTGCTGTTTTGTGACGGGATGAGGATGCCAGACGACGTTTTCGTCGTGCTCAGCCATTATTTGCCTCCCAGCAAATCACGGGCGCCCCAGTGCGGGAAGTGGCGACGCACCAGCGCGTTCAGTTCCAGTTCAAAGGCGCTCCAGGCCGAAGGCTCCTGATAAACCTGCTCCTGCGGTTCGCGCACCATGCCGGCGCCAACGGTGACGTTGGTCAGGCGGTCGATGAAAATCAGCCCGCCGGTAACCGGGTTGTGCTGGTATTTATCCAGCACCAGTGGCTCATCGAAAGTTAAATCAACCAGGCCGATACCGTTTAGCGGCAGGCTTTCCACTACGCGCTGCGTCAGGGTGTTAATCTCCACCTGATGATGAATGTTATCAACGCGCGCGCGGGTTTTCTTACCGGCCACTTTGATGTCATAGCTTTGGCCCGGTACCAGCGGCTGTTCTGCCATCCACACCACGTCAACTTTCGCGGACTGCACCACCGGGTGCGCGTCGCCTGCGTCCACCAGTAAATCACCGCGGCTGATGTCGATTTCATCTTTCAGCACTAAAGAGATCGCCTCTCCCGCAGCAGCTTGTTGCAAATCACCATCAAAGGTTACGATTCTCGCCACGGTGGATTCAACGCCGGACGGTAACACTTTGATGCGCTGTCCGACTTTTATCGACCCCGAGGCAAGCGTGCCTGCGTAACCGCGGAAATCCAGATTTGGACGGTTAACATACTGCACGGGGAAACGCATCGGCTGCTGTTCAACCAGACGTTTCACCTCCACCGTTTCCAGAAGCTCAAGCAGCGTCGGCCCCGTGTACCAGGCCATATTGGCGCTTTGCGTCGCGACGTTATCGCCCTCAAGCGCGGACAACGGCACAAAGCGAATATCCAGATCCGACGGCAGCTGCTCGGCAAACGTCAGATAGTCCTGTTTGATCTGCTCGAACCGCTCTTCATCAAAGCCGACGAGATCCATTTTGTTAACGGCCACAACCAGATGCTTGATGCCAAGCAGCGTGGAAATAAAGCTGTGACGGCGAGTCTGATCCAGCACGCTCTTGCGCGCATCGATCAGCAGGATCGCCAGTTCGCAGGTTGAAGCGCCCGTCGCCATATTGCGGGTGTACTGCTCGTGCCCCGGCGTGTCGGCAATAATAAATTTACGCTTCTCGGTGGAGAAATAACGGTACGCCACGTCGATGGTAATGCCCTGCTCGCGCTCGGCCTGCAGGCCGTCCACCAGCAAAGCCAAATCGAGCTTTTCGCCCTGGGTGCCGTGACGCTTGCTGTCGGTATGCAGGGAAGAAAGCTGATCTTCATAAATCTGGCGCGTGTCGTGAAGCAGGCGGCCAATGAGCGTACTTTTCCCGTCATCGACGCTGCCGCAGGTCAGAAAGCGCAGCAGGCTTTTATGTTGCTGAGCGTGCAGATAAGCTTCGACGCCGCCCTGCTCCGCGATTTGTTGTGCAATTGCGTTATTCATTATGCGGTCCTCAGAAGTACCCTTGACGCTTTTTCAGTTCCATCGACCCGGCCTGATCGCGGTCGATTGCTCGTCCCTGACGCTCGCTGGTGGTGGAAATCAGCATCTCTTCGATGATTTCCGGCAGCGTTTGCGCCTGGGATTCAACGGCGCCGGTCAACGGCCAGCAGCCCAGCGTGCGGAAACGTACCATTTTCTGGGCGATAACTTCGCCCGGCTGCACGTCAATGCGGTCGTCATCCACCATCAGCAGCATGCCGTCGCGCTCCAGCACCGGGCGCGGTGCTGCAAGGTACAGAGGAACAATCTCGATGTTTTCCAGGTAGATGTACTGCCAGATATCCAGCTCGGTCCAGTTGGAGAGCGGGAACACGCGAATGCTTTCGCCTTTGTTAATCTGGCCGTTATAGTTGTGCCACAGCTCAGGACGCTGGTTTTTCGGGTCCCAGCGGTGGAAGCGGTCGCGGAACGAATAAATTCGCTCCTTGGCGCGAGATTTCTCTTCATCACGGCGCGCGCCGCCGAAAGCCGCATCAAAACCGTATTTGCTGAGCGCCTGTTTCAGCCCTTCGGTTTTCATGATGTCCGTGTGTTTAGCGCTGCCGTGGACAAACGGGTTAATGCCCATCGCCACGCCTTCCGGGTTTTTATGCACCAGCAGTTCGAAACCGTAGTTTTTTGCGGTGCGGTCGCGGAATTCGTACATTTCACGGAATTTCCAGCCGGTATCCACATGCAGCAGCGGGAACGGCAGCGTGCCCGGATAGAAGGCCTTACGAGCCAAATGCAACATCACCGAGGAATCTTTGCCGATCGAGTACATCATCACCGGATTGGAAAATTCGGCTGCAACCTCGCGGATAATATGGATGCTTTCAGCCTCCAGTTGCCGCAGGTGAGTGAGTCGTTTTTGGTCCATAACCTTCCCTTAAAGCTGCGAGTATCACGGCGGATCTGATCCGGCCGTTTAAATGAAATTAAAAGGGACTATAAGTCGCGGGTATATTTCTTATGAAATTACGAATTGGAATGACTAGTTCCGTAAAGGAATAACGCCGTGGTTTTGCAAATCACAAAATGTGCTGAAGGGACTGTTTAGCGGGACTTTAGGAGGATTTGGAATTGTGTAACCCCCGTCACAGTTTCATACTACGCAGGCAAAAAAAATTACTGAAAATAAAAAGGACCAGTTATGTTTCCCGCATTGCGCCGCTGGGCTATTTGCCTGGCATTTGGCGTGGGTTTCACGTTTTCCGCAGGGGCCGCTTCCGTGCATCCAGGTGAAACCGCTAATTTGCAGACTCGCCACATCGCCACCGTTTTTCCAGGACGAATGACCGGCAGCCCGGCCGAAATGCTAGCCGCGGATTACCTTCAACAGCAGTTCGCGCTTTACGGCTACCAGAGCGATATTCGCCGCTTTAATACCCGCTATCTTTACACCACCAAAGACGGTCACCAGAACTGGCATAACGTCAGCGCAAGCCAGGTCATTGCCGCGCGCGAGGGTAAAGTGCCGCAGCAGATTATTATCATGGCGCATCTGGATACCTACACGCCGTTAACCGACAACGACGTGAACGACAACCTTGGCGGTCTGACGCTGCAAGGCGTGGACGACAACGCATCCGGTCTTGGCGTAATGCTGGAGCTGGCGCAGCGTCTGAAAACGGTGCCGACACGCTACGGCATCCGTTTTATCGCCACCAGCGGCGAGGAGATTGGCTCGCTCGGCGCGGAAAATATTATCAGCCGCATGAGCGAGCGCGAAAAGAAAAACACCCTGCTGGTGATTAACCTCGATAGCCTGATTACGGGCGATAAGCTCTATTTTAACAGCGGAAAATCCACGCCAGCAGCGGTGCGCAAGCTCACCCGCGACCGGGCGCTGAGCATTGCGCATCAGTTGGGCATTCAGGCCGCGATAAATCCGGGGCTAAACGTTAACTATCCGAAAGGCACAGCCTGCTGCAACGATGCGGTGCCTTTTGATAAAGCGGGCATTCCGGTGCTGTCTGTAGAGGCAACCAACTGGTCGCTTGGGGATAAAGACGGTTTTCAGCAGCGTGCCAAAAATAAAGCGTTCCCGAAGGGGAAAAGCTGGCATCAGGCAACGCTCGACAATCAGGCGTATCTGGATAAATGGCTACCGGGACGCATTGAGAAACGCAGCCACGATGTGGTGCGCGTGATGTTGCCTTTGGTGAAAGAGCTGGCTAAAGCGGGGAAATAAGCTGCTCCCCGCCGTAACGGGGAGCAAGCTTTACTTTACTCGTGCAGGCCGCACTCGCGCTTGAGGCCAAAGAAGCGCGTCTCTTCTTCCGCCATACCCGGCTCCCACTTCCTCGTGGTGTGGGTATCGCCGACCGACAGATAACCCTGATCCCACAGCGGATGGTATTTCAGGCCATGCTCGGTGAGATACTGGTAAACCGTGCGGTTGTCCCAGTCGATGATCGGCAGGACCTTAAACACGCCGCGCTGAATCGCCAGCACGGGCAAATTCGCCCGGCTGCCGGATTGTTCGCGCCTGAGTCCGGCAAACCAGGTTTGCCCGCCCAGCTCCTGCAACGCGCGGTTCATCGGCTCAACTTTATTGATTGCATTGTATTTCTCAATGCCTTCGACGCCCTGCTCCCACAGCTTGCCGTAGCGCGCTTCCTGCCAGGCCGCGCTTTCCTTCGCGCTGAACACTTTCAGATTGAGCTTCAGCTTGTCCGTCAGCTCATCAATAAACTGATAGGTTTCCGGAAACAGATAACCGGTATCGGTAAGGATCACCGGAATATCCGGGCGCTGCTGAGAAACCAGATGCAGACTCACCGCCGCCTGGATGCCAAAACTCGAGGACAGCACAAACTCGCCGGGCAGGTTTTCCAGCGCCCAGCCTACGCGCTCCTGCGCGCTGAGCTTTTCGAGCTGAGCATTTACCTCGGCCAGCGCCAGCACGCGCTCGACTTTCGGTAATTCGTTCAGCGCTTGTAGATCGAGTACGGACATACGTTCCTCGCTTAGGTTATTCCCAAAAATCACGAGCCGGATCGAGCACCGGACGAATAATACCGGCGCGGACAGTAAAATCACCGAAGCCTTCGTCAGCTTCACGCTCTTTCGCCCAGCGGCCCACCAGTTCATCTATCGATGCCAGAATCTCTGGCTCGGTAATATTTTCACGGTACATGCGCGGAATGCGAGTGCCGATGCGGTTACCGCCGATATGCAGGTTGTAACGCCCCGGCGCTTTGCCCACCAGGCCAATTTCCGCCAGCATTGAGCGGCCACAGCCGTTCGGGCAGCCGGTTACGCGCAGAACAATGTTTTCATCGCCCACGTGATGCTTTTCCATCACGTCTTCAACTTTAGTCACAAACTGCGGCAGGAAGCGTTCCGCTTCGGCCATCGCCAGCGGACAGGTCGGGAATGACACGCAGGCCATGGAGTTTTCACGCTGGGGTTTCGCCGCGTGCATCAGCCCATGATCTTTGGCGATCTTCTCGATTTTCGCTTTTTCACTTGCCGGCACGCCCGCCACGATCAGGTTCTGGTTAGCGGTGAGGCGGAAATCGCCTTTGTGGATCTTGGCGATTTCCATCAGCCCGGTTTTCAACGGACGGCCCGGATAGTCCAGGATGCGGCCGTTTTCGATAAACAGCGTCAGGTGCCATTTATCGTCAATGCCGTTTACCCAGCCAATACGGTCGCCGCGACCGGTGAATTCGTAAGGACGGATCGGCTCAAAGGTAATCCCCGCGCGGCGCTCCACCTCCGCCTTGAACACATCGACGCCAACGCGCTCAAGCGTATATTTGGTCTTGGCGTTTTTACGATCGGTACGGTTGCCCCAGTCGCGCTGCGTCGTCACAACCGCTTCCGCTACGGCCAGCGTGTGCTCAAGCGGGATATAGCCAAATTCGCTTGCGGTGCGGGCGTAGGTTGCCTTGTTGCCGTGCTCGATGGACAGGCCACCGCCTACCAGCAGGTTGAAGCCCACCAGCTTGCCGTCTTTGGCAATCGCGATGAAGTTCATGTCGTTGGCATGCAGATCGACGTCGTTTTGCGGCGGCACTACAACCGTGGTTTTAAATTTACGCGGCAGATAGGTCGCGCCCAGGATCGGCTCTTCGTCGGTGGTGGCGACTTTCTCCTGATCCCACCAGATCTCAGCGTAGGCACGAGTGCGCGGCAGCAAATGCTCGGAGAGCTTTTTCGCCCACTCGTACGCTTCCTGGTGCAGACTGGACTCAATCGGGTTTGACGTACACAGCACGTTACGGTTCATGTCGTTGGCGGTCGCCAGCGCGTCCAGGCCCACCTCATGCAGCATCTCATGGGCAGGCTTCACGTTCTTCTTCAGAATGCCGTGAAACTGGAAGGTCTGGCGGTTAGTCAGACGAATGCTGCCGTAAATCGTTTTGTCTTCGGCGAATTTATCGATGGCGCGCCACTGCTCCGTGGTGACGATCCCGCCCGGCAAACGGCAGCGCAGCATCATGGCGTGACGCGGTTCCAGCTTCTGCGCGGCGCGCTCGGCGCGAATATCGCGGTCATCCTGCTGATACATGCCGTGGAAGCGGATAAGCAGGAAGTTGTCGCCCTTAAAGCCACCGGTGAGCCCGTCCTGTAAATCTTCTTTAATGGTGCCGCGCAGGAAGTTACTTTCACGCTTCATGCGCTCGGCATCAGTCAGTTTTCCGTCAACCACTAAAGGTCCAGGGTGTTTTTCGCTCATTAGTAGACATCTCGCTGATAACGGCGCTCAATGCGCAGCTCACTTAAAAATTCATCTGCCGACTCAAGGTCCATACCCCCGAACTCGGCAACCACTTCCAGTAACGCCTGCTCAACGTCTTTCGCCATACGATTGGCGTCGCCGCAAACGTAAATGTGGGCACCTTCGTTAATCCAGTTCCACAGTTCCGCGCCTTTTTCGCGCAGCTTATCTTGTACGTATATTTTATGTTGCTGGTCACGGGACCAGGCCAGATCGATATTCGTCAGCAGGCCCTCTTTGACGTAGCGCTGCCATTCCACCTGATAGAGGAAATCTTCAGTAAAATGCGGGTTGCCGAAGAACAGCCAGTTTTTACCCGTTGCGCCATCGTTTTCACGCTGCTGCATGAAGGCGCGGAACGGGGCGATACCCGTGCCCGGACCAATCATTATCACCGGGGTTTCCGGGTTAGCCGGCAGGCGGAAGTTATCGTTGTGTTCGATGAACACGCGGACTTCGCCATCCTCGACAAGCCTGTCGGCAAGGAAGCCGGAAGCGCCGCCGGTGCGGGCGCGGCCTTCTATGTCGTAGCGCACAACGCCGACGGTAATATGCACTTCGCTTTCGGCTTCAGCCTGCGAAGAGGCGATGGAATACAGGCGCGGCGTAAGCGGACGCAGCAGCTCAATGAGCTGTTCCGCGCTCAGTTCAGCCGGGGCATAACGCACCATATCGACAATCGGCGTGCTCTGGGCAAAGTGCTGGAGTTTGGTTTTATCGCCAGCCAGCTCCAGCAGCGCCGCGTTGCGGGTAAGCTGGGCATATTTTTCAACGATATTGCTGGTGTTAACCGTCAGCTCGAAATGCCATTCCAGCGCTTCGCTCAGCGGCAGCGTTTTGCCCTCAACGGACACGCTTTCGTCACCCTTCAGCCACAGCAGTTCCACCAGCTCTTTTACCAGAGCAGGATCGTTCTGATACCAGACGCCAAGCGCATCGCCCGGCTGGTAACGCAGGCCGGAATCCCCCAGCTCGATTTCGACATGCCGCACGTCTTTTTCAGAATCGCGGCCGGTGATTTTTTGATTAACCGCAAGCGTCGCCGTCAGCGGCGCTTCTTTGCTGTACGGGCTGGTGAAGACTTCGTTTACCACGCCGGTTGCGGTGATCCTGGCCTGGGCTGGCGTTTCCGCCGGCACGCGCGATTTCAGCAGCTCAACGATTTCACCGCGCCACTGCTGCGCTGCGGGCTGGAACTCCACGTCGGCATCTACGCGATCCAGCAGGCGAACGCCGCCCAACTCCGCGAGTTTAGAATCGAAATCTTTGCCGGACTGGCAGAAAAATTCGTAGGACGTGTCGCCAAGGCTAAATACGGCAAACGCCGTATCGGTAAGCTTCGGCGCTTTTTTCGAGAACAGGAACTTATGCAGCGCCACCGCCTCTTCTGGCGGCTCGCCTTCACCCTGCGTGGAGGTGACAACAATCAGCAGTTTTTCCTGAGCGATCTGTTTGAATTTATAGTCGCCCGCGTTGACCAGATTAACGTTCAGTTTGGCCGCCAGCAGATCGTCACGTAACTGCTCGCTAACGCGACGCGCATTGCCGGTCTGGGAGGCGGAAATCAAGGTGATAACCGGCACTTCAGCCGCAGGCGGCTGCGCTGTAGCCGCCGCGCCCGGATGCTGATTAATCATTCCCCAGAAATAGCCGGAAAGCCAGGCCAGTTGGGTCTGTGAGAAGTCGGTTGTCGCCGCCTGGAGGCGTGCCAGTTGCTCCGGGGTAAGCGGCAGCAAAGCGGTCGGTGGGGCCTGAGTTGTCATGCTTGATTAGGTTCCAGTAGCAAAGGGTACCGTTTTCAACGTTTAACGGTAAAAAGCATTCATAGGGTAAGGTTAACCAGCCGGATAATAACAATTAAAGAAGGGATGGAAATAACAAATAACCAAAATGACTAACCGTTTTTTCGGGTAACCCATAACATCAAAAGAGGTTAAGCAATTAATTGATATAAAAGAGGTTAATTTCCTGAAAGCGGCAAGGAAAGACGAATAAGCCCGGATGACAGCTTTAGTTAATGCGCAAAATAATGGATTCCGGTACTATGCGGCGGTTTTTCGCCCTACTGAGACTGCAATAATGGCAACCACCCTGTTTAAAGATTTTACCTTCGAAGCCGCTCACCGCCTGCCGCATGTGCCGGAAGGCCATAAGTGCGGTCGCCTGCACGGCCACTCGTTTATGGTGCGCCTGGAAATTACCGGCGAGGTCGATCCGTATACGGGCTGGATTATGGATTTTTCCGAACTGAAGGCCGCGTTTAAACCTACTTACGACAGGCTGGATCATTACTATCTGAATGATATTCCAGGTCTTGAGAACCCCACCAGCGAAGTGCTGGCAAAATGGATTTGGGACGAGATGAAACCGCTCGTACCGCTTCTTAGCGCGGTAATGATTAAAGAAACCTGTACCGCAGGCTGCGTGTATAAAGGCTAATCGCTCCTGAAGTTCGCAAGCCGCTTTCCGGACTTTATGCTCTGCGCCCCGCGTCAAACTAATCTTCCTGGCGTTTTGCTACTCTGCCCTGTCGCAATAAACAGGTGCGCAGGATGTCCACTCCAGATTTCGATGTTATTGTCGTAGGCGCAGGCGTCGCAGGTTCCTGCTGCGCCACGCTTTGCGCTCGCGCCGGGCTAAAAGTTTTGCTGCTCGAACGAGCCGCCGGGCCCGGCGAAAAGAATCTGTCCGGCGGCAGGCTTTACAGCTATGCCTTTGAAGCCATCTTTCCCGACTTTGTCCGCTCGGCCCCGCTTGAGAGAAAGATCACCCGCGAAAAACTTTCCGCCCTGACAAACGGCGGAGCCTCTACGCTTGACTATCACCATGCCGACGCCGCCTGCTGGAGCGTTTTGCGCGCGCGGCTCGATCCGTGGCTGTTCGCTCAGGCTGAACAAGCTGGCGCGCAGTGTCTTACTGGCGTGCAGGTTGAATCTTTTAAGATTGAAAACGGCGCGGTACGCGGCGTTATCGTTGAGGGCGAAGCGCTGTTTGCGAAAACGGTGGTGATTGCCGAAGGGGCGAATACGCTGCTGGCCGAACAACATCTGCTGGTGAAAAAGCTGTCGGAAAACGGCGTGGCGGTGGGCGTAAAAGAGATACTTGCCCTCCCGAAAGAAACGCTGGAAAACCGCTTTGCGCTGGAAGGTAATGAAGGCGCAGCCTGGCTGTTTACCGGCGGTATCTGCGCCGATCTGCCCGCCGGTGGCTTTCTGTATACCAATAACGAAACGCTCTCCCTCGGCCTGGTTTGCCCGCTTTCTTCGCTTCGCGGCGCTCCCGTCCCGCTTCCTGAACTGCTGGAACAATTTAAACGGCATCCTTCGCTACGCCCTTTACTACGGGGGACGGAAGTCATGGAGTACGGCGCGCATTTGATTCCGGAATGCGGCCTAAAGGGCGTGCCTGAACGCCTTGCGGGAAAAGGCTATCTGCTGGTGGGCGACAGCGCCCGCTTTTGCGTGAATACCGGCTTTACGATTCGCGGTATGGATTTAGCCGCGCTTTCGGCGCAGGCAGCGGCCCGGACGTTAATTACCGCGCTGCGGGAAAACGACGACACGGACCTGGGGCCTGTTTACCGGCGGCAGCTTGAAATAAATTCGCTGTGGTCAATCATGTCCCGCTACCAGAAAATACCCGAATTCCTGCAAACGCCCGCGCTCTACCAGGCTTACCCCGATTTGCTTTCCGCAATCCAGCATGAGGTTCATTCTGTCGGCTGTAACACGCCGCATCGCCTGGCGGCGCTGCTGTGGCGTCACGCCCGACGTACCGGCTGGTCGCGCCTGGTTAAAGATATTTTTCGAGGAGCCAGAAGCCTGTGAACGTTAATGAAAAACTGGCAAAAAATCGCTATATCCCGGATGCTGAACCCCATATTGTGCTGGCAGACCATGCCGATTACGCCACGCTCTCCGTGCTGGTGAAGGCCTGTCCCGCCGGACTGTATCGCTTCAACGAGAACAGCGGCCTGGTCATTGACCCCGGCGGCTGTCTGGAGTGCGGCACCTGTCGTCTGCTGTGCGATGAGCAAACTCTCAGCCGCTGGCGCTATCCGTCTGCGGGCTTGGGCATCCAGCTACGCTTTGGTTAAATGTCATACCCGGTTTTTCAGGCCGCGGCCTTATCTATACCGGGTTAAAGAATGGAGTTCCTGCTGTGTCTTTAATGCCTTTACTCAAGCAACACCCGCTTATCGCCGCGGTAAAAGATAACCAGAGCCTGCAGCTCGCGCTGGAGTCTGACTGTAAGTTTATTTCCGTGCTCTATGGCAATATCTGCACCATTACCGGCATCGTCCAGCAGATCAAAAAGGCCGATAAGTACGCCTTTGTGCATGTGGATTTACTGGAAGGCACCTCGAATAAAGAGATCGTGATTAACTTCCTGAAGCTGGTGACGGCCGCCGATGGCATCATCAGCACCAAAGCGTCGATGGTGAAAGCCGCACGCGCGCAGGGGTTTTTCGCCATTCACCGGCTGTTTATCGTTGATTCAATTTCCTATCACAATATCGATAAGCAGGTGGCGCAGTCGAACCCGGACTGCATCGAAATCCTGCCGGGCTGCATGCCAAAAGTGATGAAGTGGGTAACGGATAAGATCGATCTGCCGGTTATCGCCGGGGGCCTGGTTTGCGATGCGGAAGACGCCAATAACGCGTTAAACGCCGGCGCGCTCGCCATCGCCACGACTAATACCGGCGTCTGGCAACTGGCTAAGCTTTTGCCGTAGCGAGTTCGTCCAGCGCTTCGAGCACCGGCATCAGCTCATCAACAACCCCCACGTCCGCCTGCCTGAAAACAGGCGCCTGGGGATCGTTGTTGATAGCGACGATAAACCGGCTACGGTTAATTCCGCTGGTAAAAGCGGAAGCTCCCGAGACACCGGCTACAATACAAATCTCTGGCGCCACCTGGGTGCCGGACATCCCTATCAGACGATCCATGCCGCACCAGGCGTGCATTACGGCTTCGCGGCTCGCGCCAACCTCTGCCCCCCACTGTTCCGCCAGCGCTTCGAACCGCCGCATATTGTCCGCGCTTTCTACTCCCCGCCCTGCCGCCAGCACAAACTTTGCCTCCGCTAATCCACCCGCCTGCGCCTTAAGTATTGTACTTTGGCTTACCAGCCAGTCCGGTTCAGCGTCTGTTGCCGCAAGAGGCACCGTGGGGCAATCGGGCTGCCAGGCCGTCGCCCCCGGCGCCGCTGCTACGCTAAGGCACCAGGGCCTGGTTTGTAGCCTGATTTCGGCTTCCATCGCTCCGCCACAGGCGGGTTTGTTCACGCTGCACCGATCGGCAAAATCTCCGTGGTTGACGTTGCTCAGCGCATCGCCGCCAAGCCTGAACGCCAGGCGCGTTGCCAGTTCAGCCCCCTGCCAGCCGGAAGGGAAAAGCAGCATATCTACCGCATTTTGCGCAAACTCAGCGGCAAGTGCGGCTAACGCATTTTCCGTAAAATCCATAGCGGGAAGCTGCCAGCGCTCGCACGCCGCTGAAGTCAGGCGGCTGTTAGCAAGAAAGCTTCCAAACTCATTGCGCTGCTGACTTTCTCCATCCGGCATAACCAGAGCAATTTTCATGGTTGCATCCTTTTTTGTAGCCAGTCCCGGTACAGGTGAAGTGCTTTTTCCCGCGCATCCCTGCCCTGAATAATCAGACCCGCGCGACGCTGCGTTTTACGCGTCAGCTTCAGGCATCGCGGCGATGCTGGCGTGCTGTAGCCCAGGGATTCGGCGCTAACGATCTGAACGTCCCCGGCGTTTACCGCCAGCTTTTGCCGCAGCCCCGGCGTTCTCAGGCAGTAGCGCCCGTCGCTCTCCATCATTACCACCGCAGGCAGCCGCACGGTAAGCTGCCGATGGCCTTTTTCAATACGCTGCTCAAGGCTCACCTGCTGTCTTTCTGTCTCTAACGCCAGATCGCAAACGCGGCTAAAGCAGGGCCAGCCCAGCAGCTCCGCCAGATAAAAACCCGTTTGACCACTATTTCCTTCCACGCTGCGCGATCCCAGCACAATCAGCGACTGCGGGTTGCGCTGCTGCCAGGCGGCCAGCAGGTCTGCGATTTGTCGTGGTGCAAAACGGGCCTCGTCATCCAGCGCCACGTTAACAACCTGCTGGAATCCAGAGGCTTTTAGCTGGCGTAAAAAAATTTCCGCCCGTCCGTTGCCCACGCTTATTGCCGTCAGGTTTAGCTCTGGCTGGCGCAGCAGTATTTCCGCCCCGGCCTGTTCATCATCGCCAAAACACGGGCGAGTCAGAGCAGTATTAAGATTGCCCTGTTCGGCCTCCAGCCAGTCCTTTTCGGCCAGCATGGATAAATCAGGCTCGGCCTTAAAGGCTAACAGAATGTTCATGCGTCGCTCCCGGGTGATATTCCTTATTACCGGAGGCCGCAACCAGGCTGAGATTGCGGGTTTCTGGCGCCCAGAACACGGAAACCAGCAGCCCCAGCAGCAGCACGGCGCTTAGCATCAGCATGGTGCTCTGCACGCCGTAAGATACCAGCGCCACCGGCAGCAGCCCGGTGCTGATAGCTGAACCAAGACGGCTCATTGAGGTGGCGAATCCGACGCCAAGCGAACGGATGTCCGTCGGGAAGCTTTCCGCGGGCAGCACGCCCACCAGGTTACTCACCGCCGAGATTGTCAGCGTGAAGATAAAGAACAGCAGCAGAATCGCGGTGCTGAAATGGGCCGGAAGCAGGGCCAGCGTGGTCAGGCTCACCAGCAGGACCAGAAAGCCGCCAATCAGGAAGCCGCGCCGGGTACAGCATTGCGTCAGCACCAGCCCCAACAAGGCGCCGACGACCAGCACGACGTTTAAAAAGATCGTCGCGCTCAGCCCCTGGCCTATCCCCAGCAGGCCGCTGATAGACGGCAGCCAGGTGTAAATAGCGAAGTATGGGATCACCAGACAAACGAAAAAGAAGCTATTAAAAGCGGTGCGCCGCCAGTAGCGAGCGGAAAACAGCGTTCGCAGATGGCGCGATGTAGAGACGGCTATCTCATCGCCGAGCATCACATGCTCGCCCAGATACTGGCGCACAATCCGATGAGCCTGCTCAACCCGCCCCTAACGCAGCAGCCAGCGGGGAGATTCCGGCGTCCCCCAGCGCAGGATCGTAATCACCAGCGCGGGCAATGAGGCGGAGGCCAGCAGCCAGCGCCAGGCGTCCGGCCCGGCATCCACCAGCTGATGGCCAATCAGGCTGGCCGCGACATAGCCCAGCGTCCAGACCACGCTAAACGAGCCGAGAAGCACGCCGCGATATTTGCGCGGCGAGAACTCGGCCAGCATGGTATGCCCTACGGAATAATCGCCTCCCAGGCCAATACCTACCAGAACCCGCAGCCAGAAAAGCTGTTCCGGCGTCTGGGCAAAAAATTGCCCAAAGGAGGCCAGCGTGATGAGCACAAAGCTGAAGTTAAAAATTTTCTGGCGCCCGATATGGTCTGAAATCCAGCCGAGCACCAGGCTGCCGAAAAATAAGCCCAGCAGCGCCGAGCCGCCGATCAGGCCTTCCTGAAGCGGCGTAAGGGACATTTGCGGCGTGAGCTGCACCAGCGCAAAGCCAATCACGCCCAGCACGTAACCGTCGGTGAGGTGCGCGCCAAACGTCAGCCCGGCAATGCGGAGATGAAAACGGTTGAGAGGCAGGTCGTCCATGCGAACCGGTTCGGAGCACATAAGCAGATTCCTTCGTCGACCCGGATCAAAAAAGTCGGCCCCCTGAGGAGCCGACGTCCGGTGTTATTTTTCAATCGGCCAGATGGTGCCGGTGTTCATGATGCCCTGCGGATCGTACTGGTCTTTCAGGCCCTGCATAATGGGCCAGGCGCTGCCGTGCTCCAGCTTCGACCAGTGAACGCGGTGTTTACCGATGCCGTGGTGATGCACCATCGACCCGCCGAGGCGAATGGTCTCTTCGACGATAATTTTGTTCAGCGGGTTGTGATATTTGTCGATCTCTTCTTCCGGCTTACAGTCCACCACGTTGTAGTCGTAGACGAAGTACATATTGGTGCCGTTAATGTAGCTGTGGGAAGAGTGGCCACCCAGCATAGTGATGTCATCGGCGTGAGGAAACTCGTTGCGAATGCGCGCGATCACGCTGTGGTAAATCTCGTTGATGCAGCTCCAGCTGCCTGAGACTTCTGTGGTGAAGCCCATATTGCCGGTCTTCATAATCTGCACGCGCTCGGCAGCAACCTTGTCCGGGCCCCAGTTGAGGTTATTGAACCAGGTTTCAATCAGGCGGCTGTCGACCTTTTTGCATTCCGGATGGCGAACAACGATCTCTTCAATACCGGCACCTGTCGCCTCGGCAAGTCGCTTTGATCCTTCGGCCATAAAAATCAGCACGCATTTGCCTTCGGCAAAATGGGTAAAGTGCTGGGTGCCGTCCTCTGCGTCGTACAGGCGGGCAATAGACGGGCGGTAACCTTCCACCATCACTTCGCGCAGGATAGAAAAGCCGGTTTTCATGTTGTCGAGAATATAGCCGTAGAACAGATTGTTTTCGGGCATATATTTGAAGATTTTCACCGTCACTTCGGTGATATAGCACAGTGCCCCTTCGTTACCGATAATCACGTGGCGAATATCCGGGCCCGCGGCGCGGCGCGGCACGTTTTTAATGCGCGTAATGCTGCCGTCCGGGAAGACAGCTTCAAGCCCTACAACCATATCTTCGATTGCGCCATACAGCGTGGAGAACTGGCCGATACTGCGCGTTGCCACAAGGCCGCCCATCTGCGCCAGCGGCTTGGACTGCGGCGAATGGCCGGTGGTGTAACCTTTTTCACGCAGGGCGTTTTCCAGCACTTCCAGCGGCACGCCGCACTGCGCGGTTGCCTGCATGTTTTCAATATCGATATTGATGATTTTATTCAGCCCGGAACCGTCCAGCACCACCGAATTTTTCACTACCGTTTCCAGCCCCCCCTCGGTCGCCGAAGCCCCGGTGCGCGGCACGCAGTTAACGCGGTTTTTGTTCAGGAAGGCCAGCACGCTGGAAACCTGTTCGGGATTTTGCAGCTTAACCACGGCGGCAGGCAACGGCAGCGTGTAGACACCGTGGATATCCGCATATTTTCTGAACCGGTCGATGCTGTTTTTCTGCAAGACTTTTTCGTCGGTGATAACCTGCTGCGGACCAACGAGTTCTTTTAACTGATCCACAATCGCTTCGCGAGATAAAGACATGACAACTCCTTCCTGACAAATAAAATGGAATATAAATAATGAAAATAGAGGCAGGCATAAACCTGCAAAGCATTACCTGACCAGATAACCACCGTCGACAACTAATAAATGACCATTCACATAATCAGAGGCGCGGCTTGATAAATAAACCATCGCTCCCATGAGATCCTGAGTTTCTCCCCAGCGGTTGGCTGGAATATGATCGAGCACGCGTTTATTTGTTTCCGGATTCCTGCGGGTTTCAGTCGTAATATCGGTCGCGTAATAGCCAGGGGCAATGCCGTTTACCTGAATGTTATATTGCGCAAGCTCATCACAATACGCTTTGGTTAATCCAGCCAGCGCGTGCTTCGTGGCAGAATATGCTGGCGACCATTGCCCGCCGAGATATGAAAAGAGTGAACAAATATTAATAATCTTGCCTTGATTGCGTGGAATCATAACCTTTGCGGCTTCGTGGCTTAATTCAAAAGCGGCGGTCAGATTAATGTTGATCATCGGATCCCAGTCTTCACGGCCAAAGTCCAGCACCTTGTTAAGCTTACAGATTCCCGCATTGTTGACCAGAATATCCACCGCACCAAACGTTTCCACACACCGGGCAATCACCCTGGCCGGGGCCCCTTTTTCGGTAATATCAACCGTCATAAAGGCGACCTTAACGCCTTGTTGTTCAATGAGTTCCTGCGTTTCCCCCTTATCGGCAATCAGGGTGGGGATAAATAGATTCGCTCCCGCTTTTGCCAGCGCCATGGCAAACGCCTGGCCCAGCCCGCTGTTGCCGCCGGTGACGATGGCCGTTTTTCCCTTCAGCGAGAAGAAATCCAGCGAGAATTCATTGAGCGCGCTAAGTGACATGGTGAACCCCTTAATTTTTTGAACGCAAAAAAAATGAGAAAAGCAAGCTCCCCCCGAAAGGGAAGTTACTTTTCTCATCGTCTCTAGTAACTGGCTAAAAGAAATAGCATAGCCGCGCGGGAGGTTTTGTGACGTATTTCACAAGTTAGTTTTTGTGGGCAATTAACGGCCATAAAAAGCAGACCGAAAGCATAATCGTGATATTTCTCACACAATGGAATTTATCGGTGTGTTACTAATTCTGGCCATTACTAGAGACCCCGAGAAAAGTAATCATCCTGCAAAGGACTGGTTGCTTTTCTTTTTTTTTGCCCGAATCAAACCAAATGATGAGAAAGATACTATGCGTGATTCCAATTTCCGCCGCTGGCTGACCCTGGCAATAATAAGTATCAGCGGGGGGGTAAGTTTTGACTTGGCCTATTTACGGTATATTTATCAAATTCCCATGGCAAAGTTTATGGGCTTTTCCAATACCGAAATAGGGTTAATAATGAGTACTTTCGGTATTACCGCAATTATTCTTTATGCGCCGAGCGGCATTATTGCCGACAAATTCTCACACAGAAAAATGATGACGCTGGCGATGATCGCCACGGGCCTGCTGGGCGTTGTAATGGCGTTTTACCCGCCGCTTTGGGTAATGATCGTCATCCAGGTCGCGTTTGCCATCACTACTATCCTGATGCTGTGGTCGGTCTCGATTAAAGCCGCATCGTTGCTGGGCGACCACAGCGAGCAGGGAAAAATCATGGGCTGGATGGAAGGGCTGCGCGGCGTGGGCGTAATGGCGCTGGCGGTGTTCACCATGTGGATTTTTTCACGCTTCGCCCCGGAAGACGCCAACAGCTTAAAAGCGGTGATTCTGATTTACAGCGGCGTCTATATCGCGCTTGGCGTGCTGTGCTGGTTCTTCGTCAGCGACGGCTTTACCAGCCGCACCGCTGTTACAGAAGAAGCGGCGAAACCCGCGTTTCAGCTAAAAGATATCGTCTCCGTGCTGCGCATCAGCACCACCTGGTATTGCAGCATGATTATCTTTGGCGTTTACACTATCTACGCCATTCTGAGCTATTCCACGAACTACCTGACGGAAATGTACGGCATGTCGCTGGTGGCGGCGAGCTATATGGGCATCGTTATCAATAAAATCTTCCGCGCCGTCTGCGGCCCGCTCGGCGGTCTGATTACCACCTACAGCCGGGTTAAATCCCCGACGCGCGTGATTCAGCTTCTGGCGCTCGTAAGCGTGCTTTCGCTGGTCGCCCTGCTGGTCACTACCCGTCAGCCACAGTCCGTGGCTATCGGTATCGGCCTGATTTTGCTGCTCGCTTTTACCTGTTACGCCTCTCGCGGGCTTTACTTTGCCTGCCCGGGCGAGGCGCGTACGCCAGGGTTCATTATGGGCACCACCGTCGGGATTTGTTCGGTAATTGGCTTCCTGCCGGACGTGTTTGTTTACCCGCTGGTTGGCCACTGGCAGGACACCCTGCCCGCCGCCATCGCCTATCGCAACATGTGGATCATGGGGCTCTGCGCCATGGGGCTGGTGCTGGTGTTTACCTTCCTGCTGTTCAGAAAGATTCAAAGCTCGCAGCAGGCAGGCTCCGAACCGCAGGCGATAGCTGAATAATTATTGAGAATGGAGAGCCGGAAATGACAACTAACTATTTGATGGGTGTGGATGTCGGCACGCAAAGCGCCAAGGTGGTGATTTTTGATACGCAGGGCAACGTGGTCAGCGAAGGGAAACAGGCGCTGCGCAATCTGGATATTCCCGCGCCGCTGCTGGCGGAGCACCCCGATGACGATCTGTGGGACTCGTTACAGGTCGCCTTCCGCGAGGCGGTGGCGAATTTTACCCGCCAGGGACGCGATACCAGCCGAATTCAGGCGATGGGGATTTGCATCGTGCGCTGCTGCCGCGTGCTGCTGACGGCCAACGGCGAGCTGGCTTACCCGGTGATCAACTGGATGGATAAGCGACTCAACAAGCCTTACGAATACCTTGATGCCTATCAGGGCGTGCGCTACGTCACCACGACGTCGGGCTATATCACCCATCGCCTGACCGGCGAGTTTAAGGATACCTGCGCCAACTACATCGGCTGGTGGCCGATGGACAATGACACGCTCGACTGGAGCACCGATCCGCAGGCGTGGAAGAGCTGTAATCTTGAACGCGCGCAGGTGCTGGACGTGGTGAAGCCGGGGGAAGTGCTGGGCAAATTAACTGACAAAGCGGCCAGGCTTATTGGCCTTCCGGCCGGTATTCCGGTTGTGGCAACGGCGCATGATAAAGCGGTAGAAGCCCTTGGTGCAGGTACGCTTGAGAAAGGCGTGGCGCTTATCTCCCTGGGTACCTATATCGGCGCAATGGTCCACGGCGATGAAAACGTGAAGGACGCGCAAAACTTCTGGCCTTTCCAGGCCTCGATTCCTCATCGCTACCTCTATGAATGCATGGGCGTTCGCCGGGGAATGTGGACGATAAGCTGGTTCCGGGATCAGTTTGGCGCCGCGGCGCTGGCGGACGCGAAAGACCTCGATTTAACCATCGAAGAATTGCTCAACGCCGAGGCCACAAAAGTACCCGCAGGCTGCGAGGGGCTCATCACCGTTCACGACTGGGCGCCGCCTTCGGAGGCTGAGTTCCGCAAAGGGACGATAATTGGTTTTGACGGCCGCCATACCCGGGCGCATATGTACCGCTCGATTCTGGAGGGCATTGCCTTCACCATGAAAAATCACATGGACAAGATGGCGCTGGAGCTTAAAACGCCGTTTAAACAGCTAATCATTTCCGGCGGCGGCGCCAACAGCGACCTGTTTATGCAGATTTTTGCCGACGTGTTCGGCGTGCCAACCTGCCGCAATCTGCTGAAAGGTTCAGCCTCCGTGGGCTGCGCAATTAACGCCGGGATGGCGGTGGGCACATTCGCAAGCTACGAGGAAGCGAGCGAGAAGATGATTCGCATGGGCGATAACTTCCAGCCCAATATGGGCAACCACACATTTTATACGCAGCTTAACGAAGGGGTTTATCGGCAGGTGAATCAGTACCTTGACCCGCTGTTGCAGAAGCTGAGTCCGCTGGTCGACTAAGGAAAAGGCACCGACAGGTGCCTTCAGATTGCTGACAAAGAAGAAAAAAGCGTGGTTTTTCCTTCTTTGTGATTACCAGATGAAAATCAATGAATTGATTTTCCTTGTTTTTAAATGACGGCACTTTTTAGTTTTGTCACGCTGGAGAGGTTGTCATCAGTCTCAAGGCACCGACAGGTGCCTTTTTACTAGGCGATATTCAGGTACTTATGCGTCTGCATCGAAAGCCGCCAGTTGCGGGCAATGCAGGTTTCAATACACAGCCGGGTGGCGTCTTCTTTCTGGCTGATAGGCTGCAGGGCGATAATGCGGTTTTTGTCATCGTGAAGCGTTCTTAGCAGCTCATCTAACGCCTCGATGTCGCGCATGCGGCCAACGGGATGTTTGATTTCGTCCGCTCGTTCCAGCGCCTGAGCAAGCACGTCGTAACCGCCGCGCATATTCACCTTCGGCGATACCGTTACCCAGGTTGCCGCCGAGCAGCGGACATCGTGCGTGCCGCTGGTTTCAATCTGGCAGCTAAAGCCGTGGTGTTCCAGCAAAGACGTTAAGGGATGCAGATCGTGGATACATGGTTCACCGCCGGTAATCACCACGTGACGGGCGGTGTAGCCCTGACGCTGCATCACGGCCAGCAAGTCTTCCGCGCTTGCCGCGCCCCATTTATCGCTCTCTTTAGTTTTGGCGAGAATACTGAACAGAGACACTTCACGATCCGCGAGTTTATCCCAGGTGTGTTTGGTATCGCACCACGCGCAGCCCACCGGGCAGCCCTGCAGGCGGATAAAGATGGCGGGCACACCGGTAAAATAGCCCTCCCCTTGCAGGGTCTGGAACATCTCGTTAATCGGGTACTGCATAATCATCTCTGTAATAGTCGTAAAAACTAATTATCGCAGAACTGGCGACTGAGATCATGCTTAAAGGGGGTGACCGGCTCAATCGGGGGGCGACCGAGCCGGTCGGCCATGGTTACCCTTGCTTAACCATGGCATTTACGAAGCGGCTGGTGATCTGCTGCGGACGGGTTATCGCCCCGCCTACCACCACCGCATGCGCGCCCAGCGCCAGGCAACGAGCCGCCATTGCTGGCGTTTCAACATTACCTTCGGCAATCACCGGCAGGTTCACCGCAGCCAGGACATCGCGCAGGAACTGACAATCGTTGTTTGCCAGCATTTGCCCTTTAGTTTCCGACGTGTAGCCGTGCAGCGTGGTGCCAACGCAGTCAAAACCGATTTCTTCGGCATAGCGCGCTTCGTCCACCGTGGCGATATCCGCCATCAGCAGCAGCTCCGGATAACGGCTGCGAACCGCCTCGACCAGCCCACGCAAATCCAGCTCGCCCGGACGCTCATGCCCGGTGGCATCCATCGCGATCATCGCTGGTTTGACCGCCATCAGTTCATCCACTTCTTTAAGCGTTGCCGTAATGTAAACATCGCTCCCCGGATAGTCGCGCTTGATGATGGCGATAACGGGTAAATCCACCGCATCCATAATCGTTTTTACGTCGATAAGGCTGTTGGCACGGATAGCCGACGCACCTCCCTGCGCCGCGGCCAGCGCCATTCGCGACATAATAAACGGGCTGTGCAGCGGTTCGTTATCCAGCGCCTGGCAGGAGACAATGAGTTTTCCCTCAATTTGCGACAGCATGGATGGTTTCATGGGGCAAGAATCTCCTCTACTTCATTTTTAATAATGGTCACGTGTGGACCGTAAATCACCTGCACGCCGTTCCCACGGCGGATAACCGCCCGCGCGCCGGTTTCTTTTAGCAAGGCTTCATCGACAAGCGTGCCGTCATGCAGCGTGACGCGCAGCCTGGTGGCACAGCAATCCAGCTCAACAATGTTTTCTTTGCCGCCAAGCGCGATGATGACCTGTAAAGGGCGCTCCCCCGCCGCAACCTGCACATTTTCCGTGGAGACATCTTCACGACCCGGCGTTTTAAAGTTGAAGCGCGTGATGACAAAACGGAAGGTGAAGTAATAAAGAAAGAACCACGGGATACCCACCAGCGGCACAAATAGCCAGTTAGTTTTCGCTTCGCCCTGCAGCACGCCAAACAGCATGAAGTCGATAAAGCCGCCGGAGAAGGTTTGCCCGATGGTGATGTGCAGAATATGCGCCAGCATAAAGGCCAGCCCGTCGAATACCGCGTGAATCACGTACAGAACCGGGGCGATAAACAGGAACGAGAATTCAATCGGCTCGGTGATGCCGGTAAGGAAAGAGGTCAGCGCCGCGGAGATTAACAGCCCGGCCACGCGTTTGCGGTTTTCCGGCTTAGCCGTATGGTACATCGCAAGGCAGGCGCCAATCAGACCAAACATCATGGTGATAAAGCGTCCTGACATAAAGCGCGCGGTGCCGATGTAAAACTGCTGGGTATCAGGATCGCCAAGCTGGGCGAAGAAAATACGCTGCGTGCCCTCCACAAGCTGGCCGTTAATCATCTCGCTGCCGCCAAGCGCGGTAGTCCAGAAAGGTAAATAGAAGATATGGTGCAGGCCGAACGGGCCAAGCATGCGCAGCACAAAGCCGTAAATAAAGGTGCCGAAGTAGCCGGTGGCGTCCACCAGACCGCCCATGCCGAAAATGAGCTTCTGGAAATGCGGCCAGACAAGCGTCATTACCGCGCCGACCACAATCGCCGCCAGCGAGCTGACGATCGGCACAAAACGCGATCCGCCAAAGAATCCGAGAAACTGCGGCAGCTCGATTTTGTTATAGCGGTTATGCAACAGCGAGGTGACAAGACCGATGACGACCCCGCCAAACACGCCGGTTTCAAGCGTCTGCGTACCAAGCGCCATCCCCTGCCCTACAGCGCCTGGATTGGCTGTCGCCAGCGCGCCGCTTAGCGTCAGCAGCGCATTGATGGTGGCGTTCATTACCAGATAGGCCAGCAGCGAGGCAAGCCCTGCCGTTCCCTTATCGCCCTTCGCAAGCCCAACGGCGACCCCCACGGCAAACAGCACCGCGAGGTTGGCAAATACGATAGAGCCGGCGCTTGCCATGATGGTGAAAATGCCCTGAAGCCATGCCACATCCAGGAATGGCCAGGCCGCAACGGTATTAGGGTTGGATAACGCACCGCCGATACCCAGCAGCAAACCCGCCGCGGGCAACACCGCGACCGGCAGCATAAAGGATTTTCCAAACCGCTGGGCCTTCTCGAACCAGCTCCCTGATGAGGCTCCGCTGAATACTGACATAAATTTTCTCCCCGAGGACTTATTGTGGTGAAAATTTTTATCACAATAATACATATATACTGAAAATTTCCACCATCATTACGATCGCGATCACATTTAATCGAATCTGCTGGCACAGCACGGGGGCTTTCCGCCACACTAGACGCAGTTTGAACAGGAAGCGGAATGGGCTCGATGACGGAAAATGAAAATATATTGCTGCACCTGCGCCAGGGGTTGCCGGGCTATAGCCCGACGCTGCAAAAGCTGGGGGATTTTATCCTTACGCAACCGCAGAAGGTGCTGTACCTGACGATTACCGAACTGGCGCGGGAAAGCGAAACCAGCGAGGCAAGCGTTACTCGCCTGTGCCATCATTTAAGCTGCAAAGGCTACACCGAGTTCAAGATGGCGGTGGCGCTGGATATTCAGCAAAACCAGCCCGCAGCTGCGGCCAGCGAAGACAGTATTGATGAACTTGTGGAAGAATCCGTGCAGGCGCTGCGGGATACGGGAAAACTCATCAATCGTGATGTGCTTAAGAAGGCGGGGCTTGCGCTCCATGAGGCGACGTCCGTGCAGATTTATGGCGTTGCCGCCAGCGCAATCATGGGCGATTACCTGCACTACAAGCTGCTGCGCCTGGGCAAGTCAGCCCAGCTTTTCAGCGATATGCATCGTGCGGCGATGAGTGCCGCCACGCTTGGCGAGCGTGATTTGGTGGTGGCGATCTCCAGTTCCGGTTCGACGAAGGATCTGCTGCATGCGGTGAAGATTGCTAAAAAGCGCCACGCGCGCGTGCTGCTGTTGAGTAATACGCTTCGCAGCCCGCTCGCCGACCTGGCCGACCTGCTGCTGGTGGCGGCAAAACCGGAAGGCCCGCTCAGCGCAGGCGCGCTGAACGCCAAGGTTGGCGCAATGCTGCTGGTTGAAGTGCTGATTGGCGAATTAATTTCCCACGACAGCCGCTATGCCTCTGCAAGCCAGCAAACCGCGAGCGCAACGTTGCCGCTGCTGATCTGATTTCAGGTATAAAAAAACCCGCTTGCGCGGGTTTTTATCAGAACCTAAAGCGGCAGCAATAATTACTGGCCTTTAACTTCTTTCAGACCGTTGAACGGTGCTGCATCACCCAGAGCTTCTTCGATACGAATCAACTGGTTGTATTTAGCAACGCGGTCAGAACGGCTCATGGAACCCGTTTTGATCTGGCCGGCAGCGGTGCCCACAGCCAGGTCGGCGATGGTAGCGTCTTCGGTTTCGCCAGAACGGTGAGAGATAACCGCGGTGTAGCCAGCGTCTTTCGCCATTTTGATCGCAGCCAGAGTTTCGGTCAGGGAACCGATCTGGTTGAATTTGATCAGAATAGAGTTAGCGATGCCTTTATCGATGCCTTCTTTCAGGATCTTGGTGTTGGTTACGAACAGGTCATCACCAACCAGCTGCAGCTTGTCGCCCAGCACTTTGGTCTGGTATGCGAAACCATCCCAGTCAGACTCGTCCAGACCGTCTTCGATAGAGACGATTGGGTACTGTTTGGTCAGGTCTTCCAGGAAGTGAGTGAACTCTTCGGAGGTGAACGCTTTGTTGCCTTCGCCAGCCAGAACGTATTTACCGTCTTTGTAGAATTCAGAAGCCGCGCAGTCCATCGCCAGGGTAACGTCTTTACCCAGCTCGTAGCCTGCTGCTTTTACCGCTTCAGCGATAACAGCCAGCGCTTCGGCGTTGGAACCCAGGTTAGGCGCGTAGCCGCCTTCGTCACCAACGGCGGTGCTCATGCCTTTGGATTTCAGAACTTTAGCCAGGTTGTGGAACACTTCAGAACCGATACGGATCGCTTCTTTCAGGGTTTTCGCGCCAACTGGTTGAATCATGAACTCCTGGATATCAACGTTGTTATCAGCGTGCTCGCCGCCGTTGATGATGTTCATCATCGGCAGAGGCATAGAGTATTTGCCCGGCGTGCCGTTCAGTTCAGCGATGTGTGCGTACAGCGGCAGGCCCTTAGAGGCAGCAGCAGCTTTAGCAGCAGCCAAAGAAACGGCCAGGATGGCGTTTGCACCGAAGTTAGATTTGTTTTCAGTGCCGTCGAGATCGATCATGATCTTATCGATGTTGGCCTGGTCTTTAGCATCTTTACCCAGCACCGCCTGAGCGATTGGGCCGTTTACAGCGGCAACGGCTTTAGTTACGCCTTTACCCATGAAACGAGATTTGTCGCCATCGCGCAGTTCCAGCGCTTCGCGGGAACCAGTAGAAGCGCCTGATGGTGCCGCAGCCATACCGACGAAACCGCCTTCCAGATGAACTTCAGCTTCAACAGTCGGGTTACCACGGGAGTCGATGATTTCACGACCGATGACTTTAACGATTTTGGACATTAGATTTTCCTCAGTACAAGTTAAACTAAAACTCCAGACAAACAACGCGTACCAAAGGTACGCGTTGCCGTTCTAACTTTTTTTACTTCGCCTGACGCTTCTGGTACTCGCTGGCGGCTTTCACGAAGCCTGCAAACAGCGGATGCCCGTCACGCGGCGTTGAAGTAAATTCCGGGTGGAACTGGCAGGCAACAAACCATGGATGGTTTGGCACTTCAATGATCTCGACTAATTGATCATCCCCGGAGCGGCCCGCAACGCGCAGGCCCGCAGCTTCAATTTGTTTCAACAGCATGTTGTTGACTTCATAGCGGTGACGATGGCGCTCGGTGATGACCGATTCGCCATACAGCTTGCGAACCACGCTATCGTCGGACAGCTGGCAGGCCTGTGCGCCAAGACGCATTGTGCCACCCAGATCGCTCTTCTCGGTACGGACTTCGACGTTACCGTCTTCGTCGCGCCATTCCGTAATCAGCGCCACTACAGGGTACTTACAGTCTGGCACAAATTCCGTAGAGTTCGCGTTTTCCATTCCCGCTACGTTGCGCGCAAATTCGATCAGCGCAACCTGCATACCCAGGCAGATGCCGAGGTAAGGAATATTGTTTTCACGCGCGTAGCGTGCAGTGGCGATCTTGCCTTCAACACCGCGGTAGCCAAAGCCGCCAGGGATGAGAATCGCATCCAGATCTTTCAGAATTTCCACGCCACGCGTTTCAACATCCTGCGAATCAATCAGCTTGATGTTCACGGAGACGCGGTTCTTCAGACCACCGTGTTTCAGCGCTTCGATAACTGACTTATAGGCATCCGGCAGTTCAATGTACTTGCCGACCATACCGATAGTCACTTCGCCCGCCGGATTGGCTTCTTCATAGATAACCTGTTCCCATTCAGACAGGTTAGCTTCCGGACAGTTCAAGCTGAATCGTTTACAAATATAATCGTCCAGGCCCTGCGATTTCAACAGGCCCGGGATTTTATAAATGGAATCGACATCTTTCATTGAAATAACGGCTTTTTCAGGCACGTTACAGAACAATGCAATTTTCGCACGTTCGTTCGCCGGGATAGCGCGATCGGAACGGCAAACCAGGATGTCAGGCTGAATACCGATGGAGAGCAGCTCTTTAACAGAGTGCTGAGTCGGTTTGGTTTTCACTTCACCTGCAGCCGCCATGTAAGGCACCAGAGTCAGGTGCATGAACAGCGCATGCTCACGACCAATATCTACCGCCAGCTGACGAATCGCTTCGAGGAACGGCAGGGATTCGATATCCCCTACGGTACCGCCGATTTCAACCAGCACAACGTCATGCCCTTCGCCACCGGCAAGGACACGCTCTTTGATGGCGTTAGTGATGTGTGGGATAACCTGAACGGTCGCGCCCAGGTAGTCACCGCGGCGCTCTTTACGCAGAACGTCGGAGTAGATGCGGCCAGTCGTAAAGTTGTTACGACGGGTCATTTTGGTACGAATGAAACGCTCGTAGTGGCCAAGATCCAGATCGGTTTCAGCGCCGTCTTCAGTAACGAACACTTCCCCGTGTTGGGTTGGGCTCATGGTGCCAGGATCGACGTTGATGTACGGATCCAGTTTCATCATGGTCACATTGAGGCCACGGGCTTCAAGAATGGCTGCGAGGGAGGCTGCGGCAATGCCTTTACCCAGAGAGGATACGACCCCGCCGGTCACAAAAATATAGTTCGTTGTCATGCTGAACCTGAGAAGTTAGGTTTAAAGACGATGGAATAACCAGGACGGGAAAGCAGTATACCCGAACAGCATGGGCGCCACAAACTTTCATTCTTCACCCGCCAGCCTGACCTCGCGCTTTGTCAGGCCTGAGAAAATAGCGGGTCTGCTATAAATGTTTTTGACGCAAATCAAGCGCTTGTTAATTTGAAATTGCCATAAAATGCGCTTGATCGCAAAAATGCGTTAGATTTCAGTTTCCTGGCGTTTAACCTGCTGCCAGGCTTTTTCCATCTGCTCAAGGGTTGCCTGCGGCATTTCCAGCCCCTGCGCCGCGATAATGCTTTCCACTTCGCGGAAACGACGCTCAAATTTTCGGTTAGCTTTTTGTAACGCTATCTCAGCTTTGGTGCCTAAATGACGCGCCAGATTCACCGTGGCGAACAGTAAATCGCCCACTTCTTCTTCAAGCTTCGCTTCATCCACCACGGCCTGTTGCGCCTCGTGCATCACCTCGTCGATCTCTTCGTGCACTTTATCCAGCACCGGGCCGAGAGAATCCCAGTCGAAGCCGACGGACGAGCAGCGTTTCTGAATTTTTTGCGCACGCATCAATGCGGGCAGCGCCTCGGGAATATCATCCAGCGCCGAATGCTGCTCTTTTTCGGCACGCTCGGCCGTTTTGATGCTTTCCCATTTTTCGAGCACTTCCGCGCTATTGCCTGCGGTAGCATCGCCAAAAATATGCGGGTGGCGGCGTTCAAGCTTATCGCTGATGGCCGCGCAAATATCCTCGAAGTTGAAACGCCCCCCTTCCTGGGCCATCTGCGCGTAAAACACAACCTGGAAAAGCAAATCGCCCAGCTCGCCGCGCAGATCCTCGAAATCTTCACGGTTGATGGCGTCCAGCACTTCGTAAGTTTCTTCAAGCGTATACGGCGCGATGGTGGCAAAGGTTTGCTCGCGATCCCACGGGCAGCCGGTTTCCGGGTCCCGCAGGCGCTTCATGATGTCCTGCAGGCGGGAGATTTGATTCATTTTTATTCCTTGCTTATCCCCTCTCCCGCAGGAGAGGGATAGAGTGAGGGCGTAATATCAGCCGTGCAGCCGCTTCGCATCGATAATATCCGGCACCTGGTTCAGCTTGCCGAGCACGCGGCCCAGCACCTGTAGGTTATAGATTTCAATGTTCATATCGATGGTGGCAAGCTGCTGTTTGGTGTCGCTACGGCTTGCCACGCCCAGCACGTTCACCTTCTCATTCGCCAGAATAGTGGTGATATCGCGCAGCAGCCCGCTGCGATCGTTTGCCGTGACGCGTACTACCAGCGAGTATCCGCTGGAATAGCTCTCGCCCCAGACGGCGTCGACGATGCGTTCCGGCGCGTGGGATTGCAGGTCGGCGAGCTGGTCGCAGTCCGCCCGGTGAATGGAGATCCCGCGGCCCTGGGTGATAAAACCGATGATTTCATCACCCGGTATCGGCTGGCAGCAGCGCGCAATGTGGTGCATCAGATTGCCGACGCCTTCTACCACCACGCGGCCATTGTCTTTGCTGCGTGACTGCGGCGCATAGGTTTTCTGTTTTAGCTGGCGCAGCGCCTGCTCGTCCTGTTCGGCGGCGGTCGGTTTGTTAAACTGCGCCTGCAGGAAGTTGCTCATCTGGTTAAGACGAATGTCGCCGCCGCCTATCGCCGCCAGCAGCTCGTCGATTTCATTGAAGTTATAGCGCGGCAGCAGGTATTTCTCCGCCTCTTTGAGGCTGATGCCCAGACGTTCGATTTCGTCATCCAGAATCTGACGCCCGGCGAGGATATTTTTATCGCGATCCTGTTTGCGGAACCAGTTGTGGATTTTGGCGCGCCCGCGGCTGGTGGTGACGTAACCGAGGTTCGGATTCAGCCAGTCACGGCTCGGGTTCGGCTGCTTCTGGGTGATGATTTCAATCTGATCGCCCATCTGCAACTGATAGGTAAAGGGCACGATGCGCCCGCCGATTTTCGCGCCTATGCAGCGGTGCCCGACATCGCTGTGGATGTGGTAGGCAAAATCGAGCGGCGTAGAGCCAGCGGGTAAATCCACCACGTCGCCTTTTGGCGTAAAGACATACACGCGGTCGTCGAAGACCTGGCTGCGCACTTCGTCGAGCAGCTCGCCGGAGTCCGCCATCTCTTCCTGCCAGGCGATAAGCTTGCGCAGCCAGGCGATACGATCCTCATGGCCGGTGTTGCCGCTGCGCGAGTTGCCCTCTTTGTACTTCCAGTGGGCCGCAACGCCCAGCTCCGACTCTTCGTGCATCTGCTTTGTGCGGATCTGGATTTCGATGGTTTTGCCGTGCGGCCCCAGCACCACGGTGTGAATGGACTGGTAGCCGTTGGGTTTCGGGTTAGCGACATAGTCGTCAAACTCGTCCGGCATATGGCGGAAGTGGGTGTGCACGATGCCCAGCGCGGCGTAGCAATCCTGCAGGCGCTCCGCAACGATGCGCACGGCGCGCACATCGAACAGCTCATCGAAGGCGAGCGATTTTTTCTGCATTTTGCGCCAGATGCTGTAGATGTGTTTCGGGCGACCGTAAACTTCGGCTTTAACGCCCTCTTCTTTCATCGACTTACGCAGCGACCCGACGAACTCCTCAATATAGTGTTCGCGGTCAATCCGGCGTTCATGCAGCAGTTTGGCGATGCGCTTGTACTCCGCCGGATGCAGATAGCGGAAGCAGTAATCTTCCATCTCCCACTTCAGTTGCCCGATACCAAGACGATTGGCGAGCGGCGCATAGATATTGGTGCACTCTTTCGCGGCGAGGACGCGTTCATCCTCCGGCGCGTCTTTAACCTCGCGCAGGTGAGCGATGCGTTCGGCAAGCTTAATGACCACGCAGCGGAAATCATCCACCATCGCCAGCAGCATGCGACGAACGTTATCCACCTGCTCGGCAGAAACGGAATCGGTGTGGGCGGCTTTTAGCTGGCGAATAGCCGCCATATCGCGCACGCCGTGAATCAGCGTGACAACCTGGTTATCAATGCTCTCACGCATGACCTCTTCGCTGACCACGCCCGCATCGGCAAGCGGAAACAGCAGCGCCGCCCGTAGCGTATCGTTGTCCATACTGAGCATGGAGAGGATCTCTACCATCTCGACGCCGCGCCACAGCAATAGCTCCGCGTTCGGATGGCCCTGGGTCTGCTGTTCGCAGTAACGCCTGGTTTCGGCTAAGCGTTCACATGACTGCTGGTTAGTAATCCCGAGACTTTCAATCCATTTATCGGGCGCAAATTCGCCAGCTTTATTGAGATGTGCACTTCTTACCGCAACCATTGTCCTCTCCTGTCGGATACTCGCATCAGGCCGCTCCTGATTAACCGCTTAACTACGCTCAAAGAGCGCCATTGACTCCAGGTGCCCGGTATGGGGAAACATATCGAGCATTGCCAGCCGCCAAAGTTGGTAACCCGCGCTTAGTAACGCTTCGCTGTCGCGCGCAAGCGTGGTGGGGTTACAGGAAACATAAACCACCCGCCGCGGCGCAAGTTTAATAACGTGCTGCATCACGCCGGGCGCGCCAGCCCGTGCCGGATCGAGTAATATTTTATCAAACCCTAACGCAGCCCAGGGATGACGCGTTACATCTTCCTCCAGGTTCTCATGAAAGAAGGTGACATTTTTTAGCGAATTATGTCGGGCATTATATTCACCTTTCGCCACCAGCGCAGCAACGCCTTCAACGCCAACCACGCTCGCCGCGCGCTTTGCCAGCGGCAACGTGAAGTTGCCCATGCCGCAAAACAGATCTAATACCCGGTCTGTTGGCTGAACATCGAGCCAGTCGATAGCACGGGCGACCATTTGCTGATTTACCGCGTCATTCACCTGGATGAAATCACGCGGGCTAAAGCTTAAGCGTAGCCCGTCTGAATGATACCAGGGGGCTTCATCGCCGGGCGCTTCCAGCGTTTCACTGTCAGGCGCAAGAAACAGCGCCACCCCGGTCATTTGCGAAAACTGTTCCAGTTTTTGCCGATCGCTATTTTCAAGCGGACTGAGATGACGCAGCACCATCAGCGGACCGCCGTCCGCAAGCACCAGCTCCACGTGTCCTAAACGACGGACGGCTTTTAATTCAGACAAACACTGGCGCAAAGGTTCCAGCAATGCCTCAAGCTGGGGCGCTAAAACGGGGCACTGATGAATATTTACCAGCTCTTTGTCGTTCGCTTTGCGAAAACCCATCTGTAAACTCTGTGATTTCAGGTGGAAATTCAGGCTTAACCGGGCCCGGCGGCGATAGCCCCAGGGCTTGTCGGCAATGATTTCATCGACCTCCCGCGGTGCGCCCCGCGTTCCCATCATGCGCGCCAGCGCGTGGGATTTCGCCTGCTGCTGCAGCGCAACGCTTGCATGCTGCTGCTGGCAGCCGCCGCAGACGCCAAAGTGCCTGCAGCGAGGAACCACGCGCTCCGGGCTATCGTTCAGACGCCGCTTCACCACGGCCTGCGCAAAGCTGCGTTTATCCTCCGTGATAGCGACTTCGGCCTGCTCGCCGGGCAGCGCGCCCGCGATAAATAGCGCTTTTCCGTTATGACGCGCTACGCCCTGGCCAAACGGGTCCAGGTCGTTAACTGTCACGGTTATGATCTGACGAGTCGTAACCCGCCGCTTTGCAGAGTAGAATTGCGCCATAAGTGGAGATGAGCTCTCAAATATTAACTGTTGCCTTAATTGTCCCATATCGGAACCCCATGACCAACTACAGCCTGCGGGCACGCATGATGATCCTGATTCTGGCTCCGACGCTAATGATCGGTTTGCTGCTCAGCACTTTTTTCGTTGTCCATCGTTACAACGACTTACAGCATCAACTGGAGGATGCCGGGGCCAGCATCATTGAGCCGCTTGCGGTGGCCAGCGAATATGGCATGAGCTTTCACAGCCGCGAGTCTATCCGTCAGCTTGTTAGCGTCCTGCACCGTCGCCACTCGGATATCGTGCGGGCCATCTCCGTCTTTGATGAAAAAAATAAGCTGTTTGTTACGTCGAATTTCCAGCTTAGCCCTTCGGCGCTGCGCTTGCCGGATGGACAAAAGCCGCCGAAAAGCTTAAGCGTTGCCCGCGAAGGCGACGTCATTATCCTGCGCACGCCCATCATTTCCGAAAGCTATTCCCCGGATGAGTCGGCGGTCACCGATGCTAAGCCTGCGGGAAATACGCTCGGCTATGTCGCCGTGGAGCTGGATCTTAAATCCGTGCGCCTGCAGCAGTATCGGGAAATTTTTATCTCCACGATGATGATGCTGTTCTGCATAGGCATTGCGGTGCTGTTCGCTTACCGGCTGATGCGCGATGTCACCGGCCCGATTCGCAATATGGTGAACACCGTTGACCGTATCCGCCGCGGGCAGCTTGATAGCCGCGTCGAAGGTTTTATGCTGGGCGAGCTGGCCATGCTTAAAAACGGCATCAACTCGATGGCAATGTCGCTCACCGCCTATCATGAAGAGATGCAGCATAACATCGACCAGGCGACGTCTGACCTGCGTGAAACGCTCGAACAGATGGAAATCCAGAACGTCGAGCTGGATTTAGCGAAGAAGCGCGCCCAGGAAGCCGCGCGCATCAAATCTGAGTTTCTGGCCAATATGTCCCACGAGCTACGCACCCCGCTCAACGGCGTCATCGGCTTCACGCGTCTGACCTTGAAAACCGACCTCAACCAGACCCAGCGCGACCATCTGCATACCATCGAGCGCTCGGCGAACAATTTGCTGGCCATCATCAACGACGTGCTGGACTTCTCGAAGCTCGAAGCGGGCAAGCTTATCCTTGAGAGCATCCCCTTCCCGCTGCGCAGCACGCTTGATGAAGTGGTGATTTTGCTGGCCCATTCGGCTCACGACAAAGGCCTGGAGCTGACGCTGAATATCAAAAACGACGTGCCGGACAACGTGATTGGCGATCCGCTGCGCCTGCAGCAGGTGATCACAAACCTTGTCGGCAACGCGATTAAATTTACCGAAAGCGGCAATATCGATCTGCTGGTTGAGAAACGCTCACAGGGCAATAACAAAGTTCAGATCGAAATGCAGATCCACGACACCGGCATCGGCATTCCGGCGCGCGAACAGTCCCGTCTGTTCCAGGCGTTTCGCCAGGCAGATGCCAGCATTTCACGCCGCCACGGCGGAACCGGCCTCGGCCTCGTTATCACGCAAAAACTGGTTAACGAGATGGGAGGCGATATCTCCTTCCACAGCCAGCCTAACCGCGGCTCTACTTTCTGGTTCCACGTCAATCTCGATTTAAACCCGAATGCCGCGCTGGACGGGTATGCCAACGAAAACCTGGCTGGAAAGCGTATCGCCTACGTTGAACAGAACGCCTCGGCGGCCCAAAGTACCCTGAATTTACTGGCCGGCACCCCGTTAACCGTCGTTTATAGCCCGTCATTCACCATGCTGCCCGACGAGCATTACGACATTCTGCTTATCGGCATTCCGGTGAACGATACCGATGCGCTGAACATGGAAAATCCAAAGCTTGCGCGGGCGACCGCCATGACGGACTGCCTGATTCTGGCGCTGCCGTGTCATGCCTATGTCAGCGCGGAATCGATTAAAAAACAGGGGGTAACCGCCTGCCTGCTCAAACCGATAACCTCAACGCGCCTGCTGCCGATGCTGGCAAACCGATCGTTTAGCCGGGCACCCGAGCTTTCAGAAGGCGTAAGCCGCGGCAAATTCCCGATGACGGTAATGGCCGTGGACGATAACCCGGCCAACCTCAAGCTGATTGGCGCGCTGCTTGAAGATCATGTCCAGAACGTCGTGCTGTGTGAGAGCGGCCTGCAGGCTATCGACCGCGCCAAACAGATGCAGATAGATATTATTTTAATGGATATCCAGATGCCGGACATGGACGGAATCCGCGCCTGCGAGCTGATTCGCCAGCTCCCCCATCACCAGCAAACGCCCATCGTTGCCGTAACGGCGCACGCCATGGCGGGACAAAAAGAGAAGCTGCTGAGCGCCGGGATGAACGACTATCTCGCCAAGCCGATTGAAGAGCAGAAGCTGCATAACCTGCTGGTACGCTATCAGCCTGGCGGTATCGCGGTCGCCCTGCCGACACCGCCCGATGCCGTATCGCCGACGCTCAATAATGATCGGACGCTCGACTGGGCGCTGGCTCTGCACCAGGCCGCGAACAAGCCCGATCTGGCGCGGGATATGCTGCAAATGCTGCTGGCCTTCCTGCCAGAGGTACGCAATACCGTCGAAGAACAGCTAGTGGGCGAAGAGCCGCCAGGGCTGGCGGATATCATCCATAAGCTGCACGGTAGCTGCAGCTACAGCGGCGTACCGCGGCTGAAAAACCTCTGTCAGCGGCTTGAACATGAAATGCGCAGCGGTGTTCCGCCGCAGGAACTGGAACCCGAACTGCTTGAGCTGCTTGATGAGATGGCTAACGTTTCCGCAGCCGCGCAGCAGATGTTAAGCAAGGGCGGATAAAAGCAGTTTCATCCAGCCATGACGCGGGCGACCTATTCTTTAGTCATCGCCCGCCACATCACCTCAAAGCCCGCCCTTTTGTAGTTTGCGGCCTCAGGAGGTTCACGCAGGGCGAACTCCATGGTGGTTTCGGCCAGCGAGAAGAATATCGCGTCGGCGAAAGCGGATTGCCCGCAGGAGAATATCTCACTCGTTACGCAGGCTTCGGACAGCTCATGCAGTTCAGGGTAAAGCTGTACGACCTTCTGCCGCGTTTCTTCGGTGATTTTGTCGGAAACCGCAAGCTGGCGCATCGCTTTACTCCCCGTGGGAGAAATCACGCCCCAGTCAATAAAGCCGCTCCACACGGCGCGAACGCGCTCTTTAACCGAGGAGCCGGGCTGATAATTCTCCATCATCATTTTGCCAAGCCCCGTCTTAAGGTGCAGATAAAGCGCATTAAGCAGCTCATCTTTGGTGGCGAAATAGCGAAATAGCGTTCCCTCAGCAACGCCGGCTTTTTTGGCTATAAGCGACGTTGCCGCGCCCAGCCCTGACTCAGCCACCGCTTCTTTTGCCGCTTCGAGCAGCGCTAATCGTTTATCTTCACTTTTTGGACGAGCCACATTTCCTCACAGCGTTTGCGATTTTCCCCAAAATTAAACCATGTTAGCCCGCGCCAGAGCAACCTTACCGGCGGCCTGCGGCGCGCCATTTTACCGGCAGCGGGCTGACAAAAATGTGATTGACGGCGAGCCATCGCTTTCTATAATGAGTGTTCACTCACTCAATGACAAGTTCGTTTTCTATGACGTCGCACAAGCCCCGTCGCCTCTATGTTAAAACGCTCATTCTGGTGGTCATCATGTTAGCAGGCAGTGTTGCTGGTTTTGTCAGTCTCTTCTCCATGATTGAATTTGGTAAATTGCCGGACGGAGAGCGTCTTGCAAGGATTCAGGCTTCGCCAAACTGGCGTGACGGTAAGTTTCATAACGAAACGGCGACGCCGATGTACACCAACGGCAAAAGCTTTTCATCCGTGTTATGGGACTTTCTGTTCGTAAAACATAGCGATACCAAACCGGAACGCGCGCTGCCGGTGGTTAAGACCGATTTAACGTCGTTGAAAAGCGATGAGGATGTGGTTATCTGGCTCGGCCACTCTTCGTGGTTCATACAGCTCGACGGCCATAAAATTCTCATCGATCCGGTATTCAGTAGCTATGCCGCGCCCTTCTCCTTTATGAATAAGGCGTTTAGTGGCGACTACCCGTGGCAAGCGGCGGATATGCCAGAGATCGATTATCTGATTATCTCCCACGATCACTGGGATCATCTGGATTACCCGACGCTTACGGCGCTCAAACCCAAAGTGAAGCAGATAGTGACGGCGCTCGGCGTGGGATCGCATCTGGAAGCCTGGGGCTTTGCACCGGCAATTATTCACGAGCTGGACTGGCACGAAAATATGGCTGCGGCGGACACTCTGACTATCCATGTTCTGCCAGCACGGCACTTCTCCGGACGCGGCCTGACCGCTAACAAAACGCTGTGGGCAAGTTTTATGTTTGTCACGCCTCGCCGTAAGATCTTCTACAGCGGCGACAGCGGCTACGGCCCGCACTTTAAAAATATTGGCGCGCAGTTTGGCCCGGTCGATTTCGCTATTCTGGAAAACGGCCAGTACAACCCGGCATGGCAAAATATCCACATGCTGCCGGAAGAAACCGCCGCTGCCGCCGCTGATTTGCACGCAAAAGTGATGCTACCGGGGCACGCCGGGCGTTTTTCGATGTCGAATCACCCCTGGTATGAGCCCTGGAAAAGGATCGCGGCGGCAAGCAAAGCCAAACTTTACAGGCTGCTGACGCCAGAAATGGGAGAAGTGGTGAAAATGAACGATCCGGAACAACGCTTCCTTCCCTGGTGGGAAGCAAAAGCCGATTAACCATCGACACCTTCATAAAAAAGGAGGATTTATGTCCATGCCTGCGCGCTTCATGGAATCGCTGATTGAGTGGATTGAAGACAATATGGATAAGCCGCTCCGAATTGAGGATGTGGCAAAGCATTCCGGCTATTCAAAGTGGTATCTGCAGCGATTGTTCACCGGCACGACGGGAAAAAGCATGGGGACCTGGATCCGGGACAGAAAGCTGATGCTGGCCGCCGACGATCTGGTGAACACCGATGACAGAATCGTTGATATCTCAGAACGCTACGGTTTTGACTCCCAGCAGTCTTTTACGCGTATATTCGGTAAAAAGTACCATATTTCGCCCTCGGCCTATCGCAAAAGCAATACCAGAAAAGTCGCCTGATGACGCTAAACTCCCGCCTGATAGGCTTATCATCCGGGAGCTTCTGCTGATGATTTAAGGCAGCGAACGTCCCACCGCAAGCGTTGCGGCAATATTTCTGGCCGCCCTGCAAAGGTTTTCCCCGGCGTTTTCCAGCGCCTCGTCAAGCGTGCAAATGGTATATAACACGCTGAATACGGCATCCAGCCCGTGTTCGTGCACCACGCCCACATCTTCAGTCAGGCTGCCCGCAATGCCGATAACCGGCTTATTGTAGCGTTTTGCCACTTTTGCTACGCCCACCGGCACCTTGCCGTGAATGCTCTGGCTGTCGATGCGGCCTTCGCCGGTGATAACCAGGTCCGCGTCACGCACCAGCTCATCCAGGTGAAGCGCCTCGGTAACAATATTGATACCCTGCCGCAGTTCGGCGCCGCAAAAGGCGTACAGCGCGGCCCCCATGCCCCCGGCGGCTCCGCCGCCTGCCAGCGTCAGCACGTCGATATCCAGATCGCGGGCGATGATTTTTGCATAGTGGCCAAGCGCCGCGTCCAGCCGCTGCACCATTTCCGGGGATGCTCCCTTCTGCGGGCCAAAAATTGCCGAAGCGCCCTTGTCGCCGGTTAAAGGATTTGTCACGTCGCAGGCCACCTCGATACGGCAATCCCGCAGGCGTTTATCCAGCCCGCTGATATCAATACGGGCCATTTTCTCAAGCTCGCCGCCGCCGTACCCTAGCGGCTCGCCCTGCTCGTTTAGCACCCTTGCGCCGAGCGCCTGCGCCATGCCGATGCCGCCATCGTTAGTTGCGCTGCCACCAATGCCGATAATAATGTGCTTCACGCCGCGATCCAGCGCATGGCTAATGAGTTCGCCCGTCCCCCAGGACGTGGTAAGAAGCGGGTTCCGCTCTGCCAGCGGAACCTGTTCCAGCCCGCTGGCCGCGGCCATTTCGATAAAGGCGCACTCGCCGTCGCCGGAGAGCCCATAAAAAGCGGCCACGGGTTTGCCAAGCGGCCCCGTTACCCCAATTTTGACAATGCTGCCCTGCGTTGCGGCGACCATCGCTTCCACGGTTCCTTCGCCTCCGTCTGCAACCGGCAGCTTCACATAGCAGGCGTTGGGGAATATCTCCCTGAAGCCCGCCTCTATCTGTGTCGCTACCTCCAGAGCGCTGAGGCTCTCTTTCCAGGAGTCTGGTGCGATTACAATTTTCATATGCCGTCCGTCGCGATGTGGAAGTTGTCATTCTGTCCGGCGCCCGCGGGCGCCGGTGGCCGCTTAACGCACCATGCAAGGGCGTTTGTTATCAAAAGTCCATTCAGGGATAAGATACTGCATTGCCATAGCGTCATCACGTGCGCCAAG
Organism: Buttiauxella sp.; assembly: GCA_032000125.1. GTDB lineage: Bacteria > Pseudomonadota > Gammaproteobacteria > Enterobacterales > Enterobacteriaceae > Dryocola. Next base: position 24,913 of record DAMALH010000016.1, on the reverse strand, counting down.
CCCGTGTTTTTGATACAGCTCATGGGCCTTCATCAGTTCGTCCATATCCAGCTCAACGCCCAGGCCCGGCGTCGTCGGCACCTGCACCATGCCGCCTTTAATTTCAAACGGCTGTTTAGTCAGGCGCTGATTGCCTTCCTGCCAGATCCAGTGGGTATCAATGGCGGTGATTTTACCCGGCGCGGCTGCCGCCACGTGGGTGAACATCGCAAGCGAGATATCAAAGTGGTTGTTGGAATGCGAACCCCAGGTCAGGCCAAAGTCATGGCACATTTGCGCTACGCGCACCGAGCCCTGCATGGTCCAGAAATGTGGATCCGCAAGCGGAATATCCACGGATTGCAGCGAAAGCGTATGGCCCATCTGACGCCAGTCGGTGGCTATCATATTGGTTGCCGTCGGCAGGCCCGTTGCGCGGCGGAATTCCGCCATTACCTCACGCCCGGAGTAGCCTTGTTCGGCGCCGCATGGATCTTCGGCATACGCCAGCACGCCGCGTAGCTGTTTACCCAAGGCTATGGCTTCGTTGAGCGACCACGCGCCGTTCGGATCGAGGGTTACGCGCGCCTGTGGAAAACGTTTTGCCAGCGCGGTGACCGCCTCGGCCTCCTCGCTTCCGGCCAGCACGCCGCCTTTAAGTTTGAAATCGTTAAAGCCGTATTTTTCGTAAGCGGCCTCCGCCAGGCGCACCACGGTGTCCGGCGTCATCGCCTCTTCATGGCGCAGACGATACCAGTCGCACTTTTCATCCGGCTGGCTTTGATAAGGCAGCGGAGTGAGCTGGCGGTTGCCCACAAAGAACAGATAGCCCAGCATTTCCACTTCGCTACGCTGCTGTCCGTCGCCCAGCAGGCTCGCGACGTTCACGCCGAGATGCTGCCCCAGCAGGTCAAGCATCGCCGCTTCAATCCCGGTAACGACATGAATCGTGGTGCGCAAATCAAACGTCTGCATGCCGCGGCCGCCGGCATCGCGATCCGCGAATTTCTGACGCACGTCGGTGAGAATATTTTTGTATTCGCCAAGCGTTTTACCCACCACCAGCACCGCTGCGTCCTCCAGCGTCTGGCGGATTTTTTCGCCGCCCGGAATTTCCCCCACGCCCGTATTCCCGGCGTTATCTTTAATTATCACAATATTACGGGTGAAGAACGGCGCATGCGCACCGCTCAGGTTCATCAGCATGCTGTCATGCCCGGCGACGGGAACCACCTGCATGGAAGCCACTGCCGGCGTCGAAGTTGATGTACTCATTATTCGTTCCTTGTCAGCAAGAATATCTATCCGCGGCCAAAAGCCGGACGCTTACGATCGAATTGCCAGCCGGGCACCAGGTACTGCATGGCGGCGGCATCGTTACGCGACCCGCCCGGCAGCGCCTTGTAGATTTCGTGCGCTTTTCGCACCTGCTCCCAGTCCAGCTCCACGCCAAGGCCTGGCGCATCAGGCACGGCGATTTTGCCATTGACGATTTGCAGCGGGGAGGTGGTCAGGCGCTGATCGCCCTCCTGCCAGATCCAGTGCGTGTCGATAGCGGTCGGCTTGCCCGGCGCCGCCGCCCCCACATGGGTAAACATCGCCAGCGAAATATCGAAATGGTTGTTCGAATGGCAGCCCCAGGTTAACCCCCAGTCATCGCACAGCTGCGCTACGCGCACGGCGCCGCTCAGCGTCCAGAAATGCGGATCGGCAAGGGGAATGTCTACCGCGTTGACCATTACAGCATGGTTCATTTCACGCCAGTTGGTGGCTATCATATTAGTGGCGACAGGCAGGCCGGTCGCGCGACGGAACTCCGCCATCACCTCACGCCCGGAATAGCCCTGCTCGGCGCCGCAAGGATCTTCAGCATAGGTCAGCACATCCCCCATGCCTTTGCATAATTCAATGGCTTCATCAAGCCGCCACGCCCCGTTAGGGTCCACGGTAATACGCGCATCCGGGAAGCGTTTTTTTAGCTCACGGGCGGCGTCCAGCTCCTGCTCGCCCGGCAGCACGCCGCCTTTAAGCTTGAAATCTTTAAAACCGTAGCGGTCCTGCGCGGCCTGCGCCAGGCGCACTATCGACTCGCTGGTCAGCGCTTCCTGATGGCGCAGCTCATACCAGACGTGGCTGGCATGCTTGCCGTCCAGATAAGGCAGATCGGTTTTGTTGCGATCGCCGATATAGAACAGGTAGCCCAGCACGGTAACCTCATCGCGCTGCTTGCCTGGGCCAAGAAGCTCGCAAACCGGCACGTTCAGCGCTTTGCCCAGTAAATCCAGCAGCGCCGCTTCCAGCGCCGCCACCGCGTTAACGCGCAGTTCAAAGGTCCAGGCGCCGTTACCAAAAGTATCAAAATCGGCTGACTGATTGCCTTTGTGGACGTTCTGCACCACGCGATTCATGCGCGCAACTTCCTGCCCGACGACCTGCCCGGTAGCTTCCACCAGCGTCTGGTAAATGACTTCCCCGCCGGGCGCTTCGCCCACGCCGGTGTTCCCGGCGCTATCGGTAAGCACCACAATGTTGCGGGTGAAAAAGGCGCCGTGCGCTCCGCCGATATTGAGCAACATGCTGTCATGACCGGCGACCGGGATGACCTTCATATCCGTGACGATTGGACTTGCTTGAGTATTCATCATTATCGTCCTGCGATGACGGGTTTGAGTTCTATGCGTTTGATATCGCCAACGATCACCAGATAGCTAAGCACTGCGACAATGGCGTGGACCCCGACGTAAATCAGCGCGCCGTTAAACGAGCCGGAGACCCCGACAATGTAGCCGATAGCAATTGGCGTCACGATGCCGGAAACGTTGCCGAACATGTTAAACAGACCGCCGCTCAGACCGCTGATCTCTTTTGGCGCGGTGTCGGCCATCACGGCCCAGCCCAGCGCACCGATGCCCTTGCCGAAGAAAGCCATCGCCATAAAGCCCACCACCAGCCATTCAGCCTGCACGTAGTTACAGAACACCATGCTGACCGAGAGCAACATTCCCAGCACGATGGGCGCTTTACGCGCAATATTTAGCGAACCGGTGCGGCGCAACAGCCAGTCGGAGATAACCCCGCCCAGCACGCCGCCCATAAATCCACATACCGCTGGCACCGAAGCCACAACGCCCGCCTTCAGAATCGACATTCCCTTTTCCTGCACCAGATAAACCGGGAACCAGGTGATAAAGAAATAGGTTAAGGCATTGATACAATACTGGCCGATATAGATGCCAATCATCATGCGTGAGCCAATCAACTGTTTGATCTGGCCCCACTTTTGTGCAAAGGGAACGTGCTCTTTGGCCTTTTTCTGATCCATGTTAATGAGCGCGCCGCCCGCTTCGATGTATTCAAGCTCTTTTTTGTTCACGCCCGGATGGCTGTTAGGGTCGTGGATCGCCTTCAGCCAGACAAAGCTAATGACGATACCCAGCCCGCCCATGAAGAAGAACACGTGCGACCAGCCCACTTCGTGCGTCAGCCAGCCCATCACCGGGGCAAAGATCACTGTCGCAAAATATTGCGCGGAGTTAAAAATGGCGACCGCGGTGCCGCGCTCCTGCGCCGGGAACCAGGCCGCCACGATGCGGCTGTTGCCGGGGAAAGATGGCGCTTCGGCCAGGCCCACCAGAAAACGCAGCGTAAACAGCGCGATGATAATGCCAAAGCCGCTAAAGATATCGACGAAGCCCTGCAAAAGGGTAAACATCGACCAGATGAAAATGGACCAGAAATAGACGCGCTTCGACCCGAAGCGGTCAAGCAGCCAGCCGCCCGGAATCTGGCCGATGACATAGGCCCATGAGAACGCGGAGAAAACGTATCCCATACCGATGGGGTCAAGCCCGATGTCTTTTGCCATCTCGGAGCCGGCAATAGACAGGGTGGCGCGGTCGCCATAGTTAAATGAAGTGACGATAAACAGCATCACCACTATCCAGTAGCGGGCGTTAGTCCTTTTTTCGACCACGCTCGCCGTTTGGCTAATTGTGTTCATGATGCACTCCTGAACTAAACAGCATTTGTAGGGTAACGGAAAGGGTGCTTGGTTTTTGGCACGGTATTTTTATTAGCGAAACGAGCTATTACGCTGGTTTGCGCGGTTTTATTACTTAACCGGAAGAAAGTATATGGAGGGAACTGGCTGGCCTCATCGTGCAAAGACACAAGTTTGATGCTCAACGTTCGAGCAGTTTCTGGCGTCTGTCCATAAAGCCGAGGGATGGTTCACGCTTTTTGCAACAAAGTAGAAAATCGAGGGGGACGGGTTTGCGGGCAGGTGGATAGACGCGGTGACATGGGCCGCAAAAATAAGGCGGGTAGCGCTGCCGCTTACCCGCCGGGAAAGAATTAATTCAGCCCAGCAGCTTAGCCCACTGCTCAACCCAGGGATTGGCGACCGCTTCCGGCTCGGGGTGATCGTTAGCATCGATTGCCAGCACGCTCCCCACTCGCGTTGCGCCCTGCTCCTGGAGCAGCGCATCAAACTTTTTACCGCCGCCGCAGAAATGGTCGTAGTTGCTGTCGCCCAGGGCAATCAGCCCGTAGCGTAGCTCCGGCTGGTAACCCACTTCGTCTTTTAAGGCCTGAAACAGCGGAACAATACTGTCGGGTAAATCGCCCTGGCCGGTGGTCGAGGTGACAATCAGCACGTAATGCTGGCGGTAGCGTTGCCAGTCTGCCAGCTCCGGGTCTTCAAACACCGTCGCTTTGTGTCCCTGCTTTATCAAAATCGCTTCGGCTTCTTCTGCCACCAGCAGCGAGTTTCCATACATGGTGCCAACAAAAATTCCCACTTCGGCCATCGGTTAACTTCCTGGATTAGGGTTTCTGGTTTTCATCCTGACGGTTGCCTGCCGCAAACTCAACCTTTTCGATATCGCTGAGCATGCCGTGCCAGCCAAACTGTGACATCATCTGCATCCACGTATCGTCAAGCTGCGCGCGCAAAACGAGCGGCTCGCCGGTAACCGGGTGATTAAGCTGAAGGTGACTTGCGTGCAGCATTAAACGCTGGCAGCCGAAATGTTCCGCAGCAGCGCGATTCTGGCGCAAATCACCGTGCTTCGAATCGCCAATAATAGGATGGCGCAGGTGCGAAAGGTGGCGGCGCAACTGGTGCTTGCGGCCGGTCTGCGGTTCGAGTTCCACGAGGCTGTAGCGCGCCGTCGGGTAACGTCCCGCCGACACCGCCATTTCAACCGTCGCCACGCCGCGATAATGGGTTACCGCAGGCTGCGGGCCTTTATCCTGGCTGGCATGCTTGTCAGCAATTTTATCCAGCTCCTCGGTTAGCGGGTAATCCAGCACCGCCTCATCCTCAAGCCAGCCGCGAGTTATTGCATGATAACGCTTCTGAACCTGATGATTTTCGAACTGTTGCGACAGTAGCCGCCCAACCTCGCTTGAAAGCCCCATCAGCAGCACGCCGGACGTCGGCCTGTCCAGACGATGGACGGTGAACACGTGCTGGCCGATTTGATCGCGCACGGTTTGCATCACGAAGACTTTTTCGTGCCGGTCCAGCCAGCTACGGTGCACCAGCCAGCCAGACGGTTTGTTCACCGCTACCAGCCATTCGTCCTGATAGATGATTTCCAGCATCAGTCGGCGGCACCGGCAAACAGAACGTCCAGCTCCTGCAGGGCGGCCAGCAGCGGTTCGCGGCCGATATGGGCGGCATCAAGCGCCATTTCATAATAGGGGGCAATGGCAAAAGAAGATGGCAGCGGCTGTTTGCTGTCGATAAGCGCGTGCATACGCGGAATCAGCACCCACTGTAGCCACTCATGCGGCTCCAGCGTATCCATACAAAATGGCTGCGTGCTTTCAAAGGCGGCAGGCTGCGGAGCAATACCCTGCCACTGCTGGTGATCGCGTAAAACCTGTTCGATTGCTTGTAAATGCTGGCGTACCAGCGCATGGCGTTCCATAAAAACCTCATACGTCAGGCCAATAAAGCGGGCAAGCATATCACTTCTTTGGCCTGGCGAAAAAAAGCATAAAAAAAGGGAGCACTGTATAAACAGTGCTCCCGGTTCGTTTCGCAGCTAATCCGGCTACTTTTAGTGCTCCCTGCTCGTCCGTGACAACTTTGTCCTGCGGTCTCCTGACCTACAATCCATCGTACATGCATCCTGCAACCGGCATCCTGCTGGTGTCCTGCATCATCCTGCTGCGAAATCCTTTAGTCTTCCTGACCCGCCAATCACCCTGATTCGGCTCTCATTCTCCTTCCTGGAGGTGTCCCTTACTCATCCTGAGTGGTTCCTTGCTTCTTCCTGAAGCCTTCCCTGTAACGCCTTCCTGACGTGTTCCGCTTCCGCATGAAGGGACGTCATCCTGATGTCGCCTTCACTATTCGACGTCCTGTCGATGAATACAGGATCTCTTATTTGGCCGTTTGTGACAAGGGACCCGGCGGGATAGTTCCCATAAACTTTCGTTCGAAAGCCAAGCGGCAGATATCCAACAGTTTGAAAAGTAAAGGAATGCAATAATAGCGGTCAGCCAATGCCTGCTAAAAAGTTAGCGATCTCTTACAGGGTTTGTAAGAGATCTCTCACACGCAAGCTGCGCGACCGGGCTAAATAACCCGCGGCTGGAGCGATTCCAGGAATGCCACCAGCGAGGGCGCCAGCGTCGTGCGCTGCTTAGTGCCAATTTTTTCCAGCACCACTTCACCGCTTAAGTTGCACAGCGACACCACTTCCATTTCGTCCTGCGTGGTGGCCAGAAAAAGGGTCGGTGGGAGTTTCAGACGTTTCTGCGTTACCAGGTGGCCGATGAGATTTTCCTGAACGCGCTGAAAGTCGTCCTCGCTCCAGGCCTGCAGAAGCGTCAAAACCACGCTGCCGGATAGCGCGGGCATATCGCCTGCGAACTGTGTGGTATAAAACTGATGGGCCGCCGGCTGGAGCGAGATATCCAGCGCGCGCGCAACGCCGCTTAAATCGTCCTCAAGGGAAAAAGGTTGCGGCTGCCAGCGCACGTCGCTGCCGGTGGTGGTGACAATGCAGGGTGACGGAACGCCGTACAGCTCTTCGCTTGCGGGCCAGCCGCCGGTTTGCTCACGCCACTGCGTACAAAAACGTTCGGTAAATGCTTCCAGCGCCTGGCGCACATCGTTATCCATCAATTTCTCACTCACCTAAGGCTGCGGTACAATAGAGGCCAATTGTACCTGCATTCTATCGGTGACACATGTCTTATGAAAAACACCAGGCGCTGAGCGGCCTGACGCTGGGCAAGCCAACCGCTTACCAGGACACCTACGAACCCGGCCTGCTTCAGGCCGTGCCGCGCAGTCTGAACCGCGATCCGTTAGGCCTGCGGGCGGATAACCTGCCCTTTACCGGTGGCGATATCTGGACGCTATACGAACTGTCCTGGCTAAACGATAACGGCCTGCCGCAGGTGGCCGTTGGGCACGTACAGCTTGATGCTAACAGCGTGAACCTCGTTGAATCCAAAAGCTTTAAGCTCTATCTCAACAGTTTTAACCAGACGCGCTTTAGCGGCTGGGAAAGCGTACAGGAAACCTTAACGCGTGACCTGAGCGCCTGCGCACAGGGCGATGTCAGCGTCGTGCTGTTCCGTTTGCACGAGCTTGAAGCCCAGGAAATCGCCGCTTTCAACGGCGAGTGCATCGATGAGCAGAACATCGTTATCGATAGCTATGAATTCAGTGCCGATTATCTGACGGGTGCCGCCGGAGACGAAATCGTAGAAGAAACGCTGGTCAGCCACCTTCTGAAATCCAACTGCCTGATTACCCATCAGCCCGACTGGGGTTCAGTGCAGATTCGTTATCGCGGCCCGCGTATTGACCGTGAAAAGCTGCTGCGTTATCTCGTGTCATTCCGCCACCATAACGAATTCCATGAGCAGTGCGTTGAACGCATTTTCAACGACGTCCAGCGTTTTTGCGGGCCACAGTCGCTGAGCGTCTATGCGCGTTATACCCGCCGCGGCGGGCTGGATATCAACCCGTGGCGCACCAATACCGATTTCCATCCGGCCTTTGGCCGCCTCGTTCGTCAATAAATGCGAAATGCCTCGCAGGCGATAACGGAGTAATGGTTTTCGGGTTGTTAAATTCGATGAGGCAGGGCTATTGTAATCATTGGGAGCGGCACACTCGCTCCGTAAGGAGTTAACTTGATTACACATATTAGCCCTCTTGGCTCAATGGATATGCTGTCGCAACTGGAAGTCGATATGCTTAAACGCACGGCCAGCAGCGACATTTACCAACTTTTCCGCAACTGTTCGCTTGCCGTCCTTAACTCAGGCAGCCAGACCGACAGCAGCAAAGAACTTCTCTCGCGCTACGAAAACTTTGATATCAACGTGTTGCGCCGTGAACGCGGCGTTAAGCTGGAGCTTATCAATCCACCGGAAGACGCCTTTGTCGATGGCCGCATTATCCGCGCCCTGCAGGCTAACCTGTTCGCGGTATTACGCGACATTCTGTTTGTTAACGGCCAGCTCGCAAACGCAGGCCGCTTCCAGAACCTTGATCTGGAAGACTCCTCGCATATCACCAATATGGTGTTTTCGATTCTACGCAACGCCCGTGCGCTGCACGTCGGCGAGGCGCCAAACCTCGTCGTCTGCTGGGGCGGGCACTCCATTAACGAAAACGAATACCTGTATGCACGCCGCGTCGGCACCCAACTGGGGCTGCGTGAGCTGAATATCTGCACCGGCTGCGGGCCGGGCGCGATGGAAGCGCCGATGAAAGGTGCAGCCGTGGGGCACGCGCAGCAGCGCTATAAAGAGGGGCGCTTTATCGGCCTGACAGAACCGTCGATCATTGCCGCTGAGCCGCCTAATCCGCTGGTCAACGAGCTGATCATCATGCCGGATATCGAAAAGCGTCTGGAAGCCTTTGTCCGTATCGCCCACGGCATAATCATCTTCCCGGGCGGCGTGGGCACGGCAGAAGAGCTGCTGTATCTGTTGGGTATTCTGATGAATCCGCACAACCACGATCAGATCCTGCCGCTGATTCTGACCGGCCCGAAAGAGAGCGCGGATTACTTCCGCGTGCTGGACGAGTTTATCGTCAGCACCGTTGGTGAACAGGCACGTCGTCACTATAAAATTATTATTGATGACGCGCCGGAAGTGGCCCGCCTGATGAAAAAGGCCATGCCGCAGGTGAAAGAGAATCGGCGTGAAACAGGCGACGCCTATAGCTTTAACTGGTCGATGCGCATCGCGCAGGATCTACAAATGCCGTTTGAGCCAACACATGAAAATATGGCGGATCTCAATCTTTACCCGAATCAGCCGGCAGAAAAGCTGGCCGCCTCTTTGCGTCGGGCTTTCTCCGGCATTGTGGCAGGGAACGTAAAAGAGGGTGGTATTCGCGCCATCGAACAATACGGTCCGTACAAAATCCACGGCGATGCCCGAATGATGAAACGCATGGACGATCTGCTACAGGGCTTTGTAGCGCAGCACCGTATGAAACTCCCCGGTAGCGCCTATATCCCCTGCTACGAAATCTGCACCTGATTCACTGGCCCAGGCGACAGCAATGTCGCCTTTTTTCTTCTGTTGCCTCGCAGGCCAAACGATTGCTTTTCCCGTCCGCTCTGCCGTAAGACATCATGCCATTTATATATTCCCCTCGTTAAAATGCTGTTTAATCCTCTTTATGTAGACAAAAATCAACTATTTACTCGTATCGAATATATTGCATCTTTCACAAATGCTAATATTTTTGCGCATAAATGTTGCATGAATGATCACATCCAGTTTGAAATATCGCCAATAACTGCTCGGATGGTTGATTCTTGCATTTGGGATCGCGATCACTGATACATTGATGGCATAAATGTATCTTTCCGCCCGCCGATAGTCACGGGTCAAAATTACTAGAAAAAAGGCCTGACACAGAATTTAGTTTCAGCGGTCATTTGATAAGCATCGTTATTGACTGAAATTTTGCAAAAATCATTCTTTCTGGAGAAGTTGATGGATACTACACAAACCGGCAGTATTGCCTCTGTCGAGACAAAAAGTTCCTGGCGTAAGTCAGATACCATGTGGATGCTTGGCCTGTATGGCACTGCCATCGGTGCTGGCGTGCTGTTCCTGCCGATTAACGCAGGCGTTGGCGGCCTTATTCCGCTGTTTATTATGGCCATTCTTGCTTTCCCGATGACCTTCTTTGCGCACCGCGGCTTAACCCGCTTTGTGCTGTCCGGTAAAAATCCTGGCGAAGACATTACCGAAGTTGTAGAAGAGCACTTTGGCGTTGGCGCCGGTAAAATCATTACCCTGCTTTACTTCTTCGCCATTTACCCAATCCTGCTGGTGTATAGCGTAGCCATCACCAACACCGTGGACAGCTTTATTACTCACCAGTTGGGTATGGTTTCTCCACCGCGCGCTATCCTGTCCCTGATTCTGATTGTTGGCCTGATGACCATCGTGCGCTTCGGCGAGCAAATGATCGTTAAAGCGATGAGCATTCTGGTGTTCCCGTTTGTGGCGGCACTGATGATGCTGGCGCTGTACCTGATTCCTAACTGGAGCGGCGCGGCATTCGAAAGCATGTCCTTCAGCGCGTCGCCGGCGACCGGCAGCGGCCTGTGGATGACGCTGTGGCTGGCAATTCCGGTAATGGTGTTCTCCTTTAACCACTCGCCTATTATCTCTGCATTCGCGGTAGCAAAACGTAATGAATACGGCGAAGGCGCTGAGAAGAAATGTTCCCGCATCCTGTCCTATGCGCACATCATGATGGTGCTGACGGTAATGTTCTTCGTGTTCAGTTGCGTACTGAGCCTCTCCCCTGCGGATCTGGCCGAAGCCAAGGCGCAGAACATCTCTATTCTGTCTTACCTGGCCAACCACTTTAACGCACCGGTTATCGCCTGGATGGCGCCGATCATTGCGATTGTTGCCATCACCAAATCCTTCCTTGGCCACTATTTAGGCGCCCGTGAAGGCTTCAACGGTATGGTTATCAAGTCGCTGCGCGGCAAAGGTAAAAGCATTGAAATCAACAAGCTGAACCGTATCACCGCTATCTTCATGCTGATCACTACCTGGATTGTGGCTACCCTGAACCCAAGCATCCTGGGGATGATTGAAACCCTGGGCGGCCCGGTGATCGCGATGATCCTGTTCCTGATGCCGATGTACGCTATTCAGAAAGTACCTGCCATGCGTAAATACAGCGGCCATATCAGCAACGTATTCGTTGTGGTAATGGGCCTGATTGCTATCTCCGCTATCTCTTACTCTCTGTTCGGCTAATTCAGCAACGATTAGCGTTAAACCGCCCGCTTTCTGCGGGCGGTCAGAAACGGATAACAAATCTCTTGCGGTAGCGAGAAGAAAATATCCCGATGAAAAATTAACATGGAAAATTAATTCATTAATTTTCGACAGATGACCACAAAGAAGGAAAAACCACGTTTTTTCTTTCTTTGTCAAAAAGTAAAACCGCCCGCTTTCTGCGGGCGGTTACCTCCCCCTTCAAAGTCACTCACGCAATGGACGCATCATGATTAGCGTATTCGACATTTTTAAAATCGGTATCGGACCTTCCAGCTCCCATACCGTCGGCCCAATGAAGGCTGGCAAACAGTTCGCTGATGACTTAATTGCGCAAGGGATATTGCGCGATGTCACCCGCGTCATTGTTGACGTTTATGGCTCGCTCTCTCTGACCGGTAAAGGCCACCATACCGATATCGCAATTATTATGGGACTCGCAGGTAACCTGCCGGATACCGTGAATATCGATGCCATTCCGCATTTCATTCAGGATGTGAACACCCATGGCCGACTGATGCTGGCTAATGGCGCGCACGAGGTGGAATTCCCGGTAGACCGCTGCATGAATTTCCATACCGACAACCTCTCTCTGCATGAAAACGGTATGCGAATCACGGCGATGGCAGGCGATAAGGCATTGTACGGCCAGACATACTATTCCATCGGCGGCGGCTTTATCGTCGATGAGGCGCATTTTGGGCAGGAAGATACCCAACAAGTTGCTGTGCCTTATCCGTATAAGAACGCAACGGATTTACGCAAACACTGCGATGAAACCGGCCTGTCGCTCTCGGGACTGATGATGCAAAACGAACGAGCAATGCATAGCCAGGCGGAAATCGACGCGCATTTCGCCAACGTCTGGCAAGTGATGCGCGGCGGCATTGAACGCGGCATCACCACCGAAGGCGTGCTGCCGGGCAAAATGCGTGTACCGCGCCGTGCGGCAGCGTTACGCAGGATGCTGGTAAGCAGCGATAAGAACAACTCCGACCCAATGGCCGTGGTGGACTGGATCAACATGTTTGCCCTGGCGGTTAACGAAGAGAACGCTGCGGGCGGCCGAGTTGTTACCGCCCCAACCAACGGCGCCTGCGGTATCGTCCCTGCGGTGCTGGCGTACTACGATAAGTTCATCCGGGAAGTAAACGCAAACTCCTGCGCGCGCTATTTCCTGGCGGCGGGCGTTATCGGGTCCCTGTATAAAATGAACGCTTCGATTTCCGGGGCAGAAGTAGGATGCCAGGGCGAGGTCGGCGTAGCCTGTTCAATGGCGGCGGCAGGCCTTGCGGAGCTATTGGGCGGCAGCCCGGCACAGGTTTGTATCGCGGCGGAAATCGGCATGGAACATAACCTCGGGCTTACCTGCGACCCGGTCGCGGGCCAGGTTCAGGTGCCATGCATTGAGCGAAACGCTATTGCCGCGGTGAAAGCGGTCAACGCCGCTCGTATGGCGATGCGTCGCACCAGCGAGCCGCGCGTTTCCCTCGATAAAGTTATCGAAACGATGTATGAAACCGGCAAGGACATGAACGCCAAATACCGCGAAACTTCACGCGGTGGGCTGGCGATGAAAGTTTCCTGTGATTAAAAAGCAAGGCCCTCGATTGAGGGCCTCAGACTGACGACAAAACTTCCAGCGTGATAAAACTAAAAAGGGCTGTCGTTTAAAAACAAGGAAAATCAATCCATTAATTTTCAGCTGATAATCACCAGGAAGGAAAAACTACGCTTTTTACTTCCTGGTCAGCAATCTGAGGCCCTCGATTGAGGGCCTTTTTTATAGCGGAGCGTCCTAGCGCAAATCCCCCACTTTGACGTGGTCCATATCGTCAAACACCTGATTCTCACCCACCATACCCCAGATAAAGGTATAAGCGCGCGTGCCTACGCCCGAGTGAATCGACCAGCTCGGCGAAATAACGGCCTGTTCATTTTGCACCACAAGATGACGGGTTTCCTGCGGCTGCCCCATCATATGGAAAACGCAGCTATTCTCTTCCAGCCCAAAGTAGAAATAGACTTCCATACGGCGTTCATGGGTGTGGCACGGCATGGTGTTCCACAGGTTGCCAGGCGCCAGTTCCGTTAGCCCCATGCTCAACTGACAGGTTTCCAGCACGTCCGGAACGAAATATTTGTTGATAGTGCGACGATTGCTGGTGACGTCTTCACCCAGCGTGACCGGTGATACATCCGCAGGCGTAACGCGCCTGGTTGGGTAAGTGGTATGGGCCGGCGCGCAGTTATAGTAAAAGCGGGCGGGTTGCGCCGCATCAACGCTTTCAAACACCACTTCTCTCGCGCCCTTTCCTACATACAGCGCATCGCGATGACCAATTTCATAGCAGGTGCCGTCAACCGTAATGGTGCCTGCGCCACCAATGTTGATAACGCCCAGCTCCCGGCGCTCAAGAAAATAGCTCACGCCCAGTTGTTTGCCCACTTCACCGCCCACGCTCACTGAGCGCGTCACCGGCATCACGCCGCCGACAATAATGCGGTCGATATGGCTGTAGGTCATGGTGTACCGATCGGCGATAAAAATCTTCTCAATCAAAAACTCTTTGCGCAGACCAGCCGTATCCAGCGTTTTCGCATGTTCGCTGTGAATGCTTTGACGAATCTCCATTACTTCTCCTCACCGGCATATTCGAACGGATACGCTAATCACATCCGTCGCTATTAATGAAAAACGGCGATATAAATATCTTTTATTACACGTTATTTACATCTCAGCTTCTTAATAAATACTTTAGCAGCGTTGGCATAAAAATAATGTGATCCAAATTGAAATATTGTTTCATTTTGATTGAATCATAATTCCGATGGATGGATAGTGGCCGCCATACAGTAGCTTTCGGAGCCTAACCATTCGGGAAAACCTCGTTCATAGCAACATACCAGACCTGTACTAAAGAATAAGCTTCAGTACTTTGTGCGGAAACTTCAGATAACCCAATAAAAATACAAGATTTTTATTGCGAACCCGTGCGCGCATTTTAAGCCGTCACGCAGGGTTCAATAAGGAATGATGAGGAATTTTTATGAAAATTAAAGCGAATATTGAACGTATTCCTGGCGGGATGATGCTCATTCCGCTGCTGCTTGGCGCGTTGTTAAATACCTTCGCGCCGGATGCAGGGAGCTACTTTGGCTCCTTTACTAAAGGTATGATCGGCGGCACCGTTCCTATTCTTGCGGTGTGGTTTTTCTGTATTGGCGCCTCCATTGATTTACGCGCCACCGGTACGGTACTGCGCAAATCCGGCACGCTGGTTATCACCAAAATAGCGGTTGCCTGGGTTGTGGCGATGATTGCCTCCTCCTTTATTCCCGACGAAGGAATCCAGACCGGAATGTTTGCTGGTCTGTCAGTACTGGCGCTGGTTTCAGCCATGGACATGACTAACGGCGGCCTGTACGCCAGCCTGATGAACCAGTACGGCACCAAAGAAGAGTCTGGCGCATTCGTTCTGATGTCGCTGGAATCCGGACCGTTGATGACGATGGTGATTCTGGGTTCGGCTGGCCTGGCCACGTTTGAGCCGCACCACTTTGTCGGCGCCGTGCTGCCTTTCCTGGTTGGCTTCACGCTGGGTAATCTTGATCATGATTTGCGCGCCTTTTTCAGCAAGGCTACGCCAACGCTGATTCCGTTCTTCGGATTTGCTTTGGGCAACACCATCAACCTGAGGGTGATTATGGATACCGGCCTGCTGGGCATTCTGCTGGGCGTTGCCGTAATCATAATTACCGGCATCCCGTTGATACTGGCCGATAAATTTATTGCCGGAGGTAACGGGACCGCGGGCATTGCCGCCTCTTCTGCGGCGGGAGCGGCGGTGGCGAATCCGGTTATCATTGCGCAAATCAATCCGGCGTTTGAACCCGTTGCGGCTTCCGCTACCGCGCTAGTCGCCGCAAGCGTCGTCGTAACGGCAATTCTGGTGCCGATCGTAACCGCGCTCTACTCAAGACGCGTCGGCGGTAAGATACGAGAGAAAGAGCTGGTACAAAACGCATAGCGTGATTAAAAAAGGAGCCAAAAGGCTCCTTTTTATTTACAGCGCCGACTTCAGCCGCTTCACCGCCTCGTAAAGCTGTTCCTCCGAGGCCGTGGCGTAAGAGAAACGCAGCGTCTTTTTATCCGCGTTGTCGCTAAAGAAGAACTCGCCGGGCACGTAGACCACGCCTTTTTCCAGCGTCTGCTGCAGCCACCTGGTGGTATCAAACTCGTAGCGGAACTTCGCCCACAGGAACATCCCGCCCTGCGGCTGGTTAAAGCTGATGTGCTCGCCCAGCTCATCCTGCAGGTAGCGCGACAGGCTAAGGCATTTCTGCTTATAGGCCTCGCGAATCAGCGCAATCTGCGGATTCAACCGGTCCAGAGTCAGATAAGCCGCCACTAACGACTGGGAGAGAGAGTTGGCATGCAGATCGGTAGCCTGCTTAATGATAGCCACCTTCTGCTTCATCCATTCCGGCAGGATTAACCAGCCCACACGCAGCCCCGGCGCCAGAATTTTAGAGAAGGTTGAGGTATAGACCACGTTTTCGTGATTGCCTCTTTCCGCCGCAACCTGGAAAAGCGTTTTCTCACGGCTATCGGTAAAGCTGATTGCGCCGTACGGATCGTCTTCAATGATAACGAAATCATGCTCAACGGCCAGTTTCACCAGCTTCTCGCGGCGCTCAGCGCTGAGCGTTGTGCCGCTCGGGTTGCCAAAGGTAGGCACCAGATAAACGCACTTAATGCGGGTCGTTTTCAGTAAATCTTCGAGCTCATCAACGATCATGCCGTGCTCGTCGCCGCCGACGGATTTTACCGTGGCTTCCGTGAGGCTAAGAATTTGCAGCGTGGCAAGGTAAGTTGGACGTTCAACGACAAACACGTCGCCGGGGTTTGCCAGCGCGCGAATTAACAGATCCAGCGCCTGCTGAGAACCGGAGGTGATAAGCAGTTGGTCAGGGCTGGTGGTAATGCCGCGCTCCTGGCAAAGCCTGACAAGCTGCTGGCGAAGCTCAACGTTCCCTTCCGTTAAGCCATACTGGAAAGCGTCGTTAAAGCTCTCACCCACGACCCTGTGCGTGGCTTGCGCCAGGCCTTCTTTATCGAACAGTTCATGGGAAGGAATACCGCCCGCAAGCGAAATCACGCCCGGCATTTTGCTGTGTTTTAAAAGTTCACGAATAGCCGAAGGCTGCAGATTCTGGATGCGATGTGCGAGGTGCGTGCTGTTGCTCATATTGTTATCTCTGATTTTTCTGTTCGTTTAAAATATACATAGCAATCAAATTAATTAGCAATGCCTTTGCAGAAGTAAAAACGATGATTTTTTGCGAGGCGCTTTCCCAAATCGCTTTCTCAGATTCGCCCCCCGCGCGGGGAGATGTTAAAGTAGGCGGAGTCGCTACAGAAAGTGAAAAACAATGAACATTCATCTACTTATCGTCGACGCGCTGAACCTTATTCGCCGTATTCATGCGGTACAGGGCTCCCCCTGCGTCGACACCTGTCTGCACGCCCTTGAACTGCTGATAACCCACAGCCAGCCAACCCATGCCGTTGCGGTGTTTGACGATGAAAACAGGCGCGAAGGCTGGCGGCATCAGGTGCTGCCGGACTACAAAGCCGGCCGTGCGCCGATGCCGGAATCCCTGCAGCATGAAATGCCCGTCATTCGGGAAGCCTTCGCCCGTCGCGGCGTCGCCTGCTGGCATTCGCAGGGGAACGAGGCGGACGATCTGGCTGCAACCCTTGCCGTTAAGCTCTCAGCGGGCGGCCATCGCGCCACTATCATTTCCACCGATAAAGGTTTTTGCCAGCTGCTGGCGCCGGGGATTGAGATTCGCGACTACTTCCAGAAACGCTGGCTGGATGCGCCTTTCATTGCGCAAGAGTATGGCGTGCTGCCCGAGCAACTGCCTGATTTCTGGGGCCTTACAGGCATAAGCAGCAGCAAAATACCGGGCGTGGCGGGCATCGGGCCCAAAAGCGCCACCCAATTGATAAACCAGTTCTCAACGCTTGAAGCGCTGTATCAGCAGCTGGACGAGGTACCGGAGAAATGGCGGAAAAAGCTGGAGTCGCATAAAGAGAGCGCCTTCACCTGTCGCCAGGTTGCACGTTTGCAGACGGATTTAAAGCTGGACGGGAATTTGCAGCAGTTACGCTTACCCGTTAAGCGAGGACAGGGCGGATAAGCTTGCGTCATCCACCCTGCCGTTTTGCTGTTAACGCTCGTCGCGACGGCCGCCCACGGCGGCCCACATACGGCGCACGTGCACGGTCACTTCTTCCCGGTCGTGATAAAGCTGGCGTGCCTGAATCTGCGCGCTGATGCCGTTTTCTTGTAGCTTCTCACGCATCTGCGCAAGGTTTTGCGACACTTCCTCGTAGCGCTTTTTCATTGGCAGCTTGAGGTTAAAGATGGTTTCACGGCACCAGCCGTTCACCAGCCAGGCCGTCATCAGGCTCGTCACTTTCGCAGGCTTTTCAACCATGTCGCATACCATCCAGGAGATGTTATTGCGCGTTGGCTTATATTTAAACCCGTCTTCACGCAGCCACGTCACCTGCCCGGTGTCCATCAAGCTTTGCGCCATCGGGCCGTTATCCACGGAAGAGACCCACATGTTGCGTTTCACCAATTGGTAAGTCCAGCCGCCGGGGCAGGCGCCCAAATCCACCGCATACATTCCGTTTGCCAGGCGTTCGTCCCATTCGTCGGCAGGAATAAAGACGTGGAACGCTTCTTCGAGCTTGAGCGTTGAACGGCTTGGCGCATCCGCCGGGAATTTAAGCCGGGGAATGCCCATATAAAACGGTGAGTTGTTGTCGGAATACGAATAACCGGTATAGCAACAGCCAGGGGCGATAAAGAAAACGTGCACCACAGGGCGCTTTGGCGTTTCATAGTTAGCCAGCACGCCCGCGTCACGCAGGCTGGCCCGCAGCGGGACCGTCAGCTTGCGGCAGAACTTCAGCAGCTCTTTGCTTTCGTTGGTATCGGCAACCTCAACGCGCAGCTCGCCGCCCTTCTCCACCACGCCCTGCAGCATCCCGGCGATCGGCGTGATGCGATCTTCCGGCGGCAGATCTTTTAACAGCTCGCCGGCAACGATCATCTGGCGAGCGAAGATCAGATCGCTAAACGGCAGTTCACGCGCCAGCTTGTCAGCGTCTTCTGGCTGATAGCATTCAAAAATTACATAGCCGCTGCTTTCTTTAACACGCGCAAAACCGTATACGCCGCGGCTTCCTGCTTTATCGGTAATTTCCGCCGCGCACTCTTTTTCAAAGCCCTGGCGGCAGTACAAAATAACTTTATTATTCATGGCTTGCGCCCTTACGTTTCAGGCGCATTGCACCGATCAACATCAAAACCCATCCGGCGAGGAAGCTTACCCCGCCAACGGGTGTAACAAACGCCCAGAGGCGTAAATGTGACAGCGCCAGACAATAGAGACTGCCGCTGAATAAAACGGTGCCGAGCGCCATAAACACGCTGCTCCAGTAGAACCAGATGCTGATACGGCGCTGCATAGCAACCGCCAGGCCAAAAACGGCCAGCGTATGAAAAGCCTGGTATTCAAGACCCGTCTGGATCCAGCCCATCTCAACGACACCAAGAGATTTGCTTAATACGTGTGCCCCAAAAGCCCCAAGGGCAACGAAAATAAAGCCGCTGATAGCGGTAAAAATCAGCATAAAACGGCTGGTCATGGTGTAACCCTAACTGTAAGGCGCAGCCTGGCCGCGCGAAGATTTATTTATTGATCGTAGCGAAAGCGGAATTTTTCCTGTTCACTGGCGGCCTTCGCCAGGATCCACTGCCGGAATGCGGCTATTTTACCGAGTTCTGCCTGACTGTCATGACAAACAAGATAAAAGGCATTTTTACTCACCAGCACGTCGTTAAAAGGGCAAACCAGGCGGCCCGCTTCGATTTCAGACTGCGCCATGACGTTATTCGCCAGCGCAATGCCCTGCCCGTGAATGGCGGCCTGCAGCACCATCGCGCTGTGGCTGAAAATGGGCCCCTGCTGCACGTTAATGTGGCTCACGCCCAGCTGGCGCGTATAGGTTTGCCAGTCCCGCCGCGAAGCATCGTGTAATAAAGTGTGGTGCGCGAGATCGTCCGGCGTTTTGATTGGCCTGTCGCCCGTAAGCAGCATCGGCGAGCAGACCGGCAGCAAATACTCAGCGTACAATTTTTCAACCCGCAGGCCGGGCCAGTTTCCGCGGCCGTAAAAAATAGCCACGTCAACATCGTCAGAAAGCTTATCTTCCTGACGGTCAACGGCCTGTATACGGACATCAATTCCCGGATAAGCTGAGTTAAAGCTGGAAAGGCGAGGCACCAGCCAGTGAATGGCAAAACTTGGCAGTAAACTTACCGTCAGCGCGCCTTTTGCGCTTCTGGCCTGGAGCTTGCGCGTCGCCTCGGTGAGCTGAGAAAAAATCTCTTTAATATCGAGGTAATAGCTCTGCCCTTCTTCAGTGAGCAGCAGCGAGCGGTTGCGGCGACGGAACAACTTTAGCCCTAAAAAGTCCTCCAGAGACTTAATCTGGTGGCTAACGGCCGCCTGAGTGACGAATAGCTCTTCGGCCGCTTTAGTAAAGCTCAGGTGACGTGCGGCGGCATCAAAAACACGTAACGCATTAAGAGGTGGCAAACGCTTGGACATGGGTAAGGGGCTTAAATGTTAATGGCTGTTAACAAAAAGGTTAACTTAATTAACCTATTAGTTTTTTTTATCTGAGCCATTATAAATTGTCCGTTGAGGATGCACCAGCAAATACCTATAGTGGCGGCACTTCCTGAGCCGGAACGAAAAGCTGTCTGGAATGCGTGTTCTGGAGGGCTTTTGGCTTACGGTTGTGATGTTGTGTTGTTGTGTTTGCAATTGGTCTGGCATTCCAGACCCCGGTAGCAAAGCTACCCCTTTTCACTTCCTGTACATTTACCCTGTCTGTCCATAGTGATTAATGTAGCACCGCTTAACGCGGTGCTTTTTTTTATTCACTTATCAATGCTTAAGCTCAACCATCTCTTTCACATCAGTACGGTTGATCTGCTGTTTGTTCCCGTTCGCATCTTTATACTGAATCATCCCTGTTTCGTTATCGGTTTGGGGCTTACCATCGGAGACAATGGTGCGGCCATCGTTGGTGTGCATTACGTAGTTCGGGCTGGAACATGCTGCAAGAGCAAAAGTCATCATACATGCAGATACAATAGCGGCTGCCTTATTCATAATTCTTCTCCTTGTATATAGAGTTTAATGCTACTTAAATCTCTTCTGCTTACGGGCTGAAACCTTAGCCTAACAATTATTAGCATAACTCTCTTTTGTAACTTTTCCAGGTTAAGCAGAACATTCCGATAGTTACGCATACCTTGTGCACCCGTAAGAAATGCGCCACGATCTACGGATTGAAACGAGGATCATTATGAAAGCATTTAACCCTGCCCATTTTCGCAGCCAGTTCCCGGCGCTCGCGGATGCCGGCGTCTATCTGGACTCTGCGGCGACCGCATTAAAACCTCAGGCGGTGGTTGACGCCAGCCAGCAATTTTACAGCCTCAGCGCAGGCAACGTTCACCGCAGCCAGTTCCCTACGGCGCAGCGCCTCACTGCCCGTTACGAAGCGGCGCGTGAAGCCGTGGCAGCCTTGCTGAACGCCCCTTCCGGCAAAGATATTATCTGGACGCGTGGCACCACCGAGGCCATCAACCTGGTTGCGCAGTGTTACGCCCTCCCGCGCCTGCGGCCGGGCGATGAAATCATCGTCAGCGAAGCCGAGCACCACGCTAACTTCGTGCCGTGGCTGATGGTCGCTGAGCAAACCGGGGCACGTATTGTTAAACTGCCGATTGGTAAAGATTACCTTGCCGATCTCAACCAGCTTCCTGCTTTGCTCAACTCACGCACCAAAGTTCTGGCGCTGGGGCAGATGTCGAACGTAACCGGCGGCTGCCCGGATCTCGCAAAAGCTATCGGCCTTGCGCACGATGCTGGAGCAGTGGTGATGGTGGACGGCGCCCAGGGCGTGGTGCATTGCCCGCCGGACGTGCAGGCGCTGGATATCGACTTTTATGCTTTCTCCGGCCACAAGCTGTACGGACCTACGGGCATCGGCGCGCTGTATGGTAAAACCGGCCTGCTGGCAGAGATGTCGCCGTGGCTTGGCGGCGGTAAAATGATTACCCACGTCTCGTTTGAAGGTTTCAAAACGCAGGCGGTGCCCTATCGTTTTGAAGCCGGTACGCCAAACGTCGCCGGCGTGATTGGCCTTAGCGCCGCGCTTGAATGGCTTGAAGATATAGACGTGGCTGAGGCGGAGACTTACAGCCGGGGGCTTGCAACGCTTGCAGAAGCCGAGCTGGCGAAGCGCCCGGGCTTTCGCAGCTTCCGCTGCCAGGACTCAAGCCTGCTGGCATTCGATTTCGCGGGGGTTCACCACAGCGACATGGTAACGCTGCTGGCAGAATCAGGCATCGCGTTACGAGCCGGACAGCACTGCGCACAGCCGCTGCTTGCCGCGCTGGGAGTGAGCGGCACGCTTCGCGCGTCCTTCGCCCCCTATAACACACAAAGCGACGTGGACGAGCTGGTGAAAGCCATCGACCGCGCGCTGGATATTCTGGTGGATTAAATGACGAGTGGATTTTTAGCCGGGCATCCGTTTGGCAACGCTATTACCGCTGAAACGCTGCGCGCAACGTTCATCCCCCTGCAGCAGTGGGAAGATAAATATCGACAGCTGATCGTGCTTGGCAAACAGCTTCCCGCCCTGCCCGCAGACTTAAAACGCGATGATATCGAAATTGCTGGCTGCGAAAACCGCGTCTGGCTCGGCCATCAGCGCGAATCAAACGGCACGCTGCACTTTTATGGCGACAGCGAAGGCCGCATCGTTCGTGGTTTGCTGGCGGTTTTATTAACGGCGATTGAAGGCAAAACGGCGCAGGAGCTGCAAATTGGGGATCCGCTGGCGCTGTTTGACGAATTAGGGCTGCGCAACCAGCTTAGCGCATCACGCAGCAGCGGACTGGCGGCGCTGGCGCAAGCC
>DAMALH010000016.1:0-2537 GCA_032000125.1 Buttiauxella sp. | reverse complement strand
AGCCGTGCGCCAGGCCGCGCGAGAAGCATGATCAGGCGCTTCTCGCCGCCTTCGCCATCATCTTCTTAAGCACATGGGAAACCGCCACAAAACCAAAGCTGGCGGTGACCATAGTCGCCGCACCAAAGCCCGAAGCGCAGTCCATACGCTTTGGCCCGTCGGCGGTACTTTTTGCCGCGCACACCGAGCCGTCCGCCTGCGGATAAACCAGCGCCTCGGTGGAAAACACGCAGTCCACGCCCAGCTTGCCCTTGCTGTTTTTCACCACGCCAAAATCGCTCTTCAGCCTTTCCCGCAGCTTAGCGGCCAGCGGGTCCTGAATAGTTTTTGCCAGATCCGTCACCTGGATCTGCGTCGGATCGATTTGCCCGCCCGCGCCGCCGGTGGTGACCAGCGGGATCTTATTTCGCCGGCAGTATGCAATCAGCGCCGCTTTAGGACGCACGCTGTCGATGGCGTCGATAACATAGCTGTAGCCCTGGCTGAGCAGCGCGGCGGCGTTATCGGCAGTAATAAAATCATCCACCACCGTCACACGACACTCCGGATTAATTTCGCGAATGCGGGCGGCCATCACTTCCGCTTTAGCCTGACCGACGTTATCGCGCAGCGCATGAATCTGACGGTTAGTGTTGGTCACGCAGACATCGTCCATATCGATAAGCGTAATCGCGCCGATCCCGGTACGCGCCAGCGCTTCCGCCGCCCACGAACCGACGCCACCAATACCGATGACACAAACATGCGCCCCGGCAAACAGTTGCAGAGCATCGCGCCCATAAAGACGAGCAGTGCCGCCAAAGCGTTGCAGCCAGGCATCGGACAGAACGACAGACATCAGGATTTCCTCGGGGAATAAAAAACGGGCCGATTATACAGCCCGCTACATTGATGACAAACCCGCGAAAAGCGTGGTTTTCGCAGCTTTGGGGTAAACCAGAAGAAATAAGTTTTTTGCTGCTAATAAATTTTCAATGCCGGAAAACTTTAATCGTATACCCTACGGGCTGATTTTACAGCCCGCTACATTGATGACAAACCCGCGAAAAGCGTGGTTTTCGCGGGTTTGGGGTAAACCAGAAGGAATAAATTTTTTGCTGCTAATAAATTTTCAATGTCGGAAGAGTTTATCCGTACCCCTACGGGCTGATTATACAGCCCGTAGTCAGAGGGTGGAAAGTTTGCGGCATTAACCGCTAAATACGTTGCCGCCAGAGCCGGTACCCGGCGCGTTTTTTAGCACCCAGACGCGGCCATAATGGTTGTACCATCCGGCGCGGTGGCCCGCTTCCGGACCGATACCCTGATAAATATCGAAGTGCTGTCCCTTAATCGCGCCGCCCACATCCAGCGCCACCATCACGCGCAGCTCATATTGCCCGCTGAACTTGCCGTTGTTGTCCAGTAGCGGCACTTCCGCCAGCAGCGTAGTGCCCGCTGGAATAATAGAACGGTCGGATGCCACCGATGCGCGGCCAATCAATGGCACCGCGCTCGCTCCTTTAACCGGCGCATAGCTTGCTGGCTTAAAGAAGACGAAGGACGGGTTTTGCTCCAGCAGTTCCTGCACGTCAGCCTGACTGTGGGTTTCTCCCCAGTGGCGAATCGCCTGCATCGACATATCTTCTTTTTTCACTTCGCCGCGATCGATAAGCACTTTACCGATGCTGCGGTAGGCGTGACCATTTTTGCCCGCGTAACCGAAGAAGGTTAATGGCCGGCCGTCGCCAAAGTCGATATAGCCGCTGCCCTGTACATCCATAATGAAGTTATCCATCAGGGAGTTGCTGTAGGCAAGGATGTAGCTGTCGCCGAGCGCGCCGCTGTAAATCTCCGCGCGCGACGGCAAACGCCCGCGTTTAGGTGGCATACGATAGATTGGGTACTGGAATTCGCCCTGGCGGGTGTAACGCGCCTGCACCACCGGCGTGTAATAGCCGGTAAACTGCACGTTGCCGTAGTTGTCCGCCCCTTCCATCTGCCAGGCATCCAGGCCGTACTGGCTTAGCTGGCGTGTATCACCGCCTGCCCGCAGCCATTGCTGCACCGAACCGTAGACGTCGCTCTTGCTGTTAAAAAGCCTTGGGGAGGCCTGGCGAATCTGATTGACCTGCTCGGAGAAATCTCCGCCGTTAACCGGCGCGCCTACCGCATCGGGCTGGTTAACCAGCGAAAAGGGCTGCGTAAACTTGCCGTCTTTATATTGCTGACCTTTGTCAGTCGGTTTAGATGAACAGGCCGCCAGTGCTGCTACCATCACGCCTGTTACCACATACTTAATCCAACTTCCTTTCATCAATGCCTCGCCCTGGTTTATGCCGCTATACCCCACGCGAAGATAGCAAACACCTCGGGATAATTAAATGCGTTGCATACGCACCGCAACAGATGTGTACAAAAATTAATCCAAAAGCCGTTATTTTCAACGGCCTGTGGCAAATTAAGCATTTTTTAAAAAAAGGGTTGCATCAAAAAGCGAGCAGAGTATAGTGCGCATCCACGGACGCGGGGTGGAGCAGCCTGGTAGCTCGTCGGGC
>DAMALH010000015.1:57678-99998 GCA_032000125.1 Buttiauxella sp. | reverse complement strand
GGAAGCGAACCATACGCAGTTTCATGACCAGGTGGTCAATCATTTCCTGTGCGTCAAGCTCGGTGATTTTGCCTGCTTTCAGGTCACGTTCGATATAAGCATCCAGGAAGGTGGATACGCGACCGAAGGACATCGCGGCGCCGTTCTGAGATTTAACCGCGGCCAGGTAGCCGAAGTAAGTCCACTGAATCGCTTCCTGAGCGTTGGTCGCAGGACCGGAGATATCGCAGCCATATTTAGCCGCCATTTCTTTGATCTGACCCAGCGCGCGGTGCTGTTCGGAGATCTCTTCACGCAGACGGATAGTCGCTTCCAGATCTTCACCGTTTTCCAGTTTGGTCTGCAGCGAGTTGAACTGGGCGAACTTGTCTTTCATCAGGTAGTCGATACCGTACAGCGCAACGCGACGGTAGTCACCGATGATACGGCCACGGCCATAAGCATCCGGCAGACCGGTGATAACGCCTGATTTACGGCAGTTCAGGATGTCTTTGGTGTAAACGTCAAACACGCCCTGGTTGTGAGTTTTACGGTATTCGGTGAAGATCTTTTTCAGCATTGGGTCGAGTTCACGACCGTATACTTTGCAGGAACCTTCAACCATTTTGATGCCGCCGAACGGAATGATGGCACGTTTCAGCGGAGCATCGGTTTGCAGGCCCACGATGGTTTCGAGGGACTTATTGATATAACCAGCATCATGGGAGGTGATGGTGGAGGCGAGGTCGGTATCGAAGTCGACAGGCGCGTGAGTGCGGTTTTCCTGTTTAACGCCTTCCATAACGCTGTCCCACAGCCTGGTAGTTGCGTCTGTCGCTCCTGCCAGGAAGGACTCGTCGCCCTCGTAAGGGGTGTAGTTTTTCTGAATGAAGTCACGTACGTTAACTTCATTCTGCCAGTCGCCTTTGGCAAAACCTTCCCAGGCTGTGGCTAACTTTTCATTAAGCTCGGACATGTAACACCTACCTTCTAATGTGGAGTTCTTCTTCCCTGCACGGTGGACGTAAGTTAGTGCTTATCGTCATCGCCGCGCAGATAAATTACCCAGTATGTCAACCCGACCAGTAAACCACCGCCGATGATGTTCCCGATAGTGACCGGAATAAGGTTATCAGTGATGAAGTTCAGTATGGTCAGATGAGAGAAACTATCCGCAGAGGATCCAACGGCGGTCCAGAATTCGGGACTTGCGAAATCGCGAATCACAATCCCCATCGGGATCATGAACATGTTTGCGATACTGTGCTCAAAGCCGCAGGCGACAAACATGGCTACCGGAAGGATCATCGCAAACATTTTGTCCATCAGGCTACGGCCGGAGTAGCTCATCCAGACGGCCAGGCAAACCATCAGGTTCGCGAGGATACCGAGGCACACGGCTTCGATAAATGTGTGATGCATTTTATGATCGGCGGTCTGCAGGACGTTCAGGCCCCAGGCGCCGTTAGCGGTCATATACATTCCTGACAGCCAAATCAGCAGTACAAAGAGAAGCGCGCCAATCAGATTACCAACGTAGACGTTAATCCAGTTACGCGCTAACTGACCCCAGGTGATGCGGCCGCTGGCTTTTGCCACCACAATCAGCACGGTTGAGGTAAACAGATCGGCACCGCAGACCACGCAGAGTATCAAACCTAAAGAGAAGCAGGTTCCGCCGATAAGCTTGGCGATACCGAACGGGATAGTTGAAGTGCCGGTCGTTGCGGTGATGTAAAAGACAAAAGCAATCGAGATAAACATGCCCGCGGTGATCGCTAAATAAAACGTGGTCAGCGGTTGTTTCGTTGCTTTATAGACGCCAGCGTCTTCGGCAACTTTTGCCATGGCTGGTGGGAGCAATAGATCAAAAGGGTTGTCAGCTTTCACACTAACTCTCTCTAATTAATTCGTCGAGAAGATACTAACAAAGCATTATAGAGTAAAAATTGACGTGGATCATATCTTGCCAAGCTTACGGGCCTGGGCACGGCTATTGTATGGGCGGTTTTCTGTTTATTTATTTGATTTATAAAGTAAAAATAAATTTTAAATATTATGCGTTAATTTGATGTTTGGCGAATCTGCCTTTTTTGAACGTTAATTAAAACGGAGTATTTCAAAATAATGACAACAATATATTTGGTTTAACATGGAAATATTTCACCGGTATTTAACCAGTTGGTTACATATGCAATTATTTTTTAGCATAATAAAAAGAAGGGGAAACTTAGCGTCAAACCTTACTGCGTGACAAACCTAAAAAATGCCGTCATTTAGGAACAAAGAAAATCAATCCATTGATTCTCGGCTGATAATCACAAAGAAGGACAAACCACGCTTTTTCCTTCTTTGTCAGCAATATTAGAGGGCAATTTTATTGCCCCCTAATATAGATCAAACGGCGCTTATTAAACGCTGCTCGCGGTACATCTGTTAGTTAGCCTGCCAGAAACGAGCTTTTGCACGCTGTAGTTTTTCATAAGCGCTCAACAGCGCCTGGTGCGCAGGGAATGCCTTAAGATCGCTGTCTACCGCCTGCAGGCCGTGGAACGCCGCCTCACCGCTTAACGCAGCGCTTGCTGCTTCCACGGTTTGCGCGCCATACATGCGGACAAACGCATTCAGGTATTGCAGCGGCTCGCGTTCTTCTTCCATCGCCAGCAACAGCAGCGTTTGCAGGCAGCGGTAGTAGTTGGCGCGCTCGGCGCTGAAAATAGAGGCGTTGAACTCCATGGTCCATTCGGTCCAGATCAGCGCCTGCTCTGAATCACCGCCGGCCAGCGCCAGCATCGCCTTCAGCTCACCGATGCGCAGCGTATACCAGCCATTGTCTTTGCCGGTCGCAAGACCAAGCAGCTCGCGCACGCGGGTAAAATCATCGTGGCCTTCTTCGTCCAGCTGCGCGATCAGATCCAGATAATCCTGTTTTTCCCACTCGCTGCCCGGCAGAGCAAGGATGGTTTCACGCAGGTGATAGCCCATATTGTTGTTGGCTAACAGCAGGTCTTCCGCCGGATAAATATCGGACATGCCCGGTACGATAATGCGGCAGGCATAAACGTCCAGGTGCTGGTAGTCCGCGATATAAACTTCCTGATCTTCCGCTTTGAAAATAGCCATCAGGGTAGCGAACTCTTCTTCGGTTGTGCCGGAGAAGCTCCAGTCCACGAACGGATAGTCCGCATCCTGTTTGAACATATCCCAGGAAATCAGGCCGCTTGAATCGATGAAGTGCGTTTCAAGGTTGGCGTGTTCCGCGACTTCTTCATCGTCGAAGGTTGGCGGAGTAAAGACATCAAGATCTTTAAGACCACGGCCCTGCAGCAGCTCGGTAACAGTACGTTCCAGCGCCACGCCGAAATCAGGGTGGGCGCCGAAGGAGGCGAAGCAGGTGCCGTTCGCCGGGTTAAACAGCACAACGCAGATAACAGGGTATTTGCCGCCGAGGGAGCCATCATAAGCGAAGATTGGGAACCCTTCCGCTTCGAGCGTAGCGATAGATTCCACAACGCCCGGATAGCGCGCCAGCACGTCCTGCGGAATTTCCGGCAGGCTGATTGATTCGGCGATAATGCGGTTTTTAATGTGGCGTTCAAAGACTTCGGACAGGCCCTGAACTCGCGCTTCGTTGGCGGTATTCCCGGCCGACATCCCGTTTGACACGTACAGGTTGCCGATAATGTTCATGGGGATATAAACCGTCTGCAGATCGGACTGGCGGGTAAACGGCAGCGCGCAGATGCCGCGCGCTTCGTTACCCGACTGCAGGTCGATCAGCATGCCCGCGGTCAGCTCGTTCTCAGGATCGTAAAACGCGCGCAGACGATCGTCGAGAATGCCTGCCGGAAGCTGTTCATCTTCCGGCAGCGGGAACCATTTCTCATTCGGATAGTGCACAAAGGGGCCGTTGGCGATGGTTTCACCCAGCCAGAAATCCGCAAAGAAGTAGTTGGTGGAAAGACGTTCAAAATATTCGCCGAGCGCGGAGGCCAGCGCGGCTTTTTTGGTCGCACCTTTGCCATTCGTAAAGCACAGCGCGCTGTCTTTGTCACGAATGTGGACCGACCAAACGTTAGGAACGGGGTTCAACCAGGAGGCTTCTTCTATATTAAAGCCGAGATCGGTGAGCTGCTTCTGGAAGCGGGCGATGGAATCTTCCAGCGCGGCATCTTTGCCGGGTATAAAGGTTTGAGTCATGAGGTTCACTTTTGTCGTACGCAAAGCGTGCAATGATACGGGTTTTAGCGGGCTGACGCTATCGTCAGCGCTTGTAGGCGTATTTAGCATAACAGTCTATGATTAGAGCCAGTAACTACCTGTTATGGCGAGATAAATGAAGACCTTTGATTTACAACGAATGGCATTCAACGACGTGCCTCCCGATTTTTTATTAGAAGTCGCTGCTCGCAGCCTTTATACCTTTATTCTGGTTTTCCTGTTTTTAAAAATTACCGGGCGTCGCGGCGTGCGTCAGATGTCACTTTTTGAAGTGCTCATCATCCTGACCTTAGGCTCGGCCGCGGGCGACGTGGCGTTTTACCATGATGTGCCGATGCTGCCCGTCTTTGTCGTGTTTATTACCCTTGCATGCCTGTATCGCCTGGTGATGTGGCTGATGAATCGCAGCGAAAAACTGGAAGCGCTGCTGGAGGGCAAACCAAAGATTATCATTGAAGACGGGGAATTTGCCTGGGAGAAAATGAAGTCCCAGAACATGACCGAATTTGAGTTTTTCATGGAGCTGCGGCTGCGTAGCGTTGAGCACCTGGGGCAGGTCCGTCTCGCCATTCTTGAAACTAACGGCCAGATAAGCGTCTATTTTTATCCGGATAAGCTTGTCAGACCGGGGTTATCTATTCTTCCTGAACCCTGTAATCAACGCTTTACAGAAACCCCTGAGGACGGCGACTACGCCTGCATTCGCTGCAGCGAGGTCATGACGTTCAACGCCGGCGTTACATTAGCCTGTCCACGCTGCGGAAATCGTTTCTGGGTAAAAGCCTGCACCGCAAAGCGGGTGTCGTGACGGGAATAAATAAGGGGTTTAATGGGCTGGCTGGTGGATTGTATTGTGTGATTTTGCGCACATTCTTCCCCCGTGCCGGATTAACCATTGCAGCCCCTGCAACTGAATGATAAAACCGATAACGTGATAAATCTTATTGCTCTAAGCGTGGTGAGGGGAAATGACTCAGGTATACAATTTTAGTTCCGGCCCGGCGATGCTCCCGGCTGATGTGCTTCGTCGTGCACAGCACGAGCTCTGCGACTGGAATGGGCTAGGGACCTCCGTAATGGAGATAAGCCACCGTAGTAAAGAATTTATTCAGGTAGCACAGGACGCTGAAAAAGATTTTCGCGATCTGCTGCAAATCCCCTCGAACTACAAAGTTTTGTTCTGCCACGGCGGCGGACGCGGACAGTTCGCCGGCATTCCGCTAAACCTGCTGGGTGATAAGAAAACCGCGGACTACATCGACGGCGGCTACTGGGCGAATAGCGCGGTAAAAGAAGCGCATAAATACCTTACGCCAACCGTGTTTGATGCCAAAGTAACCGTGGACGGCCTGCGCGCCATCAAACCGATGAGCGAGTGGCAGGTTTCTGAGAACAGCGCTTATCTGCACTATTGCCCGAACGAAACCATTGACGGCATCGCCATTCACGAAACGCCTGATTTCGGCGATACGGTTGTGACCGCCGATTTTTCTTCTACCATCCTGTCGCAGCCGCTGGACGTAAGCCGTTTTGGGGTGATTTACGCAGGCGCGCAGAAAAATATCGGCCCGGCAGGCCTGACGCTGATTATCGTGCGTGAAGATTTGCTTGGCAAGGCGCACCAGTCCTGCCCGTCTATTCTTGATTACACCGTGCTAAACGATAACGACTCTATGTTCAACACGCCGCCAACCTTCGCCTGGTATCTGTCAGGGCTGGTGTTTAAATGGCTCAAAGAGCAGGGCGGCGTCGCGGCTATGGACAAAATCAACCAGGCGAAAGCGGATCTTCTTTACGGCGTCATTGATAACAGCGACTTCTATCGTAACGATGTCGCTGCGGCTAACCGTTCCCGCATGAACGTCCCGTTCCAGCTCGCGGACGGCGGCCTGGATAAACTCTTCCTTGAAGAGTCCTTCGCGGCTGGTCTGCATGCGCTGAAGGGTCACCGTGTCGTGGGCGGCATGCGCGCTTCAATTTATAACGCTATGCCGCTTGAAGGCGTTAAAGCGCTCACTGATTTTATGATTACCTTCGAACGCCGCCACGGTTGATCCGTTGCGCGTTGCGATTCTCCCCGGGGGCTGGCTCTCGGGGTTTCTTTTGTTTGATTTGAGAGTATTTCCTCATGCTGGAATCCCTGACGTTACAACCCATCGCGCTGGTTGACGGCACCATTAATCTTCCCGGTTCAAAAAGCGTCTCTAACCGCGCTTTGCTGCTTGCCGCCCTTGCAAAGGGCACGACTGAACTGACCAACCTGCTTGATAGCGATGATGTTCGTCATATGCTTAACGCGCTTAACGCGCTGGGCGTAAGCTACAAGCTTTCAGCGGATCGCACGCGTTGTGAGGTGGTTGGCGTTGGCGGGCCATTACAGGCTGCGGGTGAACTGGAGCTTTTCCTGGGAAATGCGGGAACGGCGATGCGCCCGCTGGCTGCGGCTTTATGCGCCGGCAGCAATAACGTTATCCTGACCGGCGAGCCGCGCATGAAGGAACGGCCTATCGGTCATCTGGTTGACACTCTGCGCCAGGGCGGCGCGCAGATAGACTACCTGGAACAAGAAAACTATCCTCCGCTGCGTTTACGCGGCGGTTTCGCCGGTGGCCAGGTTGCGGTAGACGGCAGCGTTTCAAGCCAGTTTCTGACCGCGCTGCTTATGATGGCGCCGCTGGCGGCCAGTGATACCGAAATCACCATCAAAGGTGAACTGGTTTCCAAACCTTATATCGACATCACCTTGCACCTGATGAAAACCTTTGGTGTTGATGTTGAAAACCATGATTACCGCAGCTTCGTGGTTCGCGGTGGCCAGCAGTATCAGTCACCGGGAGCCTATCTGGTTGAAGGGGATGCTTCTTCAGCCTCTTACTTCCTGGCAGCCGGCGCTATTAAAGGCGGCACGGTAAAAGTAACCGGCATCGGGCGCAACAGCGTGCAGGGCGACATTCGTTTTGCGGACGTGCTGGAAAAAATGGGCGCAAAAATTACCTGGGGCGAAGACTTTATCTCCTGCGAACGCGGTGAGCTTAAGGCTATCGATATGGATATGAATCATATCCCCGACGCGGCGATGACCATAGCTACCGCGGCGCTCTTTGCAACAGGCACCACGACGCTGCGCAATATTTATAACTGGCGGGTAAAAGAGACGGACCGACTGTCAGCGATGGCAACCGAGCTGCGTAAAGTGGGCGCCGAAGTGGAAGAGGGCGAAGATTACATCACCGTCACGCCGCCTGCGAAGCTGAAGTTTGCACAAATCGGCACCTATAACGATCACCGTATGGCGATGTGTTTTTCGCTTGTCGCGCTGTCTGATACGCCGGTTACCATCCTCGATCCTAAATGTACGGCGAAAACCTTCCCGGACTATTTTGACAGGCTTGCAGGCATCAGTACCCTCGCGTAAATCCTCTAACCGCATCATTTGATGCGGTTTTCTCATCTTTCTACGTTTCCTTACAATGAAGTTGCGCAATTCTTCTACACTCAGCGTGATTGCCCAGGATATTTAGCAGGAAAGATAACGGTCCGGCTGGTTGGGGCGTATAATGCGCGGCGTTCACGTTTTAGGTTCGCGATCGCGCGAGAAGGAGAAAAAGATGACGGCATCCGCCCCGGTAATAACCATTGATGGACCAAGCGGCGCAGGCAAAGGCACGTTGTGTAAGGCCATGGCGGAAGCGCTGCAGTGGCATCTGCTGGACTCTGGCGCAATCTACCGCGTGCTTGCTCTGGCGGCCTTGCATCATCAGGTAGACGTGGTTTCTGAAGAAGCGCTGGTGCCTTTAGCGGCTCACCTTGACGTGCGTTTTGTTGCGGCGAACGGCAGCCTGGAAGTGATTCTGGAAGGCGAGGATGTGAGCGGCGAAATTCGTACTCAGGAAGTTGCTAACGCCGCCTCACAGATAGCCGCTTTCCCTCGCGTGCGCGAGGCCCTGCTGCGTCGCCAGCGCGCCTTCCGTGAAGCGCCCGGCCTTATCGCCGACGGCCGGGATATGGGAACGGTGGTCTTCCCTGACGCGCCGGTGAAAATATTTCTTGACGCCTCGTCTGAAGAACGGGCGCACAGGCGGATGCTACAGTTGCAGGAAAAGGGCTTTAGTGTTAACTTTGAGCGCCTTTTGGCCGAAATAAAAGAACGTGACGATCGCGATCGTAATCGGCCCGTAGCGCCGTTAGTGCCTGCTGCAGATGCCTTAGTGCTGGATTCAACCAGCATGTCTATAGATGAAGTCATCGAGCGCGCCCTGGCCTATGCACGGGAAGTGCTGGCAGCGTAAGCCGCCCGTATTAAGAATTTTGTCAATATTGTCATGGCATTGCCATAGCGATATTTCTGCAGATCGGGTAAAATTTGCCCCCTGTAATCTAACCCTGTCGGCATGGAGCCAATGGCGGGGTATGTCAAACAACCCCATTCGGCGGGACGCTAAATGGACGTTAAACTAAAGAACCTTGAAGATTAACAACATGACTGAATCTTTCGCTCAACTCTTTGAAGAATCCCTGAAAACAATCGAAACCCGTCCGGGTTCCATCGTTCGTGGCGTTGTAGTTGCTATCGACAAAGACGTAGTACTGGTTGACGCCGGTCTGAAATCTGAGTCTGCCATCCCGGCTGAGCAATTCAAAAACGCTGCAGGCGAGCTGGAAATCCAGGTTGGCGACGAAGTTGACGTTGCTCTGGACGCAGTTGAAGATGGCTTCGGCGAAACTCTGCTGTCCCGTGAAAAAGCTAAGCGTCACGAAGCCTGGATCACGCTGGAAAAAGCATACGAAGAAGCTGAGACTGTGGTCGGTGTTATCAACGGCAAAGTTAAAGGTGGCTTCACTGTTGAGCTGAATGGTATTCGTGCGTTCCTGCCAGGTTCTCTGGTAGACGTTCGTCCAGTCCGTGACACCCTGCACCTGGAAGGCAAAGAGCTTGAGTTCAAAGTCATCAAGCTGGACCAGAAGCGTAACAACGTTGTTGTATCCCGTCGTGCCGTTATCGAATCCGAAAACAGCGCAGAACGCGATCAGCTGCTGGAAAACCTGCAGGAAGGCATGGAAGTCAAAGGTATCGTTAAGAACCTCACTGACTACGGCGCATTCGTTGACCTGGGCGGCGTTGATGGCCTGCTGCACATCACCGACATGGCGTGGAAACGCGTTAAGCACCCAAGCGAAATCGTGAACGTGGGCGACGAAATCACTGTTAAAGTGCTGAAGTTCGACCGCGAGCGTACTCGTGTATCCCTCGGCCTGAAACAGCTGGGCGAAGATCCATGGGTAGCTATCGCTAAGCGTTACCCAGAAGGTACTAAACTGACTGGTCGCGTAACCAACCTGACCGACTACGGCTGCTTCGTTGAAATCGAAGAAGGCGTTGAAGGCCTGGTGCACGTTTCCGAAATGGACTGGACCAACAAAAACATCCACCCATCCAAAGTTGTTAACGTTGGTGATGTAGTGGAAGTGATGGTTCTGGATATCGACGAAGAACGTCGTCGTATCTCCCTGGGCCTGAAACAGTGCAAAAACAACCCATGGCAGCAGTTCGCGGAAACCCACAACAAGGGCGACCGTGTTGAAGGTAAAATCAAGTCTATCACTGACTTCGGTATCTTCATCGGCCTGGACGGCGGCATCGACGGCCTGGTTCACCTGTCTGACATCTCCTGGAACGTTGCAGGCGAAGAAGCGGTTCGTGAATACAAAAAAGGCGACGAAATCGCGGCTGTGGTTCTGCAGGTTGACGCAGAGCGCGAGCGTATCTCCCTGGGTGTTAAACAACTCGCAGAAGATCCGTTCAACAACTACGTTGCGCTGAACAAGAAAGGTACTATCGTTACTGGTAAAGTAACGGCAGTTGACGCGAAAGGTGCTACAGTTGAATTAGCAGACGGCGTAGAAGGCTACCTGCGTGCTTCTGAAGCTTCCCGTGACCGCGTTGAAGATGCAACTCTGGTTCTGAACGTAGGCGACGATGTTGAAGCTAAGTTCACCGGCGTCGATCGTAAAAACCGTGTTGTGAGCCTGTCTGTTCGTGCTAAAGACGAAGCTGACGAGAAAGATGCAATTGCGACTGTTAACAACAAACAGGAAGAAGGTAACTTCTCTAACGCAATGGCTGAAGCATTCAAAGCAGCTAAAGGCGAGTAATCGTCCGAGCGCTATATCAGGGCGGCTGCGGCCGCCCTTGTTCGATTGATAGCTGTAAGCTAATTTTCCTGAAAGGAAACCGGAGGAATCATGACCAAGTCAGAATTAATAGAAAGACTTGCAACCCAGCAATCTCACATTCCCGCTAAGGCTGTGGAAGACGCAGTAAAAGAGATGCTGGAACATATGGCCTCTACGCTAGCCCTTGGCGAGCGTATTGAAATCCGGGGTTTCGGCAGCTTCTCCTTACACTATCGCGCTCCTCGCACCGGACGTAACCCTAAGACCGGCGATAAAGTGGATCTGGAAGGTAAATACGTTCCGCACTTTAAGCCAGGTAAAGAGTTGCGTGACCGCGCAAATATTTACGGCAATTAAGTCTGCGGACTTAACTGTTAAAAACGGTGCCCACGGGTGCCGTTTTTTTATGCCTGTCATTCGACAAGCGACTTTTGTCACACGGTGACCTGAAAAAAAGTTCTCCTGCTAAAAACTTTGGAAAGCTTCCCGTAAGTTCATTTATTGCTGGCTGACGCCCGGCCCCCGATACGCCACACTGCCTCGGACAAGGAGGTGGCTGTGATTTCTTTACCAGGATTCTGTCTTAGCGCCGCCGTCGGCATTTTACCGCTGCTGTGGCTATCCGATATTCCCGAGCTGGCCACTATAGTATTACTGCTGGCAGCCGCGTTATGTCTGCTGGTTCTCAGAAGGCGGGCGCTGCTTTATCCGGCCATCGCTGCACTTTGCTGCTGTTGGGGATTGCTTGCCGCCAGAGAAAGCCTGATGCCCTTTGAAAGCTGGATACAAAAACCTGTCACCGCCCAGGTAGTTATCACGCGTACCGACGGTGCTCAAAACCATGAGCTACAGATTATCCAAAGAGATAAGCAATACGTTTTTCCCCCGCCGGGCGTTGTGCTGAGGGGGGCAGATTTATCAAAGCCCGTCTGCCCCGGTCAAAAATGGCAGATGACGCTGCGCTTGCAGCCGGTTCATGGCCAGTTAAACGAAGGGGGATTTGACAGTCAGCGTTATGCGCTGGCTCAGCATTTGCCGCTTCGGGGGAGGGTTATTGCAGCAAAAAGATTGAGCGAACGCTGTTCTCTGCGCGGACAATGGCTAAATGCGGTAAGCCATGCGACACGGTCATTAGCCTGGCAGGGAACGATCCTTGCTCTGGGATTTGGCGAACGCGCGGTTATGACAGCGGAGATTAAGGACATTCTGCGGCGAACCGGCACCGCGCACTTAATGGCAATCTCCGGGCTGCATATTTCACTGGCTGCGGGAGTGGGCTGGCTGTTTGCAAGATTCATCCAGCTATTTCTTCCTGCCCACAGAATTCACTTCCGCATGCCCCTGCTTGCGAGCCTGTTTACCGCAGGCGTCTGTACCTGGCTTGCAGGCGCTAACCCTCCGGCGACGAGAACATTTTTAGGGCTTGTTATCTGGTTATCGCTTCGTTTAAGCGGCAGGCAATGGTCGAACTGGGCGGTCTGGATCTGCTGTATTGGCGGGATCCTGCTCTACGATCCTTTAACGGTATTGTCCGACAGTTTCTGGCTTTCCGTACTTGCTGTCGCAGCGATAATTTTCTGGTATCAATGGATGCCGCTGCCGCGCCGGGTAGCGGGCTGGCGCTGGTACTACCGTCATTTAGCCGGGCTGGTGTATTTACAGGTCGGTATTACCTTACTGCTGTTGCCGCTGCAGGTCTTTATATTCCACGGGATTAGCGTAAATGCGCTGCTGGCGAACCTGCTGGCCGTGCCCTTCGTTTCCTTTATCATCACACCTGTGCTGCTGACAGGGCTCATGCTGACCGGCATCCCGTGGGCTGGAGAAAATTTGTGGCGGCTGGTGGATGTCCTGCTGGAGCAACTTTTTGTTTTTCTGAGGGCGCTGCCGGGTAGCTGGCAGGAGCTGGACGAGCGTTTCCAGGCGTTTAGTTTTATCGGCTGGGGAGCAATCGCCATCTATCGTTTATTTTTCTGGAAAACGTCCCCGGCTTCAACAGGCGTGCTCATGATTATTCTACTCGTTTTTAGTTTCCGCACGCCTGAAGGAAAGGACGAACAGGCGTGGGACATTACGATGCTGGATGTAGGGCACGGCCTCGCTGTCGCCATTGTCCGTCACGGTAAAGTGCTTCTGTATGACACAGGAAACGCCTGGCCTGGCGGGGATGCAGCGCAACAGGTCATCATTCCCTGGCTGCGCTGGCATAATCTCACTCCCGAAGCCGCTATCATTAGCCACGAACATCTGGATCACCGCGGCGGGCTTGCCAGTCTGCAACAGGCCTGGCCGGGCGTACGCGTTCGCAGCCCGCTTGGCTGGGCAAACCATCTCCCTTGCTTTCAGGGGCAGAAGTGGCAATGGCAGGGACTGGACTTCACCGTCTGGTGGCCGCCGCAGGCGCACAGGGCGCCGGGTAATAACGGCTCCTGCGTGGTGATGGTCAGCGATGGCCGTACTCGGCTGTTGTTAACCGGCGATGTGGAGGCACCCGCAGAATTGGCTATGCTCAAAAAACAGTGGGATGCTTTACGGGCTGATATTGTTCAGGTTCCCCATCACGGCAGCCGAACCTCGTCAACGCCGCCGCTTCTGCGAGCGGTTGCAGGTCAGGTCGCGCTGGCTTCGGTTTCCCGTTATAACGCCTGGCGCCTCCCTTCTGCAAAAGTCATTGAGCGTTACAAAAAGCAGGGCTACGCGTGGTACGACACGGCACGCTCCGGGCAGATTACCCTGCGTATAAAGCCTGATAAATGGCAAATCAACGGCTTCAGAGAACAAATAATGCCCCGCTGGTATCATCAGTGGTTTGGCGTAGCCAGGGATAATAGGTAGAATATGCGGCTATTTCATCAAATGCTGGTTCGACTTAATGCAGAACGATAAAGATCTCTCCACCTTACAGACCTTCCGCCGTCTCTGGCCGATGATTGCGCCTTTTAAAGCGGGTCTGGTAGTGGCTGGGGTTGCGTTAATCCTCAACGCAGCCAGCGATACCTTTATGCTATCGTTGCTCAAACCGTTACTGGACGATGGTTTCGGTAAAACGGATAAGTCCGTTTTGTTATGGATGCCGCTGGTTGTCATCGGACTTATGGTGATGCGCGGTATAACAAGTTACATCTCAAGCTACTGTATTTCATGGGTTTCAGGCCAGGTTGTTATGAATATGCGCCGCCGCCTGTTCAGCCATATGATGGGAATGCCCGTAGCCTTCTTCGATCAGCAGTCCACGGGGACGCTGCTCTCCCGTATTACCTACGATTCCGAGCAGGTGGCTTCGTCCTCTTCCAGCGCGCTGATTACCGTGGTGCGCGAGGGCGCTTCCATCATTGGCCTGTTCGCGCTGATGTTCTGGTATAGCTGGCAGCTTTCATTGATTCTGATTGTGCTTGCGCCCGTGGTCTCCTTCGCCATTCGTCTGGTCTCTAAACGCTTCCGTAATATCAGCAAGAACATGCAAAACACCATGGGGCAGGTGACGACCAGCGCAGAACAAATGCTCAAGGGGCATAAAGAAGTGCTGATTTTCGGCGGCCAGGAAGTAGAAACGGATCGCTTTAACAAAGTCAGTAACCGTATGCGCCACCAGGGGATGAAACTGGTATCAGCTTCTTCAATCTCAGATCCTATTATTCAGCTGATTGCCTCCCTTGCGCTGGCCTTTGTTCTCTATGCCGCAAGCTTCCCGAGCGTAATGGAAACCCTGACCGCCGGTACTATCACCGTGGTGTTCTCTTCGATGATTGCTCTGATGCGTCCGCTGAAGTCGCTGACGAACGTTAACGCCCAGTTCCAGCGCGGTATGGCGGCGTGCCAGACGCTGTTCTCCATTCTTGATTCTGAACAGGAAAAAGACGAAGGCACGCGCAAAATTGAACGAGCGGAAGGCGATCTTGAATTCAGGAACGTAACCTTCACCTATCCTGGCCGCGATAATCCTGCGTTACGAGACGTTAGCCTGAATATTCCCGCCGGGAAGATGGTTGCGCTGGTTGGTCGTTCGGGCTCGGGGAAATCTACGATAGCCAGCCTTATCACGCGTTTCTACGATATTCAGGAAGGTAACATCCTGATTGACGGCGTGGATATCCGTGAATATACGCTGTCTTCGCTTCGTAATCAGGTGGCGCTGGTATCCCAGAATGTGCACCTGTTTAACGACACCATAGCCAACAACATTGCCTATGCGCGTACGGAACAGTACAGCCGTGAAGACATCGAAAAAGCGGCCCGCATGGCTTACGCGATGGACTTCATCAGTAAAATGGACAACGGCCTGGATACCGTTATCGGTGAAAACGGCGTGCTGCTTTCCGGCGGTCAGCGTCAGCGTATCGCCATCGCCCGTGCGCTGCTGCGCGACAGCCCAATTTTGATTCTGGATGAGGCCACATCCGCGCTGGATACGGAATCGGAACGCGCCATTCAGGCGGCGCTCGACGAGTTACAGAAAAACCGTACCTCGCTGGTTATTGCCCACCGCCTGTCCACCATTGAACAGGCCGATGAAATCGTGGTGGTGGAAGACGGCCGAATCGTTGAGCGTGGCCCACACGCTGAGCTGCTCGCCCAGCGTGGCGTGTACGCTCAGTTGCATAAGATGCAATTCGGCGAATGATCGAACGCATCTGGTCAGGGAAATCTTCCCTCTACCTGCTGTTACTGCCGCTTTCCTGGCTTTATGGCCTGGTGAGCGGTGCCATTCGGCTCATCTGGCAGCTTGGGCTGCGCAAAGCGTGGCGTTCACCGGTTCCGGTTGTAGTGGTTGGAAATCTGACCGCAGGCGGCAATGGTAAAACACCGGTGGTTATCTGGCTTGTGGAACAGCTTCAGGCGCGGGGTATTCGCGTGGGGGTAGTTTCCCGCGGATATGGGGGCAAAGCAGAACGTTATCCACTGCTCCTTACGCCGGCTACCGATACCGCGCAGGCGGGGGATGAACCGGTATTGATCTATCAGCGTACCGGCGCGCCCGTGGCCGTGGCTCCGCAGCGCAGCGCGGCGGTAAAAGCTTTACTCGACCATTCGCAGCCGCAGCTTATCATCACCGATGATGGCCTCCAGCATTATGCCCTGGCGCGGGATAAAGAAATTGTTGTGATAGACGGTGTACGCCGGTTCGGCAACGGCTGGTGGCTCCCTGCAGGACCGATGCGTGAGCGGGCTGGACGACTAAACTCTGTGGATGCAGTCATCACCAACGGCGGCGAAGCGCAGCCGGGTGAAATAGCCATGCATCTGCAACCTGGGGATGCGGTTAATCTGCTCAGCGGCGAACGCTGCCCCGCGCAGGTCTTGCGCAATGTGGTGGCAATGGCCGGCATCGGCCACCCTCCGCGTTTTTTCGCTACGCTAAAGCAGTGCGGCGTAACGCCGGTCAGCACGGTGAGCCTTGCGGATCATCAGGCGCTGACGGAGGCGGATGTTGTAAAGCTGCTGGGTAAAGACCAGACGCTGTTAATGACGGAAAAAGATGCGGTGAAATGTCGTGCCTTTGCTGCGGGCCATGAGAACTGGTGGTATCTGCCGGTTAATGCTCACCTTGCCCAACCGCAGGCAGAGCAGTTGCTGCAAACATTGGTCGCGCTGGTGAAGTAAGCTTTTCAGCGCGTCCGCGCAATGGTTTGTTGATGACAGGAAAGATAATGTCCTTACCGTACCTGACCTTACAAGCTGCCCGAAACCTTCACCTGGCCGCGCAGGGCCTGTTAAACAAGCCGCGCCGCCGCGCCCGCGCCTCAGACATCAGCGAAACCATATCGCAGATGTCGCTCCTGCAAATCGATACCATCAATATTGTCGCCCGTAGCCCTTATCTGGTGCTGTTTAGCCGCCTTGGAGACTATTCTCCGGGCTGGCTCGATGAGGCGCTGGCCTGCGGAAAGCTCATTGAATACTGGGCGCACGAGGCGTGTTTTCTGCCTAAAGACGATTTCGCGCTGGTACGCCACAGGATGCTGCAGCCGGAAAATATGGGCTGGAAGTACAAGCCGGACTGGATGGCGGAACATGCGCAAGAGATCGAACGCCTGCTTGCCCATATTGCGGAAAACGGCCCGGTTCGTTCGGCGGATTTTGAACACCCGCGTAAAGGTGCAGGCGGCTGGTGGGAATGGAAACCGCATAAAAAACACCTTGAAGGGCTGTTTACTTCCGGCCAGGTAATGGTGATTGAGCGACGCAATTTTCAGCGAGTGTACGATCTTACCGCCCGCGTAATGCCGGAATGGGACGATGAGCTACATCTTATTGAGCAGCAGGACGCCGAGTTGAAAATGCTGGAAAACAGCGCCCGCAGCCTGGGCATTTTCCGTCCCGAGTGGCTGGCTGACTATTATCGTTTACGTCGCATTCCCGTTAAGTCAGTCATCAGCCAGTGGCAGAAGCAGGAAAAAATTATTCCCGTTCAGACAGAAAAACTGGGCGAGATGTGGCTGCACCGTTCGTTATTGCCGCTGCTGCCGCGGGCGGAACAGAACAGGCTTAAAGCGACCCATAGCGCCGTGCTGTCTCCCTTTGATCCCGTAGTTTGGGATCGCAAGCGCGTGGAGGCGCTGTTTGATTTCTCGTATCGCCTGGAATGCTACACCCCGGCAGAAAAGCGCAAATACGGCTATTTCGTTTTACCGTTGCTGCATCAGGGCGTACTGGTCGGACGCATGGATGCCAAAATGCACCGTAAACGCGGCGAGCTTGAGATCATCAGTTTGTATCTGGAAGAGGGCATCAGGCCCGGTATATCATTGGCTAATGGCCTGCACGGCGCGTTAACGGAGTTTGCCCGCTGGCAGGGCGCCTCACGGATTATCCCCGGAAATATTCCCGCATCGCTTGCCGCCCGCTGGGGAAGCGGCTGGGAAATTACCCCGAGGAGCTAATCAGTTATGTTATCCTGACGCCCTTGATGGCGCCCGTTCTGGAGTATCTATGGAAAGTCGTTTACTTGAAATCATTGCCTGCCCGGTGTGCAACGGCAAACTCTACTTTAATCAGGAAAAGCAGGAGCTTATCTGTAAGCCTGACGGCTTGGCCTTCCCGTTCCGCGACGGTATTCCGGTGCTGCTGGAAACCCAGGCGCGCACGCTGACCCTTGATGAGACTAATCCATGAGTTTTGTGGCAATTATTCCTGCCCGCTATTCGTCCACACGTTTGCCGGGCAAGCCGTTAAAAGATATTAACGGTAAACCGATGGTGGTGCATGTGCTTGAGCGTGCTCGTGAATCTGGCGCGGAGCGTATTATCGTCGCCACCGATCACGAAGACGTGGCTCGTGCCGTAGAAGCCGCCGGCGGCGAAGTGTGCATGACCCGCACGGATCACCAGTCAGGCACCGAACGCCTGGCCGAGGTTATCGAGAAATGTGGTTTTAGCGACGACACCGTTATCGTAAACGTGCAGGGCGATGAGCCGACCATCCCACCGGTTATCATTCGTCAGGTCGCAGAAAATCTGGCTAACAGCCAGGCCGGCATGGCGACCCTTGCCGTCCCTATCGACTCGGCTGAAGAAGCGTTTAATCCGAACGCGGTTAAAGTGGTGATGGATGCTCAGGGTTACGCTCTGTACTTCTCGCGGGCAACCATTCCATGGGATCGCGACAGGTTCGCGCGCTCGCGCGAAAAAATTGGTGATACTTTCCTGCGCCATATCGGCATTTACGGATATCGCGCGGGTTTCATCCGCCGCTATATCAGTTGGGAACCAAGCCAGCTTGAGCAAATTGAAATGCTGGAGCAACTGCGCGTTTTGTGGAACGGTGAAAAAATTCACGTTGCGGTCGCCAAAGCTATTCCCGGCACCGGCGTGGATACGCCGGAAGATCTGGAGCGCGTTCGCCTCGAAATGCGCTAACGCTTTCTGGTACTGAAAAAACCGGCCGCTGAGCCGGTTTTTTATTGTCTGAATACATCGATCGGAAGGGGTGACATCTGGCAAAAGCGCGCTCATTATAAATAGCAATATTATTTATAGGGGTAACGGTTATGGAGCTGCTGCGGAAGGAGCTAAGCCATCTGCTGGGTGAAAAGTTAAGCCGTATAGAGTGCGTCAGCGAGCAAACGAATACTGCGGTCTGGTCGCTGTATGACAGCGAAGGTCACGCGATGCCGCTACTGGCCAAAAGCTTTACTTCTCCGGGCATCGCCGCGCAGCAGGCGTGGAAAATGTCGCTGCTTGCGCGCTCGGGCACCGTGCGCATGCCCGTGGTCTACGGCATAGTGACTCACGAAGATAGCCCCGGCCCGGACGTGCTGTTGATGGAACGCCTGCGCGGGGTCTCCGTCGAAGCGCCGGCCAGAACGCCGGATCGCTGGGAGCAGCTTAAAGACCAAATCGTTGAAGGCTTGCTGGCCTGGCATCGCATTGACAGCGCAGGCTGCGTGGGCTGCGTTGACAACACGCAGGAAAACATCTGGCCATCCTGGTACCGCCAGCGGGTGGACAGGCTGTGGAACACCTTAAACCAGTTTAAGAACACCGGCCTTACGATGCAGGACAGGCGCATCCTGTTTCGTTCACGCGAGTGTTTGCCGCGCATGTTTGAAGGTTTCAACGACAATTGCGTGCTGATTCATGGCAATTTCACGTTGCGGAGCATGCTCAAGGACGGCAGGAGCGATCAGCTTCTGGCAATGGTCAATCCGGGCGTCGTGCTGTGGGCGCCGCGCGAATATGAGATTTTCCGTTTGTACGAGGAAGGGCAGGCGGAGAGCTTATTCTGGCACTATCTGCAACGCGCGCCCGTGGCGGAGTCGTTCCTGTGGCGGCGCTGGCTTTATGTGCTGTGGGATGCGGTCGACAGGCTGCTTCAGACGGGCCGCATAAACCGGCCCGCCTTCAATGCCGCGTCGAAGGGGCTACTTCCCTGGATCTCCTGAAGGCCCTTTAAGCCACTGCCAGGCTCGCCCCAGCGTCTCATACCATACCCGGTCGCTGTGCATTAACCAAAGCGGTGACGGAACGATCTTTTCCCAGGGGTTTAACGGCGAGTCAATAGCCATCTGATTGGCCGGTGCAGGAACAGGATTAAGACCGGCATTGCGGAAGAAAATCACGGCACGCGGTAAATGTGAGGCGGAAGTCACAAGCAGGAAGGGTTGCTTATCGATGATTTTAGCGACCGCCGCTGCCTCTTCTTCCGTATCTTTCGGGCTATCCAGCGTGATGATTTCTGAACGCGGCACGCCCAGGCTTTCCGCAACTCTTGCCCCGGCTTCTGCGGTACTCACAGAATTTGTCATCGCGCGTGCGCCGGTAAAGATTATTTTAGCGCCGGGGTTTGCCTGCCATAACCGCACCCCTTCGGTGACTCGCGGAAGGCTGTTATTAATAAGGTTCGAACTTGGCGCCCAGTCAGGATTCCAGGTATAGCCGCCGCCCAGCACCACCAC
Source organism: Buttiauxella sp. (assembly GCA_032000125.1). GTDB lineage: Bacteria > Pseudomonadota > Gammaproteobacteria > Enterobacterales > Enterobacteriaceae > Dryocola. The sequence continues at coordinate 80,230 of DAMALH010000015.1, read as the reverse complement.
GTAGTTAACCCGTGCGCCGCCGCGCCACGTCGGCCAGCTATCTTCAATCGGCTTAAGCAGGCGATCGGCCACCGGCTGAAGGCTTAGCAGGAGCAAAACCAGCCAGCCGGCAGTAAGCAACGCTTTAGCCGTTTTTTGCCAGCGGGTGAACCACAGCAGCAAAATAGCCAGCCCAATCACCAGCAGCAGAAAAGGCAGGGGCAGTAACAGCCCGCCAATAAATTTTTTCAGCATAAAAAGCATGAATTCCGGGTCCTTTTTTAACCATCCAACTGGCAAACACCGGTGATATTACACCAGCCAGGTTCATTCTCCTGCAAGCTGTGCCAAAATAGCCCTTTTCTAAGACTGACCCTTAAAGGCTGTGGAGTAGTACCCGTGCGTGACCGCAATTTTGATGATATTGCCGAGAAATTCTCACGCAACATCTATGGCACGACCAAAGGCCTTCTGCGCCAGGCTATCCTGTGGCAGGATCTTGATGCGCTGCTGGCGACTCTGGCCCCGACGCTGCGCGTGCTGGACGCGGGCGGCGGTGAAGGGCAAACAGGCTGTCGTATGGCTGAGCTGGGTCACGAGGTCGTACTTTGTGACGTTTCCGCTGAGATGATCGCCCGCGCCCGGCTGATGGCCGTTGAAAAAGGTGTGAGCGAGAACATGCATTTTGTACATTCTTCCGCCCAGAACATGGGACAACATTTGGAAAGGCCGGTCGATCTGATATTGTTTCACGCGGTGCTGGAATGGGTGAGTGACCCACAGGCCGTGCTTGCCTCTTTGTGGGACTGCCTGGCGCCGGGCGGGGCGCTATCGTTGATGTTTTACAATGCGAACGGCCTGCTGATGCGAAACATGTTCGTGGGTAACTTCGAATACGTTCTCCAGGGCATGAAAAAGAATAAGAAGAAGACGCTTTCGCCCGACAATCCCTTGCGGCCAGAACAGGTTTATCTCTGGCTGGAGCAAATTGGCTGGCAGATTACCGGGAAAACCGGTGTGCGGGTGTTTCACGATTACCTGCGCGACAAGCAAAAACAACGCGATGGTTTTGACGATTTGCTTGAACTTGAAACGCAATATTGCCGGCAGGAGCCTTTTCTTAGCCTCGGCCGCTATATCCACGTGACAGCCATCAAGCCGCTTGAGCCAAGGAAAAATTATGAGTGATGTTTCCCAGACGGTACCTGAACTGGTTGCCTGGGCCCGAAAAAATGATTTCGCCATCTCGCTGCCGACCGAACGCCTGACATTTCTGTTGGCGATTGCCACCTTAAATGGTGAAAGGCTGGACGGAGAGCTGAGTGAAGGGGAGCTGGTGGACGCCTTCCGCCACGTGAGCGATGGGTTCGAACAAACCACCGAAACCATCAATGTACGCGCAAATAACGCCATTAACGATATGGTGCGTCAGCGTCTGCTCAACCGCTTTACCAGTGAAATCCACGAAGGAAATTCGATCTATCGCCTCACGCCGCTGGGGATCGGTATTACCGACTATTATATTCGTCAGCGCGAATTCTCCACGCTGCGCCTGTCGATGCAGCTCTCAATCGTAGCCGGTGAACTTAAGCGCGCCGCAGATGCCGCCGATGAAAACGGCGATGAATTCCACTGGCATCGCAACGTCTTTGCCCCGCTCAAATACTCCGTCGCGGAGATTTTCGACAGCATCGATCTCACCCAGCGCATCATGGATGAGCAGCAGCAGCAGGTTAAAGACGATATAGCGCAGTTGCTGAATAAAGACTGGCGCGCGGCGATTTCAAGCTGCGAACTTTTACTGTCTGAAACCTCCGGCACCCTGCGCGAACTGCAGGACACGCTTGAAGCCGCCGGCGATAAGTTACAGGCGAACTTGCTGCGTATCCAGGACGCTACTATGGGGCGCGACGACCTGCATTTTGTCGACAGGCTGGTGTTCGATCTGCAAAGCAAGCTGGACCGTATTATCAGCTGGGGCCAGCAGGCTATCGACCTGTGGATCGGCTATGACCGCCACGTGCACAAGTTTATTCGTACCGCTATCGATATGGATAAAAACCGCGTCTTTGCCCAGCGCCTGCGCGTATCGGTGCAGAATTATTTCGACTCTCCCTGGGCGTTGACCTATGCCAGCGCCGATCGCCTGCTTGATATGCGTGATGAAGAGATGACGCTTCGCGATGAAGAAGTGACCGGCGAGCTGCCAACGGACCTCGAATTTGAAGAATTTAATGAAATTCGCGAACAGCTCGCGGCGATGATTGAAGCGGCGTTAGAGGTCTACAAATCCAGACAATTGCCGCTGGATTTAGGCGTGGTGATGAAGGACTATCTAACCCAATATCCGCGCGCGCGTCATTTCGATGTGGCACGAATCGTGGTCGACCAGGCGGTGCGTCTCGGTGTGGCTGAAGCAGACTTTACCGGCCTGCCGCCTCAGTGGCAGGCAATTAACGATTACGGAGCCAAGGTACAGGCGCATGTCATCAATAAATATTGAAAAATCGATGCCGGTTAAGCTGGCGCAGGCGTTGGCAAATCCGTTATTCCCGGCGCTCGACAGCCAGCTGCGTGCTGGCAGACACATTGGTCTTGATGAGCTGGATAATCACGCCTTCTTGATGGATTTCCAGGATTATCTCGAAGAGTTCTACGCTCGCTATAACGTGGAATTAATCCGCGCGCCGGAAGGCTTCTTCTATCTGCGCCCGCGCTCCACAACCCTTATCCCGCGTTCGGTGTTATCCGAGCTGGATATGATGGTCGGTAAAATTCTTTGCTACCTCTATCTCAGCCCGGAACGCCTGGCGAATGAAGGTATCTTCACGCAGCAGGAGCTCTACGATGAGCTGTTGACGCTGGCGGATGAAAGCAAGCTGCTGAAGCTTGTAAATAACCGTTCTACCGGCTCGGATGTCGACAGGCAAAAGCTGCAGGAAAAAGTGCGATCTTCACTGACGCGCCTGCGCCGCCTCGGCATGATTTGGTTTATGGGCCACGACAGCAGCAAGTTTCGTATTACCGAATCGGTGTTCCGCTTCGGTGCCGACGTGCGTGCCGGTGACGACCCACGTGAAGCGCAGCTACGTATGATTCGCGACGGAGAGGCGATGCCTGTTGAAGCTCGCCTGCAGCTCAATGATGAAACCGACGAGCCACAGAACGTCCAGGACAACGCGGAGGATGAACAGGAATGATTGAACGAGGAAAGTTTCGCTCGCTAACGCTGATTAACTGGAACGGTTTCTTCGCGCGTACCTTTGATTTAGATGAGCTGGTAACCACGCTTTCTGGCGGTAACGGTGCCGGTAAATCCACGACCATGGCGGCATTCGTTACGGCGCTGATCCCGGATTTAACGCTGCTGCACTTCCGTAACACCACCGAAGCAGGCGCCACGTCAGGTTCTCGCGATAAGGGTCTGCACGGTAAGCTAAAAGCGGGCGTTTGTTATTCAACGCTTGATGTAATCAACTCCCGCCATCAGCGCGTGGTGGTTGGCGTGCGTCTGCAGCAGGTAGCGGGCCGCGACCGCAAAGTGGATATCAAACCTTTTGCCATCCAGGGGCTGCCAACCTCTATTCAGCCGACGCAGTTGCTTACGGAAACGCTCAACGAACGCCAGGCGCGCGTGCTGAGCCTGCAGGAGCTGAAAGATAAAGTGGAAGCCATTGAAGGCGTCCAGTTTAAGCAGTTCAACTCCATCACCGATTATCACTCTTTAATGTTCGATTTGGGGATCGTGGCGCGCCGCCTGCGCAGCGCCTCGGACCGTAGCAAATACTATCGCCTGATTGAAGCCTCGCTTTACGGCGGGATTTCCAGCGCTATCACCCGCTCTCTGCGCGACTACCTGCTGCCGGAAAACAGCGGCGTGCGTAAAGCGTTCCAGGATATGGAAGCCGCGCTGCGTGAAAACCGCATGACGCTGGAAGCTATTCGCGTGACCCAGTCCGACCGCGATCTGTTCAAGCACCTGATTTCCGAAGCCACCGACTATGTGGCGGCGGACTATATGCGTCACGCCAACGAACGCCGTATCCATCTTGATAAAGCGCTCGAATTCCGCCGTGAACTGCACCTTAGCCGTAAGCAGCTCGCCTCGGAACAGTTCAAGCACGTTGATATGGCGCGTGAACTGGCCGAACACAGCGGTGCGGAAGGCGATCTGGAAACAGACTACCAGGCCGCAAGCGATCATCTGAACCTGGTGCAGACGGCTATCCGCCAGCAGGAAAAAATCGAGCGCTATGAATCCGACCTCGACGAGCTGCAAATGCGTCTCGAAGAGCAGAACGAAATCGTAGCCGAAGCCCACGAACAGCAGGAAGAGAACGAAGCGCGCGCGGAAGCCGCCGAGCTTGAAGTGGACGAGCTGAAAAGCCAGCTTGCCGACTATCAGCAGGCGCTGGACGTGCAGCAAACCCGTGCAATTCAGTATCAGCAAGCCCTGCAGGCGCTGGAGCGCGCGCGCGCGGTCTGCCATCTGCCGGATTTAACCGCAGATAGCGCAGACGAGTGGCTGGAAACCTTCCAGGCCAAAGAGCAGGAAGCGACGGAAAAACTGCTGACGCTGGAACAGAAAATGAGCGTGGCGCAAACGGCCCACAGCCAGTTTGAACATGCCTACCAGCTTGTTACAGCAATCAGCGGTCCGGTGAGCCGCAGCGAAGCCTGGGAAGCCGCGCGTGAGCTGCTGCGCGACAGCAGCAACCAGCGTCATCTCACTGAGCAAGTTCAGCCTTTGCGCATGCGTCTTAATGAGCTTGAACAGCGCCTGCGCGAGCAGCAGGAAGCCGAGCGTCTGCTGGCGGACTTCTGCAAACGTCAGGGGAAACAGTTCGATCCTGAAGATCTTGAATCGCTGCACGAAGAGCTGGAAGAACGTATCTCGACGCTGCAGCAGGGCGTGGCGGAAGCCAGCGAACAGCGCGTTTCTCTGCGTCAGGAACAGGAACAAATTCAGGGACGTATTAAGCGTCTGAGCCTGCGCGCCCCGGTTTGGCTGGCGGCGCAAACCAGCCTCAATCAGCTTTGCGAGCAGAGCAACGAAGAGTTTGAAAGCAGCCAGCATGTGACGGAATACATGCAGCAGCTTCTTGAACGCGAGCGTGACGTCACGGTAGAACGCGATGAAGTCGGCGCCCGTAAGCGCGCCATCGATGAAGAAATCGAGCGTCTGAGCCAGCCGGGCGGTGCCGAAGATCCGCGCCTGAATGCGCTGGCTGAACGTTTTGGCGGCGTGCTGTTATCAGAAATTTACGACGACATCAGCCTTGATGATGCGCCTTACTTCTCAGCGCTGTACGGTCCGTCCCGTCACGCTATCGTCGTACCGGATCTGTCGCTGGTTCGCGAACAGCTCGAAAGCCTGGAAGATTGCCCGGAAGACCTGTATTTGATTGAAGGGGACCCGTCCTCCTTCGACGACAGCGTTTTCACCGTGGAAGAGATGGATGCTGCGGTGCTGGTAAAAACCGCCGAGCGCCAGTGGCGTTATTCTCGTCTGCCGGAACTGCCGCTGTTTGGCCGTGCGGCGCGTGAAAATCGTCTCGAAAGCCTGCATGCCGAGCGTGAGACGCTGGCGGAGCGTTTCGCCACGCTCTCGTTTGACGTGCAGAAATCCCAGCGCTTGCACCAGGCGTTCAGCCGCTTTATCGGCCAGCACCTGGGCGTGGCGTTTGACGCCGATCCCGAAGAGGAAATCCGCCAGCTTAACGCCCGTCGCGGCGAAATCGAACGCGCCATCAGCAATCACGAAAACGATAATCAGCAGCAGCGCCAGCAGTTCGAGTTGGCAAAAGAGGGCGTTGCGCAGCTAAACCGCCTGCTGCCGCGTGTGAGCCTGTTAAACGATGAGACGCTGGCTGACCGCTGCGATGAAATTCGCGAGCGCCTGATGGAAGCCGAAGAAGCGGCGCGCTTTATTCATCAGCACGGCAGCCAGTTGGCCAAACTCGAAGCCGTGGCCTCGGTGCTCCAGAGCGACCCGGAACAGTTTGAGCAGCTAAAAGAAGACTACCAGTACGCCCAGCAGATTCAGCGCGATGCGCGTCAACAGGCGTTTGCGCTGACGGAAGTGGTGCAGCGTCGTGCGCACTTCAGCTACTCTGATTCCGCCGCCATGCTGGACGGTAACAGCGACCTGAATGAGAAACTGCGCGGCCGTCTGCAACAGGCGGAGGCGGAGCGCACGCGTTCTCGTGAAGCGCTGCGCAGCCATGCCCAGAAGCTCAGCCAGTTCAGTCAGCTCATGGCCTCGCTGAAAAGCTCCTTCGACACCAAGAAAGAACTGCTCAACGATCTGCATAAAGAGCTGCGGGACATCGGCGTGCGTGCGGATACCGGTGCAGAAGAGCGTGCCCGTATTCGTCGCGATGAATTACACACCGCCCTGAGCAACAACCGTTCCCGCCGTAATCAGCTCGAAAAAGCGCTGACCTACTGCGAAGCGGAAATGAGCAACCTGACCCGTAAGCTCAAGCAGCTTGAGCGCAGCTATTTCGAAATGCGCGAGCAGGTGGTGACGGCGAAAGCGGGCTGGTGCGCGGTGATGCGTATGGTGAAAGAAAACGGCGTAGAACGCCGCCTGCACCGTCGCGAGCTGGCCTGGCAGTCCGGTGATGAACTGCGCTCCATGTCGGATAAGGCGCTGGGCGCGCTGCGTCTGGCGGTGGCGGATAACGAACATTTACGCGACGTGCTGCGTATGTCCGAAGATCCAAAACGTCCTGAGCGTAAAATCCAGTTCTTCGTTGCGGTTTATCAGCACCTGCGCGAGCGTATCCGCCAGGATATTATCCGCACCGACGATCCGGTTGAAGCCATTGAGCAGATGGAAATCGAGCTGGGCCGTTTGACCGAAGAGCTGACCTCGCGTGAGCAGAAGCTGGCGATCAGCTCCCGCAGCGTGGCGAATATTATTCGTAAAACCATTCAGCGCGAGCAGAACCGTATCCGCATGCTCAACCAGGGGCTGCAGAGCGTCTCCTTTGGTCAGGTAAACAGCGTTCGCCTGAACGTGAACGTGCGTGAAGCGCATGCCACTTTGCTGAATGTTCTTTCTGAGCAGCATGAGCAGCATCAGGATCTGTTTAACAGCAACCGTCTGAGCTTCTCTGAAGCGCTGGCAAAACTGTATCAGCGCCTGAACCCGCAAATTGATATGGGCCAGCGTACGCCGCAGACCATCGGTGAAGAGCTGCTGGACTACCGCAACTATCTTGAGATGGAAGTGGAAGTTAACCGCGGCACGGATGGCTGGCTGCGTGCGGAAAGCGGTGCGCTTTCTACGGGTGAGGCTATCGGGACCGGGATGTCGATTCTGGTAATGGTGGTGCAAAGCTGGGAAGACGAGTCGCGCCGCCTGCGTGGCAAAGATATCTCGCCTTGTCGTCTACTGTTCCTTGATGAAGCTGCCCGTCTGGATGCAAGGTCAATCGCAACGCTATTTGAGCTGTGTGAGCGCCTTGAAATGCAGCTGATCATTGCGGCGCCGGAAAACATCAGCCCGGAAAAAGGAACCACCTATAAGCTGGTTCGTAAGGTCTTTAATAATCACGAACATGTGCACGTTGTCGGCCTGCGAGGCTTTGCTCCAACGCTACCGGAGGCCTTACCGGGCACGGCGGAGGCGCTCTGACCTTTCTTTTGACCTTTTTAACAGCGGGCTACGGCCCGCTTTTTTGATCCAGAAATCTCTTAAGCTTTATTTTTCTTTACGTTTATACGGGTAATTGGTTTTTACTGTTTATATACTGTTAAAAGGACCAGGCGAAACGCTGGTTACGATAAACGGTTAAACAGGGGGCAGGGATGTGGCTTATGAAAATGCACGGTTTTAGAGTGTCGGCCATAGGTTATTGCCTGGCGCTCGGTGTGGCTCCGCTGTTTACGGTACAGGCGCAAGAACAAGAGCCTGCTGTGGTGCCTTCCGACAGCTCCGCCGTGACGGCAGAGCAACCTACGGCGCTTGAGCAGCCGCTAGCCCAGTCTGGCGCGACAGCGATGCTGGCGGGCACGGCGTCGCTTGACTCAGCCTCAATGTCCGCCGCGCAAAGCCGCTCGCAGTTGCTTTCCCAACTGCCTGCGGGATACGCGCCGGTCTACCTTAATGCGCTCTCGGCCTTTTATGCGGCACGGGACATGAAGCCGATGTGGGAAAACCGCGATGCGGTGCAGGCTTTCCAGCAGCAGCTGGCGGAGCTGGCTATTGCGGGTATACAGCCTCAGTTCACTACCTGGGTTGAACTGCTGACCGATCCTTCCGTGACCGGCATGGCGCGCGATGTCGTGCTCTCCGATGCGATGATGGGCTATCTGCAGTTCGTTTCCGGTATTCCTGTCGAAGGGAACCGCTGGTTATATAGCACCACGCCTTACAAAATGCAGACTGCGCCATTGTCGGTCATTAACCAATGGCAGGTGGCGGTCGATGAAGGAACGTTAGCGAGCTTTATCGCTACTCTGGCGCCACAGCATCCGCAATATGCCAGAATGCACCAGTCTCTGGTGCACCTGCTGGGCGATACGCGTCCGTGGCCGCAGCTAACCGGTAAAGAGACGCTTCGTCCGGGGCAATGGAGCAAAGATGTGCCTGCGCTGCGTGAAATCCTCGCCAGAAGCGGCATGCTGCAGGCCGATCCGGCAATTCCCTTACCGGGCGACGATGGTACTGCTACGCAGGCCGCCGCCGTGGTTAGCCCGTCGGCAGTTAACGATAACGATGAGGATAAAGCGCAGGGCGTGGTTGCCGGCTCGAAGAAAAAACCTTCTGCCGCGGTGCGCAGCGCTTACAGCCGCGAGCTGATTGAAGGCGTTAAGCGTTTCCAGAAATGGCAAGGGCTGGGAGCAGATGGTGCTATTGGAACATTAACCCGCGACTGGCTGAACGTTACGCCACAGCAGCGGGCTTCGCTTGTGGCATTGAATATTCAACGTTTGCGTCTGCTGCCTAATAAGCTTGATACCGGCATCATGGTGAACATTCCAAACTATTCGCTGGTGTATTACTTAAACGGCAGCGAAGCGCTGGCATCCCGCGTTATCGTCGGGCGCCCGGATCGTAAAACGCCAATGATGAGCAGCGCGCTTAATAACGTGGTGGTGAACCCGCCGTGGAATGTGCCGAATACGCTGGCACGGAATGATATTCTGCCAAAAGTCCGCCAGGACCCCGGCTACCTGGACCGCCATGGTTATAGCGTGCTGCGGGGCTGGAGCAATAATGCAGAAGCCATCGATCCTTATCGCGTTGACTGGCAAACCATTACCGCCAGTAATCTACCGTTCCGTTTCCAGCAGAAACCCGGCACGCAGAACTCATTAGGACGTTATAAATTTAACATGCCAAGTTCTGACGCTATCTATCTTCACGATACGCCGAATCATAATCTGTTCCAGAAGGATGCAAGGGCGCTGAGTTCCGGCTGCGTTCGCGTTAATAAGGCTTCTGAACTGGCAAATATGCTGCTGCAGGACGCAGGCTGGAATGACATGCGGATTTCAAGCCAGCTTAAAGACGGCAGCACCAGGTACGTCAACATTCGTCAGACCATCCCGGTCAATCTGTATTATTTAACCGCTTTTGTAGGCCAGGACGGACGCACGCAATATCGTACAGATATTTACAATTACGATCTCGCCGCGCGATCTGGCGCACAAATCCTTTCAAAAGCCGGTCAGTTAATCAGGTAAGTGCAGTAATACTAATGAATTAGTGGTCGTAAGATCGGTAATACCCCGGCCGGGTCCCTCACAGGGCCCGGTTTAGCTGGGTTTTACGGCGCCTTGACTCGACGTTATTTGACGGTTAAGGTGCGGGCAGTGCGCCAGAAGTGCATATTATTCGACCATTTTTTTACCTGTAGACCTGGACATCATGGATAAAATTGACGCTAATCGCCGCAAGCTGCTGGCGTTGGGCAGCGTGGCTTTGGGTGCCGCTCTGTTACCTACGCAAGCGTTTGCAACCCTTTCGACACCGCGCCCGCGCGTTCTGACCCTCAATAATCTCCATACCGGTGAGACGTTAAAAGCTGAGTTCTTTGATGGCAGAAGCTATATTCAGGATGAATTAGCCAGGCTTAACCATTTCTTCCGTGATTTTCGCGCGAATAAAATTAAGGCCATCGATCCCGGGCTGTTCGACCAGCTTTATCGTTTGCAGGGACTGTTAGGCACCAGCAAACCCGTGCAGCTTATCTCCGGTTACCGCTCACTCGACACCAACAACGAATTGCGTGCCCATAGCAGCGGGGTGGCGAAAAAAAGCTACCACACTAAAGGGCAGGCAATGGATTTCCATATTGAAGGGATTTCGTTAAGCAATGTACGCAAAGCTGCATTATCTCTGCGCTCAGGTGGTGTAGGATATTACCCACGCAGCAACTTTGTGCATATTGATACCGGGCCATTGCGGCACTGGTAAAACAACGGAATCCGGCGTGCGTTGCCGGTAATGGAGCAGCATGAATTATCACCTTATTCCGGTAACGGCCTTTGCCCAGAACTGTTCTTTAATCTGGTGCGAAGAAACCCTGCAGGCAGCCGTGGTGGATCCTGGCGGTGAAGCGCAAAAAATTATTAGTGAAGCGGCGGCAAAGGGCGTAACGGTAAGCCAGATATTGTTAACCCATGGCCATCTCGATCACGTTGGCGCGGCCGCGGAGCTGGCTGCCCATTACGGGGTGCCTATCGTCGGGCCGCAGAAAACAGATGATTTTTGGCTGCAGGGGTTACCTGCGCAAAGCCGTATGTTTGGCCTTGATGAATGCCCGCCGCTGACGCCGGATCGCTGGCTTGAAGAAGGGGAAACCGTTTCCGTCGGGAATGTGACCTTACAGGTGTTGCATTGTCCTGGGCATACGCCGGGGCATATTGTTTTCTTTGACGACAAGGCAAGGCTGCTGGTGTCCGGAGATGTGGTATTCAAAGGCGGAGTGGGGCGTAGCGATTTTCCGCAGGGCGATCATGCGGCGCTTATCGACTCGATTAAGCGTAAGCTGCTGCCGCTGGGCGATGATGTGACCTTTATTCCTGGCCATGGCCCGCTTTCCACGCTGGGTTATGAGCGCGTGCACAATCCTTTTTTGCAGGATGAGCTACCGGTCTGGTAAAAAAAGAGCCGCTTAAAGCGGCTCTTTTTTTGTTCGTAAACTAGAGAACGGCAACAATTGCTTCGCACAGCGGCGCCATATTGTCAGGCGTCATCCCTGCCACGTTAACGCGACCAGAAGCCACGGCGTACACGCCAAACTCTTCACGCAGGCGCAGAACCTGTTCTTTGGTCAGGCCGCTGAAAGAGAACATCCCGTTCTGATTAATGATAAAGCTAAAGTCACGGTTTGCACCTTTCTCCTGCAGCGTGTTCACGAAAAGCTGACGCATGCGGTGAATGCGTTGACGCATATCGGTTAACTCTTGCTCCCAGAGCGTGCGCAGGGCGTCGTTGCTCAGGATAGTTGCTACAACGGAAGCGCCGTGCGCCGGCGGGTTAGAATAGTTTGCGCGAATCACGGATTTCATCTGGCTGAACGCACGTTCAACGGTATCTGCATCCGCAGCGACCAGGGTGCAGGCGCCGACGCGCTCGTTATACAGACCGAAGTTCTTGGAGTAGGAGCTTGCGACAATCAGCTCTTTGTGACTTGCTGCAAAGACGCGCAGGCCTTCTGCATCCTCTTCCAGGCCACGGGCAAAGCCCTGATAGGCGAAATCAAACAGCGGCAGCCAGCCTTTTTCCTGCGACATTGCCGCAAGCGTCTGCCACTGCTCTAAAGTAGGATCGATACCGGTTGGGTTATGGCAGCAGCCGTGGAACAGCACTACGTCACCGGCCTGTGCCGCCTGCAGGCTGCTTACCAGACCGTCGAAGTCCAGTGCGTGGTTTTCAGCGTCGTAATAATCATATTCGCACACTTCCAGACCGGCGGAATTAAACACGCCCTTATGGTTTGGCCAGCTTGGGTTACTTACCCATACGCGTTTGGTTGAAGTGTTTTTTGCGAGAAAATCCGCCGCTACGCGAAGCGCGCCTGTGCCGCCTGGGGTTTGCGCCGTGCGCGCACGTTTAGCTTCGCTGATTGCATTACCTTTGCCAAACAGCAGTTCCTGGGTGCAGCGACCAAACTCGGGAATACCATCTATGCCCAGGTAGTTTTTGGTGTTTTCATTTTCCAGCAGCCAGGCTTCTGCTTTTTTTACGCTGGTCAGAACCGGGGTTTTACCCGTCTCGTCCTTATAAACCCCGATGCCGAGGTTAATTTTGGTTGGGCGATCGTCGGCACGAAACAGGTCGGCCAGGCCAAGAATTGGATCAGCTGGGGCGGCGGTAATGTTCTCAAACATGACGGGGTTCCATTGTGATATCGAGGGAGAAACGCTCTCAGGTTAACCGCTGTTTTCACAAATGCCAACCGTTTGCGAGAAAAAGAAATAGCCGGCTTCACGGGCTGGATATTTTGGCTTTTCAGGCATAAAAAAACAGGGCATAAGCCCTGTTTTTATATTCCGACAAACAAGCCGTCGAATAATTAGAACTGGTAAACGATACCCACTGCTGCGGTGTTGTCGGAACCCACGCCCAGTTTGTTGTCGCTGTCGATCTGGTTGATGATGTAATCAACATAGGTGGACATGTTTTTGTTGAAGTAGTAGGTTGCGCCAACTTCGATGTAGTTGATGAATTCTTCATCACCAACACCAGCAACGTCTTTCGCTTTAGATTTGTAATATGCGATGGATGGACGCAGGCCGAAGTCGAACTGGTACTGGGCTACAACAGAGAAGTCCTGAGTTTTGTTAGCGAAACCAGCGCTGTCGCTGATATAGGTTGAGTTACGGGTTTCACCGTAGATTGCTGCCAGGTAGATGTTATTGGCATCATATTTCAGGCCGGTTGCCCACTGCTCAATTCTTTCACCTTTGCCGTCAGCTTCCTGCAGGTTGGTACGATCCGCTGCACCGTAACCGCCCACAATGCCGAAGCCTTCGAAGTCATAGCTTAAAGAAGTTGCCCAGCCGTCACCGTTAGCTTTTTTAAGGTCGCTACGCTCATTTTTACCTTGGTACTGAACGCCGAAGTTCAGACCGTCAACCAGACCGAAGAAGTCGCTGTTGCGGTAAGTGGCAAGACCGGTAGAACGGCCTGCGAAGAAGTTATCGCTATACGCTGTGTCGCCACCGAATTCTGGCAGCATATCGGTGATACCGATTGCATCATAAACCAGACCGTAGTTACGACCGTAGTCGAAAGAGCCCGCGTCGCCGAATTTCAGACCCGCGAAGGCCAGACGAGTTTTGGTTTTGCTACCTGCAGTCCCTTCGGACTCAGCAGTGCTACCAGAGAACTGATATTCCCACTGGCCGTAACCGGTCAGCTGGTCATTGATCTGAGTTTCCCCTTTGAAACCAAGACGGGCATAAGTCTGATCGCCATCACCGCCGTAGCTGTTTGCGCCGTTGTCTTTAGAGAAATAATGCAGACCTACCGCTTTGCCGTAGAGGTCAACTTTGTTGCCGTCTTTGTTATAGATTTCTGCAGCGTTAGCTGCGCCGGCTACCAGCAGAGCAGGGATAACCACTGCCAGAATATTGCGCTTCATCATTATTTATTACCCTCATTGGTTTTTATGAACACCTGCCACTGCCGTCAATAATTCTTTACGGAACTATTGATGAGAGTTTGGTGTCTTTCTGTATCTGTCAGGCATCTTTCCATCCATGAAACCGTTTCGCTAGCCTGAAAGTGCTACAAATGTCCAAACTAAGTAACCAAAGGAAAATATGTGTAACTAAATGTGTAATTCAGGGAACTTTGTGAACCAACTCAAATTTCGATCTCGTTTGCTCATTTTATTAGCGATCCCTAACTTATATATATGAATTACTTATGTTTAATCCGCATAACGCCAAAAACGCATTACGTTTTGTTTACTTTTGCTCATTTTACGTTGCATTTTTGGATGTCCAGACATCTGTGCAGAATTCACGCAAATATGCTAAGTAAGTGCTTTCAGAAAAATCATGATTAAAAATAAGTTTATTTTGTGATCCTGATAGCGCAGACAGGTTTTGTTACGCGTAAGACAAGGGAAGGGGTTGCAGCATACGTTTATTTAACTTCCCTTGAAGAAAAACGACGTTTGTAGGGCGGGCAAAAAAGAGGCCAGCAGCGCTGGCCCGAGACTGATGGCAAACCTTCCAGCGTGACAAAACTAAAAAGGCCGTCATTTAAAAACAAGGAAAATCAATTTATTGATTTTCGGCTGGTAATCACAAAGAAGGAAAAACCACGCTTTTTCCTTCTTTGTCAGCAATCTGAAAAGAGGCCAGCAGCGCTGGCCCCGATTAAAACGATTATGTTAGAAGTTTGCGTTACGCGGCGTGCGCGGGAACGGAATCACGTCACGAACGTTCTGAACGCCGGTAACGTAGGCTATCAGACGCTCAAAGCCGAGACCGAAGCCGGAATGTGGCACGGTGCCGTAGCGACGCAGATCGCGATACCACCAGTAGTCTTCTTTATTCAGACCCATTTCAGCCATGCGCGCGTCCAGCACATCCAGACGTTCTTCACGCTGGGAACCCCCGATGATTTCACCGATGCCCGGCGCTAACACGTCCATTGCGGCAACGGTCTTACCGTCTTCGTTAAGGCGCATATAGAAGGCCTTAATGTCTTTTGGATAGTTTTTCACCACCACCGGCGCTTTAAAGTGCTGTTCTGCAAGGTAGCGCTCGTGTTCGGAAGAGAGATCGACGCCCCAGTAAACCGGGTTTTCGAATTTCTGGCCGCACTTCTCAAGGATGGCGACAGCATCGGTATAATCGACCTGGGCGAAATCAGCCTCAATGAAGCGTTGCAGACGCTCAACCGCGTCTTTGTCCACGCGCTCTGCGAAGAACTGCATGTCGTCCATGCGCTCGTCCAGCACGGCCTTAAAGACATATTTCAGCATGGCTTCTGCCAGACCTGCTACGTCATCCAGGCTTGCAAAGGCAACTTCTGGCTCCAGCATCCAGAACTCCGCCAGGTGGCGGCTGGTATTGGAGTTTTCTGCGCGGAACGTTGGGCCAAAGGTATAAACCTTTGACAGCGCGCAGGCATAGGTTTCGCCGTTCAACTGGCCGGATACGGTCAGGAACGCTTCTTTACCGAAGAAGTCTTTGTCGAAATCGATTTTACCTGCATCGGTACGCGGCAGGTTTTCGAGATCGAGCGTGGATACGCGGAACATTTCACCCGCGCCTTCGGTGTCCGATGCGGTAATCAACGGGGTTGAAACCCAGAAATAACCGTTTTCATGGAAGAAGCGATGCAGCGCCTGTGCCAGGGTATGACGAACGCGCGCAACCGCACCTATCATGTTGGTGCGCGGGCGCAGGTGTGCAACTTCACGCAGATATTCGATACTGTGACGCTTTGCCGCCATCGGATAGGTATCCGGATCGTCCACCCAGCCGGTGACTTCTACGCTGGTCGCCTGGATTTCAAAGCTCTGGCCCTGACCAAGAGATTCCACCACTTTGCCCGTCACGACAACGGAGCAGCCGGTAGTCAGGCGCAGCACGTCTTCATTGTAATTGGGCAGAGTATTATTGATGACGGCCTGTACGGGAGAGAAGCAGGAACCGTCATAGACGGCGAGGAAGGAGATACCAGCTTTTGAATCTCTTCGAGTACGCACCCATCCGCGCACGGTGACTTCACTGTCAACGGCGACGCGGCCCTGGAGTACGTCGGCTACAGGCACAACGCTCATAGTTTTCTCTCTATTAAATGGTCAATGACAAAAAAATAATTACCCACAGCGGGGGGATATCTATGTTACCTGTCGCGCGCCGTCAGACAAGCAGAAATCGCATTCGTTTGAAGAAATAAAGAAGCAGAGGCCCATAAACTAAATAAATATAATTTACGGGCCCTGTTTGATTCAGCTGGCTTTTTTTACCAGCGGCAAATCGAAGGCTTTACGCAGGGCGCGCACAAACGCTTTATCGTGGCAAATGGTTTTGCCGGGGCTGTCAGAAAGTTTTGCGACGGGTTTACCGTTGCACTCTACCAGCTTGATAACAATATTCAGCGGTTTTACCTGTGGGATATCGCAGGTCAGACGCGTACCAATGCCGAAGCTCAGATTTATACGTGAAGCAAAATGCTTATAAAGCTCTATGGCTTTGGGTAAATCCAGGTTGTCGGAGAAAACCAGCACCTTGCTCATTGGGTCGATACCCAGGTTTTCGTAGTGGGCGATGGCTTTTTCACCCCATTCAAACGGGTCCCCGGAGTCGTGGCGTAATCCCTGATACTGCCGGGCAAACTCCGGGCCAAAGTCGCGCAGGAAAGCATCCATAGTAATGCAGTCGGTAAGAGCGATGCCTAACTGCGTCGGGTATTCGTCCAGCCAGGCCTGAAGCGCTGCGCGCTGGCTGTTGGCCAGCACCGGGCTGATTTGCTGATGCGCCTGGAACCATTCATGAGCTTGCGTTCCCATAGGCGTCAGGTTCAGGCGGCGCGCCAGATCGTAATTGCTGGTGCCAACAAACCAGGGTTCCTGTTGCAGGCGGCCTACGATAGCCTCCTGCACCTCACGGGAGAAGCGGCGTCTTGTACCAAAGTCCATCAGGCGGAAGGAAGACAAATCGACGTCCGCCGTCAGCGCCTTGAACTGCAGCAGCTTGCTTTCCAGATGCGCCAGCGCCATCTGCGGCGTAACGGCAGGGGTTCGATGCTGATGCACCACTTCACTGATCACGGCAAGCAGCGGCACTTCCCACATGATGACTTCACGCCACGGGCCGGTCAGGCGAATATCCAGGTGACCGTTATTATTGGTAATTTCAACCTGAGCGGGGTCGTAACGGAAAGTACGCAGCCAGGCAAGGTAATCGGCTTCAAAGAAGGGAAGGCCTTCAAGCCAGGCAAATTCCTCAGCGCTTAGCGTGAGGTATTGCATATCTTCAACCTGTTGACGGATAGCGTCTGCATAAATGCCCAGCAGATCGTCGCCGCGGCAGCGGAACTCGGCCGCGACGCTCACGTCGTAATAACGGTGGAATACCGCCTGCTGCATATGAAGCTTGTAGGCGTCCGTATCCAGAAGCGTTTGCAAAATCGGGGAAGCGTGTCGTGTCATGGCGCGTTGCAGCATCCTCTCACAGGAGCGTTTCCATCAAGGGCTAAAAGCAGATAAAGACGCAGGAGTATACCCTGATTATCTGTTTATTAAACCCGGATCACAACACAAGGCAGGATTCGGGTCGAGGGCAATTCGTGCCGCCTGTTATAGTTGCGCGGTGTATCTAATATTAACCTGTTGAATTAAAAGATAACTATTTGCCTGTCAGCGCTTTAAAAACCACGCGGTAAGGCGTGATTTTTTCAGGCTCAGAGCATGGCTTATTTATCGGCGTTTTTATAAACGCCGGCCACGGCTGCGAAGTTAAAACCGTGCCTGCGTGCCGCGACGAGAGGGCAATACGTCCTGCCTTTTTCGTCCGGCAGTGCTGAACGTTTATCGTGAGGATCGGATGGCGATGAAATTGTTCCCCCGCTCAGTGCAGTACTGGCGCGGCCCGCTTTTACAAGCCTGAGGCGAGCGACTTCATCTCTGGAAAGCCGATCGGCAGCAAAGGAATGTTACACAAATGTAGCAAACAACATCATTAGCCCAGATAAAGATGATGATTCTGCGTGGCAACATTAACGCAACAGGAATAACTTACGGATGATCTATAAGGTTTTTTATGACACAACAGCCACAAGCCAAATACCGCCACGACTACCGTGCGCCGGATTACACGATTAGCGACATCGATTTGACCTTTGATCTGGATGCCACAAAAACCCTGGTCACCGCGGTCAGTAAAGTAAGTCGCCAGGGCGCAGCACAGGCCCCTCTGCGTCTGGACGGCGGCGATCTCACCCTGGTTAGCGTTCACGTGGATGGTAAGGCCTGGGAGCATTATTCCGTGCAGGAAGGCGCAATGGTGCTGGAGAAGCTGCCGGATAATTTCTTGTTGACCATCGTGAATGAAATTAGCCCGGCGGCAAACACCGCGCTTGAAGGGTTATACCAGTCAGGCGAGGCGCTTTGCACCCAGTGTGAGGCCGAAGGTTTCCGCCATATTACCTGGTATCTGGACCGTCCGGACGTGCTTGCGCGCTTCACCACCAAACTCATCGCCGATAAAACGAAATATCCATACCTGCTCTCCAACGGTAACCGCGTTGCTGAAGGAGAACTGGAAAATGGCCGTCACTGGGTGCAGTGGCAGGATCCGTTCCCGAAACCTTGCTACCTGTTCGCGCTGGTAGCCGGTGATTTTGACGTGCTGCGCGACAGCTTTAAAACGCGCTCTGGCCGTGATGTCGCGCTGGAGCTGTTTGTCGATCGCGGCAATCTGGATCGTGCCGCCTGGGCGATGACCTCGCTGAAAGCGTCCATGAAGTGGGACGAAACCCGCTTTGGCCTGGAATACGATCTCGACATCTATATGGTTGTCGCCGTGGACTTCTTTAATATGGGCGCGATGGAGAACAAAGGCCTTAACATCTTTAACTCCAAATACGTGCTGGCCCGGGCAGAAACAGCCACCGATAAAGACTACCTTGATATCGAACGCGTTATCGGCCACGAATATTTCCACAACTGGACCGGCAACCGCGTAACCTGCCGCGACTGGTTCCAGTTGAGCCTTAAAGAAGGCCTGACCGTTTTCCGCGATCAGGAATTCAGTTCGGACCTCGGCTCGCGTGCCGTTAACCGCATCCAGAACGTGCGTACCATGCGCGCGATGCAGTTTGCCGAAGACGCAAGCCCGATGGCGCACCCGATTCGCCCGGATAAAGTCATTGAAATGAACAACTTCTACACGCTTACGGTGTATGAGAAAGGTTCAGAAGTGATCCGTATGCTGCACACTTTACTGGGTGAAGAGAATTTCCAGAAAGGCATGCAGCTTTACTTCGAGCGTCACGACGGCAGCGCCGCGACCTGCGATGATTTCGTGCAGGCGATGGAAGATGCCTCTAACGTCGACCTGTCGCATTTCCGCCGCTGGTACAGCCAGGCCGGTACGCCGGTGGTCAGCGTGCGTGACGACTACAACCCGGAAACCGAGCAGTACCGGCTTACCATCACCCAGATGACGCCGCCAACCGCGGAGCAGCAGGAAAAACAGCCGTTGCACATTCCGTTCGACATTGAACTGTATGACAACGAAGGCAAAGTTATTCCGCTGCAAAAAGACGGCCATCCGGTTCACCATGTGCTGAACGTAACCCAGGCCGAGCAGACGTTTGTTTTTGATAACGTCTATTTCCAGCCGGTGCCATCGCTGCTGCGTGAGTTCTCAGCACCGGTAAAACTGGAGTACAACTGGAGCGATCAGCAGCTCACCTTCCTGATGCGCTACGCCCGCAATGATTTCTCCCGCTGGGACGCGGCGCAAAGCCTGCTGGCCACCCACATCAAGCTGAACGTTAACCGTAGCCAGCAGAAGCAGCCGTTGTCGCTGCCGCTGCATGTAGCCGACGCTTTCCGCGCTATTTTGCTTGATGAGAATATAGATCCGGCCCTGGCCGCTGAGATCCTCACGCTGCCGTCGCAAAATGAAATTGCCGAGCTTTTCCAGCAGATCGATCCGGGCGCTATCGCCGAGGTCCACGAAGCGCTGACCCGCAC
This sequence comes from Buttiauxella sp., assembly GCA_032000125.1. Classification (GTDB taxonomy): domain Bacteria; phylum Pseudomonadota; class Gammaproteobacteria; order Enterobacterales; family Enterobacteriaceae; genus Dryocola. The sequence continues at coordinate 60,560 of DAMALH010000015.1, read as the reverse complement.
GCTGGCAACGGAGCTGGCGGACGAGTTTCTCGTTATCTATAACGCCAACAGGCTAGATGCTTATCGTGTCGAGCATGCGGATATCGGCAAACGTGCCCTGCGTAACACCTGCCTGCGCTATCTGGCGTTTGGTGAGCAAGAGCTGGCCGAGCAACTGGTACGCGCTCAGTATGACGAGGCGGATAATATGACCGATGCGATTGCCGCGCTGTCAGCGGCCGTTGCGGCACAGTTACCTTGCCGTGAAGCGCTGCTGGCGAAGTATGACGAGAAGTGGCATCAGGATGGCCTGGTAATGGACAAATGGTTCATTCTGCAGGCGACCAGCCCGGCGGCCAATACGTTAAGCAAGGTGCGTGAACTGTTGAACCACCGCTCCTTTAGCCTCGGCAACCCGAACCGTATCCGTTCTCTGATCGGCGCCTTCGCGGCGAGCAACCCGGCGGCCTTCCACGCGGTGGACGGCAGCGGCTATCAGTTTATGGTTGAAATGCTCAGCGAGCTGAACCGCCGTAATCCGCAGGTAGCTTCACGTCTGATTGAGCCTTTAATTCGCCTGAAACGCTATGATGCAAAACGTCAGGAAATGATGCGTGCCGCGCTGGAACAGTTGAAAGGGCTGGAGAATTTGTCCGGCGATCTGTTTGAGAAGATCGGTAAGGCACTGGCTTAAAGCAAAAATTGTAAGGTGGATGGCGCCTGCGCTTATCCACCTTATAAACGTTTAACCGGTTCGCACCACGCGTTCCGGTTCTTCCTGCTGGCGCCTCATTACTCGCGTAAGCACCTGTGATTCCAGCTCTGCCAGCCTCACCGAACCCAGCCGCCGTGGGCGAGGCAGGTCTACCGTTAAATCCAGGCCGATTTTTCCGTCTTCAATCAGCAGTACGCGATCCGCCATAGCCACCGCTTCACTGACGTCGTGCGTCACCAGCAGTACGGTAAAACCGTGCTCCAGCCAGAGCGAAACGATCAGATCCTGCATTTCAATACGCGTTAGCGCGTCCAGCGCGCCGAGCGGCTCATCCAGCAGCAGCAATCGTGGACGGTGAATTAGCGCGCGAGCCAGGGCCACACGCTGCTTCTGCCCGCCTGAAAGGGCCGCAGGCCACTCTTTTGCACGGCTTTCCAGCCCGACGGCTTCAAGCGCGCGGTATGCCGCCTCGCGCCAGTTTCCTTTCAGGCCCAGGCCTACGTTATCAATAACGGATTTCCACGGCAGCAGCCTTGCGTCCTGAAACATCAATCTTGTATCGTCCTGGCTTTCACGCAGCGGGCTGTTGCCTGCCAGCAGTGAACCAGCGCCAGGATTTTCCAGCCCGGCAAGCAGGCGCAGCAAGGTGCTTTTCCCCCCGCCGCTGCGTCCGACAACGGCGACAAACTGCCCGGCGGGAACGTGCAATGCCAGTTCGTTGAGAATCGTTTTATCGCCGTAGCTTTTGGTTACCCCCTCAAGCAGCAGCGGCGTACCCTGATTTAAACGAGCGGTATTCATAAGTTTTCCTCTTTTAACTGGTAAGCGGGATGCCAGCGCAGCCAGACGCGCTCTAACAGTTGCGCGCTAATATCTGCCAGCTTGCCGAGCAGGGCATAGAGAATAATGGCGACCACCACAATATCGGTTTGCAGGAATTCACGGGCGTTCATTGCCAGATAGCCGATGCCAGAGTTGGCTGAAATAGTTTCGGCGACGATAAGCGTCAGCCACATCAGGCCGAGAGCAAAGCGCACGCCGACCATAATCGAGGGCAGGGCGCCGGGCAGGATCACCTGAGCAAACAGGCTAAAGCCCGACAACCCATAGCTGCGCGCCATTTCCAGCAAACCCCGATCGATATTTTTGATGCCGTGCCAGGTATTAATGTAAATCGGGAACAGCGTGCCGAGCGCGACCAGGAAAATCTTGGCGGTTTCATCAATACCAAACCACAAAATGACCAGCGGGATCAGCGCCAGATGCGGCACGTTACGCAGCATCTGAATCGAGGTATCCAGCAGGCGTTCACCCCAGCGCGACAGGCCGCTTATCAGCCCAAGGGTTAAGCCAAGCGATGCGCCGATGCTAAAACCTATTGCCGCACGCCAGGAGCTGATCGCCAGATGCTGCCATAGCTCGCCGCTGGCGGAGAGATTCCAGAAGGTAACGACCACGCCCTCGGGCGAAGGCAGAATGCGTGTTGAAAGCCAGCCAACCGAGGAGGAAAGCTGCCAGATAGCGATAATAGCGACCGGCAGCGCCCAGGGCGCCAGGCGGAGCAGTAGTTTACGTGTGCTGTTGGTCATGCTTTTCTCCTTAGCTCTGCGCGACTTTCCGGGGGATAAAATCATTGGCAACGACTTCGCCCTTTTCGTGATGCTGGCGCGGCTGCGGAATTTCCGGAATAGCGATATCCAGATGCGGGAACAACAGCTCGCCCACGCGGTAAGCTTCTTCCAGATGCGGATAGCCGGAGAAAATAAAGCTGTCGATACCCAGCGCTGCATATTCGTTAATGCGAGCCGCGACCGTTGGGCCATCTCCCACCAGGGCCGTACCGGCGCCGCCACGCACCAGCCCAACGCCCGCCCACAGGTTAGGCGCGATCTCCAGATTGTCGCGCTTACCGCCGTGCAGGGCGGCCATACGATGCTGGCCAACCGAATCGGTGCGTGCAAACGCGGCCTGGGCCCTGGCAATAGTTTCATCGTCAAGCTGGGAAATCAGGCGGTCCGCTGCCTGCCAGGCTTCCTCATTGGTTTCACGCACGATCACGTGCAGACGAATCCCGAATCTTACGCTGCGGCCGTGTTTGGCGGCTTTGGCCCGCACCTGTTCAATTTTCTCTTTCACCAGGTGCGGCGGCTCGCCCCAGGTCAGATAAAGATCGACCTGCTCGGCTGCC
>DAMALH010000015.1:0-57668 GCA_032000125.1 Buttiauxella sp. | reverse complement strand
CGAAGAACCGCCAAAATAAAGCGGAGGGCGCGGCTGCTGTACCGGCGGGAACAGCAGCTTCGCGCCTTTAACCTGCAGATGCTTTCCTTCGTAATCAACCGTCTCACCTTCCAGCACGCGCCGCCAGATGCGGGTGAATTCAGCCGAGGCTTCGTAACGCTCCGTGTGATCGAGGAATACGCCATCCCCTGCCAGCTCTTCCGGATCGCTGCCTGTAACCAGATTAAACAGCGCCCGGCCGTTAGACAGTCTGTCGAGCGTGGCGGCCTGACGTGCGGCTACCGTCGGTGAAACGACGCTCGGGCGCAGCGCCACGAGGAATTTCAGCCGCTGGGTCACCGGGATCATTGAAGCGGCCACCAGCCAGGCGTCTTCGCACGAGCGGCCTGTGGGAATAAGCACGCCGGTAAAGCCGAGCCTGTCCGCCGCCTGCGCAATCTGTTGCAGATAACCGTGGTCTACCGGACGAGCGACATCGTTACTGCCTAAGTAGTGGCCGTCGCCGTGGGTTGGTAAGAACCAGAATAAATTGAGGCTCATGATTTATCTCCTTTTGCGCTGCCCGTTGGCTGCCAGATGCGGGCACGGATATCGATTTTCTTCGGCACTAAACGGTTGTCATAAAACAAGTCGGCGGTTTGCTGTTGTTTTTCAGCGGTTGCGGCGCTGACCGGCGTGATTGCGGTTGGCGGACGGTGATCGAAATAGCTGGCGATGACGGGTTCAGGCAAGCCCATGGTTTTTGCAAACAGGGTGATGCTTTTCGCTCGCTGCGTGCGGGTCAGATCGTCCGCTTCGCTGAAGATCTTCAGAACGTTTTGCAGGAATACGCCGTTCTTCTCGGCGTAAGGGCGCGAAGCCAGATAGAACGAACCGGTCTGGTTTATCTGGCTTCCGTCAGATAACACCCGGACGCCGCCGTTAAGAAAAGCTGCCGAATAATAGGGATCCCAGATCGCCCACGCGTCGACGTTGCCCTGCTGGAAGGCGGCGCGCGCATCCGCCGGGGAAAGATAAGCCGGCTGGATATCGGTAAATTTCAATCCGGCTTTTTGTAAGGTCCGCAGCACCAGGTTGTGCGAACTGGAGCCTTTCTGGAAGGCGATTTTGTGGCCTTTAAGATCGGCAACGGTTTTCAGCGGGCTGTTTTCCGCCACCAGGATCACTTCAGCTTTTGGCTTGGCGGGTTCTGAGCCGACATAAACCAGATCCGCTCCGGCGGCTTGCGCAAAGATGGGCGGAATATCTCCTGTTGCGCCCAGGTCGATACTGCCCACGTTCAGCGCCTCAAGCATCTGCGGGCCTGCCGGAAACTCTACCCAGGAAATTTTTGTGTGCGGATAGCGCTGCTCAAGGAACTGATAGCTTTTTGCCAGCACCATGCTCACCGAGCCTTTTTGAAAGCCGATACGCAGCTGCTCCGGCCCGGAAAGTTCGGCATTGGCGGTAGCGCTCAGGCTTACCATTCCGGCAAAAGCCAGCCAGGGCGCGGTACGTTTTAACAGGTTAAACATTAGCCACTCCTTGCTGATTAAACGGGGAGGAGACGGAAAAATCACGGCGATGCAGCGCCTGCCAGAACGTCTCCAGCGCGATATCCAGGCGCTGTTGCAAATTAGGCGTAAAGACCGGCTTGTGCTGATAGTCGGAAACCTGGCTGTCGTCAGCAAATACCCCGTGGAGGATCTCCTGAGCTTTTAGCGCATTCAGTACGGGCTTAAGGGCGTAATCCACCGCCAGCATATGGGCTACGGTGCCGCCTGTAGCAAGGGGAAGAACCACCTTCTTTTCCAGCGCGCGTTCTGGCAGCAGATCGAGCAGCGTTTTTAGCGCGCCGGCAAAAGATGCTTTATAGACGGGGGTGGCGATTATCAGCCCGTCCGCATGCTCAAGCTGCTCAATAAGCGTTTTTAGGGCAGGGCTTTCAAAGCGCGCATAGAGCAAATCTTCAGGCGCAAAATTTTGCAGATGCCAGTGACACACCTCTACATCCAGCGCGCTCAGTTTTTCACGTGAATATTCCAGCAGGGCGCTGGAGCGGGACGGGAAGCGGGGGCTTCCGGCAAGGGTGATAACACGCATCTCGGCTCCTTATAACCAAATGTTAGCTCGTTGTTAATTTTGATAACAATTGAGTGTGATACTGGCAGAGAGGCGTTATTCCATTAAATGATTTATTTGATAAACAAATGCCATAAATTGCATAAGAGGAAGGCGGCAGTGTAAACGTTTGCGCCGGTAAGGGCTTTTTTGTTGCAGGTCAATTCCATTCACAGGCGTAATCGATAATAATACGGCCCCGGTTTGCACACCGGAATCCAGGAGAGTTCATGTACTACCCCTTCGTTCGTAAAGCCCTTTTCCAGCTCGATCCTGAGCGCGCCCATGAAGTGACATTTCAGCAGTTACGCCGCGTGACGGGCACACCGCTCGAACGGCTGGTGCGCCAGAGCGTCCCCGCTAAACCCGTTTCCTGCATGGGCTTAACGTTTAAGAATCCACTGGGTCTGGCCGCGGGCCTGGATAAAAACGGTGAGTGTATAGATGCGCTGGGTGCGATGGGGTTTGGCTCCATCGAGATTGGCACCGTCACGCCGCGGCCGCAGCCGGGAAATGACAAGCCGCGCATTTTCCGCCTGGTTGAAGCCGAAGGGCTAATTAACCGCATGGGCTTTAATAACCTTGGCGTCGATAACCTTGTCGAGAACGTGAAAAAAGCCCATTTTGATGGCGTGCTCGGAATCAATATAGGTAAAAATAAAGATACGCCGGTCGAACAGGGCAAAGATGACTACTTGATCTGTATGGATAAAATTTATCCATATGCAGGTTATATTGCGATCAATATTTCCTCCCCCAATACGCCGGGATTACGTTCATTGCAATATGGCGAAGCGCTGGACGATCTTTTAATTGCGCTAAAAAATAAGCAGCAGGCGCTACAAGAATTGCATCATAAATATGTACCGATCGCCGTTAAGATCGCGCCGGATCTTTCTGAGGAAGAATTGATCCAGGTAGCTGACAGTTTAGTTCGCCATAATATTGATGGGGTCATCGCGACTAATACTACGCTGGATCGCAGCCTCGTTCAGGGGATGAAATATTGTGATGAAATGGGTGGCTTAAGCGGCCGACCGTTGCAGTTAAAGAGTACAGAAATCATTCGCCGTCTGGCGCAGGAATTAAAAGGTCGTTTACCGATAATTGGCGTAGGCGGTATTGATTCAGCGATCGCCGCGCGTGAAAAAATGGCGGCAGGCGCAACGCTAATTCAAATTTATTCCGGGTTCATATTTAAAGGACCAACGTTGATTAAAGATATCGTTACTCATATCTAAACTTTTTCATATCCAGACAACCGGGGCTTTATTTTCAGCCCTGGTTGTTTTATATTCTGTGGCTGTTGCTAAATTAAGCATCATAGTCTTTTATTAATAGAGCTTTAAACGAAGCGGCAAAAAAGATGTTTTAAGTTTGCGAAATAAACCACAGGGTAGAACATTATGCGGATAAAACCGGACGATAGCTGGCATTGGTATTTCGATGAAGAGCACGATCGTATGATGCTCGATTTGGCCAATGGAATGATTTTTCGTTCCCGTTTTCCACGTAAAATGCTAACGCCTGACGCTTTTGAACATGCAGGGTTTTGCGTTGATGATGCCGCGCTATTTTTTATGTTTGATGAGAAGTGTCGCGCTCTGTCGCTGAGTAAAGAACAGCAAGCCGAGCTGGTGCTCAATGCGCTGGTGGCTATCCGCTATCTCAAACCGCAAATGCCGAAAAGCTGGCATTTTGTTTCGCACGGGGACTGTTGGCAGCCCGCGCCGGGCGATGCGGCCTGCGTATGGTTAAGCGAAAATATGCAGCAGGTAAATCTATTGGTGGTGGAAACCGGCGACAATGCGGCGCTGTGTTTGCTGGCGCAGCCTGGCCTGCAACTTGCTGGCCGCACCATGCAATTAGGGGATGCCATTAAGGTCATGAACGACAGACTCAAGCCGCAGCCAGTGAGTAACAGCCTTCGGCTCGACCAGGCGGTTTAAAGCTTTTCTAACTTCACGTCCCCTGCAGGCACGCAGCTACAGCATAAAACGGTGCCATCTGCGTCTACGGCGCTTTGCTTGAGCGCTTTGACTTCGCCATCCAGTAAACGAATCCGACAGCTTCCGCAAATTCCGGCACGGCAGGAATAGGGAATGCGTATACCCTGTTGTTCAAGCTGCTCCAGCAAGATTTGCTGGTTATTACCGCGAAAAGCCTGTCCCTGCCAGTCAATTGCCACCGTGCTTTCCGGCTGGACTTCCGGCTCAATGCTTTCTTCAACGCGGCCTGCGCCATAGGCTCTGGCGGGCTTACGGGCCAGCACTTCCAGCTCATCCCCGATGCGGATAATACCGCTGTTGCGCGCGATCAGGTTCTGCCCGAAGTCGACGTCGTTATTATCTTGCGCGGTGCGGAAGCTTTGCAGGGTAGCCAGTGGTTCGCCTGCGGGATGTTTACGCCCTTTTTCAGGACTGACGGTTGTGAAGATGCAGCGGCTGCACGGCTTAGCGACATCAAAAGTCACACCGCCAATACGCACTACCTGCCAGGTATCTTCTTCCCACGCCTGCGCGCCTGTTATCACAATGTTTGGGCGGAACTGCGTCATCTTCACGCTGGCCGGACAGCGGTTTTGCAAATCGCGCAGCGAGGCTTCGTTAGTCAGCAGGAAAGGGAAACCGTCGGCGAAGGACAGCGGCACTTCTTCATGGCGCTTAACCCGACGGGTCAACACTTCGCCCACCCAGCGCAGCTGCACGGGACGTGAAAAGAAGCCGCTCAACCAGCTATTGATGTCATCGGGTGCAATCAGGGCGGTAAAGTGGTTGCCCCAGACTTCGGTTGCGGCAGGTGTTGGCTGAAAATCGGCAAAGCGCACGCTGGCTGAAGTGCCATCCGGCGCGTTCAGATACAGGCCGTCATGAAGGATTGCCGGAGTAAAAAGCACCATTTGCGGATATTGACGGGCGGTAATAAAAGTACCATCCGGCTCGGTAACCATAAAAATTCGGTCGAAAGCCAGGCCGCTGGTGGCTACCTGCGCATGCGAGAGGGCAAGTCCGCGCATTGATTTAACCGGATGAATATAAAGTTGAGCCAGACCGATCATGTTGCCCTCCTTGCCTGCAAAAATAATAAGAGGGCAACTTTATGACATGCGTGGCGGATTAGCTATAATGCGCCACTATTTCTTTTTCTGAACAATAAGTGACGATATGAATTCTCTGTTTGCCAGTACGGCGCGTGGGCTCGAAGAGCTGCTAAAAACTGAACTGGAAGGCCTCGGCGCGCAAGGCTGCCAGGTCGTTCAGGGCGGCGTACATTACCAGGGGGATTCTCGTCTGGTTTACCAAAGCCTGATGTGGAGCCGCCTCGCGTCCCGCATTCTGCTGCCGCTTAGCGAGTGTAACGTTTATAGCGATCTGGATTTATATCTGGGCGTGCAGGTTATCGACTGGCCGGCAATCTTTGGCCCGGATGCGACTTTTGCTGTGCACTTCAGCGGCCTGAACGACGTTATTCGTAACAGCCAGTACGGCGCGTTAAAAGTCAAAGATGCAATCGTTGACTCCTTTACCCGTAAAAACCTGCCGCGTCCAAATGTCGATCGCGAGCAACCAGATTTACGCATCAACGTCTGGCTCAATAAAGACACCGCCAGCATTGCGCTGGATTTAAGCGGCGAAGGTTTGCACCAGCGCGGCTATCGTGACAGCGCGGGAGCCGCGCCTATTAAAGAAACCCTGGCGGCGGCTATTGTTATGCGTTCCGGCTGGCAGCCGGGCACGCCGCTGTTAGACCCGATGTGCGGCTCAGGTACGCTGCTGATTGAAGCCGCGATGATCGCAACCGATCGCGCGCCGGGTTTACACCGCAAGCACTGGGGCTTCCTGGGCTGGGCGAAACACGACGAAGATTTATGGAAAGAAGTGACGACCGAAGCACAGGTTCGCGCCCGTAAAGGGCTTGGGGACTATACTTCCCGGTTCTTTGGCTCCGATAACGATCCTCGCGTTATTGAACGCGCGCGCGTTAACACCCGCCGTGCCGGGCTTGGCAGCCTTATCAGCTATGAAGTGAAAGACGTCGTCAGACTCACTAACCCGCTGCCGGAAGGGCCAACGGGCACCGTGGTCAGCAACCCGCCGTACGGCGAGCGTCTGGATAGCGAACCGGCGCTTATCGCGCTGCACAGCATGCTTGGGCGTAATATGAAGGCGCATTTTGGCGGCTGGAACCTGTCGTTATTCAGCGCATCGCCGGATCTGCTGAACTGCCTGCAGCTGCGCGCCGAGCGTCAGTTTAAAGCGAAAAATGGCCCGCTTGACTGCGTGCAGAAAAACTATCAGTTAGCGCAGAACGTTACCGGCGCGGTCGGTGGCCAGCATGCTGAAGATTACGCTAACCGTTTACGTAAGAATATTAAGAAGCTCGATAAGTGGGCGCGTCAGGAAGGCATTGAATGCTATCGCGTGTATGACGCAGATCTGCCGGACTATAACGTAGCCGTGGATCGCTACGGCGACTGGGTTGTGGTGCAGGAATATGCGCCGCCAAAAACCATAGATGCCAACAAGGCGCGTCAGCGTCTGTTCGATGTGATTGCCGCCACGCTTTCCGTGCTTGAGCTGCCGTCTAACCGGCTGGTCCTGAAAACGCGTGAACGCCAGAAAGGTAAAAATCAGTACCAGAAGATGGGCGAGAAGGGCGACTTTATGGAAGTCGGCGAATACAACGCGCGCCTGTGGGTTAACCTGACAGACTATCTTGATACTGGCCTGTTCCTCGATCACCGTATCGCACGTCATATGCTCGGTAAAATGAGCAAAGGAAAAGATTTCCTTAACCTGTTTGCCTACACCGGCAGCGCCACGGTGCACGCAGGCCTGGGCGGCGCGAAGACCACCACCACGGTGGATATGTCCCGCACCTATCTGGAGTGGGCGGAGCGTAACCTGCGTCTTAACGGCCTGAGCGGTCGAAACCATCGCCTGATCCAGGCAGATTGTCTGGGCTGGCTTAGCGAAACGGACGAGCAGTTCGATCTGATCTTTATCGATCCGCCAACGTTCTCCAACTCAAAACGTATGGAAGAATCGTTTGACGTGCAACGCGATCATATTGGCCTGATGAAAAACCTCAATCGCCTGCTGCGCCACGGGGGCACCATTATGTTCTCCAACAATAAACGTGGCTTCAAAATGGACTTTGATGGGCTGGCAGCGCTGGGCTTGAGCGCGCAAGAGATCACCCAGAAAACCCAGTCGCAGGACTTCGCCCGTAATCGCCAGATCCATAACTGCTGGCTTGTCACTCATAAAGCCAAGGATTAATTTTCATGTCATTAATCAGTATGCACGGTGCCTGGCTGTCGTTTAGCGACGCGCCGCTGTTAGATAACACCGAACTTCATATCGAAGAAAACGAACGCGTTTGCCTGGTTGGCCGTAACGGCGCGGGTAAATCCACGCTGATGAAAATCCTTAATCGCGAACTGCCGCTGGACGACGGCCGCATGGTTTACGAGCAGGATCTGATTGTGGCGCGTCTGCAGCAGGACCCACCGCGTAACGTGGCGGGCACCGTATACGATTTCGTTGCCGAAGGGGTGGAAGAACAGGCTGAACACCTGAAGGCCTATCACGATATTTCGCATAAGGTGATGAGCGATCCGAGCGAAAAAAACCTTAACGAAATGGCGCGCATCCAGGAGATTCTGGATCACCAGAATCTGTGGCAACTGGACAGCCGTATTAATGAGGTGCTTGAGCAGCTAGGTCTGGATGCCGATACCGAACTGTCCGCACTTTCAGGCGGCTGGCTGCGTAAAGCGGCGCTGGGCCGGGCACTCGTCAGTTCTCCACGCGTACTGCTGCTGGATGAGCCGACGAACCACCTGGATATCGAAACCATCGACTGGCTGGAAGGCTTCTTAAAAGAGTTCCAGGGCAGCATCATTTTCATTTCTCATGACCGTTCCTTTATTCGCAATATGGCAACCCGTATTGTCGATTTGGATCGCGGCAAACTGGTTTCTTACCCGGGCGATTACGATCGGTATTTGCTGGCTAAAGAAGAAGCCTTGCGCGTGGAAGAGCTGCAAAACGCGGAGTTCGACCGCAAGCTGGCTCAGGAAGAAGTGTGGATCCGTCAGGGAATTAAGGCCCGCCGCACGCGTAATGAGGGTCGTGTGCGTGCGCTTAAAGCGATGCGTCGCGAACGTGGCGAACGCCGCGAAGTGATGGGCAGCGCCAAAATGCAGGTGGAAGAGGCGGCTCGCTCAGGCAAGATCGTCTTTGAAATGGAAGATGTCTGCTACCAGGTTGCCGGTAAACAACTGGTGAAAGACTTCTCCGCTCAGGTTCAGCGTAGCGACAAAATTGCGCTGATTGGGCCAAACGGCTGTGGCAAAACCACTTTGCTTAAGCTGATGCTGGGCCAGTTACAGGCCGACAGCGGCCGGGTGCACTGCGGAACCAAGCTTGAAGTGGCGTACTTTGACCAGCACCGTGCGGAACTCGATCCGGATCGCACGGTGATGGATAACCTGGCAGAAGGCAAGCAGGAAGTGATGGTGAACGGCAAGCCGCGCCACGTTCTGGGCTACCTGCAGGACTTCTTGTTCCATCCCAAACGCGCCATGACGCCGGTACGTGCGCTGTCGGGCGGGGAGCGAAATCGTCTGTTACTGGCGCGCTTATTCCTGAAGCCAAGCAATTTATTGATTCTTGATGAACCGACAAACGATCTGGACGTTGAAACGCTGGAACTGCTTGAAGAGCTGATTGACGGCTATCAGGGCACCGTGATGCTGGTGAGCCACGATCGTCAGTTCGTGGACAATACCGTGACCGAATGCTGGATCTTCGAAGGCGAAGGGCGTATCGGACGATACGTTGGCGGTTATCACGACGCAAAAGGCCAGCAGGGTTCAGCGCGCTCGCTGCGTGAAACCGCGCCGGATAAGCAGCAGAAGAGCGAAGCTAAAACCGAAGCTACAAAACGCAGCAATAGCAAACTAAGCTATAACCTGCAGCGTGAGCTGGAGCAGTTACCGCTTCGTCTTGAAGAACTTGAGACCGAGCTGGAAGCGCTACAGGCAAAAGTCGGCGGGGCTGAGTTTTTCAATCAGTCGCACGATGAAACGCAAAAAGTATTGAGCGAACTGGCCGCCGCCGAAAAAGCGCTGGAAGACGCTTTTGAACGCTGGGAGTACCTCGAGTCTCTGAAAAACGGCGCGTAACGTAAGGAGACCCGGTATGTGTGCCACGCATCAAGCTCGTTCGCACATATTGTGCCCACAATGTGATTTGCTGGTGGCTTTGCCAGCGCTGCAGGACGGCCATAAGGCCGCCTGCCCACGTTGCGGCACAACGCTTATCACGCAATGGCCTTCTCCGCGTCAGCGGCCCACGGCCTACGCGCTGTCGGCCCTGTTTATGCTTTTGCTGGCCAACCTTTTCCCGTTTATCAATATGAAGGTCGCAGGCGTTGCCAGCGAAATTACGCTGCTGGAAATTCCAGGCGTGATGTTTTCCGAGGATTACGCAAGCCTCGGCACCTTCTTCATGCTGTTTGTTCAGGCGGTGCCGGCTTTCTGCCTCGTCACCATTTTGCTGCTGGTTAATCGGGCCGCGTTGCCGGCCAATGTGCAACGCGTCATGGCGCGGACGCTGTTTCAGCTTAAGTCCTGGGGAATGGCTGAAATTTTCCTCGCCGGCGTGCTGGTGAGCTTTGTCAAGCTGATGGCCTATGGCGACATCGGCGTGGGCAGCAGCTTTGTGCCATGGTGTTTGTTCTGCATTCTGCAACTGCGGGCCTTTCAGTGCGTGGATAAACGCAGGCTTTGGGACGATCTTAGCCCGATGCCCGCCGTTGACCGGCCGCTGAAAGTGGGCGTTGCCGGTATCCATCAGGGGCTGCGTTCCTGCGCCTGCTGCACGGCGATACTGCCCGAGGATCGCCTGATTTGCCCGCGCTGCGAGACCAAAGGCCACATCAGGCGCAGGCACAGCTTACAGTGGACGCTCGCGCTGCTGATAACCTCAATTCTGCTTTATCTGCCGGCGAATATTCTGCCGATTATGGTAACCGAGCTGCTGGGCAGTAAAATGCCGTCGACTATTATTGCCGGGGTCATACTGCTGTGGAGCGAAGGCTCTTATCCGGTCGCCATGGTGATATTTATCGCCAGTATTATGGTGCCGACGCTGAAGATGCTGGCGATTGCCTGGTTATGCTGGGATGCCAAAGGCCACGGCAAGAGGGACAGCGAACGCATGCATCTGATTTATGAAGTGGTCGAATTTGTTGGCCGCTGGTCAATGATTGATGTTTTTGTGATAGCGGTACTCTCAGCGCTGGTAAGAATGGGCGCGCTAATGAATATCTACCCGGCGATTGGCGCGTTAATGTTCGCCCTGGTGGTAATTTTGACAATGTTTGCTGCGATGACCTTCGACCCTCGCTTGTCCTGGGATCGCGCACCGGATTCAACTCACGAGGAGTCGTCTGAGCATGGAAAATAAAAGCGGGGAAGCAAAAGTTCGCAAGGTAAAAAACTGGTCCCCGGTGTGGATTTTCCCTATCGTGACCGCGCTTATTGGCGCCTGGATACTGTTTTATCATTACAGCCATCAGGGGCCGCAAGTGACCCTGATAACCACCAATGCCGAAGGTATTGAAGGCGGCAAAACGACTATCAAGAGCCGTAGCGTTGACGTAGGCGTGGTGGAAAGCGCAGTGCTGTCCGATGATTTACATCATGTAGAAATTACCGCGCGGTTAAACGCCGGCATGGAAAAACTGCTGCATAAAGACTCGGTATTCTGGGTCGTGAAGCCGCAGGTGGGGCGCGGTGGCGTTTCCGGGCTGAACACCTTGCTTTCGGGCGCCTATATTGAACTGCAGCCCGGAGTCAAAGGGGCCAGGCCCGATAGCTATAAGCTCCTTGACTCTCCTCCTCTGGCATCGCCAGATGCGAAAGGTATCCGCATTACGCTTGATAGCGATAAAGCAGGGCAGCTTAACCCCGGCGATCCGGTGCTGTTCCGCGGCTATCGTGTAGGTTCCGTTGAAACCAGCAATTTTGACGCCGCTAAACGCCGCATCAGCTATCAGCTCTTTATCAGCGCGCCCAACGACAGCCTGGTGACCAGCAATGTGCGTTTCTGGAAAGACAGCGGTATCGCCGTGGATATGTCTTCTCAGGGGATGCGCGTTGAGATGGGATCGCTTGCGACGCTGTTTAGCGGAGGCGTTAGCTTTGACGTTCCAGCGGGCTGGGATCTGGGGGTGCCTGCGCAGCCGGGGGCGGATTATAAGCTCTTTGACGATCAGAGAAGCATCCAGGATTCGCTGTATACCCAGCACATCGATTATCTGATGTTCTTCAAGGACTCTATCCGCGGTCTGCAGCCGGGTGCGCCGGTAGAATTCCGGGGCATTCGTCTGGGTACGGTTGCTCAGGTTCCGTTCTTCACCCCGGGCATGCGCCAGGCGCTGAATGACGATTTCCGCATCCCGATCCTGATTCGCATCGAGCCTGAACGTCTGCAGAACGTCATCGGCGGAGATACTAATATCCAGGATAACATGACAGCCTTCCTCAAACGCGGCCTGCGCGCCTCGCTGAAGAACGGCAACCTGTTGACCGGTGCGCTGTATATCGATCTCGACTTCTATCCGAAGGCCGAACCGATGACGGGCATGAGGAGCTTTAGCGGTTATCCAGTCATTCCTACGATGAGCGGCGGGCTGGCGCAAATTCAGCAGCGCCTGCTGGACACGCTGGATAAGATTAACAATCTGCCGCTTAACCCGATGATTGAGGAAACTACTAAGTCGCTTGCTGAAAGCCAGCGCACGATGCAGCGTTTGCAGCAGACGATCGATAGCCTTAACAAGCTGATGAACAACAAGTCCACGCAGTCGCTGCCGGAAAACATGCAGGCAACGCTGCGCGAGCTGAATCGCAGCATGCAGGGCTTCCAGCCGGGATCGGCGGCCTATAACAAGATGGTGGCGGATATGCAGCGTCTGGATCAGGTTCTGCGGGAGCTGCAACCGGTGCTTCGCACCTTAAACGATAAGAGCAATTCGCTGATCTTTGAGGCGAAGGAGAAAAAAGATCCCCAGCCGAAGAGGGCTAAAGAATGAAAAAGTGGCTAACGGTTATCGCTGTGCTGGCGCTGAGCGCCTGCAGCAGCAGCGAAGATGGCAAAACGTATTACCAGCTACCTCAGGGCTCTTCGCCAGCTATGCAGGCGGTGAGCAAGCCTGGTAGCCATCTTTTATGGGTCGAGCAGGTTGCGGTGCCTGATTACCTCGCCGGAAACGGCGTCGTTTATCAGACCAGCGATGTGCAGTTTGTTATTGCAACCAGCAATCTATGGGCGAGTCCTTTAGATCAACAGTTGCGGAATACCCTGGTGAGCAATCTCAGCGGTGCTTTACCCGGCTGGGTGATCGCCTCTCAGCCGCTGGGTAACGATCAGGATATTCTGAATGTGAACGTCACAGGTTTCCATGGCCGCTACGATGGCAAAGTTATTGTCAGCGGTGAATGGCTGCTCAATCATCAGGGACAACTGATAAAACGTCCGTTCCATCTTGAGCTGAAACAGCAAGAAGATGGCTACGACTCGATGGTTAAAACTCTTGCTCAGGCGTGGCAGCAGGAGGCTCAGAGCATTGCTAGCCAGCTTGCTGGCGTAAATTAATCTGGTTTTTCCGCACAAAAAAGCTGCGCTTTTCACCTTCATGGCGAAGCGCAGCTTTTCTTTTGGCATGAGCGTATTACTTGTGCGACATCACAGTTTTTGTACAAATGATATTCTGAGTAGCTCACAAATATGACACTGGCGTGAATTTTGCGCATTGACGATGCCGTTGTTTACAGGTATCCCTTACATGTGGTTGCACGTTTTGTAATCACTGTTTTCTTTCCACCAGATAAAGAAATGAGGGAAACGAGGCATGAAGAGACAAAAACGAGATCGCCTGGAACGGGCTCATCAACGTGGTTATCAAGCAGGTATCGCAGGACGCTCCAAAGAGATATGTCCTTATCAGGCACTAAATCAGAGGTCGTACTGGATGGGAGGCTGGCGAGAAGCCATGGAAGACAGGGCGGTTACCGCGTAATCACTGTCTCTTTAAGTTGAATGAAACCTCCGCCGCGCGGAGGTTTCACGTTTCAGAGGGCTAGAAAGTGGAGGTGTCTTTAAACAAGCCCACTTTCAGATCGGCGGCGGTGTAGATTACACGGCCATCAACCAGCACTTCACCGTCAGCAAGGCCCATAATCAGGCGACGATTTACAATGCGTTTGAAGTGAATACGGTAGGTCACCTTTTTCGCGGTTGGCAGTACCTGGCCGGTAAATTTAACTTCACCCACGCCTAGCGCACGTCCTTTCCCTTCGCCGCCCAGCCAGCCGAGGTAGAAGCCTACCAGTTGCCACATCGCATCCAGGCCCAGACAGCCAGGCATGACCGGATCGCCGATGAAGTGGCAAGCGAAGAACCACAGGTCGGGATTAATGTCTAATTCTGCTTCAACGTAGCCTTTATCGAAGTTACCGCCGTCTTCGGTCATTTTGACCACACGGTCCATCATCAACATGGAAGGCGCAGGTAACTGTGGGCCTTCCGCGCCAAACAGTTCGCCACGACCAGAGGCAAGAAGATCTTCTTTTGTATAGGATTCGCGTTTATCTACCATGTCTACAGTAAGCCTTTTTATAATGAAGCACGCAGGTTAGCTAACACGTGTACGCTCAACAAGTCCGATCAGTTGTGGTTGAACCAGTTGAGCCAACGCAGTGGCCACGGATATCGGTGCCGGATTTCCTGTGCACTGGCCTGAGCGATACGCTCCTGGACCGCGTGCAGCAGAGTGTTTTGTCCTTCGCCATCCCATGGCAGATTCGTTAGTAAGGGTAGCGCATCCGCCACTTCATCGATGGTCCAGATTGAGAACTGGCCTTGTTCTACGGCATCCAGCACATCCTGATGAAGACAAAGATGACGCACGTTGGCGGCAGGAATAATGACGCCCTGCCGGCCCGTCAATTCCCGCTGCTGGCAAATTCGGAAGAACCCCTCAATTTTCTCATTCAGTCCGCCAACGGGCTGCACGCGACCGAACTGGTCGACGGAACCGGTTATCGCTATGTGCTGGTAAAGCGGAACATTCGCAAGGGCGCTGATTAACGCGCACAGCTCGGCCATAGAGGCGCTGTCGCCATCCACTTCGCTGTATGACTGTTCAAATGTGATTGAGGCAGAAAAAGGAATTTGCTGATCGAGCTGCAGTTCGGACATTAAAAACGCCTGCATGATCATCATGCCCTTGGCGTGAATATTGCCGCCCAGCTCAGCTTTACGCTCGACGTCGGTAAATTCTCCGTCGCCGATATGTACGACGCAGCTAATACGTGAAGGCTCACCAAACGCGCGTGGGTGGCCCGGGAACTCAATAACCGACAGGGCGTTGATTTGCCCGACCATTTCGCCTTCGGTTTCAATGAGGATTTGCTCAAGCAGAATTTCATCCTGCATACGTTCAGCCAGGTAACCTTCCCGCCACTCGCGCTGAATCAGCATCTGTGTGAGCTGCTCACCGCTAAAGGTCGCTTCCTCTGTAAAGGCGGCAACTTCACGTAGCTGCCGGGTTAACCACAGAGGACACAGCGGCAGCGTTTCCTGATCGCCCGTGTAGCGAACCGCTTCCCTAATCAGAACGGGCCAGGCATCATCTCCCGGCGAAGGCAAAGCCTTTGCTGTCGCAACCGCATGGGTCCACTGACACCAGAGCGCGATGTCATCAGCAGAGGCAATCTGAAGGTTCTCTTCAAATTCACTGTAGATGGCCTGCGAGGCCAGCTCAGGCTCCATATCCTGAAAATCTGCCAGCGATTCACGCTCGCCAACCAGGATAAGCTTCAGCTTCAGAGGCAGGGAAGGAATACTCACCGGCAGCGGGCGAGACTCGTCTGGTGAAATCCAGTCGAAACGCCCCTGGGTCACCATCTGTTTCAGACGTAACCATAATAAAGGTTGAGCCAATACGCTTCGTAAAGAGAGCACCAGCACGCCGCCGTTTGCCCGGTGTATAGCGCCGGGCGTCAGGCTGATTTCACCCGCGAACTGGCGCACACAGCCAAAAAGCTGCTCCGTTTCGACCCAATCAGCCACAACAACTTCACCCTTGCCTGTAAAAGCGGTGTCGCTTTCTGCGGCTGGACGTAACGTTACCCGATTTCCTTTGATGAGGTAATGACCGCCGGTCAGCGTTTCGGCAGCCGGCCAGACCTCGCGGGCAGCGGCGGCCAGTAAGTTAAGGTACCCGGCTTCCTCAGCGGCTTTTACCAGCATCAGCGAGGCCGAGGCTATCGGTTGGCTCAGTTGTTCCAGGCCGTAAAACAGGCGCGGCTGGACGGTAGAGAAGGGCGCAGAGTCGGTATCATAAGGCTGCGCAAAAATTTCCTGATAACTCTCGGTATCGGGAACAAGGGCACGCCATTCAAGTCGATTAGTCGTCAAAGTCGCTATTTATTAATCAGATGTCAAAGGCGCGATTATACAAGAATAGGCCGGGCAGCACACGGTTAATGGTTGCTGACAAGCTTATCCGGCTCACAGCTTTCATTTTTCAGATGAGCGAAGGCGGGAAAAGCTGTTATCCTGAACAAGGTTACAGGGTCACACTGAGATCGCGATGAAATATCAACAGTTAGAAAATCTCGAGAGCGGCTGGAAGTGGAAATATCTGGTGAAAAAACACCGTGAAGGTGAGCTCATTACACGGTACATCGAAGCCAGCGCGGCGAAAGAAGCCGTAGATGCGCTGCTAAAGCTGGAAAATGAACCTGTACAGGTGTTGAGCTGGATTGAACAGCATATGAACCCAGTGCTTCATAATCGCATGAAGCAGACTATCCGTGCCCGCCGTAAACGCTACTTTAATGCGGAGCACCAGCATACACGCAAGAAATCAATCGATCTGGAATATCTGGTCTGGCAACGGCTGGCAGGGCTTGCCCAGCGTCGCGGCTGCACCCTTTCGGAAACGATAGTGCAGTTGATTGAAGACGCGGAGCGTAAAGAGAAATACGCCAGCCGGATGTCGGATCTCAAACAGGATCTGCAGGCACTGCTCGGTAAAGAATAAAATTCTCTGCGTGCGTTTATCGTCGTTTTTACTTTCTTCAGACAATAAAAAACCCCGCCGAAGCGGGGTTTTTTTATAACGGTAACTTATGCCGCAGGCTGAGTTACAACGTCTTTGATACCTTTAACTTCGATCTCTACGCGACGATCTGGAGCCAGGCAATCAATCAGTTTAGCGCGTGGCGCTACGTTATCACAGGTGTTGCCAGTTACCGGGTTAGATTCGCCCATACCGCGTGGGGAGATCTTGTTAGCCGGGATACCTTTAGAAATCAGGTAATCAACAACAGACTGTGCACGTTGGTCAGACAGTTTCTGGTTGTACTGGTCGGAACCGATACGGTCGGTGAAGCCCAGAACTACAACAGAACCATCTTTCGGATCCAGGTTGCTCAGCTGAGTGTACAGCTGATCCAGTGCCTGTTGACCTTCTGGTTTCAGAGTAGATTTGTTGAAGTTGAACAGCACGTCAGACTTCAGAGTGAAGTGCTTGGTCTGTACTTCTGGCGCTGGAGCCGGGGCTGGAGCTACAACTGGTGCAGCTTCTTCCTGGCCGAAACGGTAAGAAACACCCAGGCTCAGCATGCCGTTGTCTGGACGAGTACCAACGGTTTGTGCATCACCGATGTTGTTAACCCACTGGTATTCCAGACGGGTAGCGATGTCGCGGGTCACAGCCCACTCAACGCCGCCTGCGAATACTGGAGAAACGCCAGTGTCGTGGTCTTTCAGACGACCTTCAGCACCGTTAGCGTAAGCTGCTTTGGAGTCTGCACGCCATACCATACCACCCAGACGAGTGTACACGTCCAGATCGTCAGCTACTGGGTAGCTCAGTTTGGTAGTCAGTTGAACGCCCTGAGCTTTGAAAGCACCGTTATCAACGCTGCCTTTGTATGGCATACGGCCTAACCAGTCATAACCCAGTTCGAAACCAACGTACGGGTTAACCTGATAACCACCGAAGGCACCTGCGCCCAGCTGGCTTTCGTGGGTAGGGCCGTTGCCGATACCGCCGTCATAACCGTTACCGTAGAAACCGGTATCGTGGTACTGAGACCAGCCCAGTTTACCACCTGCATACCAGGTATTATCTTTCGGTGCGGCCTGCGCTACGGTAGCGAAGCCAGCCAGTGCCACTGCAATCGCGATAGCTGTCTTTTTCATTTTTTGCGCCTCATTATCATCCAAATAGGCCATGAGCCTTAAACATCGTCAAAGCCCAGGGTTAAATCCTTCGCCCGGGTTAACGCTCAATTGTTACTCTACCGATTAGTCGGCGTTATGAAGAGCAACCCTGGCGAGCTAAAGTCTACAACGTAGTTGAAAACTTACAAGTGTGAACTCTGTCAGGCATATGAAAAAAAACGACTTGCATACACATTTAGTAACAGGTTTGCCTGTAATTCAACCACGCCGTTTCGTTCAGAACGGCGTCAGAAGCGGCTTGCGCAGGGGATTCGTGATAAATGACAAGGCATTGTGATTTTCGAAGAAAAATTGCCAGGATTTATCTCAAATTTACTTAATGATACAAACTAGAATGAATTTTTAGACCGGCCCGTGGTCTGCAACCGAAACCTGAGGTCCTGGTTGGCCTCATAATCAACCCGATAGCGTTGCCTTTTTCGGCTGCGTTTGAGAGGCGAAAATGTTCTTCATCGGACAATTCTTCAGATAACCATCCAATAACAACGCTGTAATTTCCAGTCTGCAGTGCTTTTACCATAGCATCTAGCGTAAAAATTGGATCTAACTGGCTCACCTGCATTACTTTCGTAAGAGGTAACCCTGAGGCTTGCACCCACTGCCGGCTTAATTTCTGCTGAGGGGTTAGCCACAACTGCCAGCGCGACTGCTGACCGAGCTGTTGCAGTAAAGGTAATAAAACGAACTGCGTCATCCATGGCTGATCTTCGCTGTAAACCACTTCACTAATCAATCCTCTAACAGGGTTTCCTGTAAAGGATTCCGCCGAGCTAAGCGCAACGGATGGGTAGCTGCCAGCATGAGTACGATAGTTAGGTGTGTCCATAGTGAGTCCCGCCTGATGTGTTACTGTATGTTTATACAGTAATCCCTGAGCGAGCAAAGATCAATCTAAATTTCTGAAAGCATCTCGCAAATTCTTTATGTATTTCCCCTAATTGTGAAATTGTGATTGCAGCCAGCAGACGGGTTAATTATTGTTCTGTTAGTGGAACCGATAAAAAATAAAATCGGTAGTTACTTCATGATAATTAAGGACATGTTCATGAAATTCAAATCATATGACAGGATTCATCAATCAAAAAAATACCTCGCCCCGCTGGGGGAAATTGACTATCGATCGCAGTTCGGTGGCTACAGCCTCGCTATCGGTAACGTCGTATTTGCTATGGTGTCGGAAGGTGAACTCTACCTGCGCGCATGCGAAGAAAGCGAAACGTATTTCTTCACTAAAGCCGCACCACCGCTCATTTACAACAAGCGCGGAAGGCCCATCGTTCTTAATTATTATCGGGTCGATGAAGAGCTTTGGCGCAATCCGGACAAGCTGCTGCGCCTTTCCCATGACGCCCTCATCAATGCCCGCCGTGAGAAATCGGTGCGCAAAACACAAAGGCGGCTTAAGGATCTCCCCAACCTTTCGGTAAATATTGAAATATGGCTCTGGGAGGCGGGAATTGCAGACCTGCGTACTTTGCAGGCTTACGGAGCCAGACGTTCATGGATCAAACTGCGTAGCGTTAAGAAATTCGTCGGCGTAAAAATCCTGCTCGCTCTGGCCGGTGCTATTTCAGGAATTCATGAAGCAGCGCTCCCGGCAGTAACGCGCCAGGAGCTGTTAGACTGGTATAACCGCTACGAACAACGGCACAGACGCTAATCGGTATGGTGGGCAATATGCTGCTGAAGGCGCGCTATTTCGGGCAGCAAAGAGACCAGCAGCCCAATTTGCTGCAGCACAAGCGGCTCTTTTGTCTCAGGATCGGGATCGATATGAGTAATTCTTTCCGCTAGCCCCGCGAGCGCCTCTTGCACTCGCTGTTCATCGGCTGGCAAGTGGTGAAGCGCATCATCAACGTAACAGACAGCATCATCCAGCAGCAGCAGGATCTCGCGGTTATCGATCTTCTCACGATGCGCCCCCAGCGCTGAGACATAGCTGTTAAACGTATGATTAAGACACAGTAAGCGGAACGCTGTTTCCCGGGTTTCAGGCGAGACTCGGGGTTCTGAAGACATATTGGAAACCACCGAGGCAAATTCAGCGTC
Source organism: Buttiauxella sp. (assembly GCA_032000125.1). Taxonomy (GTDB): domain Bacteria; phylum Pseudomonadota; class Gammaproteobacteria; order Enterobacterales; family Enterobacteriaceae; genus Dryocola. Next base: position 38,187 of record DAMALH010000015.1, on the reverse strand, counting down.
GCGATTGTGCGCATCGCGGCGAGCAATGCGGTATTCAAGGCGGTTGTCCCTTCCCTGATGATACTGCTCAAGTATAGCGTCCAGATAACGGCAGTTGGCGTTAAACGCGCGTTCTAAAACCTGCGACAGGCGGCGGAAACGCCAGTCCGGCCAGATAAAACTTACCGCGGCCCATGCAATCGCACAGCCAAGCAGCGTGTCTATCACACGGGGTAACGCCACTTCAAAACCCTCGCCAAGCAGATTGAAGCACAGCAGTACAAGCAGGGTGATAAACATGGTGGCATGCGCGTACTGCACGTTACGAAACGCGAAGAATAATACGCCGGTGATAACCACCAGAATGAGCTGGCCCTCCAGCGAAGGGACAAACCACAAGATGGGCAGGCCTATCGCCACGCCGGCGAGCGTGCCGGCAATACGTAAAGCGAGGCGTCTGCGGGTGGCGCTGTAATTTGGCTGACAGACAAAAAGGCTGGTAAGCAGGATCCAGTAACCGTGCTGCAATCCCGTAAGCTGGATGAAAGCGTAGCCCACGCAAAGCACCACCGACATGCGCACGGCGTGACGGAACAGGGCGGAATCAGAGGTCAGATTACGGGTAAGACGCAGCCAGATATCGCCAAATCCCGTTAGCTTGTCGTCAGCAAGACGGTTTTCAATATCGTTTTGCGGGGCGGCAAGAGCCTGTTCGGATTCAATAGTGGCGAGCTGTGCGTCAATGGCGTGCAGGTTACTCAGCAGATAGCCCAGCGCCTTCATTTCGCCGGCGGCATACTTTGCCACATCAACCCTTTCAAGGGCAGCTTCAAGGTGCGTGAAGGCGCGTTCTAGCCTGGCATCATGCTGGTAGGGAACGCGCAAAAGAATAGAGCGCGAAAGCTGCTGGCAGGCCTGGGATTGCAGCGTTAGCAGGCGTTGAAAACGAAACATAATATCGCTGTGGCGAAATTTATCCCGCAGAGCCTGATACTGAATATGTGAAGAGCTGGCCCGCTCGTGAATATCCTGCGCGACAAAATAGTAGTGCAGAGTGCGTCTGGTGCCTCGCTGCCCGCGGTCGCCGCGTAGGCGCGTCAGCAGCGTTGCTTTGGTCTGATTCAGCGTGGTTACCAGCTTGCTGTTAGCCATCGCCAGCTCCAGCATTGGCGCCTGACTCTCCTTTTCAATATCGGGGTCAAACAGCGTCGCTTTGATTTCCAGATAATCCGCCAGATGGTCATAACAGCGGGCCAGATTGTCCTGCAATGGGCGTATCGGGAAAATAAGATGCCCGGCTAGTGTAAGCAGGTTGTACCACACGGCGCCCGCCAGCAGGAGCAACGGTTGCTGATACCAGTGCTCGAACAAAGCGATGCCGAGCATGGTGTAAATAGCAATAAGCAACGCACCAAACGCAATGGTCGCGTAGCGCTGGCCCAGCCCGCCCAGCAGGATAAAACCGCTGGTAGACAACATCAGCCCCAGCGCAAACAGCCACGGCCAGGGGAACAGCAGCTCTACGGATGCGGAAGCAATGAAAAAGCTTACCAGCGTAATCAGCAGATTCCGCAGGCGCCCGGTCAGGCGATCGTCCAGATCCGCAAGCGCCGCTGCCACCACACCCAGCGTTAATGGGATAGTCAGTTTGACTTCTCCAAGCCACCAGGGCAGGGCCGCCGTACCGGTCAGGGCGATAAAAATACGTAAGTTGTAAAGCCAGGCGCTGTTCCGGATGTAGCGGTGAAGTAAGGGGCTAAGCATTAGTACGCCATTCCTGTGCGTTACTGAAATCGACGCTGCGCGTTGGCAGTACGTGCCGCTTGTGCGGTTTCGACGGACACTACGCGACGACCGACGGGCCACAGAGCAATGGCGGCGATTTTAAAATTCGCAATTCCTACCGGAATACCGATGATGGTAATGCATTGCGCTATACCCGTGAGGATATGCATCACGCAAAGCCACCAGCCGAAGAAGATCAGCCAAAAAATATTCAACAGGGTACCGCCCGTGTTCATCAGCACGTTTTTACCCTGCGGGTTAAGTTCGTCAACGTGGATAGCTTCATTGCCGTATGGCACGAGGGAAAGCCTGGTTATCTCCCAGCAGGAGCGGGTCAGAGGGAGCGTAAAAATAAAAATTATACTGACGAACGTGGCCAGTAACCAGGAGAGGGTGGTCAGGAATCCACCCAGTACAAAGTTCAACACATTAAGGACCGTACGCATAAGCACTCTTCGTTGGTTGATGACTTAAATAAATAACCGCAGCAATTGTAACGCGTTTTTACTCTGGAGCGTCATTCCTTCGACGGGTAAACTTAGCGACAACTTCTTTCAGATGCAGACAAAGCGTAATGGAACTCAAAGCGACCTCCCTTGGTAAACACCTGGCTCAGCATCCTTACAACCGTGTGAAGCTACTCAGTGCGGGCGTGGAGGTGAAGGGCGATCGTCACGAATACCTTATTCCGTTTAATCAACTTGTGGCGATAAACGTCAAGCGCGGCCTGGTCTGGGGTGAGCTGGAGTTTGTGTTGCCGGAAGATAAAGTCGTGCGCCTGCACGGCACGGAGTGGAACGAAACGCAGCGCTTTTATCATCATCTGGACACGCTGTGGCAGGCATGGAGCGTGGAGATGAGTGAAGTCGCAGCCGGGGTGCTCAATGAGCAGTACGCCGAAATTACCCGGCGCACGCTGCAGGAAAAATGGTTTAAGCGCAGCGACATGGAAGCACTACAGGAGAATGTCAAAGCCGCTTTTGCGGCGTTGCCTCTGCCGCTGGCAAGGCTTGAAGAGTTTGAAAATTGCCGTGAAGCCTGGCTTAGCTGCAAGGCCTGGCTGGAGCAGGGCGACAGGCGGCGTGGGGAGCGTAACGCGGAGTATACCGATCGCATGCTGGAAAAATATGCTGATTTTTTCCAGCAGGTGGAAAGCTCTCCGCTTAACCCTTCTCAGGCGCGCGCTGTGGTCAACGGGGAAGATTCGTTATTGGTACTTGCGGGAGCGGGGAGCGGCAAAACCTCAGTACTGGTAGCGCGTGCAGGCTGGCTACTGCAACGGGGCGAGGCAACGGAGGATCAAATTTTACTGCTTGCCTTTGGACGCCAGGCGGCCCGGGAAATGGATCAGCGAATTGCTGAACGCCTGCACACGGATGCAATAACCGCACGCACTTTTCACGCGCTTGCGCTGCATATTATTCAGCAGGGCGGGCGAAAATCGCCGCGTATCAGCGAGCTGGAATCGGACACGGCCGCCCGGCACCGGCTTTTAATTGAAAGCTGGCGACAGCAGTGCCGTGAGAAAAAAGCCCACGCAAAAGGGTGGCGAGAGTGGCTAAGCGAAGAGCTCGAATGGGACGTGCCCGAAGGCGAATACTGGCAGGATGAACGTTTAGCCAAACGTCTGGCCAGCAGGCTTGACCGCTGGTTAGGGCTGATGCGTATGCATGGCGGTTCGCAGGCGGATATGATTTCTGCTTGCCCGGAAGAGGTGCGCGACCTGTTTTCAAAGCGTGTGAAGCTGATGGCTCCCTTATTGAAAACCTGGAAGAGCGCGCTCAAAGCCGAAGAGGCGGTAGATTTCTCAGGCCTAATTCACCAGGCGATCAACGTGCTGGAGAAAGGGCGTTTTATTAGCCCCTGGAAACACATTCTGGTGGATGAATTCCAGGATATCTCACCGCAGCGCGCCGCGTTACTGGCAGCGCTTCGTCGGCAGAACTCTCATACCTCTCTTTATGCCGTAGGGGATGACTGGCAGGCTATCTACCGTTTCAGCGGCGCGGAAATGGCCCTCACCACGGCGTTTGCGCATCATTTCGGCGAAGGCGACCGGTGCGCGCTGGATACCACCTATCGTTTTAACGATCGCATCGGTGAGATTGCCAATAATTTTATTCAGCAGAACCCGAACCAGCTTGCTAAGCCGTTAAACAGCCTGTCAAAAGGGGATAAAAAATCGGTTACGCTGCTGGCAGATGAGCAGCTCGACAACCTTCTCGATAAGCTAAGCGGCTACGCTAAACCAGAGCAACGCATCCTGGTGCTTGCTCGTTATCATCATCTGCGTCCGTCGAGCCTTGAAAAGGCGGCGACGCGCTGGCCAAAGCTCAATATTGATTTTATGACCATCCATGCCAGCAAAGGGCAGCAGGCGGATTACGTTATCGTACTGGGATTACAGCAGGGCAAAGATGGCTTCCCGGCCGCGGCCAGAGAATCGGTGATGGAACAGGCACTATTGCCGCAGCCGGAAGCCTATCCGGATGCGGAAGAGCGGCGGCTATTGTATGTCGCGATGACGCGGGCACGTCATCGCCTTTGGCTGCTGTTTAACAAAAAGGAACCTTCTGTTTTTGTCGATATTCTCAAGCGCCTCGGCGTGCCGACCGCCAGCCGTCCTTAGCTATTTCAGCCTTTCAGAAAGGTATCGCTGATAATCCGGGATGAGGATTTCCACATCCTGGTTAAAACCTGGCGACTTAATAATGAAATCGGCGGTAGAGAGATTGGTTGCCACCGGAATATTCCAGACGGTGGCAAGGCGCAGCAGGGCTTTCACGTCCGGATCGTGCGGCACCGCGTTAAGGGGATCCCAGAAGAAGATCAGCACATCAATTTTCCCTTCTGAAATCAATGCGCCAACCTGTTGATCGCCGCCCATTGGGCCGCTCAGCATGGCGTTCACCTCCAGCCCGCTGGCTCGCTGAATCAAATTACCGGTGGTGCCCGTTGCGTACAAAACGTGCGTAGCCAGCGAGGAACGATGACGTTCAACCCACTTTAGCAGCGCTTCTTTACAGTGATCGTGCGCCACCAGCGCAATGTGTTTTTTAGCCGCGAGGGTGCGGATTGTTGATTCCATGGAGAAAACCCCGAGTGATTAGCGTTGGCTACAGCTTACTGGAAGCCGCTGATGCTGCAAGAGAAGGCGGTAAAAAAGTGCCTGAAAGGTCGCGAAATTAAGGCGATGGATGCTCTTTAACCCAGCGTAAAAAGCGTTCGCGAGTCGTTTTATCGGCCTGGACAAACCAGTATTTTAGCCGCTGCTCTGTCAGCGTTTCGGACGGGCGAACCGGGGGATCGAGCTCAGAGGTTCTGGAGAGCAAAGCGCTGTCATCCGCCATCATTATGGCGAATTGCGGCATCGACGCGATTCTGCCGGCTTTGTTGTATCGCTGGGTATCGTTTTCGTAATCAATGCCCTCTGGCGCGAGCGTGGTGGTCAATACGTCAAGCTTGATGGGAATAGCCACCGCGCTGCCATCAAGCAGCTGCAGATGAGGAATATTGTCAAAAGCCTCGCTCTCTTTTTCATTCTCAATACGCGGGAGGCTAAAATTTACCTGGCTTATTTGTTTAGTATCAAAGCTCACCACCAGAGGGGCAGAAATATAAAGCCTTTGTTCGCGCACGTTTAGCCGAACGTTTTTTTCGACGCGAAAGACAATCTGGTGTGCGCCGTTGTCCAGTTCAATACTGTCTGCCCCTTTTAATAGTGAACTGGAAATTTTTTTGCCGTCAAGCACCAGCAAATCAACATCAGTGGAAAGCTGTAAGGTGGTTGCCCTCCCGGCAAAAGGCAGCAGCAGGGCGCAGCAGACTAATAGATAAGGCCCAATTTTCATGCTTTTCTCCTGCGCCAGCGCGGCCTGAATTACCCGCTCCAGAATGTATCAAAATTTTTCCTGACAGCGGCTCATTAACATATAGACATATTCTTATGTTTTGCTCTCATGCATCCGCATGGGAAAGATGGTGAGCCGGTAACCTTTGGCTTACACTTTTGATTATTTCATCAAGGCGGAGAACGTCATGAAACAGACGGATATCGAAAGTATTTTAAAAAATACGCATACCATTGCGCTGGTGGGCGCAAGCGATAAGCCCGACCGGCCCAGCTATCGGGTGATGGCATATCTGTTAAATCAGGGCTACGAGGTGATCCCCGTCTCGCCAAAAGTGGCGGGCAAAACGCTGTTGGGCCAGCAGGGCTACGGTAGCCTTGCGGAAATCCCGAAGAAAGTGGATATGGTGGATGTCTTCCGCAACTCCGAAGCCGCATGGGAAGTAGCCAAAGAGGCTATCGCCATCGGTGCGAAAACGCTGTGGTTGCAGCTAGGAGTTATCAATGAACAGGCCGCCGTGCTGGCGCAGGACGCGGGTCTTAACGTGGTAATGGACCGCTGCCCGGCAATTGAAATTCCGCGGCTTGGGTTAGCGAAATAAGAAAAAACCCGCAGGCGCGGGTTTTTATCAGTTACGCAGGCGAGGTGCCTGAAGCTGCTGCCGAATTGACGCGGCCAGTTCATCCATTGAAGGCTGTTCAGGGTGCTCTTCTTGCGCCTCCCAGCTCAACTGGGCTTCAGCAAGGTAAGTGTGCATCGCCTGGCCATCATCGTCTTCCATAACGACATGATACCAGGGCGCGGTACGCAAAGCGTCGTTATCAGCCAGTTCATCTTCCGCTGGCTCATCAAGGGAATACTCAGGATCGATATCAACCACCACGCCTAGGTAGCCCAGCAGCGAATGGCGCACCTGCTGACCAATTCCGAATTTGCTGGCAATCATTGTCACCTCCCGGGAACGTTACTCTGCATAGAAATATGCGGGCAACTTTCCACTTTTCAAGCTACATGACGCGACAGGCAAACCCTTTCAGATAAAGTCCTTCCGGATAGGTTGCGATCACCGGGTGATCGGCCGCCTGACGGAACTGCTCTATAAATTGTACATCACGCCCGGCATCTACGGCGGCATCGGCAATGATTTTCTGGAATAAATCGGTGGTCATCAGGCCGGAACAGGAGAAGGTCATCAGAATGCCGCCCGGGTTCAGCAGCTGGATGGCCAGCATGTTGATGTCTTTGTAACCGCGGCAGGCGCCCATCAACTGATTTTTGTTTTCCACAAACTTCGGCGGGTCCATCACGATAACGTCGAACTTCTCGCCCCCGTCGCGATATTTACGCAGCAGTTTGAAAACGTCATCACGCAGGAATTCAGCTTTGCTGAGATCCAGCTTATTCAGCTCGACGTTTTGCTTTGCGACATCCAGCGCGTCCTGCGAGGTATCGACGCTCACCACCTGGCTACAGCCGCCCATTAAAGCTGAAACAGCGAAACCGCCGGTATAGGAAAAGCAGTTCAAAACACGTTTATCTTTAACGTACCGGCGAGTGGCAAAGCGGCTGTCGCGCTGATCGAGATAGTAACCCGTTTTATGGCCGCCTTTAATATCAACCAGCAGCTTCATGCCGTGTTCTTCAATCGGCAGCAGCGCCGGCGGTAATTCACCGCTAATCGAGCCCTGCGTCAGCTCCATGCCCTCTTTTTTACGCACGGCAACGTCTGAGCGATCGTAGATGGCGCATTGCGGATAGAGATTTTGCAGTGCTGCAACCAGCGCCGGGCGCTGATATTCCGCGCCAGCAGAGAGCAGTTGCAGCACGAGGAAATTACCGAAGCGGTCGATGGTCACGCCAGGCAGGCCGTCGGATTCGCCGGCGATAAGACGGTAGCTGTCCAGCCCGTCGCGCCCGGCAAGCCATTCCCGCCACTGCTGCGCCTGCTGCAGACGGCGAGTGAAAAAGGCGATATCGATGCTTTCATTAGCATCAAATGTCCACACGCGGGCGCGGATTTGCGAAGAGGGAGAGTAGGCTGCACGAGCTAACCACTTACCCTGGCTGTCGACGATATCAATAGTTTCGCCGAGGCTGGCTTTTCCTTCCAGGCGAGCGACCGCACCAGAAAACACCCACGGATGACGGCGCAATAAAGATTTTTCGCGCCCTTTGGTTAACACTAAACGTACGGTCATATTTTGCTATGCTGTTTTGCTATGAATTGGGCGTCATTTTCCGGCTTAGCTCGGTGAAATGCAACGCAAGAACCCTAAACGGAGGAAGTTATGGCATCAGTATGCACGCTTGCCTGGGTCCACGGCATGGTTCAGGGGGTGGGTTTTCGCTACAGCACCCAGCACGAAGCGCAGAAGCTGGGGCTGACGGGCTACGTCCGAAACAGGGACGACGGCAGCGTTGAAGTGCTGGCCTGCGGTGAGACGCAGCGGGTAGAGCAGCTTGTCGACTGGCTAAAAGCGGGCGGGCCGCGCAGCGCCAGGGTCGATAAAGTGCTTACGGAACCCCATCAACCCGACAGAGAGTGGACCGACTTTGGCGTCCACTACTAAATGCATTTCACCGGTTTGGGCAGGCCTGCTATTTTGGTGGCCTGCTTAGCGGGGCCTTTCGGGAAGAGGCGATACAGATAGCGGCTGTTGCCTTTTTCCTCGCCAAATTTGTTAGCCATGGCTTTTACCAGCATGCGAATCGCCGGAGAGGTATTAAATTCCAGGTAAAATTCGCGCACGAAACGCACCACTTCCCAGTGCTCAACCGCGAGCGTAATCCCTTCTTTTTCAGCGATCGCCACGGCAAGCGGCTCGCTCCACTCGGCGCTGTTTTTCAGATAGCCATCGGCATCTGTTGCTATTTCTTTTCCTTCGAACGTCAACATAGTCATCTGTTACCTTAACCAAACTGCGCGCAGTGTAACAAATTTGCCCGCTCAGAAAAAACAAAGCCCCGCACGGGCGGGGCTTGGGTCCAGCAAAGGTTCTGAGGGACGTGGCCGTTAATCGCGGCTGGCGAAACCCAGAATGCTCAACAGGCTGACGAAGATATTGTACAGGGAAACGTACAGGCTCACCGTCGCGCGAATATAGTTTGTTTCACCGCCGCGGATGATATTGCTGGTCTCAAACAGAATCGCACCTGAGGAGATCAGAATAAATACCGCGCTGATAGCCAGATGTAACGCTGGCAGCTGCAGGAAGATATTCGCCACCATGCCGACCAGTACCACCACGATACCCGCCATCAACATTCCGCCCAGGAAAGACATATCTTTGCGGGTTGTCAGTACATAAGCAGAGCAGCAGAAGAACACCAGGGCCGTACCGCCCAGCGCCATACCGATTGCATCGCCCATACCGGCAGAAAGATAGGCATTAAGCATTGGCCCCAGGATATAGCCAAGGAAACCGGTAAAAGCGAAGGCGGCAACGATCCCGCTTGGCTTATTTGCCAGACGGTAGGTCAGGAACATCAGGCCATACATGCCAACCAGCGTCAGGATAAGGCCCGGCGAAGGCAGCATCAGCACGGTGCTGGCGGTGGCGACTAACGCCGAAAAGGCCAGCGTCAGGCTGAGCAGGAAATAGGTATTACGGAGCACTTTGTGAGTGCTTAGCAGTGACGAACGGTCACGCGAGGAGGTAATTATGCGATCCATTCAGAAACTCTCTCTTTTTTACAGGTGTAGATGGTGATGGAGAATAAGCGGCGCCTTTATTGCGCGGAAGCTTTTTTACCCATCTTTACCTGCTGCGGTTAAAAAATTCGTTCAGAAATCGTTCCATATTTGTCCCTTATAGGTTCCTGAAAAATATTGCGTTATCTCGCGGTCATGGCTAAAAGTGGTAACCGTACCGTCATTAATAATTCAAATAAGGCGCGTTTAATGAAAGCAACCCACAACACCTTCATCAAATCGATTATCGCCCTGAGCCTGATTAGCGCAGCTTCTGGCACCTGGGCCGCAAATGTTCCTCAGGGCACCGAGCTTGCAGCAAAGCAGGAGCTTGTCCGTAACAACGGCAGCGAACCCGCCTCTCTCGATCCGCATAAGGTCGAAAGCGATGTTGAATTTAATCTTATCAGCGACTTTTTCGACGGGCTGGTAGCGGTGCGCAGCGACGGTTCAATTGAGCCGCGGCTGGCAGAAAAATGGGAAGAAAAAAACAGCACCGTATGGACGTTCCATTTACGCCCCGGCATTAAATGGTCTAACGGTCAGCCGATTACGGCTAAAGACGTGGTCTGGAGCTGGCAGCGCCTGGCCGATCCGAAAACCGCGTCACCTTATGCAAGCTACCTTGGCAATATGCATCTGGAAAACGCGGCAGAAATCGAGCAGGGAACCAGGAGCGCGGATACGCTTGGCATCAAAGCACTCGATGACAGCACGCTTCAGATAACCCTTACCCAGCCGACCGCCGCGTTCCTTGCCATGCTGGCGCATCCCTCGCTCGTACCTGTCGATAAAGCCCTTATTGAAAAGCTTGGCGACAAATGGACCCAGCCCGGTAATTTTGTCGGCAGTGGAGCCTATACCCCCGTCCAGTGGGTGGTAAACGAGAAAATCGTTGCTGAAAGAAATGCGCAGTACTGGGACAACCAACACACCGTTATTAATAAAGTGACTTATCTGCCGGTCAGCTCTGAGACGGCAGATATCAACCGTTATAAAGCCGGTGAGATTGATATCGTGTACTCCCTGCCACAAACCTTGTTTGCTTCTTTAAAAAAATCCATGCCGGATCAGGTGCACGTTACGCCAAAACTCGCGACCTATTATTTTGAGTTTAATACGACCAAAGCGCCTTTTAATGACGCACGGGTTCGTCGGGCGCTGAATATGGCGCTGGATAAAGACATCATTGCTCAGAAGGTGCTGGGGCAGGGACAGATTCCTGCCTGGGTCATCAGCCAGAAAAAAATCGGCGGGGTGGAGCTAAAGTCGCCTGATTACGCAGGCTGGAGCCATGAGAAACGGGTTGAAGAGGCGAAAAAGCTGCTGGAAGCGGCCGGGTATAATGCTTCGCATCCGTTAAGTTTTAACCTGCTGTACAACACGTCTGAGAACCATAAGCGCATCGCTATCGCCGTCAGTTCGATGTGGAGCAAAAACCTGGGGGTGGAAGCAAAACTGCAAAACCAGGAATGGAAAACCATGCTCGATACCATGCACAGCGGTAATTTCGATGCGGTGCGCTACGCGTGGATAGCGGATTATGATGACGCCTCCACTTTCCTGAACAACTTCCGCACCGGTGACAGTGAAAACACTTCTCAGTATACCAACGCCGATTATGATGAGGCGTTAAAGAACGCTGCAAAGGCGGATAACGTTGAGGACCGCGGGAAATTTTATCAGCAGGCGGAAAACCAGCTTGCCCAGGATGTGCCGGCTATCCCGGTTTATCACTACGTATTGGCCCAGTTGGTAAAACCTTTCGTCGGGGGATACGCGCCCAGCAACCTCGGCTTCTATTACACAAAAGATATGTACATCAAAAAACACTAAATTCCTTCGCCAAAGCTGTTGGTAATCTGGTCAAATTGTTGATGTTTCAGTCAAACAACGTCAATTTGACTGTTTTTCAGGCGAACGAACAAAATCGGGCTTTACATGAAGTATGGGTATGTTTATAGTTCGCCTCGTTGGAAGTGTGGCCGAGCGGTTGAAGGCACCGGTCTTGAAAACCGGCGACCCGAAAGGGTTCCAGAGTTCGAATCTCTGCGCTTCCGCCAACAAATTCAAGGGGTTGCCGAAAGGCGACCCCTTTTGTTTTTGGGGCTCCGGTATCTTCATCGGGCATATTCTGGCTTTATTCACCTCTGTTTTTCCTCCCTCGTTATGCGTTGATAACCGTCGCTCAAAACTAAATCTGCCGGTCGGCTAAATGCATCCTTGCTAATAAAGGTTCATAAAACTGTCATTTTGCGATCCTGTTACCGGGCGAGAGGCGGTTTTTCTGCCACACTCTATTCGGCACTTTTGCTGCAATAACCTCTTGAGGAATAAGGAATGAATAAGAAAATCGTCGCCTCATTACTGGCCGTGTCCTGTTTTGTTCCGGGAATGGCAAATGCCGAAGCCGCCCCGGAAGGGTATCAACTTCAGCAGGTGCTATTGATGAGCCGCCACAATCTGCGTGCGCCGCTGGCGAACAACGGCAGCGTGCTTGAGCAGTCTACCGCGCAATCCTGGCCGGAATGGGATGTGCCCGGCGGGCAGCTCACCACCAAAGGTGGCGTGCTTGAAATCTACATGGGGCATTATCTGCGCGAATGGCTGGCGGAACAGAAGCTGGTGACCAGCGGCGAATGTCCGGCTCCGCAAAGCGTTTATGCCTATGCCAACAGCCTGCAGCGAACCGTTGCTACCGCACAGTTCTTTATCACCGGCGCTTTCCCCGGCTGTGACGTGCCGGTTCATCACCAGGAAAAAATGGGCACCATGGACCCAACCTTTAATCCGGTGATAACCAACGACTCGCCAGCGTTCCAGCAGGCGGCGGTGAAAGCCATGGAGGCCCAGCGTGAACACTATAAGCTTAACGACAGCTACAAACTGCTTGAGCAGGTGACGGCGTTTAACGACTCGCCAACCTGTAAAGAGAAGCAGCAATGCGATTTAACCGCCTCGAAAGACGCCTTCAGCGCAAAAGCGACCGAGGAACCGGGCGTCAGCGGGCCGTTAAAAGTGGGTAATTCGCTGGTAGATGCTTTTACGCTGCAGTACTACGAAGGCTTCCCGCTTGACCAGGTCGCCTGGGGCCAAATCAAAACCGAGAAGCAGTGGCGCGTGCTGTCACAGTTGAAAAACAGCTATCAGGATACGCTGTTCACTTCGCCAGAAGTTGCGCGTAACGTGGCGGCTCCGTTGGTGAAATATATCCAAAAAGCGCTGGTTGGTAACGAGGCCAACGCGCCAAAAGTTACCCTGCTGGTGGGGCATGACTCGAATATTGCTTCGCTCTTAACCGCGCTGGACTTTAAAGACTACCAGCTCCCGCAGCAAAACGAGCGCACGCCTATCGGCGGCAAAATCATGTTCCAGCGCTGGCATGACAGCAAGGCCAATCGCGAACTGATGAAAGTGGAATACGTCTACCAGAGCAGCGAGCAGTTACGAAACGGGCAGGTGCTGAGCCTGCAACAGCCGCCGCAGCGCGTAACGCTGCAGCTTAACGGCTGTCCGATTGATGCGAACGGTTTTTGTCCGTGGGATAAATTTACCGAGGTGTTAAATCAGACGGTGGCGGGCAAGTAACGTAACGAGTCCCCCGCGCAGGCGGGGGACCGGTTAAACAACCTAAACGTTTTTGCGTTCTATGGTTTGCTCACCCCAGAACAGCGAGTCTTTGTCGGTTTTCTCAAACGCCTTAATCAGTACTTCGTCGTTGCCATCCTCCCAGATTTTTTCTGCGAGCTTTTCGTCATAGTCGGCCACTTCAAAAATAGCTTCTGCTATTTCAGGAGAAGTGTTACGTAAACTCGCCCATTCACCGACGTGATGCGCCTTGGATTCTTGAGTTGGCATATATGCTCCTTCTGAAATTAACCGTTAAGTTTGACTGCCAGACCAGCCACGTATTCGCCCTGGTAGCGGGCAATGGACAGCTCTTCCGGGCTTGGCTGACGGGAGCCGTCGCCTCCGGCTATGGTCGTGGCACCATAGGGGGTGCCGCCGCGCACCTGCGAAACATCGAACAGCTCCTGTGTCGCATAGCCAATCGGCACAATGATCATCCCGTGGTGAGCAAGCGTAGTCCATGTTGATGAGATAGTGTGTTCCTGCCCGCCGCCTGTACCGGTTGAACTGAACACGCTGGCAAGCTTGCCGTAAAGCCCACCGGATGCCCAAAGGCCGCCGGTTTGATCGAGGAAGGTCCGCATTTGCCCTGACATATTGCCAAAGCGGGTAGGGGTGCCAAAAATGATGGCGTCGTATTCCGCCAGCTCCTGCGGCGTAGCCTGCGGGGCGTTCTGAGTTTTACCCCCGGCTTTTAAAAAAGCGTCGCCCGGCATGGTTTCCGGCACCCGTTTTATCGTGACTTCAGCACCATCGACCTTTTGAGCCCCTTCCGCCACGGCGTGCGCCATAGTCTCGATATGTCCATACATGGAATAATAGAGCACCAGTATTTTTGCCATCTTGCTTTACTCCTGGATTAAACCGCAGCGTTTGCTGCCCTCCTTTAAAGATATGTCCTGTGCTCCAGAGTGCAAACCAGAGTGCCTTTTCCTTGCGCTAGCCCAGTCTGTGACGGCATCGGCAAAATGTAGCATTACGTCACAGTTTTCCGCGCCGGGCATTTCATCAAATATAAGAATATCTTATGAATCGCAGCGCGGAAAAATCACCCGTTCTGACGATTACATGTTGCAGAATATTACCGTTAACTGGTCAATTACCTCCGCTGCACTAAGCTTAATTTCACGCGGCAACGATGACGGCGCAGGCCGCAAGCCGCATGGTGAAAGGATTTTTCCTTTGACTAAATGCAATGATGACTTATTGATTTCACCAATCTGGAGGTTAGAAATGGCAAACCATCGTGGTGGTTCAGGTAATTTCGCTGAAGACCGTGAAAGAGCATCAGAAGCAGGTCGTAAAGGTGGTCAGCACAGCGGCGGGAATTTTAAAAATGACCCGCAACGTGCATCAGAAGCAGGCCAGAAAGGGGGCAAGAATAGCCACGGTAGCAGCAGCAAGAGTAAATAGCCGTAGCTAACCGCAATTAGTTACGCTGCTTGTTTTATTAGCTAATTGCCTGTCCCGACCGCCGGTTTTTACCGGCGGTTTTTTATTTTCTGCCGCCCATTGCGCCAGATTTCCTCAAAACGCACTATAGTCAGCTCTCTTGTACGCCACCCGAATTACTGTCGGTATAGTCATGTCTGCCTTATTAAACCGTTATAAATTTTCCGTGAAGCCCCCGGAAGCGCTCCTTATCCTGATCACCATGTTCTGGGGCGGGACTTTCCTTGCCGTGCAATATGCGATGACCCTGAGCGGGCCATTTTTCTTTGTCGGCCTGCGTTTCGCCACCGCCGCGCTTGCCGTAGGCCTGTTATCAATAAAATCCATGCGCGGCCTGACGTGGCTTGAAGTAAAAGCGGGCGTTGCCATTGGCATCGCTATCGCCATGGGTTACAGCATGCAGACCTGGGGATTGCAGACTATTCCAAGCAGTAAGTCCGCATTTATTACCGCCATGTATGTGCCTTTAGTGCCGCTGCTGCAGTGGGTTTGCCTGGGAAAAATGCCGGGAATTATGTCGTGGTTGGGCGTGGCGCTGGCCTTTACCGGGCTAATTTTCCTTGCCGGGCCGGAAGGGACCTCGTTAACGCTGGGCGCAGGTGAGATCATCACGCTGCTAAGCGCGCTGGCGATAGCCGCCGAGATAATCATGATAAGCCTCTGGGCGGGCAGGGTGGATATTAAACGTGTAACCATTGTGCAACTGGCAACCGCGTCCGTGGTGGCCTTTGCGACTATGATCCCGGCAGGTGAAAGTATGCCGTCGTTTAGCGTCGGCCTGGTCGTTATAGCGCTGGGGTTAGGTATTTTTAGCGCCATTATTCAGGTGACGATGAACTGGGCGCAGCGCAGCGTTTCGCCGACTCGCGCCACGGTAATTTATACCGGCGAGCCGGTGTGGGCCGGTATCTTCGGGCGCATTGCCGGAGAGCGTTTGCCGCTGCTGGCCCTGTTTGGCGGCGCGCTGATTGTGCTTGGCGTGCTGGTTAGCGAACTGAAGCTCAAGCGTAAAAAAGCAGCGGTCCTGCCGTCCGGGAGTACAAACGAGTCGTTGTAAATCCCGGCCTTTGCTATGCTTGTGGCACATCGAACAGGGAGAAGCTCAGCATGGCTGAAGGCGCAGCGCAAACCAAACCAACCGGGCGGCGTTCACTTGCCGTCGCCGCCAAAAAACAGGCTATTCTGGCGGCGGGTCTGGAATTTTTCTCTCTGTACGGCATCCACGGCACAAGCCTTGATAAGGTGGCGGAGCGCGCCGGGATATCCAAAACCAATCTCCTTTATTACTACCCTTCAAAAGAAGCGCTCTATATAGCCGTGCTCAAGCAAATTCTTGCTATCTGGCTCGCGCCGCTGCGTGCGTTTCGTGAAGAGCTGGAGCCGCTGGCGGCCATCGGTGAATACGTGCGGCTTAAGCTTGAAGTATCGCGCGATCACCCGCAGGCTTCCCGGCTGTTTTGCCTTGAGATGCTGCAGGGCGCCCCGCTGTTAAAAGATGAGCTAACCGGTGATTTGAAATCCCTGGTGGAAGATAAATCGGCGATAATTGCCGGCTGGGTGGCGGCTGGAAAACTGGCGGCGGTCGACCCGCATCATCTGATTTTTATGCTCTGGGCAACCACACAGCATTATGCGGATTTTGCAAGCCAGGTCGAAGCGGTGACGGGCAGCACGCTAAATGATGAAGCATTTTTCCGCCGCACGGTGGAAAACGTGCAGCGGATGATTATTGAAGGCATCCGGGTGCGCTAATTTTGCTGCGGCGGCAAAGGGCAGCTCATATCGCCTTCTTCACACTGGGTGAGCGATTCAAGGAAGGCGGTACGCTCTTTGGTGCGGTCTGAGAGACAAATGCTGTGGATCATCGGCGCGACAGTGCCGCCTTCGCTGCCGGAGCTGACAAATTTACAGTCGGCATCGCGCACTTTTATCCACGCCAGTTGCGCCTGCCGGAGCAAATCTTGCTGCTCGGGGGTGGCAAGACTCAGCACTTTTTTATACGTCTCGTTAAGCATCTGGTCGTCTTTTTGGTATTGCGAGTTATAGCACTCGTTGCTTTCAAGCTGCGTATTTGCTTTTTCGCAATCAGTTGCATAGACGGTGGCGCTTAACAGCAGGCTCGCCAGGAACAGTATCACGCGTTTCATTATGATGACTCCTTAAAGAAAAAGGCTCCTTTTACGGAGCCTTTCTAGCGTAGCGAAGCCTTAGCCGATTGTCATCAGGCTGGCGTTCCCGCCGGCTGCCGCAGTGTTTATGCTTAGCGAACGCTCCATGTACAGACGCTCAAGCAGCAGGTTATTTTCTGCACGCGCAAAGCCCTGTACTGAAACAATTGGCCCGATGCGGGCGGCCACCTGTTCACACAGTTCACGCAGTTGGTCTGAATCGCCGTGATAAATCACCGCATCAAACTGCTGCGCGATCGGCGCTTCTGGTTTCGCAAAATCGATTTTCTGCTGAACCTGCGGCGGCAGTTGTTTTGCCAGATCGCGATGCAGCGCATCATCGGCCCACAATGCTCGGCTGCCCACGCTTGTCACCGCCGCTAGCTGTACCAGCGCATCCTGTTCGTTATCCGCCACGCACAGCACGCGCTCGCGCGGCATCAGAGCGTAAGTGTTGCGCTCGCCCGTCGGGCCCGGCAACTGGCGCAGCGTGCCGCTTTGTGCAAATTCCGCAAAGCGCTGGCAAACGGCATGGAGATCGCCACGGTTTGTTGCCCACTCGGTCAGCGCCTGGTGCGCTTCCTGCAGGCTTGCTTTTAACGTGGTATCTACCGGCAGGTCCGCGTCCTGGCGGGTAAAGGTTTTCTGCAACGCGTCTTCCGGACGGTTAGCCAACAGGCGGTACAGATAGAGCGGGCCACCGGCCTTCGGCCCTGTACCAGACAGGCCTTCGCCGCCGAACGGCTGGACGCCGACAACCGCGCCAACCATATTGCGGTTCACATACATATTCCCGACGTGGGCGGAACCGGTAACCTGAGCGATGGTTTCGTCGATGCGGGTATGCACGCCGAGCGTCAGGCCGTAACCTGCCGCGTTAATCTGCTCAACCAGCGCTCCAAGGTTGTTGCGGTTGTAGCGCACCACGTGCAGCACCGGCCCGAAGACCTCTTTTTGCATCTCGTCGAAGCTTTCCAGCTCTATAAGCGTTGGCGCAACGAAGGTCCCGCTTTGCCACTCCTTCATGTCCTGGTCGTCTTCTCGCGCGGCCTGGAAGATTTTGCGCCCTTTGGCGCGCATCGCCTGAATATGTTTGTCGATGTTTTCCTTCGCTTCGGCGTCAATCACCGGACCGATATCGGTTGTCAGACGGCCAGGATTACCCATACGGCACTCCGCCATCGCGCCGCGCAGCATTTGCAGCGTGTGCTCGGCTACCTCTTCCTGCACGCACAGCACGCGCAGGGCGGAACAGCGTTGTCCGGCGCTGTCGAATGCGGAGGCGACGACATCGATCACCACCTGCTCTGTCAGCGCTGAAGAATCCACGATCATCGCGTTCAGACCGCCGGTTTCGGCAATCAGCGGCGTCGGGCGGCCCTGTGGGTCCAGGCGGTCGGCAATATTGCGTTGCAGCAGAGTCGCAACTTCTGTCGATCCAGTAAACATTACGCCACGCACGCGGGCATCGCCGGTTAGCTGAGCGCCGACCGTTTCACCGCGGCCAGGCAGCAGTTGCAATACGCCCGCAGGCACCCCGGCTTCCAGTAAAATCGCCACACCCTGGGCGGCAATCAGCGGAGTTTGTTCCGCAGGTTTTGCCAGCACGCTGTTGCCGGCGGCAAGCGCGGCGGCAATCTGGCCGGTGAAGATCGCAAGCGGGAAGTTCCACGGGCTGATGCACACCACCGGGCCCAGCGGGCGGTGCGTTTCATTATCGAAGTCTTCCCGCACCTGGCCTGCGTAGTAGCGCAGGAAATCAACGGCTTCACGCACTTCCGCGATCGCGTTGCTGAAGGTTTTGCCCGCTTCGCGAACCAGGATGCCGATAAGTTGTTGCATCTGGTCTTCCATGATAACGGCCGCGCGTTCCAGGATCAGAGCACGTTCCTGCGGCGGCGTCGCAAACCAGATCGGCGCGTTATTTACCGCATTTTCCAGCGCAAGTGAGACTTCGTCAGCGGTGGCTTCACGCGTGAAACCAACGATGTCGTTTGGCTCAGCCGGGTTCTTAACTTCAACCAGTTCGCCGGGATTAACGGCTTCTTCAAGGATCGGTAGCGCCTGCCATTTGTGCGCTGCGCTGTTAAGCAGGGCCGAGGAGAGAGAGGCAAGGCGATGTTCGTTCGCCAGATCCAGGCCGCTGGCGTTGCTGCGGCCTTCGCCATAGAGATCTTTTGGCAGCGCGATTTTCGGGTGCGGCAGCCCAAGCTGGCCCTCTTTGCTTGCGAGGGCTTCCGTTGCGGTAACCGGGTCGGCTACCAGATCGTCCAGCGACAGCGTGTTGTCCGCGATACGGTTAACAAATGAGGTATTGGCCCCGTTTTCCAGCAGACGACGCACCAGATAGGCCAGCAGCGTTTCATGCGTGCCCACCGGCGCATAAATACGGCAAGGGCGGTTCAGCTTGCCGTCGGCAATTTTACCTACAACCTGGTCGTAGAGCGGCTCGCCCATGCCGTGCAGGCACTGGAATTCGTACTGGCCAGGGTAGTAGTTCTGCCCGGCGAGGTTGTAAATCGCCGCAAGCGTATGGGCATTGTGCGTCGCGAACTGCGGATAAATCAGATTGGGCACCGTCAGCAATTTTTTTGCACAGGCCAGATAGGAGATATCGGTGTACACCTTGCGAGTGTAAACCGGGTAGCCCTCAAGGCCTTCCATCTGGGCACGTTTGATTTCGCTGTCCCAGTATGCTCCTTTCACCAGGCGGATCATCAGGCGGCGCTGGCTGCGGGTCGCCAGCTCTATCAGATAATCGATAACGAACGGGCAGCGTTTCTGATAGGCCTGAATCACAAAGCCGATGCCGTTCCAGCCTGCCAGCTCCGGCTCGAAGCAAAGCTTCTCAAGCAGATCGAGAGAAATTTCCAGGCGGTCGGCTTCTTCGGCATCGATATTGATGCCCACGTCATACTGGCGGGCCAGCAGCGTCAGGGATTTCAGACGCGGATAGAGCTCTTCCATCACTCGGTCGTACTGCGCGCGGCTGTAGCGCGGATGCAGAGCGGAAAGCTTGATTGAAATGCCGGGGCCTTCGTAAATACCGCGCCCGTTGGAGGCTTTACCTATGGCGTGAATAGCCTGCTGGTAGGAAACCATATACGCCTGCGCGTCGGCGGCGGTCAGCGCGGCTTCACCAAGCATATCGTAGGAGTAGCGGAACCCTTTCTCTTCCAGTTTGCGGGCGTTAGCCAGCGCTTCAGCTATGGTTTCGCCGGTGACGAACTGTTCGCCCATCAGGCGCATCGCCATATCCACACCTTTGCGGATCAGCGGCTCGCCGCTCTTGCTAATAATGCGGTTAAGCGAATGGGAGAGGCTGGTTTCGTTGTGCGTGGACACCAGACGCCCGGTAAACAGCAAGCCCCAGGTGGCGGCGTTCACAAACAGCGACGGGCTGCGTCCAATATGGGAATGCCAGTTGCCGTTGCTGATTTTATCGCGGATTAACGCATCCCGGGTCGCCTTGTCCGGAATACGCAACAGGGCTTCTGCCAGGCACATCAGCGCCACGCCTTCCTGGGAAGAGAGCGAGAATTCCTGTAGCAATCCCTGAACCATGCCCGCCCGGCCGGATGCGCTTTTCTGATTGCGCAGCTTTTCGGCCAGTTGCCAGGCTAGTTTGTGCGTTTGTTCCGCAAGCGGCTGCGGCAGGCGCGCCTGCTCAAGAATCATAGGCACCGCGTCGGTTTCAGGACGCCGCCAGGCCGCGGTAATCGCGGCGCGGCTAACGGACTGGGGCAGAATTTGCTCGGCAAAATCGAGGAAAGGCGGGGGCGTTTCTTCCGCCACCGGCGCGGCTTCTTCGCTTTCATTAGCGGCACCCGCAAGCAAAGCCGGTAATTCTGGCAGTTCATCGTTATTTTCCAGGCGTTCAAGGTAGTTAAAAATTGCCTGTTTAATTAGCCAGTGCGGCGTGCGGTCAATGCGTGAAGCGGCAAGCTTAATTCGCTCGCGGGTCGCTTCGTCGAGTTTAACGCCCATGGTAGTGGTGCCCATGCCAAGACTCCCTTGTGCAAGATTAAAATGGGTAACAGCAAAATTTACCCGGCAATATCCACCATGTTGCAACTTTGTGCAACCTTGTTAAATGTGAGCCGGATAACAGGCTGGAAAAAGGGTGCGATTGTTAAATTTAAAATAAGAAAGCCATCTGGCTAATTATTTGCGGATAGCGGGAATTTACGGACATAGTTAACACTTTATAAAGGTGCAACCGAGAAAAATGTGAGCGAGTGCAACCTCCGTAAAAAAGGTATTTTTTGTGGGGTGAATTTCTTGTGAATGCTGTGTTAAATCGTTTGTGAATAAAACGGGCTTCCTGCAGGATACGGTCGCGAATGAACGCCATAACAAGCCACGCTGCGTTCCGGCAAGGCAATAACGGTTTAACGCTTATAAAAAACCGGTAAACAATCTGGAGAACTTGCATGACCATGAGTACACCAATGCTGGTGACTTTCCTTGTTTATATCTTCGGCATGATATTGATAGGGTTTATCGCCTGGCGCTCAACCAAAAACTTTGATGATTATATTCTCGGCGGCCGTAGCCTGGGGAGTCTGGTCACTGCGTTATCCGCCGGCGCTTCGGATATGAGCGGCTGGCTATTAATGGGGCTGCCCGGTGCGATATTTCTCTCCGGCATTTCCGAAAGCTGGATTGCGATTGGCTTAACCGTTGGCGCTTATATTAACTGGAAACTGGTCGCCGGCCGTTTGCGCGTTCATACCGAAGTGAACAATAACGCGTTGACGCTGCCGGATTATTTCACCGGTCGTTTTGAAGATAAAAGCCGTTTGCTGCGTATTATCTCCGCGCTGGTCATTTTGCTGTTCTTCACGATTTATTGCGCCTCCGGCATCGTGGCGGGCGCGCGTCTGTTTGAAAGCACCTTCGGCATGAGCTACGAAACCGCGCTCTGGGCGGGGGCCGCAGCAACCATCATCTATACCTTTGTCGGCGGGTTCCTGGCGGTAAGCTGGACCGATACCGTGCAGGCCAGCCTGATGATTTTCGCGCTAATTCTGACGCCGGTAATGGTCATTATAGCGGTGGGCGGGCTGGATGATTCGCTGCTGGTTATCAAACAGAAAAGCATCGAAAACCTCGATATGCTCAAGGGCCTTAACTTTGTCGCTATCATTTCGCTGATGGGCTGGGGCCTGGGCTACTTTGGGCAACCGCATATTCTGGCGCGTTTTATGGCGGCGGACTCTCACCACACCATCGTTAACGCGCGTCGTATCAGCATGACGTGGATGATCCTGTGTCTGGCAGGCGCCTGTGCGGTGGGCTTCTTTGGGATTGCTTACTTTACTAACAACCCGGCGCAGGCTGGGGCGGTGAACCAGAACGGCGAGCGTGTGTTTATTGAACTGGCGCAGATCCTGTTTAATCCGTGGATTGCCGGTATCCTGCTTTCCGCCATTCTGGCGGCGGTGATGTCGACGCTAAGCTGTCAGCTTCTGGTTTGCTCCAGCGCCATTACAGAAGATTTGTATAAGGCGTTCTTGCGCAAAGGCGCGAGTCAAAAAGAGCTGGTATGGGTAGGACGCGTAATGGTGCTGGTGGTAGCGCTGGTCGCCATCGCGCTGGCAGCTAATCCTGAAAACCGCGTTCTGGGTCTGGTGAGCTACGCCTGGGCAGGCTTCGGCGCGGCGTTTGGGCCGGTTATTCTGTTCTCCGTTATGTGGTCCCGTATGACCCGTAACGGCGCGCTGGTCGGCATGATTATTGGCGCGGTAACGGTCATCGTCTGGAAACAGTTTGCATGGCTGGGCCTGTACGAAATTATTCCGGGCTTCATCTTTGCCAGCATCGGGATTGTGGTGGTGAGCCTGATGGGGAAAGCGCCGTCGAAGGCGATGCTTAACCGCTTTGCTGATGCGGATGCCATTTATCATTCTGCGCCGCCGACGAAGCTGCAGGCTGAGTAATTCAAACCCTGCGCGTCGTACATGCAAAACGGATGCAACGCTTAAAAACTAAGGCCGGGTTTCCCGGCCTCAGGCTACTGACAAAGAAATAAAAAGCGTGGTTTTCCTTCTTTGTGACGATCGGCCGAAAAACAACGAATTGATTTTCCTCGTTTTTAAATGATGTCAGCTTTTATTTTTGTCACGCTGCAAAGGTTGTCATCAGTATCAGGCCGGGTTTCCCGGCCTTTTTTACATCCCGATATAAATAACATGACAAACCCGCTTGTATTTCTTTTTACGATAATGATAATCACTATCGTTCTGGTTTACTTTTCTTTACGTCGGTTGACCGGATTTCACAGTTGAGGTGTCAGGAATGTTTGTCCCGTTTCTCATCATGTTACGCGAAGGCCTGGAAGCAGCGCTGATTGTCAGCCTTATTGCCGGCTATTTAAAACGCACCGGGCGCGGTCAATGGATTGGCGTAATGTGGATTGGCGTGGTGGCTGCCGCCGCCTTGTGCCTGGCGCTTGGGATCTTTATCAATGAAACCACCGGCGAGTTCCCGCAAAAAGAGCAGGAGCTGTTCGAGGGGATCGTGGCGGTTGTCGCAGTGGTGATCCTCACCTGGATGGTGTTCTGGATGCGCAAGGTTTCGCGCAACGTAAAAGTTCAGCTTGAGCAGGCGGTAGATAACGCACTGCACAGCAAGGGTAGCCACGGCTGGGCGCTGATTCTGATGGTCTTTTTCGCGGTAGCGCGTGAAGGGCTTGAATCGGTGTTCTTTCTGCTGGCCGCCTTCCAGCAGGACGTGGGAATCATGCCGCCGCTCGGCGCGATGCTTGGGCTGGCCACGGCTATCGTGCTTGGCTTCCTGATTTACTGGGGCGGTATTCGCCTGAATCTGGCGGCTTTCTTCAAATGGACGAGCCTGTTTATTTTGCTGGTTGCGGCAGGGCTTGCGGCGGGGGCGATCCGCGCCTTCCACGAAGCGGGCCTGTGGAACCACTTTCAGACTATCGCGTTTGACCTCAGCAGCGTGCTTTCCACCCATTCCCTGACCGGAACGCTGCTCGAAGGGATCTTCGGCTATCAGGAAGCGCCGACCGTCAGCGAAGTGGCGATGTATTTCATTTATCTGATTCCGGCGCTGGTGCTGTTTGCCATGCCGCCGCGCCTGAACAATCAGGCGACAAACAGCGTTCGTTAACCCTCTTGTGGCGGGATGTCGTCGCTTAGTTACAACATACTAATAGTTTAAAGGGATCGGCTATGACTGCACAGTTTCGTCTTAAGGCGCTTAACATCGCGCTGTTTGCTCTTGTCTCTTCTGCTTTTGCCGCTCACGCGGCGGATGTTCCGCAGGTAAAGGTCACGGTGACCGATAAACAGTGCGAACCGATGAACATCACGGTGAACGCTGGTAAAACCCAGTTCATTATTCAGAACAACAGCCAGAAAGCGCTGGAGTGGGAAATTCTGAAAGGGGTGATGGTTGTTGAAGAGCGCGAAAATATCGCGCCGGGCTTCTCCCAGAAAATGACGGCCAATCTGCAGGAAGGCGAGTACGACATGACCTGCGGCCTGCTCAGCAATCCGAAAGGCAAACTGGTAGTGAAAGCCTCCGGCAAGCAGGCGGCGCCGAAGAACGATCTGATGGCGCTGACCGGGCCGATTACCGACTATAAAGCTTACGTGATGGCCGAAGTGGCCGAGCTGGTTAAAGGCACCAAAGCCTTCACCGACGCGGTGAAAGCGGGCGATATTGAAAAAGCCAGGGCGCTGTATGCGCCAACGCGTCAGCACTATGAGCGCATCGAACCAATTGCCGAGCTGTTCTCCGATCTCGACGGCAGCATTGACGCCCGTGAAGACGATTACGAGCAGAAAGCGAATGATCCTAAATTCACCGGCTTCCACCGCCTGGAGAAAGCGCTGTTTGGTGATAACTCGGTAAAAGGCATGGAAAAATACGCGGAGCAGTTGAACACCGACGTGCTGGATCTGCAAACGCGCATCTCCGAGCTTGCTTTCCCGCCAGGCAAAGTAGTGGGCGGCGCAGCGGGCCTGATTGAAGAAGTTGCGGCCAGC
This sequence comes from Buttiauxella sp., assembly GCA_032000125.1. Classification (GTDB taxonomy): domain Bacteria; phylum Pseudomonadota; class Gammaproteobacteria; order Enterobacterales; family Enterobacteriaceae; genus Dryocola. Next base: position 13,616 of record DAMALH010000015.1, on the reverse strand, counting down.
AAAATCAGCGGCGAAGAAGACCGTTACAGCCATACGGACCTGTGGGACTTCCAGGCGAACGTCGATGGCGCACAGAAAATCGTTAACCTGCTTCGTCCGCTGCTGAGCAAAGATAATGCGCCACTGCTGGCAAAAGTGGACGCCAACTTTAAGAAAGTGGACGCTATTCTTGCGAAATACCGTACTAAAGACGGCTTCGAAACCTATGACAAACTGACCGACGCTGACCGTAACGCGCTGAAAGGGCCGATAACCGCGCTGGCGGAAGATCTGTCGCAGCTCCGTGGTGTGCTGGGTCTGGACTAAGTAAGATGCAAGACAAAGCTAAATCTGGCGTGCAGCAACCTGCACGCCGTCAATTACTGAAAACGCTGGGCGCCCTCGGGGGCGCCTTTGCCATTACAGGCGGTTGCCCGGTTGCCCATGCGGCAAAAACGGAAACGTCGCCGGGCACGCTGGCGCCCGATGCGCGCATGGAAAAGCAGCCATTCTACGGGCCGCATCAGGCAGGCATTCTCACGCCGCAGCAGGCATCGATGATGCTGGTGGCTTTTGATGTGCTGGCGGCCGATAAAGCCGATCTTGAACGTCTGTTTCGGCTGCTGACGGCGCGCTTTGATTTTCTAACCACGGGCGGTGCCGCGCCGGACACGCCGAACCCGCGAATGCCGCCGATGGATTCCGGTATCCTTGGCGCGGAAATTTTCCCTGATAACCTGACCATCACGCTGTCGGCAGGGGCCTCGCTGTTTGACGATCGCTTTGGCCTGAAAGCGTTGATGCCGAAAAAGCTGCAAAAGATGGAGCGTTTCCCTAACGATTCCCTTGATGCCAGCCTGTGCCACGGCGATGTGTTATTGCAGATTTGCGCCAATACCACCGATACGGTTATTCACGCGCTGCGTGACATCATCAAACACACGCCGGATTTGCTGAGCGTGCGCTGGAAGCGAGAAGGCTTTATTTCCAACCACGCTGCCCGCAGCCGTGGTAAGGAAACGCCGATCAACCTGCTTGGCTTTAAAGACGGCACCGCTAATCCCGACAGCAGCAATGCTGAACTGATGGACGATGTCGTTTGGGTGACGAAAGATCAGGGGGAACCTGCATGGAGCGTGGGCGGAAGCTATCAGGCAATCCGTATCATCCAGTTCCACGTGGAGTTCTGGGACCGCACGCCGCTTAAAGAGCAGCAGACGATATTTGGCCGTGAAAAACACAGCGGCGCGCCGCTGGGCATGAAAAATGAGCATGATGAACCAGATTACGCCACCGATCCTGACGGCAACGTCATCGCCCTTGATGCCCACATTCGCCTGGCCAACCCGCGCACAAAAGAAACGCAGTCTAATCTGATGATGCGCCGCGGCTACAGCTACTCGCTTGGCGTCTCTAAATCCGGGCAACTGGATATGGGCCTGCTGTTCGTCTGCTATCAGCACGATCTGGAAAAGGGTTTTCTCTCGGTACAAAAGCGTCTTAATGGCGAAGCGCTGGAAGAGTATGTGAAGCCGCTTGGCGGCGGATATTTCTTTGTGCTGCCGGGCTCGACAGATAAGCAGCATTATCTGGGGCAGGGCTTGATCGAGGCCTGAGCGGCGGTTTCTTGCCGCGCTAATTTTTCATTTGCTAACAATTTGGATGAAAATCATGCGCGGTATTGTCCATGTGCATCCCGTTGATATAAAACTGTAATATAAGTGTGGCATAACGTTCTGAACCAGCCCGGCAGCGCAAATGTTGATTTTAAGTAAATTTAATGTTGCGTTTTAGATAATTTTTGTTGTACTTAAAGCATTAGCGGTAGTTCCCGGCTGTGAAGTTCAATCACAATGGAGATCGCGAATGGTAGGGTCCTGTACTGGACGATTGAAAAAACATCTTACCCGCACATCCCGGCGCGGAGGTCTGTCCTCCGGCTTCGCCGTCTTCACCGCTACATTTCCTGACTCCACCACGCTACAACGTATCAACGATGCGCTAAGCGGCGCCTGTCGCCTGACTGGTGCATCATCTCAACCGGCAGTTCATGGCTTACAAGGAAGCCAAACCTCATCCGTTAGTAAGCATAATCGCGTCCAGACAGGTGACGCGGGCAATGAAACCAACTGTAAGGTGCCATCCATGGGAAGACAGAAAGCAGTGATCAAAGCTCGTCGTGAAGCTAAACGTGTGCTAAGACGAGATTCGCGGAGCCACCGGCAACGTGAAGAGGAATCGGTCACCACGCTTGTGCAGATGAGCGGCGTTGAATCTATTGGCATGGCGAGGGATTGCCGGGACAATTCGCCAATAGCCGCGCGAAACGAGGCTCAGGAGCACTATCTTAACGCCATCGAGAAAAAGCAGTTGATATTCGCCACCGGGGAAGCGGGGTGCGGCAAGACTTATATCAGCGCGGCGAAAGCCGCTGAGGCCCTGATACATAAGGACGTCGACAGGATAATTGTGACTCGACCGGTCCTGCAGGCTGACGAAGATCTCGGCTTCTTACCCGGCGACATCGCGGAAAAATTCGCACCCTATTTCCGTCCGGTGTACGACATTCTGGTGCGGCGGCTGGGCTCGTCATTTATGCAGTACTGTCTGCGGCCCGAAATCGGCAAGGTAGAGATTGCGCCGTTCGCCTATATGCGCGGGCGCACCTTTGAAAATGCGGTAGTGATTCTTGATGAGGCGCAGAATGTTACCGCAGCGCAAATGAAAATGTTCCTGACGCGCCTTGGGGAAAACGTGACGGTTATCGTGAACGGCGACATTACGCAGTGCGATTTGCCTGCGGGCGTCCAGTCAGGATTAAGCGATGCGCTGGCACGTTTCGAAGAAGATGAAATGATAGGCGTAGTGCGTTTTGGCAAACAGGATTGTGTCCGCTCGGCCCTCTGCCAGCGAACGTTAAACGCCTACGACTGATCGCGCCCGTAAATGATTTTAAAAGCCCAAACCTGGTTTGGGCTTTTTTATTTGCGCGAATTATTTGCCCGAAATGTGAGGGCAGTCATAAGGCATAGTCAAGGAGAGACAATTTCTGCCTGCTAAGAATTATCCTCCGTCAGACCGCATGCCGTATACTCATTTCACACCAGAACAAGCGGTACGTTTTAATTTTTCGGCTATTGGCCCGTCAACATACCAGGCAAAAAAGGATGTTTGTCTATCCTGCAACCTATCTGGAATATGAGGATTTCGTTATGGAAAAGAAAGTCATCTATCTGTTTTGTTCCGCCGGAATGTCCACTTCGCTGCTGGTATCGAAAATGAAAGCACAGGCTGCGAAATACGAAGTTCCGGTCATTATTGAAGCATTTCCTGAAACCCTGGCGGGCGAAAAGGGCGGCGTGGCGGATCTCATTCTGCTGGGACCACAAATCGCCTATATGCTGCCTGAAATTAAAAAAATATTACCTAACAAGCCGGTTGAAGTAATTGATTCCGCCATGTACGGCAAAGTTGATGGACTGGGCGTCCTGAAAGCCGCCGTCGCCTCGATTAAAAAAGCAGCAAACAATTAATTTTCATTATTGTTTTATTTTTCCGTCAAAGAAAGACCTTACACACCCTGGCCGCCTACTGGCGGCATTAAAGGAAAATATAAATGAGTAAAGTCATTGATTCACTTGAAAAGGTACTCCTTCCTTTTGCCATAAAAATAGGAAAACAACCGCACGTTAACGCCATTAAAAACGGGTTTATCAAGTTAATGCCGTTAACCCTGACGGGGGCCATGTTTGTTCTTATCAATAACGTATTCTTAAGCTTTGGAGCAGGTTCGTTCTTTTATTCTTTAGGTATTCGCTTAGATCCCTCGACCATTGAAACCCTGAATGGGTTAAAGGCCATCGGTGGCAACGTGTACAACGGTACATTAGGTATTATGTCGCTGATGGCTCCCTTTTTTATTGGCATGGCGCTGGCTGAAGAGCGTAAGGTTGATTCACTGGCGGCGGGTTTATTAGCCGTTGCTGCATTTATGACCGTAACACCTTATAGCGTGGGCGAAGCTTATGCCGTGGGGGCTAACTGGTTAGGCGGCGCGAATATTATTTCCGGGATTGTTATCGGTCTTATTGTCGCTGAAATGTTTACCTTCGTTATTCGACGCAACTGGGTTATCAGATTGCCCGATAGCGTACCCGCTTCGGTATCGCGCTCTTTCTCTGCGTTAATTCCGGGCTTCCTTATTCTGTCTGTCTTCGGGATTATTTCCTGGGCGCTGGCCTCCTTTGGCAGCAACTTCCACCAGATCATTATGGACTCTATTTCTACGCCGCTGGCGTCGATGGGTGCGGTAGTGGGCTGGGCTTACGTTATCTTTACTTCCCTGCTGTGGTTCTTTGGCGTGCACGGCTCGCTGGCGCTGGCCGCGCTCGACAGCGGTATCATGACCCCGTGGGCGCTGGAAAACGTCGCCATCTATACTCAATACGGCTCCGTGGATGCGGCGCTTGAAGCCGGTAAGACGTTCCACGTCTGGGCGAAACCGATGCTCGACTCGTATATCTTCCTTGGCGGCACCGGCGCAACGCTTGGCTTAATCATCGCCATCTTTATTGGTTCACGCCGTGCCGATCACCGCCAGGTGGCGAAGCTGGCGCTGCCTTCCGGCATCTTCCAGATTAACGAACCTATTCTGTTCGGGCTGCCCATTATCATGAACCCGGTGATGTTTATCCCGTTTGTCCTGATTCAACCGATTCTGGCAGCGATTACGCTTGTGGCCTACTACCTGGGGCTTATCCCGCCGATTACCAACATTGCACCATGGACAATGCCTACCGGCCTTGGCGCCTTCTTTAACACCAATGGAAGCATTGCCGCGCTGCTGCTGGCCCTGTTTAACCTGGGCGTTGCAACGCTGGTTTACCTGCCTTTCGTTGCTATCTCCAATAAGGCGCAGAGCGTTATTGAAAAAGAAGAAAGCGAAGAAGACATTGCCAACGCGTTGAAATTCTAATCTGGTCTACAGCCGGGGAGGGAATAACCTCTCCGGCGGTGGCTGACTATAGGGAGAAAACAAATATGTTTAATTTGGATAATGCTGTTGAAACGCCAGAAATGCAGGATCTCGAAGAAGTGGTGATGGGGTTAATCATTAACTCAGGACAGGCCCGAAGCCTTGCCTATGCCGCGCTAAAAAAAGCGAAAGAAGGCGATTTTGAACAGGCCCGTGCCCTGATGGCCGAATCTCGCCTGTCGATAAATGAAGCGCACCAGATACAAACTAAGCTTATTGAAAACGATCAGGGCGAAGGTAAAACCAAAGTCAGCCTGATTTTGGTACACGCGCAGGACCATCTGATGACCTCAATGCTTGCCCGCGAACTCGTGACGGAACTCATTGAGCTGCACGAAAAAATAAAATAACGTATGGAGTCATAATGCAGCCACCGGTACTGAGCATGGAAATTAAGACAGCACGCGAAAATCAACTCTTCGACGGTCAGAATTTCCATGTGTTTATCTACAACAAAGTTGAAAGCATCTCAGGGCTGCATCAACACGACTACTACGAATTTACCGTGGTGCTTACCGGGCGTTATTATCAGGATATTAATGGTAAACGAGTGCTGTTAGAGCGCGGAGATTTTGTTTTTATTCCTCTGGGCTCGCATCATCAAAGCTTTTATGAATTTGGCGCAACCAGAATACTTAACGTCGGTATCAGTAAAGCCTTTTTTGAGCAGCACTATTTACCTTTATTACCGCAGCGCTTTGTCGCCTCGCAGGTCTATGAAATTAAGCATGAGTTTATGGCTTATATAGATTCGGTGATTGCCTCGCTTAACTTCAGAAACGGTGAGTTTAACGAATTTCTGGAGATGGTGACGTTCTACATCATTAACCGCCTGCGCCACCATCGCGAATCGGAGGTCATCACGGATATCCCGGTCTGGCTGAAGGTAACCGTCGAGAAGATGCACGATAAGGCCCGCTTTGGTGATAAAGCCCTGGCTAATATGGTGGCGCTGTCCGGCAAGTCGCAGGAATATCTGACCCGCGCCACGCAGCGTCATTATGGCAAAACGCCCATGCAAATCATCAATGAAATACGCATCGACTTTGCCAGGAAACAACTTGAGATAACAAATTATTCGGTTACGGATATTGCGTTTGAATCAGGATACAGTAGCCCAAGCATGTTTATTAAAAACTTTAAGAAACTAACTTCATTCACACCTAAGCAGTACCGAAAGCAATTGTGTAGCATTAATTAGCCTGTGGGTGAATGAATGTAGATTTTCTTCATAATCTTCACTCATTCATTTATATCGCTGTCTTTAATTTGCAGTGCAATGATATTGTACGGGAGTTCCTATGAGCAAAAAACTGAAAGTCGTCACTATTGGTGGCGGAAGTAGCTATACCCCAGAATTACTCGAAGGCTTTATTAAACGTTACGATGAGTTGCCGATTACTGAACTGTGGCTGGTGGACGTTGAAGCCGGCAAAGAGAAACAGGATATTATTTTCGATCTCTGCCTGCGCATGGTTGAGCGTGCGGGAGTGCCGATTGCGCTCTACAAAACGCTCGATCGCCGCGAAGCGCTGGCTGATGCGGATTTTGTTACCACTCAGCTGCGAGTAGGCCAGTTAAAAGCGCGTGAGCTTGACGAACGCATTCCCTTAAGCCACGGCTATCTGGGCCAGGAAACCAACGGGGCGGGCGGGCTGTTTAAAGGGCTGCGCACCATTCCGGTGATTTTTGACATTATCAAAGATGTGGAAGAGATTTGCCCGAACGCCTGGGTGGTGAACTTTACTAACCCGGCCGGCATGGTGACCGAGGCGGTATTCCGTCACACCAGCTTTAAAAAATTCATCGGCGTGTGCAATATCCCGGTGGGCATGAAAATGTTTATTCAGGACGTGCTGAATGTAGAGCCGCAGGACGATTTGTCGATTGACCTTTTTGGCCTGAACCACATGGTGTTCATCAGGGATGTGCTGGTTAACGGCGAATCACGCTTTGCTGAATTGCTTGATGGCGTTGCCTCCGGCACGCTGAAGGCCAGCGGCGTGAAGAATATCTTCGACCTGCCGTTTAGCGAAGGGCTGCTGCGCTCCCTGAATCTTATCCCGTGCTCTTATTTGCTGTACTACTTCAAGCAAAAAGAGATGCTGGCCATCGAGATGGGCGAGTTTTACAAAGGCGGCGCGCGGGCAACGGTCGTGCAAAAAGTCGAGAAGCAGCTCTTTGACCTGTACAAAAATCCTGAGCTGAACGTGAAGCCGAAAGAGCTTGAGCTGCGCGGCGGGGCCTATTATTCAGACGCGGCCTGCGAAGCGATCAGCGCCATCTACAACGACAAGCAAACCGAGCATTACGTCAACTTCCCGCACAAGGGGCACATTGATAATATCCCCGCGGACTGGGCTATTGAAATGACCTGCACGATGGGGCGGGATGGCGCAACGCCAACGCCGCGTATCACGCATTTTGATGAAAAAGTTCTCGGTCTGATTTACACCATCAAAGGCTTTGAAGTTGCTGCAAGCGAAGCCGCGTTAAGTGGTAAGCTCAATGACGTGCTGCTGGCGTTAAATCTGAGCCCGCTCATCCACTCGGATAAAGATGCGGAAAAACTTGCGCGTGAGATGCTGCTGGCACACGAAGCGTTGCTGCCTGAGTTTGCACAGACCATCGCCGCGCTGAAATAGCCAACAAGCCTGGCCTTCCCGTAACGGGGAGGCCATTTAAAGGAAGCGCTTATGGATAAGTTATTGATCGTAAATGCGGATGATTTTGGGCTCTGCAAAGCGCAGAACTACGGCATTATCGAGGCATTCAATAATGGCGTGGTGACATCCACCACGGCGATGGTTAACGCGGCAGGTATCGACCACGCGGCGTCGCTGAGCGCGGCATGCCCGCAGCTGGCGGTGGGAATGCACTTTGTGCTGACGCTGGGGCGCCCGCTTTCCGCCATGCCGGGCCTGGTCGATGAGAAGGGCGAACTGGGTAAATGGATTTGGGAAAGGGCAGAAGCGGGAGAACTGCCGCTTGCGGAGATTCAGCAGGAGTTAGCGTGCCAGTTTACACGCTTTATCCGCCTCTTTGGCCGCCCGCCAACGCATCTCGACAGCCATCATCATATACATATGATCCCGCAGATTTTCCCGCTCTTTGAAGCCTTTGCAAAAGAGCAGGGCGTAGCCATACGCATCGACCGTGACGCGGTAAAAAAAGCCGAGCTGGAGCTATGCGGGGCCAAAAGCACCGAAGGGTTCGATAGCGGTTTTTATGGCGACGCCGTTACCCAAACGCTGTTCCTGGACACGCTGGATCGCGCTATGGCGCGTGAGGAGCGGTCGCTGGAAGTGATGTGCCACCCTGCTTTTATAGATAACACCATTCTGGCGAGCAAATATTGCTATCCACGTCTTACCGAACTGGATGTGCTCACATCGGCTTCGCTGAAATACGCCATTGCCGAGCGCGGATATCGTCTGGGCGCGTTCAGCGATATTTAAGCCTTCACGTTAAAAGCCTGAAATAGCGTTCAGGCTTTTTTTGCCGGACGTTGCTCCCGTTCACAGGTTTTCTCCAGGCCCGCTTATGTTCTCCCTTATAAAAGGTGTATTATAAATGCATATTTAAATGCCTGCCGCCGGGGCCGATCGATTCAGGTATCGCTATGTCAGAGAAACGCATCGAGAGAGAAAAAAAAACCATTCAAAAAATGCTCATCCTGTACGAGCAAAACAACCCGGCGGCCGATAAAACGCCGGGACACTATCAATCCCTGTTCAGCTATGCGGCAAAAAGGCTGGATCGCTGCGCCTTCGGGAACGAAAAACCGGCCTGTAAACAGTGCCCGATTCATTGTTATCAGCCCGCCCGCCGGGAAGAAATGAAGCAGGTTATGCGTTGGGCAGGCCACAGGATGTTGTTTCGCCATCCGATACTGACGATCCTGCATTTGATTGACGACAGGCGGCCCGTGCCTGCGCTGCCGGAAAAATATCAGCGGAAAAAATAGCATTCAATCCTTCCTTGAGATTTAACACGTCATAAAAAAGCCTGAACGCAAGTTCAGGCTTTTTTATGACATCTGCTGTGGCCAGAAGACCCGTAATAAACCGGAGGCGAGGATCTCTCATCGGGGGATGAATCAGGATTGACAATAAACCTACTAGTAGGTAGTTTGAAATTGTCCGGACAAAAACATCATCAGTCGAATGCACTTTCGATTGCCCAATCACCTGGAGAACTGACATGCAAAATGCCTCCGCAATCTCTTACCAACCCATAAACCAATGGCTCCAGAGCTACTACTTTTTGCGAACCGGAGTCTCGATAGCCTGGATTGTCCTTGCGGCCGTCGTTGGTAAACACAACCCCGCTATTGGTGCGGTTCTGCTTGTCGCATACCCCGCCTGGGACGCCTTCGCCAACTATCTCGATGCCCGCAGAAGCGGCGGTCTGGGCGCCAATCCATCGCAAAAGTTCAACCTTGTCGTCAGCGTCATCGTCGCCCTTGCCGTTTGCTGGGCGCTTAGCGTTGGCATGCCCACGGTAATAGCCGTGTTCGGCGCCTGGGCAATCTTCTCTGGTCTGCTGCAGTTAGCCACCGGCGTGCGGCGCTGGAAAACCTCAAGTGGACAATGGCCGATGATTCTCAGCGGGGCGCAGTCCGCGCTCGCCGGTCTCTTTATGTTCCATCAGGCGCATAGCGGTATGCCGTTGGACGTGACCACGGTTGCGCCCTACGCGGCCTTCGGCGCGTTCTACTTCTTCATCTCGGCAATCTGGCTAACCGTTAAAAACATCCGCCAGCGATCCACTCAGGCAGGCTGAACGGTTCTGTCCGTCGGACGGCCGGCAAAATCTTTCTTTATTTTCAGCAATAGATTCGGGCGTATTCGAATGCGGGTTCGATATTAATAGTGTGAGCAAAATATGAAGAACACTTCACTTTTTACCGGACAGAAAATAGTCCGCCTGGCATGGGTCGCTATTATTCCCCTTGCGGTGACAGCGCTGTTTCTCTGGGCAGGCGGCTGGCTGACGCCGGAGCGCCTGACCTCTGACAAGCTGGTGGCGGTGCTGCAAAAATCGGCCGGGGAGCACCCGGGATTTCGCCGCAATCACGCTAAAGGCGTGTGCGTGGTTGGTCGTTTTATCTCCAATGGTAATGCCCGTTCGCTATCGCGCGCGACGCTATTTGCCGCGGGCGAAACGCCGATAACCGGCCGCTTTGCCATCGCTGGCGGCAACCCCGGCGCGCCGGATTATGCCGTGCCGATACGCAGCATGGCGCTGGAATTCAGGCAGGGCAACGGCGAGCAGTGGCGGACGGGCATGAATGCCATGCCGCTGTTTCCGGTCGCCACCGTTGAAGATTTCTACGCGCTGCAAAACATTACGCTGCCGGACCCGGTAACCGGTAAACCGGACCCCGATAAGCTGAAGGCGTTTGTGGGGGCGCATCCCCAGATGCAGCGCTACCTCGCATGGGCAAAGCAGTACGTTCCTTCCTCCAGTTGGGCAAGCGACCGCTTTAACAGCCTGAACGCGTTTCGCTTTATTGATAAGGCGAACGGGGAACATCTGGTTCGCTGGAGCATGGTGCCGCATACCGGCTATCAGCCCATTAGCGAGGCGGACAAAAGCGATAAAGATTTCCTGTGGCACGATCTTGAACGGCGCCTGGAACAAGGACCGCTGAAATGGGATCTGGTTATTACCGTCGCCCGGCCTGGCGATGCGGGGAACGATGTCACTCAGGTCTGGCCTGCCGATCGACAAACCATTAATGCCGGTACGCTCGTGCTGACGCGCGCCATACCGCAGCACGATGGTCCATGCAATGACATTAACTACGATCCTCTGATTTTGCCTGACGGCATGGCTGCTTCGGGCGATCCCTTGCTTAATGCGCGCTCGTCGGCCTATGCCAAATCCTACAACGCGCGTACCCGTGAACAGTCCCGACACTCAGGAGCCAGCTTATGAAAGAGGTGACTTATTTCCATCCTGCGTTGCGCTTTCTTCACTGGCTGATGGCTGCGTCTATCCTGGCAATGTTGTTTATCGGTATAACGATGGTTGCAACGGTTTCTTCGTTGCATGCCCTGCTGGTGTCTATCCATAAGCCGCTGGGTCTGATGATCCTGGTACTGGTAGTGGTCAGACTGTGGCTGCGTTTTTACACCAAAGTACCTTCGCTACCGGCTTCGGTGCCGACATGGCAGCGCGGGCTGGCGCACCTCTCACACTGGGCGTTGTACATAATGATGTTCCTCCAGCCGCTTATTGGCTGGGCCATGCAGTCGGCGGCGGGATATCCCATCTCTGCCGGTGGCTCATTTGTACTGCCGCCCCTTGTACCGGTGAATAATGACTGGTTTGCCATTCTGCGGCCGCTGCATTCCCTGGTTGCGCTGGCGCTGTTTATTACCGTGATGCTACACCTTGCCGCCGCGCTGTTTCATGCGCTGGTACTGCGCGATGGGGTTTTTGCCAGTATGTCGGGTACCGGCAGGCGACGGCGTTGAAGGCTACCTGTTGGTAGGTTTTCAATCAACGCTCTGATATCATGCATTTTATCGAGCGGTATACTGACCACGGGTCCCGACTATGTCCACTGAACGTTCCCAGAAAGCAAGCGAGATTATTTCTTACACCAGACAACTGCTTACCACCGGTGGATACCGGAGCTTCAGCTTTGCCGACATTTCTGAAAAGGTGAATATTCGTAAGGCGAGTATTCACCACCATTTTCCCAGCAAGGCGGAACTGGTGAAGGTCGTCGTCACTGAATATTGCGAGGAAGCCCGGTCAGGGATGCAGGCGCTGAGCAGCCAGATAAATAATCCAGTGGCCGAACTTCAGGCCTATGTAGATTATTGGGCAACATGTATCCGGGACGGCTCTGCTCCATTTTGTATCTGCGTTATGCTTGCCGCCGAGCTGCCTACGCTGCCGCCCGAAGTGGCCGCAGAAGTAACCGGACATTTTACCGATCTTACCGAGTGGCTGACCGATGTGCTCAGAAGAGGGGAAAGGGAAAAATGCTTTAATATCCGTGCCGCCCTTTCCAGCGAGGCAGGATCGCTGATGGCAACGGTGCATGGCGCCATGTTAGCAGCACGCGCTTTTGGCGACGCGGATGTTTTTCAGAAGATTGTCCAGCCGGTGCTCGACAATATTATGCTTACTGATTAATAACCAGGCAGAAATAAACGCCTGCTTTTATCCTCTAACTATGCCAGCCGGTAGATAACAATTTTTATAAGAGCCCATCACAAGATTCTGTCGACAGAAGGTAGGCTTTTTTGACGGGATTCTTGCACCAGCAGCATAATAATTTTATCCACTATAAAGGGAGCTATATGGTTCAGCTCCGGATCGTTTCTTATTTTTGCCGCAACCGTAAGTGCGAAATGACGCACGGCTTCATCCTGATTTATATTTTCCTGAGGAATCGCCGGATGAATACTCCTGGGATTCTTTGGCGCGGGCTGCCGTGAGCCGGGAAAATGAATAATTGTCATTCTGTCTTCCTTCATAAAATTAACAGGCGTCAATGAATAACGGTTTACCTGTGGTGAAGTGGCCAGATGCGGTATTGCCAGCCAGGGCCGGGCAATGGCCCCTGACAACGATAAGCGTAGCTGATAACTAACCTACTAGTTGATAGGTTTCGTGTCAAGCGATGGAATTTTATCACCCGGGCGAGGGAAGAAAAGAAAGCGGCGCAGCGCGAAGCGTTTTATGTTTTTAGCAGAGAAATAAGAGACAGAATTCTGCTATCTGCGGGTACGGGTAGTGCCACAATCGCTTAAAATTCCGCAAACGTTGAGTAAAACGCAACTGTTACCGGTGAGCTAAAGCGCAATGAGGGTGATATTGAGCGGTGAGGGGGGATGGATTCGCTGCGGGCGCCATGGTCATAAATGCCTCCGCGCCCAACAGGCGGAGCCTGTTGTCGAACCCTGTCGAGGGGTCTCATCCGTCCCCTGAGGTGCAGCATGCAATAAAAAAGCCCGAACGTGAGTTCAGGCTTTTCTATAAAATATGGCGGTGAGTAGGGATTGATTCGCTGTTGCTCACCCTGCGGGCGCCATGGTCATAAATGCCCCTGGCGTCCAACAGGCGAAAGCCCGTTGTCGAACCCTGTCGAGGGGTCTCATCCGTCCCCTGAGGTGCAGCATGCAATAAAAAAGCCCGAACGTGAGTTCAGGCTTTTCTATAAAATATGGCGGTGAGGGAGGGATTCGAACCCTCGATACGTTGCCGTATACACACTTTCCAGGCGTGCTCCTTCAGCCACTCGGACACCTCACCATATTGTTTTTGTCACCCGCTTACGGGGGCAACGGGGCGCTACTATAGGGAGTCAGCTCCATTCGGTCAAGCGTAATTTTCTCTTTATGGTGTATTCGGTTAAGCCTTGAGCGATGAAGGATTTTGTACGAAAAAAAAGCCTGCAAATGCACGCGGGACGTTCTTTAAATACCGCAGTGAGGAAAGGATCAATTGGCTGCGTTCATCTGTCCTCTGAGGTGCAGCATGCAATAAAAAAGCCTGAACGTGAGTTCAGGCTTTTCTATAAAGTATGGCGGTGAGTAGGGATTGATTCGCTGTTGCTCACCCTGCGGGCGCCATGGTC
>DAMALH010000014.1:0-101178 GCA_032000125.1 Buttiauxella sp. | reverse complement strand
TTTGATATTGCTTCACCGCACACTGGCGGCAAGCACCGACGCTGCCCAGCGCCGGGTGCCAGCAAAAATAAGGAATATCAAGGCCCAGGGAGAGACAAGCTTCAAGCAGGTTGTCCGCCCCGTTAACCTCATATTCTTTGCCGTCTACATGAATCGTAGCCATAGTCAGCATGCTTCCAGTTGGCCTGAATAAATTCAGGCGTTAATCAAAAATTCTTGTGCAATACCGCCCTCGGCCATGAGACGAGGGGGGTGATATCACCAGCGCGTTTTTAACAGGTTCGGTTGGATGCCGTTGATGGCACGCGTATTACCGAAGTCCTGTTTGGCAATGCCTGCTTCGAATTCGTCGCGGAAATATTTAATCGCACTCTGCAATGGCTCAACCGCACCCGGCGCATGCGCACAGAAGGTTTTGCCCGGCCCCAGGAAACGACACAGTTGCTCAAGCGTCTCGATGTCACCCGGCTGGCCTTCGCCACGCTCCAGGGCGCGCAGAATTTTTACGCTCCACGGCAGGCCATCACGGCACGGTGTGCACCAGCCGCAGGACTCGCGGGCAAAGAACTCTTCCAGGTTGCGAACCAGCGGCACCATACCAATTTCATGGTCAACGGCCATCGCCAGCGCCGTACCCAGACGGCTGCCCGCTTTGCCGATGCTTTCAAATTCCATCGGCAGGTCGAGGTGGGATTCGGTCAGGAAGTCCGTCCCTGCCCCACCCGGCTGCCAGGCTTTGAATTTCAGGCCGTCGCGCATGCCGCCTGCGTAATCTTCAAGGATTTCGCGCGCGGTGGTGCCGAACGGTAACTCCCAGACGCCAGGATTTTTCACGCGGCCGGAGAAGCCCATCAGCTTGGTGCCGGCGTCTTTGCTTAAACCGCCGCCAATACCCTGATACCACTCCACGCCGTCGGCCAGAATCGCCGGGACGTTACATAAAGTTTCGACGTTGTTAACGCAGGTTGGCTTGCCCCAGGCCCCGCTTGACGCCGGGAAAGGTGGTTTTGAGCGTGGATTCGCGCGGCGGCCTTCAAGGGAGTTAATCAACGCGGTTTCTTCACCGCAGATATAACGCCCGGCACCGGTGTGCACGATCAGCTCAAAGTCAAAACCAGAACCGAGAATGTTTTTACCAAGCAGGCCTGCTTCGGTCGCTTCAGCAATCGCACGGCGCAAATTCACCGCCGCTTCAATGTACTCGCCGCGCAGGAAAATGTAGCCGCGGTAAGCTTTCAATGCGAATGCGGAAATCAGCATGCCTTCTACCAGCAGGTGCGGCAACTGCTCCATCAGCAGGCGGTCTTTATAGGTGCCCGGCTCCATTTCATCGGCGTTACACAGCAGGTAACGGATGTTCATGGATTCGTCTTTCGGCATCAGGCTCCACTTCAGACCGGTGGAGAAGCCCGCGCCGCCGCGCCCTTTCAGGCCCGCGTCTTTCACCGCATTAACGATGTCGTCCGGCGCCATGCCGGTCAGCGCTTTGCGTGCGCCTTCATAACCGTTTTTGCTGCGATACTCATCCAGCCAGACCGGCTGTTTGTCGTCACGCAGCCGCCAGGTCAGCGGATGGGTTTCGGGAGTCACGATGATTGGCTTCATTTGTACTGCTCCAGCAAATCAGGGATCGCTTCCGGCGTCAGATGGCTGTGAGTATCCTCATCAATCATCATCGTCGGCCCCTTATCGCAGTTGCCCAGACAGCAGGTCGGCAGCAGGGTAAAGCGACCATCAAACGTGGTTTGACCCGGTTTGATATTCAGTTTCGCCTCGATGGCGGACTGAATGCCCTGGTAGCCCGTAATATGGCAAACCACGCTATCGCAGTAGCGAATCACGTGGCGGCCTACCGGCTGGCGGAAAATCTGGCTATAGAAGGTGGCAACGCCTTCTACGTCGCTGGCAGGAATGCCCAGCACGTCAGCGATGGCGTAAATCGCGCCGTCCGGCACCCAGCCGCGCTGCTTCTGAACGATCTTCAGCGCTTCGATGGACGCGGCACGAGCATCTTCATAATGGTGTTTTTCGTGCTCAATCGCTTCACGCTCAGCTTGACTCAGCTCAAAAGCTTCAGCCTGGGGTTGTAGGTTATCGTGCATAGTTAGCGATCCACATCAGACATTACAAAATCGATACTACCCAGATAGACAATCAGGTCAGAAACCAGGCTGCCGCGGATAGCCGCCGGGATTTGCTGCAGATGCGCAAAGCTCGGGGTACGAATGCGGGTACGGTAGCTCATGGTGCTGCCGTCGCTGGTCAGGTAGTAACTGTTAATCCCCTTGGTTGCCTCAATCATCTGGAAGGATTCATTGGCCGGCATAACCGGGCCCCATGAAACCTGCAGGAAGTGGGTAATCAGGGTTTCGATATGCTGCAGCGTGCGCTCTTTCGGCGGCGGCGTGGTCAGCGGATGATCCGCTTTGAACGGGCCGGCCGGCATATTTTTCAGGCACTGGTCAAGGATGCGCAGGCTCTGGCGCAGCTCTTCTACTTTCAGCATCACACGGGTATAGCAGTCGCTCACGCCGCCGCCAACCGGGATTTCGAAGTCGAAGTTTTCATAACCGGAATAAGGACGCGCTTTACGAACGTCGAAGTCGACACCGGTTGCACGCAGGCCAGCACCGGTGGTGCCCCACTCCAGCGCTTCTTTCTTACCGTAGGCCGCAACGCCCTGAGAACGCCCTTTCAGGATAGTGTTACGCAGAGCGGCTTTCTCGTAGGAATCCAGACGTTTTGGCATCCAGTCGAGGAACTCTTTGAGCAGGCGCTCCCAGCCGTTCGGCAGATCGTGTGCCACGCCGCCGATACGGAACCAGGCCGGGTGCATACGGAAGCCGGTGATCGCCTCTACCAGATCGTAGATTTTCTGACGATCGGTAAACGCAAAGAATACCGGCGTCATGGCGCCAACGTCCTGAATGAACGTGGAGATGTACAGCAGGTGGCTGTTGATGCGGAACAGTTCAGACAGCATGACGCGAATCACGTCTACGCGCTCAGGCACCTTGATGCCCGCCAGTTTTTCAACCGCCAGCACGTATGGCATTTCGTTCACGCAGCCGCCGAGGTACTCGATACGGTCGGTATACGGAATGTAGCTGTGCCAGGACTGACGCTCGCCCATTTTCTCGGCGCCGCGGTGGTGGTAACCGATATCCGGCACGCAATCGACAATCTCTTCGCCGTCGAGCTGCAGGACAATACGGAACGCACCGTGCGCGGACGGGTGGTTTGGCCCGAGGTTGAGGAACATGAAATCTTCATGCTCGCTGCTGCGCTTCATACCCCAGTCTTCTGGTTTGAAGGTCAGCGCTTCCATCTCTAAATCTTCTTTCTGTCTGGTTAACTCAAACGGATCGAATTCGGTGGCGCGCGCCGGGTAGTCTTTGCGCAGCGGGTGGCCTTCCCACGTTGGCGGCATCATGATGCGAGTCAGATGCGGGTGGCCGTTAAAGGTGATGCCAAACATTTCCCAGGTTTCACGCTCGTACCAGTTGGCGTTCGGGAAAAGTTTGGTGAACGTAGGCACGTTCAGGTCGTTTTCAGATAATGCCACCTTGAGCATGATATCGCGATTGCGTTCAATGGAAATCAGGTGGTAGAAAACGGAAAAATCCGCGGCCGGTAAACCGTCGCGGTGGGTGCGAAGACGCTCGTCCATGCCATGCAGGTCGAACAGCATGACATAAGGTTTGGGCAGTCTTTTTAAGAAATCGCCTACTTCCAGCAGTTGTTCACGCTTGACCCAGACTACCGGAACCCCGGTGCGGGTGGGCTGAACGGTAAAGGCATCCGGCCCAAAACGGTTACGCAGTTCACCTATCACCGGATCATCTAAATGGTCACGGGTTTGCCAGCTTTGCTGGGCGGCATCTTGCGCGGTTAAATCGGTCATATTTCTCACCATTGCAAATGGTTCTGTGGTGACTGTCGGTCAGTGCTTCGCGCTAATATTATTAATATGCGAAGCCGGTTCTGACTACAGGCGCAAATTAAATCTCGTCCGGCGTCCGCAGGTTGGTCACAGCAATTCGCTCGCCACGCTTACGCTCGCGCTCTGATTGCATGTTGGCGCGGTAAACGCCCTGATCGCCAACCACCCACGACAGCGGGCGACGCTCTTTACCAATTGACTCTTGCAGCAGCATCAGCGCCTGCATGTAGGCTTCTGGACGCGGCGGGCAGCCCGGGATGTAAACATCAACCGGCAGGAATTTGTCCACGCCCTGCACCACGGAGTAGATGTCGTACATGCCGCCAGAGTTTGCGCAAGCGCCCATGGAGATCACCCATTTCGGCTCAAGCATCTGATCGTAGAGTCGCTGAATAACCGGGGCCATTTTGGTAAAGCAGGTGCCGGCTATCACCATCAGGTCAGCCTGACGTGGCGATGCGCGCAGAACTTCAGCGCCGAAACGCGCCACGTCATGCACGGCGGTAAACGAGGTCACCATCTCAACGTAGCAGCAAGAAAGGCCAAAGTTGTAAGGCCAGATTGAGTTTTTACGCCCCCAGTTAACCATATCGTGCAGCGCATGTTCGAGCTTGCCCATGTAGACGCTACGGTTAATTTCTTGTTCAAGAGGATCGGTTACGATTTCCTGTTTTTGCAGGGGATAACGGTCATTCTCACCGTTGTTGGGGTCTATGCGGGTGAGCGTATAGTCCATCTTATTGCCTCGCTTCGTTAGCGCGTATGACGGTTAGTGAGACTGTCGGTTTCCGGGTTGATTTTCTCACGACGCGAACGCGCAGGAGTCCAATCAAGCGCGCCAATACGCGCCAGATAAACCAGACCAGCCAGTAGCACTAAAATGAAAATTGCGGCTTCCACGAAACCAATCCAGCCACTTTCCCGGATAGAAGTAGACCAGGCGTAGAGATACAGGGCTTCCACGTCGAAGATAACGAAGAACATGGCCACCAGGTAAAACTTTGCGGAAAGGCGTAAACGCGCGGAACCAACGGAGTCGATACCCGACTCGAAGGGGGTATTTTTGTGCCGGCCCCTGGCTCTCCCGCCAAGGAACCATGCCCCGAGCAGCATGACGCAGCACAGGCCAGTGGCAACAATAAGAAAGACAGCGAACGCCCAGTGATGAGCGATAACTTCAGTGGATGTTGACATACTCATTGCTTACTCATCAAAAGTGGCGCCAAAGTCTCTACTCTTGTTGGCAGATGAACACCACATCGATTCATGGGGAGGAACAAATAACCTTACAATAACTGCCGGAAGCAAAATTTCACCGGCAAATTGATGGGGTTTTTTACTCCTTTCTATAACCTTTTGTCAACTTTAACAAAAGTATCCACACATTAGTTTACATCGACTTCATTTCATTAACATTTAATGCGTTAAAACCCGGTAACCCAGCGTTATTAACCCGCTTTTAATGAGGTTGAATCGTGTCCGTTGTGTGGAAAATTTTAAACTGCCCGTCTATTTTGGCAGGAAATCTCAACTATTCCTCCCCCTCATTGGGAGTATTTTCTTGATCTGAGACACGCTTTTGTTAATTCACCATAAAAAGCAGCAACAATGTCCTGCGTTTTTTAACATATTTTCACCGCTACAGGCAGCGCTGGCGGGTAAAAAGCCCAACGTAACGCCGTTACGTAATTAGTTGTTTGTGAATTATTTTTCTCACGTTTAAAAGCACAAAAAGCTTAAACGAATAAAAAACAGGCCGCTGGAGCAAATTATCTCTTCAGCGGCCTGTTTTTACATTTAACATTTTGTTACTAACGCAGCGTGAACGCTATTCCACCTGGCCCTCTACCAGCGAAGAGTCGTCCCCTTCATGAGAGGTGATGGCGTAGCTATAAGGGCTGGGGTTAGTTTCCATCGCGCTGAAAATGGCCTGCGCCAGTTCGTTATTGGTCTGCGGATTACGGCAAAGCAGATAGCGCGTATCCGGCATAGCCGGCAGGCCGTCCGCCGAGCCCAGGACCCGCAGCTCAGGGCTCATCATCTCAACGGGCCTTGCGGTGATGCCAAGGCCTGCTTTCACCGCAGCTCTCACCGCAGCAAGCGTTGAAGCAACGTAGGAGATGCGCCACTGAATATGCTCCTCATTCAGATGCTCAATCATCATGTCGCGATACGGACTCGGATCGTCGAGCATTACCAGCGGCACGGCTTCGCCCCTCTGAAAGACGTAATCTGCCGCGCAGTACCATAGCGTTGGCGACGTGCGCAGGACTATCGACTCAAAATGGGCAGGCTGTGAAGTGGTGACAACCAGATCGACTTCCTGCTGGTTGAGCATTTCAAGCATGAAAGGATTACGTTTGACCCGTACATCCAGCGCCAGTTTAGGGTAAACCGAGCTGATTCTGTTGAGAAGGAAGGGAAGAATAGTATCGGCGGTTTCATCGGAAGCCCCAATGGTCAGCACGCCCTGGAGGTTGCTGAACATCAGCGAAGTGCAGGCTTCATCGTTAAAACGCAGGATTTTCCTCGCATACCCTAATAGCTGAATACCGTGTTCGGTCAACAATTTGTTGCGGCCATGGCGTGCAAAGAGCTCTTTTCCTACCAATTGCTCAAGGCGCTGCATCTGCTGGCTGACCGCGGATTGGGTACGACACACCGCTGCGGCAGCCGCCGCAAAGGTGTTGAGATCGGCGACCGCGACAAAAGTTCTCAGCAGATCGAGGTCGAGATTAAGTATCGGACGATTTACGTTAATCATAATTTTTTCACTAGTAGGTTGCTCTTACGAGTCTGCCTTAGTTCTATTGCTGTGATTTATCAAAGAGATAAAGCAATTCCTTTTACAGAACGTCTCTTAAAACATCATGCTCCTTTTAGAGACCGGCGTTCTGATTTTTAATATTTTATTTTGCCGCCAGAGTGGATCAATTATGTGAAGCTCGCTCTGGGGGTATTACGCTTGCTAATTCAATCTATAAACCAGGAGAATGACATAGCGGCCGATTAAATTGAAGCTAAGCCGCTATCATAAATCCACTTGTGGATCTGGTCTTATTTATTTTGGCCATTCCCGCCAGGGGAACGTGCCATACATAACGGCTGGGTCTGGACTACCCTGATATACAAAATATCAAACAATGCCTTATAAAGCAGGCTATTACCTAAAAACAAAGACAGTAAAACTACCATATCAGGTGGTGTATCTTACCGCAAATTGCGTTGATTTATAAGATCTATTGCGAATAATCCGATCGCATTCTCTTTTTACGCTTTCCTGTAACCCTTATTCCTGACGATTGCTGATAACCTAATCCCCTATAATAAAAGCTGCTTAATCTTTTCTTGAGTATTTATTAATTACATCTGCGAATAAGTTTATAAACATCTCTTTAACCCCGACACGTTTTTGATAGCTTATGCCGACGTAAATATTCATTTTTACTTATCCTTTTTCCAATATTGTGCATCTGGCTAACAGAATCAGTCGCGCCTTAATCGGCCAGGCCGCAGAATATAAGCTCATATAAAAAACACAAATCCAGTTTGTTATATTGACATTACTTAATTTAACAAAATTAATAACTAAAAAATAAAATCAAAAGGCCTTTTTGTTTTACATCCTGCTGCAGATAAATTGCTCTCCTGCGCTTCGTTTGGGTTCAAATCTGCCTCGGCCAGGAGTACATTGGTGCCTGGTTGCTTCCACGGCAGGAAGCATCGCTAACATTTAAGGTCAACGCTTCATGTCCCCTATCGAAAAATCCAGCAAATTAGATAATGTTTGTTATGACATCCGCGGTCCGGTTCTCAAAGAGGCAAAACGCCTGGAAGAAGAAGGCAATAAAGTGCTTAAACTGAACATTGGCAACCCTGCCCCGTTCGGTTTTGACGCCCCGGATGAAATCCTTGTCGATGTGATTCGCAACCTTCCTACAGCGCAGGGATACTGCGACTCGAAAGGGCTGTACTCCGCACGCAAGGCTATCATGCAACATTATCAGGCGCGGGGCATACGGGATGTGACCGTCGAAGATATCTATATCGGTAACGGCGTTTCCGAGCTGATTGTCCAGTCGATGCAGGCGCTGCTTAACAGCGGCGATGAAATGCTGGTCCCGGCACCGGATTACCCGTTGTGGACCGCGGCCGTGTCGCTCTCCGGCGGAAAAGCGGTACATTACCTTTGTGATGAATCCGCCGACTGGTTCCCGGATCTTGATGATATTCGCGCCAAAATCACGCCGCGTACTCGCGGCATTGTGATAATCAACCCTAATAACCCAACCGGCGCGGTGTATTCAAAAGCGTTACTGATGGAAATCGTCGAGCTGGCCCGCCAGCATAACCTGATCATTTTTGCCGATGAGATTTACGACAAAATCCTCTATGACGAGGCTGAGCATATATCCATCGCCACCCTTGCGCCGGATCTGTTGACCATCACGTTTAACGGCCTGTCCAAAACTTACCGCGTTGCCGGTTTCCGCCAGGGCTGGATGGTGCTGAGCGGGCCGAAGAAACATGCTAAAGGCTACATTGAAGGGCTGGAAATGCTGGCATCGATGCGTCTTTGCGCCAACGTTCCGGCACAGCACGCTATCCAAACCGCGCTTGGCGGCTACCAGAGCATTAGCGAATTCATCGTACCGGGCGGACGCCTTTATGAGCAGCGCAACCGTGCGTGGGAGCTGATTAACGATATTCCGGGCGTCTCCTGCGTCAAGCCACGCGGCGCGTTGTATATGTTCCCGAAAATCGACGCGAAGCGCTTTAATATCCACGACGACCAGAAAATGGTGCTCGACTTCCTGCTGCAGGAGAAAGTACTGCTGGTACAGGGGACGGCGTTTAACTGGCCGTGGCCCGATCATGTGCGTATCGTGACGCTGCCGCGGGTGGATGAACTGGAAATGTCCATCAACAAGCTAGGCAGATTCCTGGAACATTACCGCCAGTAGCCGATTGCCGGGGAAGAGGTTTGCATCTTCCCCTTTCTCCTCGCACAATGGTTCTCTTTGCCAGATTCCAGGTGCCCTCATGAGTCAAAGCCATTTCTTCGCCCACCTTTCCCGCCTGAAGCTTATCAATCGCTGGCCGCTAATGCGCAACGTGCGCACTGAAAACGTCTCAGAGCACAGCCTTCAGGTGGCGATGGTTGCTCATGCCCTCGCCGCTATCAAAAATCGCAAATTCAACGGCAACGTAAATGCCGAACGCGTTGCGCTACTGGCCCTTTATCATGATGCCAGCGAAGTGCTGACCGGCGATCTCCCGACGCCGGTAAAATACTTTAACTCGCAAATCGCCCATGAATACAAAGCCATTGAGAAAATAGCCCAGCAGAAATTAATCGATATGGTGCCAGAAGAGCTGCGGGATATCTGGGCGCCGCTGATTGACGAGCATCAGTACAGCGAGGAGGAAAAAGCCACCGTAAAACAGGCGGACGCGCTGTGTGCCTATCTGAAATGTCTGGAAGAGTTGTCGGCCGGGAATAACGAATTTCTTCTGGCTAAAGGCCGCCTGGAAAAAACCCTTGCCGACAGACACAGCGAAGAGATGGACTATTTTATGCAGGTGTTCGTGCCCAGCTTCCAGCTCTCGCTTGATGAGATTAGTCAGGACTCTCCGCTTTAACCCAGGCCTCCTCTCCGTGCGGGAGTCAACTAAAACGGAAACAGCATCGGCACCATCACCACGCTCACCGCCATCACGATGACGGTAAAAGGTACGCCTAATTTCACAAAGTCGCTGAATTTATAATTGCCCGGCCCCAGTACCAGCGTATTTACCGGTGAAGAAACGGGCGTCATAAAGGCAGCAGAAGCGGCAAGCGCAACAATCATCGCGAACGGATAAGGCGAAACGCCCATAGATTTCGCCGCG
This sequence comes from Buttiauxella sp., assembly GCA_032000125.1. GTDB lineage: Bacteria > Pseudomonadota > Gammaproteobacteria > Enterobacterales > Enterobacteriaceae > Dryocola. The sequence goes on along the minus strand of DAMALH010000014.1, from coordinate 91,343 downwards.
GCCAACGCGATGGGCGCCATTAATACCGCCGTGGCGGTGTTGGAGATAAATAGCCCGATGGCCGCGCACATCACAAACAGGCAGACGAGCATAATATAAGGCCCGTAGCCGCCGCCGAGCTGCATTAAGCCGCTCACGATTAAATCCACGCCGCCGGTTTTTTGCAGCGCCAGGGCAAACGGCATCATCCCGACAATTAAAATAATGCTCGGCCAGTGAATGGCTTTGTAGGCGCTTTCCATATCGATACAGCGGAATTTGCCCATCAGCAGGCAGGCAACGATTGCCGCGATCGGATTGGGGATTTCATCGGTCAGCATCAGCGCCACCATTAACGCCAGGCAAAAAATGGCGTGCGGCGCCTGGCTATGCGCCGGAGACGCTTCCCCCTCTTCCACCGGCAGGTTGAGCACCAAAAAGTCACGGCTTTTTTTAGTAAGCTGGCTGATTAGCTTCCAGTCGCCGACCACCAGCAGAATATCGCCAAGCTGGAGGGATTCATCCACCAGCAGGCCTTCCAGCGCCTCGCCGTTGCGCTTAAGGCCCACAACGTTCAGCCCGTAGCGGGTACGAAAACCAATGTCGCGCAGGGTCTGCCCAAGCAGTTCTGAATCCGGAATCATCGAGACTTCCGCCATGCCCACGTCCAGCGCCTGGTCAGAGAAATACTCCCCGCGCAGGATCATCGGTTCCAGCATCTGTTCGCTACAGAACTCGCGCAGATCAACCTCGGATGCGGACATATCAATAAGCAGCACGTCTCTGGCGCGAAACTCCGTAATCCCGGTAACGTTTACTATCACCCGGCGAAACTTGCGCCAGCGCTCAAGGCCAATGACGTTGGCGCCGTAGCGTTCACGCAGCTTTAAATCATCCAGACGATGACCCACCATTGGCGATCCGGGACGAATCGCCAGGCGGCGAGCCCGCCCGGTCAGGCGATACTCTTTTATCAAATCGCGAAAAGTGCGTCGTCTCCACCCGGCTTTTTCTTCTTTGCTCTGGCCGTTAAGGGCAAAACGGGCAAAAAGCATATAAGCGATGCCCAGGACGAGCACCACCAGGCCAACGGGCGTGACGCTAAAAAAGTTAAACCCCTCTAATCCTTCGCGCAGCAGTTCGCTGTTGATGACAAGGTTAGGCGGCGTGGCGACCAGCGTCATCATGCCGCTGATAAGGCCGGCGAAGCTGAGCGGCATCATCAGGCGCGACGGCGCCGTTTGCATGCGCATGGAGACGCTCAGCACAACGGGGATAAAGATGGCGACAACGCCCGTGGAGCTCATAAAGGCGCCCAGCCCGGCGACGGTGAGCATCAGCAGGACAAGCATTTTGGTTTCGCTGCTGCCGGCCACATCCACAAGCCAGGCGCCCATTTTGGTCGCAACGCCCGTTCGAACCAGGCCGTCGCCAATGATAAAAAGCGCGGCGATAAGAATGACGTTAGGATCGCTGAAGCCGGAAAAAGCTTCGCTAAGGGTTAGCGTGCCGCTCAGAACAAAAGCGACAATAACCAGCAGGGCAACGGCATCCATTCGCACCTTACCGGTGGCAAACAGCACGACCGTAATGCCGAGGAGTGACAGCACCCACATCAGTTCCGAATTCAAAACCTGTCCTTGTTGCTGAGAATTGACGAACGCCCGGATAATGCCATAAAAAACCCCCGCCGGTGCGGGGTTAAATCATAGGATTAGTGTTTTCTTAACACTTCCACGCTGCCGTCCGGTAATTTTTGAACCAGCAGCTCGCTGAGCGATCGTAAGACATAATCGACATGCTCAAGGCGCGGGGTATCCGCAGGGGGATTAACGGCAATCACATGGCAGCCGGCCGCAAGGCCCGACAGCACGCCCGCCGGAGCATCTTCCACCACTACGCACTCTTCCGGCTCAAGGCCCAGCAGCTGCGCGCCCAGCAGATAAGCATCCGGCTCGGGCTTACCGCGCGCCACGCGCTCTGCGGTGACAAAGACTTCTGGCTCAGGTAAGCCGCCCGCCAGTCGACGCGCCGCGGCAACGGGCACGGACCCGGAGGTAACGATAGCCCAGGGAATACCGGCTTCGTTCAGGTGCGCCAGCAGCTCAACGGCGCCGGGAAGCGCCGTTACGCCGTCGGTATCCGCAGACTCAATTTTCTCAAGCCGCGTAAACTCCTGTTGGATCTCTTCTTCGGACGCGCCTGCCATGAAATGGCGCAGTGAAGTAATAGCCTGCTTGCCGTGGATAAAGCCCAGAACCTCCGCAGGAGAGATCTCAAAACGCTTCGCCCAGTTTATCCATGCACGTTCCACCGCTGGCAGGGAATCAACCAGCGTCCCATCCAAATCAAACAAGAAACCTTTACACTTCACCACACTTATCCCCTCAGGCATTGCTAATCTGCGCGATCTCATTCGCACTTAAGTGATACTGACGCGGGCAGGACTGCCACACTTTCAGCATGCGTTGATATTTTTCCCACATTGGCGTCTGCGCGTTAAAGCCGTGGGTGCCCGCATCAAAATGCGTGTAGCGGCCTTCCACGTTAACCATAAAGCGCACGTAGCCCAGGAAGCGCGCTTCCGTTGCGGCGTCAAAGCCCAGGAAAGTAACGCGACGTTCGTCGATGCTTTGCTTGTCTTTAAGGTTGGTCCAGGAGACGTTCATCGCGTGATACATCTCCATAATATCGATGACCGTACGGCAGATTTCTTCGGTTAACTCGCCAAACTCGCGGTCCAGCTCGCGCATTTGCAGCCCGTAGCCGCGCTCGATGATTGTTTGCAGGCGGCGATAGCGCTCGGCGTTATCCGGGTCGAGCATGGTCATCATTTTATACTGGTTCGATAAAATCAGACGCTGGGCGTTAGTCATTTCCATGTAATAGCTCCTGTATGCAGGGAGAAACCCGCTAAAAAATATGCCTTCCTTTATAGGCCTAACGGCACCCGTTTTACAAATCATCCAGGAAAGTTTTATCGAGCTGTTTGAATGCACGCTTAAGCGCGTCGGCCAGGGCCTGATAATCCGGCTTGCCTTCTACCGGCGCCAGCGCCTGGCCCGACTCCTGCAATTTGCCGCGCACTTCATAGAACCAGTGGAGGATGGTGGGCGGTAGCGGCGTAACGGAACGTTTGCCTAACCACCACAGGCCCTGCATGGGCAGGCTGCAGGCGAACAAAGCGGTCGCAACGGCCGGACCAAGCTGGCCGCCAAGGGCAATTTGCCAGGTCAGCGTGAAGACGGCAAGCGGGGGCATAAAGCGGATCGCAAAGCGGGTGGCGCGGATGACACGGTTTTCCACAAAGATTGGCGCGAGGCGCTTATCAATGGGCCAGGTCTTTGAATAATGCTGGCCACGGCCGAATAAGCTAAACCAGCTAACGTGGCTATTCTGGGGTGTCGACATGGCTTTACCTCAACTTCACATGTAAAAAATAAAATTATTGTGCAAGATAACAACTCTAAATGACATGGTTCAAAATATTTTGTCTTTAAGGGCCCCGGAGGGTATCCTGTGCGGGTTTTTGATGGCCTGAAGTGGGAAACCGTCGGCTGTCAAACCGTCGCTCAATGTCGCCTTTGCCGAAAATCTGCGCAAGATGGCGTAAACTCAAGAGTATTTATTCGCCGTGCCAAAAAAACCACTTTGGCATGACGTTAATCATAAATGTCAGGCTCATCATGCGCTACGCTGAGAGACTATCTGACGTTTTTTTAGCCACGTAAAAGTAGGTACTTCCATGTCGAGTAAGTTAGTGCTGGTTCTGAACTGCGGTAGCTCTTCACTGAAATTCGCAATTATCGATGCGGTAAACGGTGAAGAATACCTCTCTGGTTTAGCCGAATGTTTCCATCTTCCAGAAGCGCGTATCAAGTGGAAAATGGATGGCGGTAAACAAGAAGCGGCTTTGGGCGCAGGCGCCGCTCACAGCGAAGCTCTTAACTATATGGTTAATACTATTCTGGCACAAAAACCAGAGTTGTCCGAGCAGCTAACCGCAATCGGCCACCGCATTGTGCACGGCGGCGAGAAATACACCAGCTCCGTCGTTATCGACGACTCTGTCATTCAGGGTATCAAAGATTCCGCCTCTTTTGCACCGCTGCATAACCCGGCGCACCTGATCGGTATCGCCGAGGCGCTGAAATCTTTCCCTCAGCTGGCTGATAAGAACGTTGCCGTGTTCGACACCGCGTTCCATCAGACCATGCCAGAAGAGTCTTACCTCTACGCCCTGCCGTACAAGCTGTACAAAGAGCACGGCGTTCGCCGCTACGGTTTCCACGGCACCAGTCACTACTATGTGACCCAGGAAGCCGCAAAAATGCTCAATAAGCCGGTAGAAGAACTGAACATCATCACCTGCCACCTGGGCAACGGTGGTTCCGTTTCCGCTATCCGTAACGGCGAGTGCGTTGACACCTCTATGGGTCTGACCCCGCTGGAAGGCCTGGTGATGGGTACCCGTACCGGTGATATCGACCCGGCTATTATCTTCTTCCTGCACGACAACTTAGGGCTCAGCGTTGAAGACATCAACAAAATGCTGACCAAAGAGTCCGGCCTGCTGGGTCTGACCGAAGTTACCAGCGACTGCCGTTATGTTGAAGACAACTACGAAACCAAAGCGGACGCTAAACGTGCAATGGACGTTTACTGCCATCGCCTGGCGAAATACATCGGCTCCTACACGGCGCTGATGGACGGCCGCCTGGATGGGGTAGTGTTCACCGGCGGCATCGGTGAAAACGCAGCAATGGTACGCGAGCTGTCTCTGGGCAAACTGGGCGTACTGGGCTTTGAAGTTGACCACGAGCGCAACCTGGCAGCGCGTTTTGGCAAGTCCGGCTTTATCAACAAAGAGGGTACCCGCCCGGCGGTGGTCATCACCACCAACGAAGAGCTGGTTATCGCTCAGGATGCATTCCGCCTGACAGCCTGATTCTCCCCCCGCCAGCGCTTCGCTGGCGGTGTTGTTTTCTGAGTCTCGTGAGCGAGCCGCTCGCGAAAACGAAAGAGGTTATACCGTGTCCCGTACTATTATGTTGATCCCTACCGGAACCAGCGTCGGCCTGACCAGCGTCAGCCTCGGTGTGATCCGCGCTATGGAACAAAAAGGCGTCCGCCTTAGCGTCTTCAAACCTATCGCCCAGCCGCGTACCGGCGGCGATAAGCCTGACCAGACCACCAGCATCGTGCGTGCAAACTCCACCATTCCTGCGGCGGATCCGCTGCGCATGAGCCACGTTGAGACGCTGCTGTCCAGCAACCAACAAGACGTGCTGATGGAAGAGATCATCGCCAACTACCATGCGAGCAGCAAAGACGCGGAAGTGGTGCTGGTTGAAGGCCTGGTGCCAACCCGCAAACACCAGTTCGCCCAGTCGCTGAACTACGAAATTGCTAAAACCCTGAACGCCGAAATCGTCTTCGTCATGTCTTTGGGCAACAACTCCCCGGAGCAGATGAAAGAACGCATTGAGCTGGCGCGCAGCAGCTTTGGCGGCAGCAAAAACACCAACATCACCGGCGTTATCATCAACAAACTGAACGCCCCGGTTGATGAGCAAGGCCGCACCCGTCCGGACCTGTCTGAGATTTTCGACGACTCTTCTAAAGCAAGCATCGCCAACATCGATCCAAAAGAGCTGTTCGCCGACAGCCCGCTGCCGGTGCTGGGCTGCGTGCCGTGGAGCTTCGATCTGATTGCTACTCGCGCAATCGACATGGCCCGCCATCTGGACGCGACCATCATTAACGAAGGCGATATCAAAACCCGCCGCGTTAAATCCGTGACCTTCTGCGCGCGCAGCATTCCACATATGCTGGAACACTTCCGTCCGGGTTCTCTGCTGGTGACTTCCGCAGACCGTCCGGACGTGCTGGTTGCCGCCTGCCTGGCCGCCATGAACGGCGTTGAGATCGGCGCCATCCTGCTGACCGGCGGCTATGAAATGGACGCACGCATCAGCAAGCTGTGCGAGCGCGCCTTCGCCACCGGCCTGCCGTTATTTATGGTGGAAACCAACACCTGGCAGACCTCTTTAAGCCTGCAGAGCTTCAACCTGGAAGTGCCGACCGACGACCATCAGCGTATCGAAAAAGTGCAGGAATATGTGGCAAGCCACATTGATGCAGACTGGATCGAATCCCTGACCGCCGCCTCCGAGCGCAGCCGCCGTCTGTCTCCGCCAGCGTTCCGCTATCAGTTGACCGAACTGGCCCGTAAAGCCGGTAAACGCGTTGTGCTGCCGGAAGGCGACGAACCGCGCACCGTCAAAGCCGCCGCTATCTGTGCTGAACGTGGTATCGCCACCTGCGTGCTGCTGGGTAACCCGGATGAAATCACCCGTGTTGCTGCGGCGCAGGGCGTTGAGCTGGGCGCAGGCATCGAAATCGTCGACCCGGAAGTGGTTCGCGAAAGCTACGTTGCCCGTCTGGTTGAGCTGCGTAAGAGCAAAGGCATGACCGAAGCGGTTGCCCGTGAGCAACTGGAAGACAACGTGGTTCTCGGCACCCTGATGCTGGAACAGGACGAAGTCGACGGCCTGGTTTCCGGCGCGGTTCACACCACGGCAAACACCATCCGTCCACCGCTGCAGCTCATCAAAACTGCGCCGGGCAGCTCTCTGGTTTCTTCGGTCTTCTTCATGCTGCTGCCTGAACAGGTTTACGTTTACGGCGACTGCGCGATCAACCCGGACCCAACCGCAGAACAACTGGCCGAAATCGCCATTCAGTCTGCGGATTCCGCGACCGCGTTCGGTATCGAACCACGCGTGGCGATGCTCTCCTACTCCACCGGCACCTCTGGCGCAGGTAGCGACGTTGAGAAAGTGCGCGAAGCGACCCGTATCGCACAGGAAAAACGCCCGGATCTGGTTATCGACGGCCCGCTGCAGTACGACGCGGCGGTAATGGCGGACGTAGCAAAATCCAAAGCGCCAAACTCCCCTGTTGCAGGCCGTGCGACCGTGTTCATCTTCCCGGATCTGAACACCGGCAACACCACCTACAAAGCGGTACAGCGCTCTGCAGACCTGATCTCCATCGGGCCAATGCTGCAGGGTATGCGTAAACCGGTTAACGACCTCTCCCGTGGCGCGCTGGTAGACGATATCGTGTACACCATCGCTCTGACTGCGATTCAGTCTTCTCAGCAAGACTAAGTCCCGTTGAGTCACACAAAGGCCGCATAGCTATGCGGCCTTTTTTATGATTAATACCCCCCGCCTGTTGCTGTTAATCACAAAATCCACATCGCTTTTCTGACTATTCTTGACAACCTAAATCAGTAGTGGCAAATCTGCTTCACCGATTGAGCAAATGTAATCGCAATGCTAACAAAAAGCTTCATTTTGGTTTCTTAACGTTAAAAACATAGCCTCTGCCGCCGTTAGCACCCCGCGAGGCAGCCATCATGTTCGATTCAGTGAGGAGCAGAAAAATGCGTTACCCTACAATCTTCAAAGCATCCCTTATAGCCGTAGTTGGTTTTACCGGTCTGGCGCAGGCGCAGGACGCCGCGACCGTGGCCTTTTTAATGCCCGATCAGGCCTCCACCCGTTATGAACAGCATGATTTTCCAGGCTTTAAAGCAGAGCTGAGCAAGCTCTGCCAGCAGTGTAAGGTCATCTATCAGAACGCTAATGCCAACGCATCCTTGCAGCAGCAACAGTTCAACTCGGCCATTGCGCAAGGCGCGAAAGTGATTGTGCTGGACCCGGTTGACTCCTCCGCTGCGGCAGGCCTGGTTGAAATCGCCCACTCGCAGGACGTAAAAGTCATCGCCTACGACCGGCCGATTCCCGACAAGCCAGCGGATTTTTATATTTCTTTTGATAATGAAGGCATTGGCTACGCTATTTCCACCTCTCTGGTCGAGCACCTTAAAGCAACGAACGTGCCTGCCGGCGCGGGCGTGCTTGAAATCAATGGTTCACCAACGGATGCCGCGGCCGGGCTTATTCGCGATGGCATTCACCGTGGGCTAAAAGATTCCGGCTATAAAACGCTTGCGGAATTCGATACGCCTGAGTGGGCGCCGCCGAAAGCGCAGGAGTGGACGGCCGGCCAAATCACCCGCTTCAGTGACCAGATTAAAGGCGTAGTTGCCGCAAACGACGGCACGGGCGGCGGCGCTATCGCCGCATTTAAGGCAGGCGGCGTACAGCCCATTCCTCCGGTGACGGGCAACGATGCCACTATTGCCGCATTACAGCTAATTATTGCCGGCGATCAGTACAACACTATCTCTAAACCTTCGGAAATCGTTGCCGCTGCCGCGGCCAACGTCGCCGTGCAGTTAATTAACGGGCAGACGCCAAAAGCAAGCTCCACGCTCTATAACACGCCGTCGCAACTGTTTGTTCCGGCGGTTATTACCGCCAAAAATATCAAGGCAGAGATATTCGATAAGAAAATTCAGACGCCGCAGCAGGTCTGTACCGGCGAGTATCAGCAGGCCTGTAAAAAACTGGGCATTGACTAGGTAACGATTAGTGCGTCCGCGAGGATATGCCTGCGGACGCACAGAGGATATAAAGGTTCTGGCTATGTTAATAGAAAATGACCTCGCACCCCGCACGGAAAAACCGCTGCTTAAGTTAAGCAAAGTCTCTAAAAATTTTGGTGCCGTTTCGGCCCTGACGGATATCGATCTTGACGTCTATGCAGGCGAGGTTGTCGCTTTAGTCGGAGACAACGGCGCGGGTAAATCGACGTTAATTAAAGTCCTGGCGGGCGTCCATCAACCGACATCCGGCACGGTTGAGTTTGAGGGTGAGAAGATAACCCTCGACAGCCCAGGCAAGGCGCTGGAATACGGTATTTCTACCGTCTTTCAGGATCTGGCGTTATGCGAAAATCTGGACGTGGTGGCAAATCTGTTTCTCGGTCACGAATTGTCGGCCTGGCAATTAGACGAGGTGACCATGGAAGTCCGCGCCTGGACGCTGCTCAAAGAGCTGGCGGCGCGAATCCCTTCGGTACGCGAGCCGGTCGCCTCGCTATCCGGCGGCCAGCGTCAGACGGTGGCCATTGCGCGCTCGCTGCTGCTCAATCCGAAGATAATTATGCTCGATGAACCTACCGCCGCCCTTGGCGTCGCGCAAACCGCAGAGGTGCTCAACCTTATCGAGCGCGTACGCGAGCGCGGGCTGGGCGTGATAATTATCAGCCATAACATGGAGGACGTGCGGGCCGTGGCGGACCGTATCGTCGTGCTACGTCTGGGCCGCAATACGGGTATTTTCACGCCGGAAGCAACCAATCAGGATCTGGTTGCCGCGATAACCGGGGCGACAGAAAACGCCGTATCACGCCGGGTGGAAAGAAAAACGCAAACAAATACGTTGGGGGCGCGTTGAGATGAATACGAGCACAAAAAAACCGCTCAATCCCGAAACCAGATTAGATCGCAGCGATGAGCGCGTGCACCACCATGATAATATTTTCGGCCTGCTTCGCGGCTATATAAACCGCATTAAAACCGGCGACCTGGGAATGATACCGGTTGTGCTGGGCCTTATTATTATCTCCGCGGTCTTCTCCGTCCTCAATCCCGTTTACCTGGCGCCGAATAACCTCGTTAATATGCTATTTGACTGCGCCACGGTCGGGTTTATTTCGCTGGGCATCGTCTGCGTGCTGCTGCTGGGAGAGATCGACCTCTCTGTCGGTTCCATGAGCGGCCTGGCCTCGGCGATTATTGGCGTACTGTGGGTAAATCAGGGCTGGCCTGTTATGGGCGCCATAGCCGTCGCGCTGGCGGTTGGCGCGCTCGTGGGCCTGCTTTATGCCGAACTTTACAGCCGTTTAGGTATGCCAAGCTTCGTGGCTACGCTCGCCGGGCTTCTGGCGCTGCTGGGGATGCAGCTTTATATTCTGGGGCCTTCGGGCAGCATCAACCTTCCCTACATTTCGCCGCTGGTTCGTTTTGGACAGATTCTGGTTATGCCCGGCTGGCTTGCGCATATTTTTGCGCTGCTACCCGGCGTTATTATGCTCGCGCAAGGATTACGCACCCGCGTCCTGCGTGCCGAGGTAAACCTCTCTTCCGAACCTCTCAGCGCGCTGTGGATACGCAGTATTTTTATGACTGTCGTATTTGAATTCATCGTGTTTTATCTCAACACCGGCCGCGGCATTCCGTGGGTTTTCGGCCTGTTTATCCTCGTGGTGGTGATACTTAACTACGCGCTTAAAAGAACAAAATGGGGCCGTTCGATGTTTGCCGTCGGCGGCAATCGCGAGGCCGCTCGCCGTTCGGGTATTAACGTGCGGGGCATTTACATCAGCGCGTTTATGATTTGCTCGATGCTTGCCACAACCGGAGGGATACTTGCCGCATCCCGGCTGGCGTCGGCCAGTCAGCAAGCCGGAACGGGGGATGTTAATTTAAACGCCATTGCCGCCGCGGTAATCGGCGGCACCAGCCTGTTTGGCGGGCGCGGCAGCGCGTACTCTGCCCTGCTGGGCATCATCGTTATCCAGTGTATTTCCAACGGCCTGACGCTGCTTAACCTGCCTTCGTCGTTACGATACATGATAACCGGCGGCGTGCTTGCCATTGCCGTTATCGTGGATTCGATGGCCCGACGCTCACGCGTTAGCCACGGCCGCGCCTGAAACATAAGGAACAGGAAGCGCAGAAATTCGGGTCAGCAGACCGTTTACTCTCCCGGGATAACTTCTGCGCTTCCATGTTTGTCAGCAACTGCCGGCAAGCGCCGGCTGCATGGAGTAAATGAGTTCGTTAAGCGTGGCATAGCGCCCTGCCGCCGCCGAAAATTTAGCCTCCTGATAATCCGGGGCAACGACAAAGGTTTTTATCCCGGCCCGACTGGCGGCGATAAACCCGTTCAGGCTGTCTTCAATCACCAGGCACTCATCGGCTTCCAGACCCAGTTTGCGTACGGCAGTAAGGTAGACGGCGGGATGCGGTTTGCCAAAATGTTCATCGTCAGCGCTGCAAACTACGTCAAAGCACTCCCATAGCGCCAGCCTGTCAAACACCGCCGCAATAATCTGCCGGCTGGATGAGGTCGCAAGCGCCATGCGATAGCCTCTGGCACGGAAAAAGCGTACAGCCTGATACAGCCCGCTCATTGCCATGCCCCGGCTTCTGACAGACGCGCAAACCTGCAGCACAATTTGTTCCTCAAGCCACTGCGGCTGAAGGGTCAGAGAATATCTTTCGCACCAGATGCGTGCGATTTCATCGATGCGTTTTCCCTTCGTGTACCTTTCACATTCACGCGCGCTGACGGTAATCCCAAAGCCTGCCAGCACCTTAATTTGCGAATCCTGCCAGAAGCCTTCGGAATCAATAATGACGCCGTCCATATCAAAAATAATCGCCTGCAAGCTCATTGCTGTTCCATTTTTTTGCGGCTGGCCTTAAGCCAGCCGTAATTTTATTACGATGCCTTGACCGCCGTTTTTGCAGCGTCGGCGGCATAACGTTCAAAGCCTGGCTGTTCGACACGAATAAGGTGGCAAAGGAAGAAGGCGATGATATACAGCGCGGTGTAGGCAATCACCACGCCGATGGTGCTGAAATAAGGCAGCAGAACCACCGCAATAGCCGGAGCAAGGAAGTTGGAGAGGCCCGCAGAGAGGTTGTAGACCGAAATAGCTGCCCCCTTATGGCGAGGTTCAAGCGCCGGGAATACCGCCGCCATCGGCACAAACGCCGCGACAAAAATCCCCAGCGAGATTGCCGGCAGCAACGCCATGCCGAAGTTATGCCCAAAATGCTGCGGCACGTAGTAGAACGCGAGGCTTGAGAGGGCCATCCCTATGCAGCCAAACCAGCGCACAACCCGCATCCAGCCCATTTTTTCGGCCACGATCCCCCAGAAAATATTCGAGAAAATGGTCGTAAAGAAGAATACCGCCCAGACCTGCAGCCATTCAGAAGTGGTAAAGCCCAGCTCATCCACAAACATCATCGGCATCACCACCGCAAAACCGAACAGAGAAAGGGTGTTGATGATACGCACCATGCTCGAATACATAATGCTGCGGTTGGTATACAGCAGGGTAATGGCACGGCTTAGCTCATTAAATTTCTCACGGGTGGTGAGGTTGTGCATATGCGTCGGGGTGTGCACCTTACGCAGCGAAATCATCGCGATAAGCCCCCCGGACAGGCAGAAGAACAGCGCCATCCACAGCGTGCCGAGTTCGCCGACAAGCGGAATAGTAAAGCTGGGAATGTAGCTGCCCGCTACACCGATGCCGATGGAGTAAACCGCCCAGTACCAGCCAAGCGCGGAACTGGCGTTCTCGCTCTTCACGTTATGGATAATCACCACGATGAAAGAGTAAAGGAACAGCGGATAGGCAAAGCCGCGGATGCCGTAGAACAGTAAGATCAGCGGGTAGTTTGCGTGCCCCAGGCCAAAGACCAGGAACAGAACATGAAAAACGCTCCACAGCACAAAGCCAATAAACATGGTTTTCTGTGGCGTTATAATTTCAGCCACCACGCCGGAAACCCAGGCGGAGAGCGCCGCGGCCAGGCCATATAGCGTGAAGGCAAAAGAAGCCTGCGCGGGAGAGAATCCCAGCTCTTTAATGTAGTGAGACAAAAATGCCAGTTCGAAGCCATCCCCGGTCATAAACACGGCGATAGCGATGTAACCCCACAGCAGGTGTAGCGGTAATCCAAACCACTGTTTGTTTGCAACAGACATAGTAACCTCGTTTTTGGTGTACAGGGGTATACCCCGGCCGTAGCCGGGAGTATTTGTTATTATTAAAATCAGCGGGTTCTATAATTCAAATCGTTAAAATACAGGGCGTTAAACTGCTTGTATCTGCTCATCAGGCTTGCATGCTGTTCAGGGCGAGCGAGCCACGTCTGGTAAATTTCCGGCTTTTTGCAGACCGTTTGCGGATCTTTACCCGCAGCCAGACATGCCAGCCGCGCGGCGCCAAGCGCGCCTCCGGTCTCGCCGCCTTTATGCGTGACAACCGGCATATTGAGCACGTCTGCCAGCAGCTGCGCCCAAAGCGGGCTGCGCGCGCCGCCGCCAACCAGCGAACATTGCTGGATGTGCGTACCGCTTTCCTGCAGCACCCGCAGGCCGTCGGCAAGGCCAAAGCTGACGCCTTCGAGCACGGCGTAACCCATTGTTGCCCGGTTGCTGGCATGCGTCAGGCCGTGGAATATGCCTTTCGCGTTGGGATCGTTATGGGGCGTGCGTTCGCCGGACAGATAAGGCAGAAACATCGGCGCGTTTGCCCTTTCGCTGTCGCTTAGCTGCGCTATCTCTTCCAGCAGCACCGTTTCGGTGATACCCACCAGGCGGCAAAACCACTGCAGGCAGCTGGCGGCGCTTAACATCACGCTCATCTGATGCCAGCGGCCAGGCAGCACGTGGCAAAACGCATGCACGGCGGAAGCCGGCGCCGGGCGATACGCTTCATTCACCACAAACAACACGCCGGATGTACCTAGTGAAATAAAGGCATCCCCCGGATTGACCGCACCCACGCCAATCGCGCTGACCGCGTTATCTCCGCCGCCTCCGGCCACTACGACTGACGGGTTGAGTCCCCAGCGTGCGGCAACGTCCGGCGTGAGCGTTGCAGAAACCTCACAGCCTTCAACCAGCGCGGGCATGTTGCTTCTTGAAAGGCCGCACTTAGCAAGCAGGCTGTCTGACCAGTCACGTTTAGCGACGTCCAGCCACAGCGTGCCTGCGGAGTCGGACATGTCAGAGATTTTTTCCCCCGTCATCCGCAGCCGCAGGTAATCTTTCGGCAGTAAAACCGTCTCAACGCGTTTGAAATTTTCAGGCTCATGCCTGCGAACCCACAGCAGCTTCGGCGCCGTAAAGCCCGGCATGGCGAGGTTACCGGCGATGGCATGAAGCTCCGGGGCAATCTCTTCCAGCTCCGCGCACTCCAGTGCACTGCGCGTGTCGTTCCACAAAATTGCCGGGCGAATAACCTCTTCTGCCGCGTCGAGCAATACCGCGCCGTGCATCTGCCCGGACAGGCCAATAGCTTTTATCGCCGACCAGTGCTGCCCGCATTTCTCCTTAAGCGTGCTCATCAGGTAGTCGGTAGCTTCCCACCAGGCCTGCGGGCTTTGTTCTGACCAGTGCGGATGGGGCCGCTGAATGGTCAGCGGCGCGCTATGGCTGTTAACAATGTCGCCGTTTTCGTCAATCACCAGCGCCTTAACTTCAGAAGTACCAAGATCGATGCCTAAGTACATGGTTCACCTCCTAGCGAATCAGCGCGTAAACGGACTGGATTTTTTCACGCAGCAGCGCGGCAAAATCATCCCGTCCGGCCAGCTCGCCAAACAGAGCTTTATCTGCGGCGAAGAGCGCAACCGGGTCCTGGGCGTTAAACATGGCGTGTACCGCGTCCGCGTCCAGGATGCCGTCCTGGTATTCGTAAGGCAGTTGCCCTTTATGCCACTGCTCCATAAAGACAAAGAACAGCGCGGGCAGCATGGCGGTCGCGTCTGGAACCGCGCCACGCTGGTAGCATTCGATCATCGTTGGGGCGATCATCGCCGGAATTTTAGAGAACCCATCCGCCGCCACGCGCTGATTGGTATCTTCGATGTACGGGTTGGTGAAGCGTTTAAGAACCACGTCGCGGTATTTCGGCAGGTCGATACCGTTGTCGCCAAGGCTTGGGATCACATCTTGTGTGACGTAGCGATCGGCAACGGCATAGATGGCCTCTGTCAGCGTGCTCTCATGAATAAATTTTTTGCCCATTAGCGTACCGGCCCAGGCAATGCAGCTATGGGAAGCGTTGAGGATGCGGATTTTCGCCTCTTCGTAAGGAATAACGGATGCCACCATTTCCACACCCACGGCTTCGAGATTAGGCCGCACGTCGCGGAAGTTATCTTCAATGACCCACTGGATAAAGGTTTCACCCATCACCGGCGCTTTATCATCGATGCCGGTTTTCTCTTTAATACGTGCAGGCAAGTCGGCCGCCGGGCGCGGCGTGATACGGTCCACCATGGTATTCGGGCAGCTTGCGTTGGCTTTTAGCCAGTCGATAACGGCCTGTTTTCCCGTAAGCCTCAGGAACTCCACCAGCCCGTCATGGAAGCGCTCGCCGTTATGGCGCACGTTATCGCAGTTCAGCAGGGTTAACGGCCCGGCGTCGCTCGCCATGCGCTGTTCAAGGATGCGGGTAATCACGCCGTAAATGGTTTTGTTGCCGCCCTGCAGATCGCAGGCTAAGTCAGCGTTGCTCACCTCCAGCCTGTGGGCGGTATTCAGGTAATAACCGCCTTCCGTGACGGTAAAGGCGATCACTGTAGTTTCAGGCTTCGCGCCTTCGGCAATCAGAGGCTGAAGATCGGCCTGCCAGGGCAGCAGTTTTTGAATGGAGGTAATTTCTTCATACTCACGCTCCCCTTCCGGGCTGACCGTTTCCAGCACATAGCGTCCGTTTTGCGCGGCGAGTGCGGCGACAACATGTTCAGCATCATTACGAATGTTACCGGCGGCGATGTGCCAGCGGGCATCTTCTTTCGCGATCAGGCGGTGCAGATACCACGCCTGGTGGGCGCGGTGAAAGGATCCCAGACCAATGTGTAACCAGGTATTTTGCGTAGCCATAACGTTGCTCTCCATTCCAGTTGATGAGCAGACTGTAATCGAACAATTAACTTATTTAAGAGCTTTACATCACAAAAGAGCAAATGACCTGTTAAATTACAAATGACCACACATAAATAAAATAGAGTTGCCTGCACCCGCTGCACGCGCCAGAATGCAGGGATTACACGCGAACAATCCTCCGCAATAAAAGGCGCTGAAAAATTGATAACTGAAGAAGATATACGGTTAGATCAGAAAGTTCGTGCCGCGTGGATGTACTACATTGCCGGGCAAAACCAGAGCGAAATCGCCACGCTTCTGGGCACGTCCCGCCCGGTTGTGCAGCGTTTAATCGCCGCCGCAAAAGAAGAAGGCATCGTTTCCATCGGCCTGAATCACCCGGTAGCAAGCTGCCTGAACTACGCGCAGATGCTTAAAGAGAAATACGATCTTATTGAGTGCAACATCGTCCCGGCCTTTAGCAGCGATATAACGCTCGACAGCGTTTCCTACGGCTGCTACCAGCTAATGGAAAAATACCTGCGGGCGGATAACGACAAGGTTATCGGCATCGGCTCAGGGTTAACGCTGAAAAAGACCATCAGACGCATCGATTTCGACAGCCCCAACGCGCGCTGCGTCGCCTTGATCAGCGCCATGGACGCCGAGGGGAAATGTAACTACTACGACGACGTTCCCCTGCTGCTGGCAAGTAAAATTCAGGCTAATTACTATCAATGGCCCGCGCCACGCTATGCACAAACCTCTCTTGAACACCAGATGTGGTGTTCAAACCGCTTATTTAACAACGTATTAAGCGTTGCACTTGCTGCTGATGTAATTTTTGTCGGCATCGGCTCGCTCTCGCAGGAAAGCCCTATATTCCGGGACGGCTTTATTACGCCTGAACAGCTTGAAACCTTAACGCTGCAGGGCGCGGTCGGGGAAATACTTGGGCGTTTTATTGACGCCAACGGCGAGGTTGTGGAGAGCGATATCAACAATCTGATCACCAGCTATGATATCCGCCGCAGCCGGTGCCCGCGGATTGCCGCCGCCTGCGGAGAAGATAAACGCGCCACCATTCTGGCCGCGCTTAAGGGCAAATGGGTTAACGGCCTGGTGACCGATGAACACACTGCCCGCTGGCTGCTAACCCGCTGAGCGCCTTTTAGAAAGCGGCTCACGGCACGAGAGTGGGTGGAATTTCGATGCACTGAATTTTAGTGTCGCCAGAATCAATAACTGAAAACACCGCCTCCAGCATGGCGGGCACATCCTGGCGAACCATGTCGATATCGTGTCCCAGCAGAGGGACAAACGGGTCCCAGTCAAAGCAGCCCATCGGCGGCTGTTGAATACCCGTTTGCCCTCGCGCCGCCAGCCACTGCACAACCCCTTCAAGGGAGATAGTGGAGTTCACAAACAGGCCGTAGAGGCCATCTTTCGAAGGCGTAAACCCGGCAAGCGCCGCCTGCACGTGTTTTGGAGAGTAGCCTTCAATAAAGATATTTTTTGCGCCAACCGGCAGCCCTTTTTGCTGGTGCGCATCGCGGAATCCGCGCAGGCGTTCACGGGTGTTGTGATCGTTGCGTCGGCCGCCGACAAAAGTTAAAGAGACCTTTTTCCCGAAGCGCTTTTCCGCCGTTAGCAAAATACGCTCGGTTAGCGCCTTCGCTCCGGCATAGTTGTCTGAAATAACCGAGGGCGCAAGCGTACCCGGCAGATCGAGGTTTAACGTCGGTACGCCCGCCTGCGCGCACAGCTCGGAAATTTCATCAGGCCGCGTCGCACCGGTCGCCACCACCCATTCCACCTGCCAGGTAAGCATAGTGCGCACCGCCTCAAGCTCCAGCTCCGGGTCGCGGCGGGTACAGGTGATGATAGGGAAAAGGCCGCGATCGCGGGCCATTTCTTCAAATTTTTCCACGATGGAGCCGAAATAGCGGTTGTCGTATTTCGGCACCACCATGCCGATAACGCGCGATTTCTTTTTCCTCAGCAGGCTGGCCTGCCGGTTAACGGCATAGCCCTGCTCCTGCGCCACCTGCGTGACCTTCTCCGCAAGCTTTGCGCTGATGCGGCGTTTCTTCCAGTTGCCGTTAAGGATCGCGCTGACCGCGCTGGCTGAAACCCCCGTCAGTTCCGCCAAATCGTAAATGGTAATTTTCTTGGTTTTCCTAGCGCGTATCACAAATTTTCCTCTCCGATTTTTATCCTGCTTGCCGCAAATTTCATCTGGTGCTAAATCTGCTCTATCGATTGAGCAAGAATGACAGCATGACAAATTCTGAACACCTGACAAGGAGTATAAAATGAAACATGCCTTATCCTCTATGAATAGCTCGCTTAGCGGTAAAGTGGCCGCCATTACCGGCGCCGCTTCAGGTATCGGCCTTGAATGTGCAAGAACCCTGCTCGCCGCGGGCGCAAA
The DNA here is from genome assembly GCA_032000125.1 of Buttiauxella sp. Lineage (GTDB taxonomy): Bacteria > Pseudomonadota > Gammaproteobacteria > Enterobacterales > Enterobacteriaceae > Dryocola. Next base: position 73,331 of record DAMALH010000014.1, on the reverse strand, counting down.
AGTTGTGCTTATCGACCGTGACGGCGAAAAGCTGGAAAAACTAACGGCGGAAATGGGTGAAAACGCTTTTGCGCTGGTGGTGGATCTTATGCAGCCGGAGCAGGTCGATAACATACTCACCGGCATTCTGGAACGCGCCGGGCGCCTGGATATCTTCCACGCCAACGCCGGGGCGTACATTGGCGGCCCGGTAGCGGAAGGCGACCCGGATGTCTGGGATCGCGTGCTGAATCTGAACATTAATGCCGCATTCCGCAGCGTCCGCGCCGTTCTGCCTCATCTTATCGCCCAGAAATCAGGCGATATCATCTTTACCAGCTCCATTGCAGGCGTAGTGCCGGTTATCTGGGAGCCGATTTATACCGCATCAAAATTCGCCGTACAGGCGTTTGTTCATTCAACCCGTCGTCAGGTTGCGCAATACGGCGTGCGCGTGGGCGCCGTGCTGCCAGGCCCGGTGGTAACCGCCCTGCTCGACGACTGGCCGAAAGAGAAAATGGAAGAGGCGCTGGCCAACGGCAGCCTGATGCAGCCGATCGAAGTCGCGGAATCGGTGCTGTTTATGGTCACCCGCAGTAAAAACGTAACCGTTCGCGACCTGGTGATCCTGCCAAACAGCGTCGATCTCTGAAGCGGGGCAACGGGTTACGAAGATGAAAAATGAAACCATAGAAAAAAACGCCCTTATCGGGGTGGATGTTGGTTCGGGCAGCGTACGCGCCGGGATTTTCGATCTTTCAGGCCATTTGCTGGCCTACGCCACGCGCCCTATTACGCTGCATCGCTACGCGGGAAACAGGGTTGAGCAGTCCAGTGACGAAATCTGGCAGGCGGTATGTCAAAGCATTCGCCAGGCGATAAACGCGGCTGGCGTATCGCCGGCAAGCGTGAGCGGCATCGGCTTTGATGCCACCTGCTCCCTCGTCGTACTGGGGCAAGAAGGCGAGCCGCTGCCGGTGGGCGATGTCGACAGTCCACAGCGCAATATTATTGTCTGGATGGATCACCGCGCCACCGAGCAGGCCGAAAGAATCAACGCGACTCAGCATCCCGTACTGCAATATGTCGGAGGCAAAATTTCGCCGGAAATGGAAACCCCGAAACTCCTCTGGCTGAAGGAAAACCGCCGGGAAATTTATGAGAATGCCTGGCAGTTTTTCGACCTGGCGGATTTTCTAACCTGGCGCGCCACGGGCGATCTGGCCCGCTCAACCTGTACGGTAACCTGTAAATGGACCTATCTGGCGCACGAAAAGCGCTGGGACCCTGACTACTTTCGCACCGTCGGGCTTGACGAACTGGCGGATGAGGAGTTTGCGCGTATTGGTCAGCGCATCGTGGAGCCCGGAACGCCCTGTGGCCAGGGGCTTAGCGCGGCTGCGGCCGACGAAATGGGCTTACCTGTCGGCACGCCTGTCGCCATCGGCATGATTGACGCCCACGCGGGCGGTATCGGCACGGCGGGCGTGGATAACGGCGCGCTGCACAACCTTGCATGGGTTTTTGGCACCTCTGCCTGTACGATGACCTCCACGGAAAAACCCGTCTATATTCCCGGCGTGTGGGGCCCTTACTATTCGGCGATGGTGCCGGGCATGTGGCTAAGCGAAGGCGGCCAGAGCGCCGCTGGCGCGGCTATCGATCGGCTGGTGGCTTTCCACCCTGCCGCAGCCGAGGCAAACAGGCAGGCTCAAGCGCTCAACGTCCCGTTACCGGTTTATCTGGCCGACCTGGCGCTGGCTAAGCTCACCGATCCTTCACGGGCCATCGAGCTTGCTCGCGGTATTCATGTGGTGCCTGAGTTTTTAGGCAACCGCGCGCCGTTCGCCGATCCTCATGCCCGTGCGGCCATTGCCGGGCTAGGCATGGAGAGGGATCTGGATAACCTGATTGCCCTGTATATCGCCGGCTTATGCGGCATTGGCTACGGGCTGCGGCAGATCGTTGATGCGCAACGTCATGAGGGTGTTCAAACAGATAAAATTGCCATCAGCGGCGGCGCGGGGCAGCATCCGCTGGTCCGCCAGTTGCTGGCCGACGCCTGCGATCTGCCGATCCTCTCCACGTCGTGCAGCGAGCCGGTGCTGCTGGGCTCGGCGATTTTAGGGGCGGTGGCCGGGAACAGGGCTGCAACCGTAAATGAAGCCATGGCGTTGATGACCAAGCTGGACAGACAGTTCGAACCCCAGGAGGCCTGGCGCCAGACGCACCGGGCACGCTATGAGAGCTACAAGCTCTTACAGCAAACGGCTAAGACCTTGCGGGATTGCTAAAAGCAGCGCGGGGAGATATTGCGGGGCGGATGGCACAAGCTTATCCGCCCTTGGGGAGTGGAACTACTCCGCAGCCGTTGCCGACTGCTTCTCATTTTTGGCGTTGCGCGTCATCCACAGCGACAGCGCCTTGAGCGAATCCGGGGTGAACTCATCGCAGCGGGCGGTTATTTCTTCCGGAGACATCCAGCTCACCTCGCTGACCTCCTCTTCCTGCAGCGCAAAGGGGCCATGAGAGACGCAGCTAAACAACCCGCCCCATACACGACAGTGTTCATCTTCGAAATAGAACTGCCCATGCTCGGCAAAGGGAACGCCCGCGATCCCCAGCTCTTCTTCCGCCTCGCGGCGCGCAGAATCGAGAAGCTGTTCATCAGACTGAACGACGCCGCCGGCGGTAGCATCAAGCATGCCCGGCAGAAAATCTTTCGTTTCGGTGCGGCGCTGTACCAGAATCTTGCCCATGCCGTCATGAACAACAATATAGGTAGCGCGATGGCGTAACCGCTGCGCGCGCATCTGCTCGCGGCTGGCTTGCGCTATCACCTCATTGTCTTCATTGACAATGTCTACCCATTCCGTGCCAACAAAATGATTCTGTTCCACCATCGGGAAACCTTCTCTTAAGGGCGCTCTTACGGCGCGTTATCGGTTTTACAAACGGTAAGTTACGGGGTAATGCCGACCTGCGCAATAACCCCATCATTATTCAGCGTGCGAACGGTCAGAACACCGTCATTCAACATGCCGTAACTCGCCTCAAATCCCCCTTTCGGGATGCTCACCGAGCCTGGGTTGAAGAAGTAAAGCCCGTCACGTTTTTCAGCTACCGGAAGATGAGTATGGCCGAAAATCAGCGCGTCGTGGGGCGCCAGAGGCGGCAAATTATCAGGATTAAAAAGATGGCCGTGGGTGACAAATAAACGCTGCTCCGGCAACAGAATTTGTGCAAAAGGCGCGGTAATGGGGAAGTGCAACAGCATCTGGTCAACTTCGCTGTCGCAATTGCCGCGCACGGCGATGATTTTATCCGCCACGCTGTTAAGCCTCTGCGCCACCGCCGCCGGATCGTATCCCTCTGGCAGGGCATTGCGCGGCCCGTGGTAGAGCAAATCACCAACCAGAATGAGCCATCGCGCGCCGCTCTGCGCAAAAATCGCCAGCACTTTCTCGGTTGCCGGCAGCGACCCATGAATATCCGAGGCAAACATCAGCTTCATAAATCCACATCTCTTTTAACGGTAGTGGGCTTAATGATAGCGAACAAAATCGTACGGATCAGCCCGCGCGCTTCGCTGAACGAGCAATGTAGCGCTGTACGGACGCCCGCTGCCACTGGAACGCAGCATACTCCTGCAGGCGTTCGGGCACATCGTCTCCGTTCAGGATCAGCCGGTTTAGCATCAGGGCAAGGTCGGTATCGGCGATACACCACTCGCCAAACAGGTTCTGCTGGCCGTCAGGCAACATCGCCTCAGCCGTTGAGATAAGCTTCTCGGCGGCCTTGAGCCCCGCATCGCTCAGGGCCGGCTTTTTCACGCCGCCGAAAACGACATCCGTCGGGCGCTCTTCGCGGATAGGCATCAGATCGCTGCGCAGCCAGGCCTGAATCTGACGCGCACGCGCGCGCTTTTCAATGTCGAGAGGATAGATTCGCTCCCAGGTCGGCGGCGCAAAGCGCTCTTCCAGATATTCATCAATGGCTGAGGATTCGCTGAGGACAAAATCATCCACCGCAAGCACCGGCACCCGGCGCGTAAGATCGTAGCCCTTCCAGCCTGGCTGCAAATTTTGTCCGGCGACGAGATCGACGGTCTGCAGGGCGAAGCTGAGTCCTTTCTCATTGAGGGCAACGTAGACCGAAAGCACGTAGGGACTGAAATAGTTGGCATCGGACCAAAGTGTTATCGCAGGCTGGCTCATTTTTATCCTCGTCTCATCGCTTCCGACTGTTGAACATATAGCGAAAAACCGTAGCTGTCACCTGGGCAAACTTCAACTTTGCTCACCCGCCTCACCCCACAAAGCCTATACTGCAAGGGGTTGCAAAAAACTGATATGACGGAGTTTGACCATGATCGATCTCTTCTACGCACCAACGCCAAACGGCCACAAAATCACGCTGTTTCTGGAAGAAGCCGGGCTGGAATACACCATTCATCGCATTGATATTGGCAAAGGGGATCAGTTCAGACCGGAATTCCTCGCCATCGCCCCGAACAACAAAATCCCGGCAATAGTCGACAATCTGCCCGCCGACGGCAGCGGCCCGTTAAGCATTTTTGAATCCGGGGCGATTTTGCTTTACCTGGCGGAGAAAACGAATTTGCTGCTCAGTAAAGACCTTCGCGAGCGCGCCCATACCCTGCAATGGCTCTTCTGGCAGGTCGGCGGGTTTGGTCCAATGCTGGGGCAGAATCATCACTTTAACCATTTTGCTCCGCAGACCGTTCCCTACGCCATCGAGCGCTACCAGGTGGAAACCCAGCGTTTGTATGGCGTGCTTAACAGGCAACTGGAAAAATCGCCGTGGCTGGGTGGACAGGAGTACAGCATTGCGGATATCGCCACTTATCCATGGACGGTTTCACACGAGCGCCAGCGCATCGATCTGGCGGCCTATCCCGCAGTAAAAAACTGGTGTGAACGCATTCGCTCGCGTCCGGCAACGGAACGGGCTTACCAACAGGCAGAAATCCTCTAAGGCCGCGTGTCTAAATCTTCCCGCTGTGGTGTAATCTGTGGCGGGAAGCTACACACGGAGGAAACCTGCAATGTTATCCCCTCAGCCAGACGCTATGATCCGCATTAAAAATCTCCGCCTGCGCACTTTTATCGGCATTAAAGAAGAAGAGATTGCCAACCGTCAGGATATCGTCGTTAACGTCGCGATTCATTACCCGGCAGACAGGGCACGCGCCAGTGAAGACATTAACGATGCGCTTAACTACCGCACCATCACCAAGAACATCATTCAGTTAGTGGAGAATAACCGCTTCTCTCTGCTGGAAAAATTAACTCAGGATGTGCTCGATATCGCATGTGACCATCCGTGGGTGTCGTATGCTGAAGTGGAGATCGATAAACTTCACGCGCTGCGTTATGCCGACTCGGTATCCATGACCATGAGCTGGCGAAGGTAGGCGCACCCGACAGGAGAGGCGCATGCAGATACTGATTACCGGCGGTACCGGGCTTATTGGCAGCCATCTGGTTCCGCGATTGCTGGAAACCGGGCACAGCGTTACCGTGGTGACCAGGGACCCGGACAAAGCTCGTGCTCGGCTCGACCCCGGCGTCACGCTGTGGAAAGGGCTGAACGACCATGCAAATCTGGACGGTTTCGACGCCGTGATTAACCTCGCGGGGGAATCCATCGCCGATAAGCGCTGGACGGAAACGCAAAAGCAGCGCCTGTGCCAGAGCCGCTGGCAGATTACCGACCGCCTGGTAGAAATGTTCAACGCGAGCCAGACGCCGCCTTCCGTGCTGATCTCCGGCTCTGCCGCAGGCTACTACGGTGATTTGGGCGAAGTAGTGGTTACCGAAGATGAGCCGCCGCATAACGAATTTACCCATAAGCTTTGCGCCCGCTGGGAGCAAATCGCCTGCGGCGCGCAAAGCGAAAACACCCGCGTTTGCCTGCTGCGCACCGGCGTTGTGCTGGCGCCAAAAGGCGGCATTCTGGCAAAACTGCTGCCGATTTTTCGCTTAGGGCTTGGCGGCCCGGTGGGCTCTGGCCGCCAATATCTCGCGTGGATCCACATCGATGATATGGTCAACGGCATTCTGTGGCTGTTGAACAACGATCTGCGCGGCCCGTTCAATATGGTTTCGCCCTATCCCGTACGCAACGAACAGTTCTCCCATGCGCTTGGTCACGTGCTGAATCGCCCGGCCTTTATGCGTGCCCCTGCAACGGCGGTGAAGCTGCTGATGGGCGAATCTGCGGTTCTGGTGCTGGGCGGGCAGCGAGCGCTGCCTAAACGTCTGGAGGAGTCCGGATTTGGCTTCCGGTATTTCGATCTGGAAGAGGCTTTGGCCGACGTAGTGCGTTAACTGAATGAATAAAAATACTCATTTCCGCTTATTTAACGTCGACGACATTTTTCAGAGCTGTTCTCCCGATGAAAGGAGCGCCGCCACGATAGATCTGTGCGTAGCGGCGCTTGCGTTTCGTAATTTCGATTTTTATCCACGCCGCCTGCCCTTCATCGTGGAATGCGTTTGCAGCAGCGAAGCACTCTGGCAAATGCTGTTTGATGAAGCAGACGCCCGTTACTGGCTCAGGGATGATCAGGAAGGTGTCCTGATCTACGAAGCGACGCCGCACTGCGGATGTTTAAGAACCTACCGTTTCAAAAGCCCCCGCTTCGCACTGCGCGGCAGCACCGATCGTCCCTGGAAAGCTATTGCTACAGAATCAGATTTATATCAGATGCTGGACACGCCTTCGGCAAGGGAAATATATCGTCGCTGGTATGAGTGGACAGAAACGAAAACCCAGCAGCAGACCGCGCTGGCGCAGGGGAGGATGGCCAATACCAGCGTTAATAAGACCGTTATCTTCTCGGGCGAAGTGGGATGTATAGCCTGCAATGCCCCCGCTACCGGCTACGCCAACACCACCATTGGCATTCCGCCGGACGCCTCTACCCTGGTACAACTGCCGGTTTGTCAGCATCATCTAAAGCTTGCGGGCGAGGCGCCGAACGTCTTAACGTTTCTGCTGGGGATTTTTAATCTCTCCCTGGATCTGCCTCTTACCAGAAGGTGGAAAGCGATCCCGGACGAAATGATCGCTGATATTCATCAGCACGTTGCGGACGAGCTGGAAGGTGAGCCAGGACAGTGCGAGAAACGCAAACGCGGATGGCTGCTTGAGATTCGGCTAGGGGAAGGCTGGCGCTGGCTGCTGAGGCTCAATACCCTGATGGATTACAGCTATATGCTGTTCAGGCCGGATGATAAGAAAGCCGTCTACCGGGCCGATTCAGCGCCGGATCATCCCGACCTGGCGTTTTTCCCCCATCATGAACACTCGCGGCCCGATCGTAAAAGCGATGTCCGAACCACGAGCTTTCTGTACGGTTTGCCCCTGTTTGATATCGTGCGCCTGAAAGCCATCAGTCAGGAAAAGCGCCAGCAGGCAAAACTGCCGCGGACATAACCTGAACGGGCAGATTTTCTGCCCGTTTTCTTATTTCAGCGAGCCGGATAAAAACTGCTGCAGGCGCGCGCTTTTAGGATTGCCGAACAGCTCATCCGGCGCGCCCTCTTCTTCAATGCGCCCCTGGTGCAGGAAAATCACGTGGCTTGAAACGTGGCGGGCAAAGTCCATTTCATGGGTGACCACCACCATCGTTTTCCCCTCTTCGGCAAGCTTCTGCATGATGCGCAGCACTTCGCCTACCAGTTCCGGGTCCAGCGCGGACGTTGGTTCATCAAACAGCAACACTTCCGGTTCCATGGCTAAAGCGCGGGCAATGGAAACGCGCTGCTGCTGGCCGCCGGAAAGATGGACCGGATATTTTGCCTGCTGGCGCTCGTCGATGCCCACTTTCGCCAGATACCTGATAGCGCGCTCTTTGGCTTCCTGTTTGCTCAGGCCCAGCACCTGAATCGGCGCTTCCATCACGTTTTCCAGCACCGTCATATGGCTCCACAGGTTAAAGTGCTGAAACACCATGGTCAGCCTTGTGCGCAGCAGACGCAGCTGGTTTTTATCCGCCACCTTTAGCTGACCGTCTTTATCGCGCACCAGATTGATGTTCTGGTTGCTCACCGCAATCGTGCCCTCGCTCGGTTTTTCGAGGAAGTTAATGCAGCGTAAAAATGTACTTTTCCCCGAGCCGGACGAACCTATGATGCTTATCACATCGCCAGCGTTGGCCTGCAGAGAAACCCCTTTGAGCACTTCATGTTCGCCGTAGCGTTTATGCAAATCAGTAACGTTTAATTTATTTTCAGCCATGGAAATCACTCAGTGCGAAGAGCTGGGTTTAACATGCTGCATAAAGCGTTTTTCCGCGCGGCGAAACAGGCTTATCAGCACGTAAGAGATAATCAGGTATAACACCGCAGCGATACCGAATGCGGTAAACGGCTGGTAGGTTGCGGAGTTAATATCACGGGCGATTTTTAGCAAATCCGGCACGGTGGCGGTGAACGCCAGCGCCGTGGAGTGCAGCATTAAAATAACCTCGTTGCTGTATGCGGGCAGCGCGATACGCAGCGCCGCCGGCAGAATAATGCAGCGATACATCTTCACACGTGAAAAGCCGTATGCCCGCGCCGCTTCAATTTCGCCGTGCGGAACCGAACGAATGGCACCGGCAAAAATCTCCGTCGTGTAGGCGCAGGTGTTAAGCGTGAGCGCCAGAACGGTGCAGTTCAGCCCGCTGCGGAAGAACTCGTTTAGCAGCACGGTGCCCTTCACCACTTCCAGCGTGTACATACCGGAATAAAACACCAGTAGCTGCACATACAGCGGCGTACCGCGAAAAACGTAGGTGAAAAGCCAGATAGGGAAAGCGATAAATTTATTGCTTGAGACGCGCCCGATAGCGAGGAGCAGCGCCAGAATACCGCCCATCACAACGGACGAAATCAGCAGCCACAGCGTGATGGCCACGCCGGTGAAGCGGTAGCCGTCGGTCCACAAAAGGGATTTCCAGTATTCCTGGAGGATATCGATCATAGCTCGGCCCTCTTCACGCCTACAGAGTAGCGGCGTTCAAGCCAGAGCAGCACACCGTTGGACAGGGTGGTAAACACCAGATAAATGATCCCGGCGACAATCGCAAAATAGAACGGCTGCCAGGTCGTTTTTCCCGCAAGCTGCGTCGCTTTTACCACGTCCTCCAGCCCCAATAACGAGACCAGCGCCGTGGCTTTCAGAATAACCTGCCAGTTGTTGCCGATGCCGGGCAAGGCGTAGCGCATCATGGCGGGGAAAAGTATGCGGCGGAAGGTTTGCGATCCGGTAAAGCCAAAGGCCGTGGCAGCTTCAATATGCCCCTGCGGCACGGCGAGAAAAGCGCCGCGGAAGGTTTCGGTAAAATAGGCGCCGTAGATAAAACCAAGCGTAATAATACCGGCCACCATAGGGTCGATATCAAACTGCGCCAGGCCTAAGGCATCGGTAACGCCGTTGAGCAGCATTTGCAGGCCGTAGAAAATCAGCAGCATCAGCACCAGATCCGGCACGCCACGAATAAGCGTGGTATAGCCCTCAAACAGCAGCGCCAGCGGGCGATTTTTTGATAGTTTAGCGCCCGCGCCGACAAGACCAATCACCACGGAGAGGATAACGGAGCTTAGCGCCAGTTCCAGCGTGACGAGCGCCCCTTTAAATATCACTTCTGAAAAGCCATACAGCATGGTGCGTATCCTGTCGTCAGTGTCTGCACAATCTCAACCCGCCCGTCGCTTCAGGGCAGGTTTAACCACTGGTGACTGTTAACCACCGTAAACGTCAAAATCGAAATATTTCTTCGCGAGCTTCTCGTAAGTGCCGTCTTTACGCATGTCGGCAAAGGCTTTGTTCAGCGCTTCACGCAGTTCGTTATCGTCTTTACGCAGCCCCATACCGGTGCCCACGCCAAACAGTTTATTGTCTTTAATAGAAGGGCCACCAAACTGGTAGTCTTTGCCGATTGGCTGTTTGAGGAAGCCTTCGCTTGCCGCCACTTCGTCCTGGAAGGCGGCGTCAATGCGGCCCGCCGTCAGGTCAGCGTAGATAGAATCCTGGCCCTGGTAAGAGACAATCTCGATGCCTTTCGGCGCCCAGTGCACGTTGCCGTAGGTTTCCTGAGTGGTGCCCTGCAGCACGCCCACGCGTTTACCCTTTAGCGACTCAATCGTCGGCTGGATCGGGGAGCCTTTGGCTACCACCAGACGGGAATCAGCCGCGTACAGCTTGTCGGTGAAGGCGATCTCCTGCTGGCGTTTTTCCGTAATAGAAAGCGATGACATGATAACGTCGATTTTTTTCGCTTTCAGGGAAGGGATCAGCGCATCAAGCGGGTTCTCAACGAAGGTGCAGTTGGTTTCGATGCGTTTGCAGAGTTCTTTTGCCAGATCTATATCAAAACCGACTAATTCGCCCTGGGCGTTTTTCGATTCAAACGGGGCATAGGTTGGATCGGTGCCGATACGGACGTTTTTAGGAATAGCGGCGAATGCTGTGGTAACGCTGGAAAAGGCCAGCACCAGAGAAAGAGACAACACCAACTTTTTCATAATTATCCTCAATAGACTGTCTTTTTAGCGCTAATGCCGTGTTCTGGCTAATCAAGATGAATAAAATGCAACAAAAACGCGCGGCCAACAAGGCTGCGGCACTGCATTTTTATCCAGCCCGGTTAGCAATATATGCATAACCGGGCCACAGACTACGGGAAAAACTTATTCGCCGTAAACATTAAAGTCGAAGTACTTGCTGGCAAATTTGTCGTAGGTGCCGTCTTTACGCATTTCAGCAAGCGCTTTATCGAAAGCGGCTTTAAGCTCGGTATCATCTTTACGCATGCCGATGCCGGTGCCGTCGCCAAAGTACTGCTTGTTCTTCACCGAAGGGCCTGCAAATGCAAATGCTTTCCCCGCAGGCTGTTTCAGGAAGCCTTCGCTTGCCGCCACTTCATCCTGGAATGCCGCATCCAGACGGCCCGCCGCCAGATCGGAATAAATCAGGTCCTGGTTTGCATAAGCCACAACGTCGATGCCTTTTGGACGCCACTCGGTGTTAGCAAAGGCTTCCTGGGTAGAGCCCTGCAGCACGCCGACGTGTTTGCCTTTTAGCGAATCAAGCGTCGGCTGAATTGGCGACCCTTTGCTGGCAATCAAACGGGAGTCGGCGGCGTAAAGCTTGTCGGAGAAAGCGATTTCCTGCTGGCGTTTTTCCGTAATGGACAGTGAGGAGATAATGGCGTCGATTTTCTTCGCTTTCAAAGAAGGGATCAGCGAGTCGAAATCGCTGCCAACCCAGGTACATTTGGTGTTGATGCGTTTGCAAAGCTCGTTACCAAGGTCAATATCAAAGCCGACAAAATCCCCTTTCGCATCTTTAGAAGAGAACGGTGCATAGGTGGCGTCCGTACCAATACGAACGTTCTGTGGAATTGCTGCGTAAACGGTGCTGGTGAGGCCCAGCAGCAAAGACAGAGCGAGAACCTGCTTCTTCATAGATAACCCTCAAGTTGTCTCTTATTATGGGTGATGTCATGTTGTGTATGGCGAACGAGGAGTTGCAGTTCTCATGCCACTTTTCCCTGCGTAAAAAAAGTGCGTGGTTTTATGTTAATAAAACGTTGCAATCCTGTCGTCTGGTTGAAAGATAGCAGGTCTGGCGGCGGGGCAAAGCCTTTAGCGGGCAAAACGCGGACTAAATTTTCTAAAAGCGATCGGGGTTACAAAATTGCCCCAAATTGATGCAGGGCGTTTTGTGACGCACCACGCTGGCGCACCTTTCAGGCACCCTGCCAGCGCGTAAATAAATCGGCGGGCAACTCGATGTCAAACTGATCCAGCACGCGGTTAACCGTCTGGTCGATGACGTCATTCAGCGTTTGCGGACGATGATAGAAAGCAGGCACCGGCGGCATAATCACCGCCCCCAGTTCGGCCGCCTGGGTCATCAGGCGCAGATGGCCAAGGTGCAACGGGGTTTCACGCACGCAAAGCACCAGCGGACGACGCTCTTTAAGCACCACGTCCGCGGCTCGCGTCAACAATCCATCTGTATAACTGTTAACAATGCCCGAGAGGGTTTTGATTGAGCAGGGCAAGATAACCATGCCATGGGTTTTAAACGAGCCGGAAGAGACGGTGGCGGCGATATCGCGGGCATCGTGCACCACGTTTGCCAGCGCCTGCACGTCACGCAGGGATAAATCGGTTTCAAGGGTGAGGGTCTGACGAGCCGCGTTGCTGATGATGAGATGCGTTTCCACCTCCGGCACCTGTTGAAGCGCCTTAAGCAGCCGCACGCCATAAATTGCGCCGCTGGCACCTGAAATTCCAACAATTAACCGTTTCATGTTTTCAGCCCGTAGTAATTATCTGGGCTGACTTTGCCGCAAGATGGGAACGGATGCAAGAATCGCCCCCGCTTAAGGGGGGCGATAAGGCTATTAACCTTCGTTATGCATCTCTAAGTTTTCAACTTCGTTCTGGCGCAGCAGCGCTTTGGAATCGTCGTTACGCAAGGATTCGAGGTATTCCAGATACTTGTGGTCTACGTCTTTGGTGACATACACGCCGTTGAATACCGAACATTCAAACTGCGTGATATCCGGGTTCTCAACGCGCACCGCGTCGATAAGATCGTCCAGGTCCTGGAAAATCAGCCCGTCTGCGCCGATGATCTGGCGGATTTCATCCACTTCGCGACCGTGCGCAATCAGCTCGTTGGCGCTTGGCATATCAATGCCGTAAACGTTCGGGAAGCGGATTTCCGGTGCGGCAGAAGCCAGGTAAACCTTTTTCGCGCCCGCTTCTCGCGCCATCTCGATAATCTGCTCGGAGGTGGTGCCGCGAACGATAGAGTCGTCTACCAGCAGCACGTTTTTGTCACGGAACTCAGCGCGGTTGGCGTTGAGTTTACGACGCACGGATTTACGGCGTAGCTGCTGGCCCGGCATGATAAAGGTGCGGCCAACGTAGCGGTTTTTTACGAAGCCCTGACGGTACGGCTTATCAAGGATTCGCGCGATTTCCAGCGCGATATCGCAGGATGTCTCGGGAATGGGAATGACAACGTCAATATCCAGGTCTTCCCACTCGCGAGCGATTTTTTCACCGAGTTTTTTGCCCATTTCCACGCGCGCGCTGTAAACGGAGATTTTATCGATGAACGAATCCGGGCGCGCAAAGTAGACGTACTCGAACAGGCAAGGGTTGCTGGTCGGGTTGTCCGCGCACTGGCGGGTGAAAAGCTGCCCGGCCTCGGTGATGTATACTGCTTCGCCCGGCGCGATATCGCGCAGGAATTCAAAGCCCAGGGTATCGAGCGCCACGCTCTCGGATGCCACCATATACTCGGTGCGTCCGTCGCCCAGCTCGCGTTTGCCCATCACCAGCGGACGAATGCCGTTTGGATCGCGGAATGCAACCATGCCATGGCCGATAATCATCGCCACGCAGGCGTAAGCGCCGCGAATCTGGCGGTTAGTAGCGGCAATGGCGGCAAAAATATTGTCTGCTTCCAGCGGATAGTTGCGGAAGTTATCCAGCTCGCTTGCGAAGATATTGAGCAGGATTTCAGAATCGGAAGTGGTGTTAATGTGGCGACGTTTTTCTTCGAACAGCTTTTTGCGCAGTTCGTGGGCGTTGGTAAGGTTGCCGTTGTGCGCAAGCGAAATGCCGTACGGGGAGTTAACGTAGAAAGGCTGGGCTTCTGATGCGCTGGAGCTGCCAGCGGTTGGGTAGCGCACGTGGCCAATACCCATATTGCCCTGCATACGCTGCATGTGGCGGGCTTCAAACACATCGCTCACCAGGCCGTTTGCTTTACGAAGACGGAAGCAATTTAAAGCATCAATGGTGACGATGCCTGCGGCATCCTGCCCACGGTGCTGGAGCACCGTTAACGCGTCATAGATCGACTGGTTGACCGGCATAAAACCGGCGATACCGACAATACCGCACATGTTGTCTTTTCCTCACTAAGCCACAACCCCCGCCTTATGACCGGGGCAAGAAACTTGACGAGCTTTGCAGATAGTCAAAGAACCATCTGATGATGAAACTGAATTGCGGGATAAGCTGCGACTTTTGCCAGTCTTCACTCTTCGAAAAACCGGTGAATGTATCAAGAAAGAACAGAATGGCGGCGACAATCAGCGCACCGCGTAGTGCCCCGAAACAGATCCCCAACACCCTGTCTGTACCCGACAGGCCGGTTTTCTCTACCAGCGCGCCAATCACATAATTGACAATCGCGCCAACGATGAGCGTCGCGATAAACAGTATCGCGATAGCAATCCCATTACGTACCAGTTCATCTTCAAAGCCTGTGAACCAGACCGCCAGGTAAGTGTAGTAATGACTGGCGACAAAAAAAGCGCATCCCCAGGTCACCAGCGATAAAGCCTCGCGGACAAAGCCACGAATCACACTAACCAGAGCCGAAAAGCCGATAACAGCAATAATGGCGTAATCTATCCAGACCATGACCAAATCTCGCGATAAATCGCCCTGACGTCCGGTTCGGGGCGCATTCTAACAGAAAAAGAAAACGTTTGCGTAGGGATTTCCTTCCCCCGCGTAAATAAATAATGGCGCTGAATTTATGCTCAACGCCATTCAAATCCAGCCCTGCCGGAGCCGCTATTTTACCTAGCGAACGGTGTAATTCATTACCACGCCGTTAAGCCCGGAAAGGGAACTCAGCTCCCCTAAAGACGCCTTCAGCTTCTCTTTTGAAGCATCCGGCCCGACCAGAATACGGGTGACCTTTCCCTGAACCGGCGTGGACGGGGAAGTGTAAACACGGAACCCGGCACCGCGCAGTTTACCAACAATTTCATTTACTTTGTCGGCGTTTTTTAGCGCACCCAACTGTACTACATAAGCTTTGCCTTCCGGCGCGGGCTGTTCTTCCGGTTTAGGTTTTTCGGCTGGCGGCGCCTGCTCGGTTTGCTCAACCTCTGGCTTAGCCTGCGGCTTTTCAACCGGCTTAGGTTTCGGCTTCTCGGCTACCGGCTTAGGCTGAGGCGGCTTTTCATGCGTGACCGGGACTTCGTCAATGTCCACGCCGTTCTCTCCCGGCAGCGTTGCCGCATCTAAGCCTGGCGCAAACGCGTTGCCGGCCTGAACCTCCGCCGCCGCCCCTTCCGGCGGCTGAGAAGGCAGCGCCTGGGTTGCCGCAGGCAGCATGTCAGGCTCATCCGTATCGCCAGGTTTTGGCACCAGCGGGATCGCCGCAAATTCATCCTGATAATGTTTTTTCTGGCCATCAAGCAGGCCGGGCAGCACGATGACGCCCAGCGCAACCAGAATAATGGTTCCGACTAATCGGTTTTGAAACTTACTCGCCACCTGCTCTCTCCGCGTCCAGCGCTTCCATTACATGGGCTACCGTGTGAAACGAGCCACACACCAGCACGGTATCGTTCGCCGTGGCTGCCGCCGTTGCCGCATGCCAGGCCTGAGCCACGCTGTCATAGACCTCTCCGGACCCCAGGTGTGCCACAAGCTGTTGCGCCGTGGCACCGCGAGGCCCTTCCAGTGAAGCACAATACCAGCTATCGACCTGAGCCGCCAAACAGGCCAGCGTGCCCGCAATATCTTTATCGTGCAGCATACCTATTACCGCCAGCACGCGCCCTTGTTTTGGCAAGTGGGCAAGACGCTCAGCAAGGTAAGCCGCAGCATGTGGATTATGCGCCACGTCCAGAATAACGCGCGGCGCCTCAGCAATAATCTGGAAGCGCCCCGGCAAGGTCGCCTGCTCAATGCCTTCGCGAATCGCGTTTTCGCTAACGTCCAGCCAGCTTGCGCGCAGCGCGGCAAGGGCGGTAGCGGCGTTCGGCTGCGGCACCAGCGGGAGCGGCAGCCCAATAAGCTCGCCCTGCCCGTCTTTGAAGCGCCAGCTATTCGCCTCAACGCTATAACACCAGTCCACGCCGCAGCGTAGCAATTGTGCGCCCTTTTCCAGGGCAAAGTCTGCGATGGAGTGCGGCATATCAGGTTCACCAACGATGGCGGGTTTCCCACCGCGGAATATTCCCGCCTTTTCGCGACCAATGCTTTCGCGATCCGGCCCCAGCCAGTCGGTGTGATCCAGCGCGATGCTGGTCACCACGGCGACGTCGGCATCAACGATGTTCGTTGCGTCCAGACGCCCGCCCAGCCCAACTTCAAGGATCACCACATCAACGTTCAACTGCTTAAACAGCAGCAGCGCGGAAAGCGTGCTGTATTCAAAATAGGTAAGCGAGGTTTCCCCGCGTGCGGCTTCAATCTGCGCAAACGCTGCGGTGTGATAAGCCTCGTCCAGCTCTTCATTTTGTATGCGCACGCGCTCGGTGTAACGCACCAGATGAGGGGAACTGTAAACGCCCACGCTGTAGCCGTCCGCAATTAACACGCTTTCCAGCATGCGGCAGGTGGTGCCTTTGCCGTTGGTTCCGGCAACGGTAAACACCGTTGGGGCTGGCTTAAGCACATCGAGCGCCGCCGCTACTTTTTCCACGCGCTCAAGGCCAAGCTCGATGGCCTGGGAATGGAGGGTTTCCAGATAACAAAGCCACGTGGCCAGGGGCGACGTGGCTTGAGGGATGAGATGTTTTTCCATGATACCCGTTCTGTTTGCGGTTCAAGAAAAAAGGCAGTTCCGCGAGCGGCCCTGCCTTGGTTGACTATCAGGCCTCTTGACCCTGTTCCGGCGCTGGCGGAACCACAACAGGTTCGCTCGGCGCGTCCGGGTCCGGTGATGGCAGATTCATAAACTTGGCCAAGACGCTTGCCAGTTTCAGACGCAGCTCAGGACGACGCACGATCATGTCGATCGCCCCTTTTTCAATCAGGAATTCGCTGCGCTGGAAGCCCGGCGGCAGTTTTTCACGCACGGTCTGCTCGATAACGCGCGGGCCTGCGAAGCCGATCAGCGCTTTTGGCTCTGCGATATTCAGATCGCCAAGCATGGCGAAACTTGCCGATACGCCGCCCATGGTCGGGTCGGTCAGCACGGAGATATACGGCAGGCCACGCTCCTGCATCTTCGCCAGCGCAGCGCTGGTTTTCGCCATCTGCATCAGCGACATCAGCGCTTCCTGCATACGTGCGCCGCCGGAAGCGGAGAAACAGATCATCGGACAGTTATCTTCCAGCGCCTGCTCAACGGCACGAACAAAGCGCGCGCCGACAACCGACCCCATTGAACCGCCCATAAAGGCGAATTCGAAGGCGGCGGCAACAACGGGCATACCGTGAAGCGTTCCCTTCATCACCACCAGCGCGTCTTTCTCGCCGGTTTCTTTCTGGGCGGAAGCCAGACGATCTTTGTACTTTTTAGAATCTTTGAACTTCAGCACGTCTTTCGGCTCAAGCTCGCTACCCAGCTCCACCATAGAGTCTTCGTCAAACAGACTGTGCAGACGCTCGCGCGCCGCCATACGCATATGGTGATCGCACTTCGGGCAGACTTCAAGATTGCGTTCCAGCTCGGCGCGGTACAGGACCTGGCCGCAGCTATCGCACTTGGTCCACACCCCTTCAGGAATGCTCGCCTTACGGGTGGGGGTGATATTGCTCTTATTGAGAATTCGTTCAATCCAGCTCATTGATGACCTTTCTGCTTGAACCTGGTCGATGCCAGTTTTTCTGCGGCGGTATGACCCGCCCCAGACCATAAATGGTGCTCATTAAAACATAACGGCCCGCGACTTTGGACAAAAAAGTGGTCGAACCGCGCTCGTAAGTTATTTTTGCGCTCGTGCCTGGGCACGTTTGTGGCGGATAATTTCAATTACGCCCGGCAGAACCGACAGCACAATAATCGCCACAATCAGCAGCTTCAGGTTTTCCTGCACAATCGGCAAATCACCGAACAGGTAACCTGCATAGGTAAACAGCAATACCCACAGCAATGCCCCAACGACGTTGTACATCGCAAAATGTCGGTATGACATATGCCCCATGCCCGCGACAAAGGGTGCGAAGGTTCGCACAATAGGCACGAAGCGCGCGAGAATAATCGTTTTTCCGCCGTGACGCTCGTAAAAAGCATGGGTTTTGTCGAGATAACTGCGACGGAAGATTTTCGAGTTGGGATTACTGAAGAGCTTTTCGCCAAACAGCCGCCCAATAGTGTAGTTCACGGCGTCGCCGACCACCGCGGCTATCACCATCAAAATCACCATGGTGTGCACGTCCAGATCGTTGGTCGGCAGCGCGGCAAGCGCCCCGGCCACGAACAGCAGCGAATCGCCCGGCAGGAACGGCGTCACCACCAGACCCGTTTCGCAAAACAGAATCAAAAACAGAATGGCATAAACCCAGATGCCATATTGCGCGACCAGTTCCGCCAGATGCACATCAATATGCAAAATAAAATCAATGATAAAGCGGATGAAATCCATAGTGATTTACCTTTCTCGACTGCATCAGTCCGTTAAAAACAGAGGGCCCATAGGGGGTACAGGTAACGCAAAATGTTCCGGGTAATCAACGGACACCAGGTATAAACCTTCTGCTTTACCGGTGGCTGCCGCAAGCTTACGATCCTTAGCCGCCAGCAGTTCGGCCATCCAGTCTTCCGCCTGGTTGCCGCAGCCGATTTCCATCAGGCTTCCGACAATGTTTCGCACCATATGATGAACAAAAGCGTTCGCTTTAATATCCACCACCACATAAGCGCCATAGCGGGCAACGTTGATGTGCATCAGATTACGCCACGGCGTGCGCGACTGGCACTGCACCGCACGGAACGAGGTAAAGTCGTTCTCACCCAGCAGACACTGCGCGGCACGGTGCATGCGCCCGGCGTCTAAAGGATGATAAAAATGCGTCACGCCCTGGGCGAGCACCGCCGGACGCAGGCGCTGGTTATAAATAATATAGCGATAGCGCCGCGCCGTTGCGCTGAACCGGGCGTGAAAATCGTCCGGCACAGCTTTCACCCACCTCACCGCGATGTCACCAGGCAAATTCGCATTTACGCCTAATGTCCACGCCGCATCTTTACGCTGCATACGCGTTTCGAAATGCACGACCTGGCCGGTAGCATGCACGCCCGCGTCGGTACGCCCGGCGCAGAAGACGTTAATCGGCTCGTTCGCCACCTTTGAGAGCGCTTTTTCAAGCTTCTCCTGCACGCTGCGCACTTCGTTCTGGCGCTGCCAGCCGTAATATTTACTGCCGTCGTACTCAATGCCGAGCGCAATCTTGTGAAGCGGGGTTTCTGACAGCTGGTCGGACATTAGTACATATACTCCTGCACTAATTTTTCAGCCGTTTTCACCGCCATCAGCGCGCCGCCGAAACGGACGTTATCCGCAACGGACCAGAACTGGATCTGCTCAGGCATGCCGTAATCATTCTGCACGCAGCCGATGCTAAGATGCGCGCTGCCGGAGGCATCGGACACCTGGGTCGGAAATTCGCCTGCCTCAGACAGCTCAAGGTCTTCGGCCTGGCCGAAGGCGTCACGGGCTTCTTCGGCGGCAAGCGGTCGCATGGCTTCAAAATTTACCATCTGCGCATGGCCGTAGAAGATCGGTGCCTGTACGTAGCTTGCGGAAATCGGCAGGGCTTCGTCCTGGAGCACTTTGCGTACTTCATTAACCAGGCGGCGCTCTGCGCGCACGCTGCCTTCGGCATCCGGCACCAGCGGCAGCATGTTGAATGCTAGCTGGCGGCCAAACAAATCGTCTTCATCAATGGGCAGGCCGTTAAGCAAACGAGCGCTCTGCCCTGCCAGCGCGTCAACGGCAGCTTTACCGCGAGCGGAGGCCGCCAGCAGGTTTGTCACCTGAATGCGCGACAGCCCGCCCTGCTCAATCAGCGGCTTCAGCGCGGTCAGTAGCTGGCTGGTCAGGCTATCCGCCACGGCGACCAGGTTACGGTTGCGGTAATCGCCGAGCACAAACGGGTTAACTTCCGGCACCACTAGCGGCACGTCTGGCTCAAGGGCGAACAGGCCGCTGGAGTCAATGACCAGGCAGCCCGAATTGGCGGCTTCGTCGGCGTAACGCGCGGAAGCTTCAGCGCCTGCGACGAAAAAGGCCAGCTGCGCCTGCGTCCAGTCAAACGCTTCGGCATCCTGCACCATCACCGTTTTGCCTTCATAGCGCAGGTTTTCCCCGGCGCTTTCGCTCCGGGCCAGGGCATACACTTCACCAACCGGGAACTGGCGTTCGGCAAGCAGTTCAAGCACAGCCGCGCCTACGGCACCCGTGGCACCTAAAACGGCAATATTCCAGCCTTCAGACATGTTGGTTTACTCCAGACTTAAAAAAGCATCCCACCGGCAAGATGCCGGTGGGAAAGAAGATTAGGGTTAACGGGCGGTATGATAAACCGCGCTAAAGCCCAGATTTTGCAGAGTCGTCGCCGCATTTTCATCATCACACTGAATATATAGCGACGACCATTCCCGGCGTTCCTGGTAGTTTTTACGCAGCCTGTCGAATTCGCCCGGCTGGCCGGCCACTTTACGCAGCGGCGCATCATCGCGGCGCACATCATACACCAGATGAACCAGTCTTTTGAGCGTGGCCTGATCGAGCGGACCATGCAGCGTAATACGGCCAAATTCTGGCGCCGGAAGCAGCGTGTCCAGCGCAACCTGTTGACGTTGACCGATAAACTCGCTGAATGCTTCGAACACCTGGGTGGTGCCGCGAGCTTTGCCTTCGAGCGTATAGCCGGCGATATGCGGCGTGCCGATATCGACAAGCTCGAGCAGCTCAACGTTGAGTTCTGGCTCCGGCTCCCATACGTCGAGCACCACGCTGAGATGCTGGCCGTTTTTCAGGCAGTTTAGCAGCGCGGCGTTATCCACCACCGGGCCACGACAGGCGTTAATTAAGATACAGCCTGGCCTGAGGCCTGAAATCAAAGCTTCATCGGCAAGGTGCAGCGATTTATAAGGACCTTCTTTGAACAGCGGCGTGTGGAACGTCAGCACGTCGGCTTCGCGCGCAAGCCGCTCCAGCGGCTGGAAATCCCCTTCGTCACCGCGATCGGCACGGGGCGGATCGCAAAGCAGAGTACGGACGCCGAAGGCTTCAAGCCGCGCCTGCAAACGTGAGCCCACGTTGCCTACGCCAACGATGCCCACGGTGCGGTCGGTCAGCCTGAAACCATCGCGTTCGGCCAGCATCAGCAACGAGGAGAAAACGTATTCCACTACGGCTATGGCATTACAGCCGGGTGCGGCGGAAAACGCGATGCCCGCGCGCTCAAGGTAGCCTTCATCAATATGATCCGTGCCCGCAGTAGCGGTTCCCACGAATTTGATACCTTTACCGTCAAGCAAATCAGCATTTACTTTAGTAACTGAACGCACCATTAACGCCTGCGCATCGGCAAGTTCAGCTACCGGAATCGGACGGCCTGCAACAGCGGTTACATCGCCCACGCGGCTAAATAATTCGCGGGCATAGGGCATATTTTCATCAACGAGGATTTTCACGTTACGCACCTGTCAGGTTAATCGTCGAGAATAAGCCCGATAGTGTGCCATAATCTGGCGTCCGGGCATAACGAACTACCGTGTAATGTTTTGTCGCTCATCAGGTCAGATTAAGGAAAAGTCATGCAACCCATTCAGGGGGCAACACCTCGCCCTCCGGGAGAACCCGCTCCCGCGCCTTCTGCCGCAGGCGAGCTACCGTTATCTTCTCAACAACGTACCGTGCTGGAACGCCTGATCACGCGCATCGTTGCGCTTAGCCAACTGCAGAGCGCAGAGGTGTGGGCCGGGATGAAACACGATTTGGGGCTGAAAAACGAGATGCCGCTGCTCTCGCGTCATTTCCCGGTCGCCGAGCAAAACCTCAATCAGCGCCTGTCTGCTGTGCAGACTACGCACGCCACGCGCCAGATTGTGCAGCAGCTCAGCGACCTGCTGCCGCAGGGAAATAATCGCCAGGCCGTGAGCGACTATATTCGCCAGGAGTTTGGCCACAGCGCGCTAAGCCAGCTTACGCCGCAGCAGTTAAAAAGCGTGCTCACGCTGCTGCAAAATAACCAGTTGGCCATTCCCCAGCCGCAGCAGCGTCCGGCCACCGATCGTCCTCTGCTGCCTGCGGAACATAGCGCCCTGAATCAGCAGGTAGCGAAACTTACGGCGGCAACGGGTGAATCGGGCAAGCTTATCTGGCAGTCCATGCTGGAGTTGTCCGGCGTGAAGACCGGCGAGCTGATACCGGCTAAGCACTTTACGCTGCTGACCACCTGGCTGCAGGCGCGCCAGACGCTAAGCCAGCAGGCCGCCCCTACTTTGCATTCCGTCCAGGCCGCGCTAAAACAGCCTCTTGAACCCGCGGAGTGGAAAGAAATTACGGATTATTCGCAGCAGCGTTTCCAGGCTACGCCGCAGACGCTGCTGACCACCGCCCAGGTGCAGGATATTTTGAACCAGGTATTTTTGAAACGCGCCGAGCGCCACCAGGCGGCAACGCTTGAAGTAGAGAATATCCAGCCAATCTACAATCCGTTTATCGCACCGTTTGTGGAGCCGTTTAAAGCCCTTTCGGCCCGGCCAGGACTGGCGTTGATTGCGCTGATTATCGTGATGCTGTTGTTCTGGATAGTTGTTTAACGCCAGCCTGCGTTGCAGGACGGATGCACGAGCGCCGTCCGTCCTGTCAAGTCCGCTGAATTACTTACGAAAAGCCGCAAGCGTAACGGCAATCCCTGCTACGGCAGAAATCGCGCCCGCCAGAAATACGGAAGAGTAGCCAAGCGAAGTCGCTAACAGCCCCGTCAGCGGCCCGGTAATCCCGTATGAAATGTCCTGAAACGCGGCATAGCCGCCCAGCGCCGTACCGCGAACCTGAGCGGGCACACGCTTAACAACCTCAACGCCCAGCGCGGGAAAGATTAGCGAACAGCCGCAGCCGGTTAACGCCGCGCCGAGCAGCGCAACCCAGGCGGCATGCGCCTGCCATAACAGCACCAGGCCAAGCGCCTCAATAGCTAATGAAACCAGCGCCACGCGCACGCCGCCAAAGCGGTCCGGCATCCAGCCGAAGAGGATGCGCATCAGGACAAAAGCGCCGCCAAAGGCGCTCAGCGTAAAGCCCGCCCAGGCCCAGCCTTTGGAAACAAAGTAGAGCGAGACAAAAGTCCCGATAACCGCGAAACCAACCCCCTGTAATGCCAGTCCCAGTCCCGGCTTCCAGATAAGCCCCACTACGGCAAACAGCGAAGGACGTTCGCCTTTATGGGCCGGTACAGGGGCCACCCGTCCGTTGAACAACCAGGCAAGCATCGGCAGCGCGATAGTGGTCACCCCCAGCGCAATAAATCCCCAATTGCTGTTAAGCAGCAGACCCAGCGGCGCGCCCGCGGCTAGCGCGCCATACATCGCCATGCCGTTCCACGACATCACTTTTCCTGAACGAGCCGGCCCCACCAGCCCCATGCCCCAGGTTAAGGTTCCGGTCAGCAACTGGCTTTCGCCGAAGCCGAGGATCAGACGCCCGATAATAAGCAGCCCAAATTTTACGTCCGCCTCAACCGGCAGCAGCGCTGCCAGCAGGTAAGCTATCCCCGCAAGCGCGCAGGCAAGCATGCCCTGCATGGTTGAACGTTTTGCCCCTTGCCGATCGGCAACTCGTCCTGCATAACCACGCGTCAGAACCGTGGCGAGAAACTGAATGCCCACGGCTATGCCGACCATGGTATTTCCGTATCCAAGCTGCTGATGAACAAACAGAGGAATAACGGGCAGCGGCAGGCCAACGGTCATGTAGCTCAGAAAAATGGCAAAGGTAATTTTGAAAAGCTGGCGGTTAGCGGACTTTGTTTTTTTAAGATGGGATTCAGGGGTTACAGACATACTGCTGGCTCCAGTTGCAGTAGCACTTACCAAAAAAAAGGGGCGCCCAAAGGCACCCCGTTTCTCAACTTCACCGCATTACGCGTCAACTTTACGCATAACCAGCGTGGCGTTGGTGCCGCCAAAGCCGAAGCTGTTGGACATCACCGTGTTCAGCTTACGCTCGGTTGCTTCGGTAATGATGTTCAGGCCTTTCGCCTGCTCATCCATCTCTTCAATGTTAATGCTTGGGGCGATAAAGCCGTGTTCCAGCATCAGCAGAGAGTAGATAGCTTCCTGAACGCCTGCGGCCCCCAGGGAGTGGCCGGTCATCGCTTTGGTGGCGGACATGGCCGGAGAGTTATCACCGAAGACTTCGCGGATAGCGCCGAGTTCTTTCACATCGCCGACCGGCGTGGAGGTGCCGTGGGTGTTCAGATAGTCAATCGGCGTATCAACGCCGTGCATTGCCATCTTCATACAGCGCACCGCGCCTTCGCCTGATGGAGCAACCATGTCTGCGCCGTCGGACGTTGCGCCGTAGCCAACGATTTCAGCGTAGATGTGCGCGCCACGTGCCAGCGCATGCTCCAGTTCTTCAACCACAACCATACCGCCGCCGCCGGCGATAACGAAACCGTCACGGTTAGCATCGTAGGTACGGGACGCTTTGGCCGGCTCGTCGTTGTATTTGGTGGACAGCGCGCCCATGGCATCGAACTCGCAGGCCATTTCCCAGCACAGCTCTTCGCCGCCGCCGGCAAAAACGATGTCCTGTTTGCCCAGTTGGATCTGTTCAACAGCGTTACCGATGCAATGTGAAGACGTTGCGCAGGCAGAGCTGATGGAGTAGTTCACGCCGTGAATTTTAAACGGCGTTGCGAGGCAGGCAGAAACGCCGGAGCCCATCGCTTTGGTTACCACGTAAGGGCCAACCGCTTTCAGGCCACGCGGGCTACGCATTGCGTCCGCACCGAATACCTGGTAACGCGGGGAGCCGCCGCCGGAACCGGCAATCAGGCCGACGCGCGGATTATTCTGGTAAACTTCATCGCTCAGACCTGCGTCCTGAATAGCCTGTTCCATTGACAGGTAAGCATAGATAGATGCATCGCTCATGAAACGAACGATTTTGCGATCGATGAGACCGGTGGTATCCAGCTTGACGTTACCCCATACGTGGCTACGCATGCCGGAGTCTTTCAACTCTTGAGAGAAGGTGATCCCTGAGCGTCCTTCACGCAGAGATGCCAGGACTTCCTGCTGGTTATTACCGATGCTGGAAACGATGCCCAGGCCAGTAATCACTGCACGTTTCATTCAATACCTCTTTCACTGCACTATTTAGGATTTCGACTGGCACAATAGCGTACACTTGTACGCCGAACAAGTCCGATCAGCCAAATCGGCCTGAAATTTGCGCCGCTTCGCACACATCGTTACTATCGTTTCACTGCCTGCCAGACGAGTAACTTACGTGAAACACTCCCCTATACAATCCGCTAACCTTGGCTTTAACGAAGAGGGTACACCTGTATCCCGAGAGTTTGATGACGTGTACTTCTCTAATGATAATGGACTGGAGGAAACTCGTTATGTCTTTCTCGAAGGAAATCGGCTGTCAGAGCGTTTTACCACCCACGACCGTTCGCTATTTGTGGTAGCCGAAAGCGGATTTGGCACCGGGCTTAACTTTTTGACTTTATGGCAGGCTTTTGAGGATTTCTGTAAAAAACAGCCCGATGCCACCCTCCAGCGCCTGCATTTTATTAGTTTTGAAAAATTCCCGCTCACCGCTGCTGATTTACGCACGGCACACGGCCACTGGCCGGAACTGGCGGAGTATGCCGAAGCGCTGCGGCAACGTTGGCCGCTGCCTGTTGCCGGCTGCCATCGGCTGCTGCTGGCGCAAGGGCGCATCACGCTGGACCTGTGGTTTGGCGATATTAACGAACTGATAGCAGATCTTGATGACACCCTGACCAATCAGGTAGACGCCTGGTTTCTTGACGGCTTCGCCCCGTCGAAAAACCCCGATATGTGGACACCCGGGCTCTTCAACGCTATGGCGAAGCTGGCACGCTCGGGCGGTACGCTGGCAACGTTTACCTGTGCAGGCTTCGTGCGCCGAGGGCTGATAGACGCCGGTTTCACCATGACTAAAACCAAAGGCTTCGGACGCAAGCGCACGATGCTAACCGGGATAATGCAACAGGATCTTCCCCATCGGGCGCAAGCCCCGTGGTATGCGCGGCCTGCAGCGCAGGGAAAAGAAGCGGCGATTGTCGGCGGAGGCGTTGCCAGCGCCCTGCTCTCGCTTGCGCTGCTGCGTCGCGGCTGGCAGGTGACGCTTTATTGCGAAGATGAAGCCCCCGCGCAAGGTGCGTCCGGCAACCGCCAGGGCGCGCTTTACCCGCTGCTAAGCACGCATGATGCCTCGCTGACGACCTTTTTCGCCGCGGCCTTCACCTTTGCCCGCCGCCTGTATGATTCGCTGCCCGTTGCATTCGATCATGACTGGTGCGGCGTTACGCAACTCGGCTGGGATGAAAGAAGCCAGCATAAAATCGAGCAGATGCTAAGCCTCGCGTTTCCGGAGCCTCTCGCTCACGCCGTAGACCAACAAACCGTTGCCGAAATCAGCGGCGTTACAACAGGTTGCGGCGGCATCACCTATCCGTTGGGCGGCTGGCTGTGTCCGGCACAGCTTACCGCCGGCGCGCTGGAGCTGGCGCAGCGGCAGGGGCTGAAAACGCATTACCGGCACCGCGTTACGGCGCTGGATAAATCAGCCGACGGCTGGAAGGTAGAATTTGCAGAACAGGCGCCGCAACAGCACGCCGTTGTCGTGCTTGCAAACGGGCATAACGTTAACCACTTCCCGCAAACCGAAAAGCTGCCGGTTTCCGCAGTCGGCGGCCAGGTCAGCCATATCCCAACCAGCCCTGCTCTTGCGGCGCTTCGCCAGGTGCTGTGTTACGACGGCTATCTCACCCCGCTTAATCCGAACAATCAGCAGCACTGCATCGGCGCAAGCTACCGCCGTGGCGTTCAGGAGATGCGCTATAGCGAGGAAGATCAGGAAAATAATCGCCAGCGTCTGCTCAACTGCCTGCCGGAAGCCGACTGGCCAAAAGAGGTGGATATTTCCGCAGGCGAGGCGCGCTGCGGCGTGCGCTGCGCCACACGCGATCATCTGCCCGTTATCGGCAGCGTCCCGGATTATCACCGCACGCTGCAAAGCTATGCTGAGCTTGCCTGCGGGCAAGACAACGCCGTCAGCGCGCCGGTGTATGACAACCTGTTTATGCTGGCAGGGCTGGGGTCAAGAGGGTTGTGTTCCGCTCCGCTGGCGGCAGAGATTCTGGCGGCGCAAATGAGCGATGAACCGATCCCGCTCGACAGCGCAACGCTCGCGGCGCTGAGCCCGAATCGGTTTTGGGTGCGCAAGCTGCTGCGGGGCAAAGAGGTTAAATAAAATCCGGGTGGCGCCTGCGCCACCCGCTACTCCCGGCTGGTTACTGAAACTCAGCCTGCTGATACAGGTTATCCCACATACCCAGCACCAGAGACTGGTCGCGAGGAGAAAGCTCTCCCGCCTGAATCGCTTTTGCCAGGCTGCTGGAAACCATCGCATGCAGCGCTTGCGGCGAATGGTCTTCGCCGTGCTCCAGCTCCGCTACCGCCAGAGTGAGGTGACCGCGCAGGTAACCGCTGGCAAACAGCTCGTCATCACCGGCTGTGTCAACCATCCCATCAATCAACGCCAGAATGCGTGTTTCAAATTCCGCGATCATCTTACTTCCTCATCTCGTTTTGCAGTAATCAGTTTAAATCTTCCGGCCAGGGAAACAGGTCTGCTGTTACCGGCGGGGTTTTATAATATTCACGCAGGGCGGCCATCAGTCGCGCCGGGCGTTCCGGAACGCCTTCCTCAAGCCAGGTCATAACCTGGGCGTGCACACGGCGCTGAAACGCCACCCTGTCCGGCTCAACGTCACCGCTCAGATTGTCGCAGCTCACGTTAAACGGGAAGCCCGCCGCCACGCATAACAGCCATTCCAGCGCCTGGGGCTTGACTTCCACGTCCTCAAACTTGCTTTGCGTTTGCGCATCCCGCCCGTCCGGGCAGTACCAGTAACCGAAATCCACCAATTCGCGGCGCGCTTTACCGGCGATACACCAGTGTGAAATCTCGTGCAGGCCGCTTGCGTAATAGCCGTGGGCGAAGACAATACGGTTGTACGGCACTTCTGCATCTGCAGGAAGATAGATCGGTTCGTCGTCGCCTTTAATCAGACGGGTATTAAAATCATCTTTAAAGCAGCTATCGAAAATATCGATCAGCTCCTGATAATGGTGTGCTGTGGTCATATTCATGCTACCCCCAACCAGCGGAGGATCTCCGTTCCATGGCTATCAAATAACAGTTTGGCACTCATCACCGCCGAGACAATGACAATCATCGGCCGGATAAGCTTCTGTCCTTTACTCAGTACCAGACGCGACCCTATTCGCGCGCCCAAAAATTGCCCGGCCATCATTACAAAGCCGGTTCCCCAAATCACTTTCCCACCGATGATAAACAGCAGCAGCCCGCCAAGGTTCGAGGTGGCGTTCAGCACTTTGGCATGAGCGGTAGATTTGGCGAGGTTAAAACCGCACAGCGTCACAAACGCCAGCGCGTAAAATGACCCCGCGCCGGGGCCGAAGAAGCCGTCATAAAAACCCACGCAGCCGCCCGCAACTAGCGCAAAAGGCAGGCCGTACAGCCGACGCTGGCGGTCTTCTTCACCGAGTTTTGGCATCAGCAAAAAGTACAGGCCGATACCAATCACCAGCAGCGGCAGGATCTGACGCAGCAGGTCTGACTTAACATACTGCACCAGCAGCGCGCCGCTAGTGGAGCCGAGGAACGTCATCGCAATATTGAGCTTCTGATCGGCAAAGCTCACCACTTTGCGGCGAATAAAATAGAGCGAGGCGGCAACCGAACCGCCGCAGGCCTGCAGCTTGTTAGTCGCCAGCGCCTGGGCGGGCGACATACCGGCTGCCAGCAAAGCAGGCACGGTCAACAGCCCGCCTCCCCCCGCCAGCGCATCAATAAACCCCGCCAGCAGGGCAACAAAAAACAGCGCCACCAGCATCAGGGGGGAAACCATAAACCATTCCATTAGACTTGACGACAAACCTCATGCAGTTGCGAGTGAAAAGATCTCACCCAAAAATTAACAGGCAAAATCAATTAATGATTTTCGGCAGCTTACTGCAAAGAAGGAAAAACCCCGTTTTTTCCTTCTTTGTTAGCGATTTCCATTCCAGGAACCTATCCGTCAGAGTTGGTGATTATCCAGCAGGGCCTGGCAAGAGGCTGGTATCGGAGGCGGAGTTTTCTTTTTCGGCGGCTTGCTGCCCGGAGGCGGCGGCGCAAACCAGCTTTGCAGCTCGGCACCGCAGCCGTCGCCCGGAGGCGGCAAAGGCTGATCTTCACACTCTAAGCTGTCCGCCGGGCAGCGCAGGCGAACGTGCATATGGGCGCGATGGGCAAACCAGGGACGAACCTTACGCAGCCAGTCGCGATCGGCACCGGCATTCAGACAAAGCTGCTGCTTGATGGCGGGATTGACGAAGATGCGCGTCACGTCGTTATCTTTCGCCGCGAGCTTAATCAGGCTGTCGATTTCCGGCTGCCACAGGCGCCCAATAACGTGCCTGTCGTCGCTTGCCACCAAATCCAGCGCCTGCGGTTTAAGCAGCTGCGAGGCCGTCCAGCGGGTTTTAGGCAGTTGCAGGAAGATATCGACGTCCAGCCCGGTCTGGTGGCTTGCGTGTCCGGAGCTAAAACGCCCGCCCGCGGCCATGCCCATATCGCCAATCAGCACCGTCCCCAGCCCCAGCTGATGCACCTGGTTACTCAGGCTTTGAATAAACATCACTAAATCAGGATGACCGAAATAGCGGCGCTGATCCTGACGCATGACCTGATAGCGCGCGTCGTTTAGCGGCAGCGCGTGGGCACCCACGATACAACCATTGGCAAACGCGCCAATGGACTGCGGGCTGCCCGCAACCGGATGGCTGATGTTTTGCCACGGCGTGGCGGCAAGAGCGGCGGCGCTGGCAAGCAACGCCAGCAGCCCCACAAGGACTTTTTTCATCGCATTACCAGCGCGGTAAAGGGGAAGTCACGTCGGCGTTTTGAGCACGCTGGCGCAGCAGATGGTCCATCAGCACGATCGCCAGCATCGCTTCGGCGATCGGCACCGCACGGATCCCTACGCAAGGATCGTGACGGCCACGGGTGACCATCTCCACTTCTTCGCCTTCGCGATTGATGGTGCGTCCGGGAACCATGATGCTGGACGTTGGCTTCAGCGCCATATTCGCCACGATCTGCTGACCGCTGCTGATGCCGCCGAGGATGCCGCCCGCATGGTTGCTCTGGAAGCCGTGGGCTGTGATTTCATCGCGATTCTGGCTGCCGCGCAGGTTCACCACGCCAAAGCCTTCGCCGATTTCCACGCCCTTCACGGCGTTGATGCTCATTAAGGCGTGCGCGATATCCGCATCCAGGCGGTCAAACACCGGTTCGCCAAGACCCGGCGGCACGTTATCGGCAACCACGGTGACTTTCGCCCCGATGGAGTCGCCTTCTTTTTTCAGCGCGCGCATCAGTTCGTCGAGGGTGTCGATTTTGCTCGGGTCCGGGCAGAAGAACGGGTTCTGTTCCACCTGCTCCCAGTCTTTAATTTCAAGCGGCACGTCGCCCATTTGCGTCAGACAGCCGCGAATGGTGATGCCGTATTTATGCGTCAGGTATTTTTTGGCGATGGCGCCCGCCGCCACGCGCATTGCGGTTTCACGCGCGGAAGAACGCCCGCCGCCACGGTAATCGCGCAGGCCGTATTTTTGTTCGTAGGTATAATCAGCGTGCCCTGGGCGGAACACGTCTTTAATGGCGCTGTAGTCCTGCGAGCGCTGATCGGTATTCTCAATCAGCAGGCCGATGCTGGTTCCCGTCGTTACGCCTTCAAACACGCCGGACAGAATTTTTACCTGGTCGGGTTCGCGGCGTTGGGTGGTGTAGCGAGAGGTGCCAGGGCGACGGCGATCGAGATCGTGTTGCAGGTCGGCTTCGGTAAGAGGAATGCCCGGCGGTACGCCGTCCACAATGCAGCCCAGCGCGATGCCGTGGGACTCACCAAATGTCGTTACGCGAAATACTTGTCCAATACTGTTTCCTGCCATCACGGCTCCTTAAATACCGTTGTTGTCATTGTTGTGTTGTGAGCGAAATGGCGACGGGCTTTGCGGCCCGCCTCAGACCGACGACAAAGCTCATCGAGTCACGGGATAAGCCTGCATCACCAATCAAAAAACAAGGAAAATCAATTTCTTGATTTTCGGCTGATAACGGCAAAGAAGGAAAACCACGCTTTTCCTTCTTTGTCAGCAACCTTCGCCGGGCCTTGCGGCCCGCCTGCACAGCTTAATCTTTATAGATGCTGAAATGTTCACGAGCGGCGATAAGCTGCGATTTGGTCAGCATAAAGACGCCGTCACCGCCGTTTTCAAACTCAAGCCAGGTGAAGGGTACGTCCGGATATTGCTCCATCAGATGTACCATGCTGTTACCCACTTCACAAATCAGAATCCCGCCGTCGGCCAGGTAATCCGGCGCGCAGGCCAGAATGCGGCGCGCCAGTTTCAGGCCGTCGCTTCCTGCTGCCAGCCCAAGCTCCGGCTCAAAGCGGAACTCGCCCGGCAAATCGGACATATCTTCCGCATCGACGTACGGCGGATTGGTGACGATAACGTCGTACTGCACTTTCGGCAGGTCGCGGAACAGGTCTGAGCGAATCGGCGTAACCTGATTTTCCAGGCCGTGTTCAGCGATGTTTTGCTCGGCAACCGCCAGCGCATCAAGGGAGATATCTACCGCGTCCACTTCGGCATGGGTAAATTCATACGCGCAGGCAATGGCGATACAGCCGCTGCCGGTACACATATCCAGAATATGACGGGGTTCGGCGTCGTAAAGGCCGGCAAAGCGGTTAGCGATCGTCTCGCCAATTGGGGAACGCGGCACCAGCACACGCTCGTCGACATAGAACTCGTGACCGCAGAACCAGGCTTTGTTGGTGAGATAGGCTACCGGAATACGCTCGTTCACCCGGCGGATCACGCGCTCAACGATACGATGACGCTCGCTGGGAGTCAGACGCGCGGTGCGCATATCTTCAGGAATATCCAGCGGCAGATAGAGGCTTGGCAGCACCAGCTGAACGGCTTCATCCCACGGGTTGTCGGTGCCGTGACCATACCAGATATTGGCGGCGCTAAAACGGCTGACTGCCCAGCGCAGCATATCCTGAATGGTGTGCAGTTCACTCACTGCCTCATCGACGAAAATTTTATCCACGTTGCCCTCCGCAGGCCGTTCGCGCTAATTCAATAATCGATTAGTTTGCCATGAAGGTCGCGACAAATCAGCAGGCAATCACCGTAGCGGGGTGGAAATTTGCGTTTTATTTAGTGATGAGCGGCAAAGCGGGTAAACTGACGCCAAAGCAGATGCGAGACGAGAAAGCGATGAAGAAGAAACCTCCGCTCAGCGTTGATGAAAAGAACCTTTTCCGTGAATTGATGAGCGGCACCAAGAAACTTGCCCAGGACACTATTGTCCACCGCCCGG
This sequence comes from Buttiauxella sp., assembly GCA_032000125.1. GTDB lineage: Bacteria > Pseudomonadota > Gammaproteobacteria > Enterobacterales > Enterobacteriaceae > Dryocola. The sequence continues at coordinate 40,870 of DAMALH010000014.1, read as the reverse complement.
TGCGCAAAAAGATCCAGGAAGTGCCGGTGAAACGGCTGTTACAGGAGCAGGTCGACGCCAGCCACTACTTTTCCGACGAGTTCCAGCCAAGGCTTGCGGCTGAAGGCCCCACTCGCTATGTCCGCGAAGACGTTAGCCATTTTGAATTAAAGAAAATTCGCCGGGGTGATTACTCCCCTGAACTGTTTTTGGATTTACATGGGTTAACGCAGCTTCAGGCAAAGCAGGAGCTTGGCGCGTTGATTGCCGCCTGCCGTCGTGAACAAGTATTTTGCGCCTGCGTAATGCACGGGCATGGCAAGCACGTGCTAAAGCAGCAAACGCCGCTGTGGCTCGCTCAGCACCCGCATGTAATGGCATTCCATCAGGCGCCGAAAGAGTACGGCGGCGATGCAGCCCTGCTGGTGTTGATTGAGGTAGAAGAGTGGCAGGCGCCCGAATTGCCTTAGCCTCGCCTTGCGTGCCTGCAAGACAGAAACAATAAGAGCCGCATTTCGCGGCTCTTTTTTCATGCTCACGGCTCAGATAGCTTTCGCCACTTTCAGATTGCAGGGGTTCATCTGCCAGTTAAACACCCCTTTGCCGGTTTCCGCATCCAGCGTGACGCTGGCAATGGCCGAGGTGCTGAACATCGGCGGCGTTTCTTCAGGGCAGAGTTCAGACACCAGGTAACCAACCAACGGCAGGTGAGAAACCACCAGCGCCGATTCAACGCCTTCATTAGCCAGCGCCTGCAAATAGCAGCTCACCAGGCCGACATCGCCGCACGGGGTCAGTTCCGGCAGGACGTCTTCTTTTTCCGGGAGATTAAGCGCTTCCCGCACCACTTCAAGGGTCTGTTCAGCTCGCAGGTAAGGGCTCACCAGAACACGTTCGATATCCGCTACCTGACTTTTTAACCAGGTCGCCATTACACGGGATTCGTCACAGCCACACTGGGTTAATGGACGTACCGAGTCGCTGGCGGCATCGAGTGCTGCGTCGCCATGACGCATGATAAAAACTTGCATATTGCACCGCTTTTGTTAACCAGGAATGCCGCAATATCCCCTCTTAACGCCGGGGAGATATTCAGCAGCCGGGCATTGTGCCTTATCCGTACACCGAATGAAACGCTGTTTTTTACTCCATTGCTGTAAGTATAGTCAACCATAGTTTACAAAATGACCGACCAGCGTCCGTTCACCGAGTTTACAGCCTCCCGGCGGAGAGGTAAAACTCATGCTTCTTTGACCCTGGTTTCCGCCTCATGTTGCAGTGAATTGCTGAATGTGAGGTTATTCCCGGCCATCGTTAACAGCCTGTCGCAGGGTGAAAATCTTTCGCCGTAGCGGCTCGAAAGGCGTTGCAGCGTTGCGACAATTTCACCCGCGCCCTTACTATCCATATAGCGGAACGGCCCGCCGAGAAACGGCGGGAAGCCAATACCAAAGACGGCGCCAAGATCGCCGTCGCGAGCGCTGCGCACCACGCCTTCATCAAGGCAACGGGCTGCCTCATTGAGCATCATCATCACGCAGCGTTCGGCAATGGCTGTAGCGTCCATCTGCCCTTTTGGTGCCACCCCAATAAGCTTATAAATTGCAGGGTCGGCCTGTTTTTTGCTTTTACGCCCTTTCGAGGCATAAAGATAGAAACCGCGGCCATTTTTTCTCCCTTTGCGATCGTCGTTCAATATTGCCGCTATCGCCTCCGGGGCGGCAAAACGCTCGCCGTATGCCCGCTGAAGAATTGGGCTAATTTTAGTCCCTACGTCAATTCCCACCTCATCCAAAAGTTGGATTGGGCCGACGGGGAAACCAAATTTGACCAGCGCCTCGTCAATTTTATCGATAGGCTCCCCTTCCACCAGGCAGCGCATCGCTTCGTTAATATACGGAGCCAGAATGCGGTTAACGTAAAATCCTGCGCTGTCTCCCACCACAATCGGCGTTTTACCCTGTTTCTTCGCCAGCGCAACGGTTGTGGAGATGGTTTGCGCTGAAGTACCGGCATGGGGAATGACTTCCACCAGCGGCATCTTGTCGACCGGGCTGAAATAGTGCAGGCCGATAACCTGTTCCGGCCGCGCGGCGTTGGCGGCAATATCCGCAATAGGCAATGAAGATGTGTTAGAGGCGAAAACCGTATGCGGCGCGGCGTGCCGTTCAATTTCCTCCACCATTTTTTGCTTCAGGGCCAGGTCTTCAAATACGGCTTCCACCACGATATCGCGGCTATGAAAACCGCTGTAATCCGTGCCGCCGGAAATGCGCGCCATCTCGCGCTGACGCTCTGCCCCTTTCATATGACGGCGGCGCACTTTTTTATCCAGCAGATCCCAACTGTATTTCAGCGCGTGGTTAATCCCTTCGTTGCCGATATCCTTAATGCGGACCGGAAGCGCCCCTTTCGTCGCCGTGACGTAAGCAATACCGCCGCCCATTAACCCTCCGCCCAGTACGCCAACCGCGCGAATCGGACGAGGCGCGGCATCACCGCCCTGCTCTTTTTTAAGCTCCGTGCTGGCGAAAAATATCCCACGCAGCGCGGCGGACTGCGGCGTCATTGCCAGCTCGCCAAAGGCCTTCGCCTCGGCCTCGTAGCCGCTATGCGCCCCCTGCTCCAGACCGATTTTTATCACCTCAAGCACCCGCCGCGTGGCCGGGTAATTGCCTTGGGTTTTTTGTTCCGTTTTCTTGTTCACCATATTGAACAGCAGCGAGCGCCCAAGCGGCCCGGCAAGCACGCGTTCGCGAACCGGTAAAACACGTGCAGGCTTGCGGCCTTTGAGCGCCAGCTCAACGGCGGCATTAAGCAAAATAGATTGCGGAACAACATCGTCAACCAGCCCCAGCTTCAGCGCCTGACGCGGACGTAGCTGCTTGCCGGTGAGAATCATATCCAGCGCGTTGCTCACGCCAATCAGACGCGGTAAACGCTGCGTGCCGCCAGAGCCGGGCAGCAGGCCCAGTTGCACCTCCGGCAGCCCCAGCTTTGTTTTCTCATCGTCGGTACAGATTCGCTTATGACAGGCGAGCGCCAGCTCAAGACCGCCGCCAAGGCAGGCGCCATGGATGGCCGCTACCACCGGGATCGGCAGCGCGGCAATCTCAGCCATAATCTGCTGGCCCTGGCGGGCCAGGTCCTGCGCTTCCTGGGCAGACTTGCAGTCGGCAATCATATTGATATCCGCGCCCGCGATAAAGTTGTCGGGCTTAGCGGAGATAAATACCAGCCCCTGCAGGCTGTTGTTATCCCTTACCTTTTTAATAATAGCGTGCACCTCAGGGCCAAACGAGGCTTTGAGGGTGTTCATCTTTTCGCCGGGCACGTCAATCGTGACCACCGCAACGTTATCAAGTCGAATATGCAGTGAAAATGCGCTTGTCTGTTCCATTATTCGACCTCCAGAACCATTGCCGCACCCAAACCACCCGCCGCGCAGGCGGTCACCAGCCCCAATCCTCCGCCGCGACGACGAAGCTCATGCAGCGTTTGCGTAATCATACGCGCGCCGGTTGCGGCAAAAGGATGCCCATAGGCAATCGAACCGCCGAGCACGTTAAATTTTGCCTCATCCACTTCCCCTGTTGCATGAGGGCGTCCCAGCACATCGCGCGCAAAGCGTTCGCTGGAAAGCATTTTCAAATTGGCGAGCGTCTGGGCCGCAAAGGCTTCATGCATATCAAACAGGGTCAAATCATTAAGGGTGATGCCCGCCCTTTCCAGCGCCAGCGGCGTAGCCCATGCCGGGCCTGACAGCATATCTTTCCAGACATCGACCGCGGTAAAAGCATAGCTGCGTAAAAAGCCCAGCGGTTTGAGACCAAGCTCTTTTGCGCGGGATTCAGTCATCAGGATCACGGCGGCCGCGCCGTCGGTTAACGGCGTGCTGTTAGCAGCGGTTACCGTCCCGTGTTTGCGGTCAAAAGCCGGGCGAAGCCTGGCATAATCTGCAAGCGTTGAGTTTTTACGGACGACGTTATCTTCGCTAAACGGCTGACGATACGGTGGAATGAAAGCCGTCATCACCTCATCCGCCAGCTTTCCTTCCTGCCAGGCGAGCGTTGCGCGCTCATGGGAACGGTGCGCGAGGGCGTCCTGCTGTTCGCGCGTAATACCATGCGTTTTCGCCATTTGCTCGGCGGTATCGCCCATTCTCAGGCCGGTGGAGTATTCCGCCACTGCCGGAGGAACAGGAAGAAGATCGCGTGGGCGCAGGCGGGAAAAAAGTTTCAGCCGCTGGCCAAAACTGCGGGCTTTATTGACGTCTACTAACGTGCGGCCCAGCTTTTTACTTACGCCAATTGGCAGAACGGAAGACGAGTCCGCCCCGCCGGCAATCCCGGCGCGAATAGTGCCGGCAAGCAGGCTTTCGGCAACGTTTGCTACGGCCTGAAAACTGGTAGCGCAGGCCCGGCTCACGCTGTAGGCGTCCGTGTGCACGCTCATGCCGGTGCCGAGAACGATTTCACGGGCGATATTCGGCGCTTCCGGCATCTGCACAACCTGGCCGAAAACGAGTTGCTCGATGATTTCCGGGGGAATTTCACTGCGTGCCAGCAGCTCGCTGACCACCATATTGCCAAGATCGATGGCGGGAATGCCGTGGAAGGCGGTCGCCTGGCGGGCAAATGGCGTGCGTAACCCACTGACGATGGCAATGCGGTCACCCTGACGGGTCACCAGCGGAAGTGCCTGACTCATAACGCTCCCCTGTTAAAAATTGTAAACGGACCAAAAGTGGTCTGACCTGATCACAGTTTTAACCAAAAAGTTACATTCAGCCAACCGGGCGACTAAAAAATTGGGAGGGTGGACACGCTTTAGCGGGGGAAAATAACGCTCCCGAAGAGAGAGCGTGAAGAAAAACTAGCGCAGGCCGAGCTGGAAGATCATGGTTTCAGCCTGGCAGCTAAACACGAAGTCGATATCCAGACGCACGCCTTCGTTGACTTCCGTATAGCGCGGCACAATCTGGCATGGCTCAGATTCAACTTCGCGGGCCTTAGCGCTAAGCGCGGCCAGCGTTTCTTCTGCCTGCGCTTTATCGGCGAAAACGCGGCTGTATGTCGCCGTACAATCGGTATTGTCGATAATGGAGCCAACGTCAATACAGCAGCAAACCGGGGTTTCATCGGCGGTATTTTTACTCATTATGATTTCCTCTTCAGGCAATGCGAAAATGGATTCAACAATTACCGCTTATTTTACGCTCCCCGTTGAGGCCGCTCCAGCCGTTAATTTTACCTGCGCCCGTAAGTGACCAAAATCACACTTAAAAATGATCTAAAACAAAATTCATACCCCGGCATGAAGACGCCTGGCCGCCATTTTGCCGGGCGGATCTCGTTTTCACGATCAAGTTTGAAAAAATTTAGATACAAACTTGCAACATACTATCTGGTCAGACCTATACTCTCGCCACTGGTCTGCTTTCTCTGTGCCCGATCAGTCCCTACTATTCGCGCTCCTGTTACCACGTGTAACATTATTTGTATAAAAATAAATCTATGAGGTTTTGGTCATGAGCCAGAAAAACCTGTTTACAAAGTCAGCCCTCGCGGTTGCAGTGGCAATTGTTTCCTCGCAGGCGTACTCAGCCGGCTTTCAATTAAACGAGTTCTCTTCCTCTGGCCTTGGCCGAGCTTATTCAGGGGAAGGAGCGGTCGCGGATAACGCTGGTTCAGCCAGCCGTAACCCCGCCACCATCATGATGTTCGACCGTCCGTCATTTTCTGGCGGTGCGATATTTGTCGATCCGGACGTTAATATTTCCGGCTCATCGCCATCGGGCCGCAGCACCAACGCGGACAACATCGCACCGACGGCCTGGGTACCGAACCTGCATTTCGTTACGCCAATCAATGAACAGTTTGGCGTTGGCGCTTCCCTGACCTCTAACTACGGTCTGGCGACAGAATTTAATAATGATTACACGGCGGGCTCCGTTGCCGGTAAAACCGATCTCGAAACCTTAAACCTGAACCTGAGCGGCGCTTACCGCTTAAACAGTAACTGGAGCTTCGGTCTTGGTTTTGATGCGGTTTACGCGCGAGCGAAAATCGAGCGTTATGCCGGTGACTTACCGCAGCTTATTGCAGGCTCAGGCGCGCTGCCTCCACAACTGGCAGGCCCGGTATCTCAGATCCCGGCTGACACGCAAATCGCCCACCTGAAAGGCGACGAGTGGGGCTTCGGCTGGAACGCCGGTATTCTTTATGAAATCGACAAAGATAACCGCTACGGCTTTACCTACCGCTCTGAAGTGAAAATCGATTTCGACGGCGACTATAAGAGCAACCTCCCCGCCGCCTACAACCCGTTGCTGTCTAACTTTGGCCTGCCAGCTGGCACCAACGGACAAACCGTACCGGGTTCTCTGACCCTGAACCTGCCTGAAATGTGGGAACTGTCTGGCTATAACAAAGTCGCGCCGCAGTGGGCTATCCACTACAGCCTGACCTATACCAGCTGGAGCCAGTTCCAGGAGCTGAAAGCCACCGGCAGCGACGGCCAGACGCTGTTCCAGAAAGATGAAAAATTCAAGGATGCGTACCGCATTGCGCTGGGTACCACCTACTTTATGGATAAAAACTGGACCTTCCGTACCGGTATCGCATTTGACGATAGCCCGGTTCCGGCAGAAAACCGTTCCATCTCCATCCCGGATCAGGACCGTCTGTGGCTGAGCGCGGGTACTACCTATGCGTTTAACGACGACGCATCCGTTGACCTCGGCGTTTCCTACATGCACGGCCAGCACGTGGAAATCCAGGAAGGGCCTTATACCTTCCGTTCAGAAGGGAAAGCCTGGCTGTACGGCATGAACTTCAACTACGCGTTCTAACGGGCGCGCGCGGAAACAAAAAAGGCGAACCTGAGGTTCGCCTTTTTTTATGCTTATTTTTTACTGCGAGTCGATGTCTTTCAGATCGTCCTGAATCAACGCCGCATTTGGGTTGACCTGCGGAGAAAGCTTGCCGCCGTTCGCGATAAAATCATGACGCTGGAAGTAAGCCTCGCGCACCATGATGTACGGATCGGAAGATTGCCTGAGCAGGCCGTCAGAATCCAGCAGTTGCGCGCGGGTTTCGATGCCCTCAATCGTCCATTTGCCGATGGACATCGGCCAGGTCAGCAATGACAGCAGCGGATAGAGCGTATCCGCGTAATCGCCGCCTTCATCACGCAGCGTAAAGCTGCCATAGAACGGCAGTTGAACATAGGGGCCATAGCCGACGCCATAATGCCCAAGCGTTGAACCAAAGCGATGCGGCTCTTCACGCTGCAGTTTGGTATTCGCCATGCCGGCCACGTCGATAAAACCGCCCATGCCAAGCAGGGAGTTCAGGAAGAAGCGGGTAAAGTGCACCATGCCCTGATAGGGATCGCCCTGCAGGAAGTAGTTCACCATGACGGCGGGCTCTTCAAGGTTGCTGGTAAAGTTGCTTAACCCGTTACGCGCAGGTTGCGGCACATAATCACGCCAGGCAACGGCGACAGGGCGAACGACATACGGATCCAACACGTTGAAGTTGAAGTTGTACATCGTGCGGTTGAACCCTTCAAACGGGTCCGAGCGCCCCTGCGGTTCCTGGTCGCCGGAGCTGGCGCAGCCGACGAGTAACGTCGTGGCCAGAGCAAGCCCGGTCAGGCGAAAATTCATATGCGTCTCCCTGTTATTGTTTATCTACGTTCTCAGGTTTGATGATAGTCTGACCTGCCTGTAACTTCGCCTGTTCGATGCTTCTTTCAACGACGGCGCGGCGCTGGTCGTTCGCCGGTAATATCCGCAACATTATCTGCCAGGCGCCAATCGCCTCGCGATACTGCTGCTGCTCAAAGGCGTTAAAGGCAAACAGGCTAAGTGCGCGCACATTAGTGCGATCGGATTTCAGCAGCTCACGCAAAAGACGTCCCCCCAGAAGGTTGTCTTGCGGATCCGCAGAACGGGTCAACACTTCAGCATAGCCCAGCTTTACATCACCGTTAGCAGGCGACAGTTTATATGCATGTGCAAAGGCTTGTGTAGCGGTTGTTGCGTTATTTAACACCATACCAATTCGCCCCAGCATCATCCAGCCCTCAATATTATCAGGCTCTTGCTGCAAACGGGTACGCAAACCTAGCCCAAGACGCGCCATATCTTCCATATTTAACGGCTCGGCGTTAGGGTCCATGACGCGATCCAGTAGCAGTGGCGTTTGCCGGGTAACCTGCTGCCATTCTCGTACCTGACTGATGCCCGAGACTTGCAGATAAACCCCAACGCTTATGGCCAGAAGCACAACGGCGCCCGGCAAAAAAATCCAGTAGCTGGCAACAGATACCGGCTCACGGTGCTGCTGCCCTTCACTTTCTTCACTGAAATAAACCCGCCGTTTACGGCTGCGGACCACAATCACGCTAATCCCGCCGACGATAAATAGCGTCGGCAGGAGCCACAAAATAATCGTCGACGGGGTAACCGGCGGCTCATAAGTCACAAAGTTGCCGTAACGCGCAACCATATAATCAACAATCTGCTGCTTATTTTTGCCCTGCTGCATCAGCTCATACACCTTCAGGCGCATGTCCGAGGCGATCATCGCATTGGAGTCGGCGATGCTGTTGTTCTGGCATTTCGGGCAGCGCAGTTGTTCAGTGAGCTGACGAAACTGCTGCTCCTGCGCTTCATCTTTGAACGTATAGGTATCGATGGCGGCTAAAGCGTAAAAGGAAAACAGCAGCGCCGCGATAAAAAGCAAACCGCGTTTCATGCGCCCGCCTCCTTATTGTATTTATCCCACAGCGGCTTAATTTCCTGCTGCCAGACGCGATCGTTAAGATCGCCCGCATGGCGGTAGCGAACGATCCCCTGCCCGTCGATGAGGAAGGTTTCTGGCGCGCCGTAGACGCCAAGATCCAGCCCCAGCATGCCGTTGCCGTCAAATAAACTCAGCGCGTAAGGATTACCCAACTCGTTCAGCCAGCTAATTGCTTTGCGGCGATCGTCCTTGTAATTCATGCCTACAATGCGAATCCCCTGCGCTTTCAGGCCGTTCAGAAACTGGTGTTCCGCCCGACAGGTTGGGCACCAGGTCGCCCAGACGTTTAGCAAAACGGGCCTGCCATCCGTCAGCACCGCCCGATCGTAAATTTTACCGGGGCTTTCCAGCGATTCGAGGCGGAACACCGGCACCGGTTTGCCGACCAGTGCCGACTCAAGGTCGGTGGGGTCCTCGCCCTGCGCATTCCGTGCAAGCTGCCAGAGCAGAGCTGCCGCCAGCAGCAAAAACAGCACCAGCGGGATAAACAACATTTTGCGCTTCATGCGGCCTCCGGCATTTTTTTACGCGATCGATAGCGGGGATCGCACAGGCAGAAAACGCCGCCTAAGGCCATGAGGAAACCACCGGCCCAAATCCAGCGCACGAACGGTTTGTAATACAGCCGCACCGCCCAGCTGCCGTCGTCCAGCTCTTCGCCAAGCGCGGCGTACAGATCGCGGGTAAAGCCGCCGTCGATAGCCGCTTCGGTCATCATCGATCGGTTGCTGTTGTAGAAGCGTTTTTCCGCATGCAGCGTCGCTTCCGGTTTACCGTTGCGCGTCACCTCGATAATTCCCACGCCGCCGCGATAGTTAGGACCAGTCAGATCCTGCACGTCGCGCAGCACAAAGTGATACTGACGAATATCGATGCTTTCACCGGCTTTCATGCGCACGTCGCGCTCAATGCTGTAATTCTGGCTAAAGGCGATGCCAACCACCGTTATCGCAAGTCCTGCATGACCAAACACCATACCCCAGTGGCTGCGCGGCAGTTTCCACAGCCCCGCCAGCAGACCACGGCGGTGGGTCGCCCGCGCGTAAACTTCCATCAGCGCCAGCACAAAGACCCAGCTCGCCATCAGCAAGCCGACCACCGTCATCGCCTCCACGCGGTCCTGCATCAGCCACGGCAGCGCCAGCGAAAGCGTCACGGTAACGGCCAGCGCAATCACAAGACGTCTTACCAGCTTCTGCGGTTCATCGCGACGCCAGCGCACCAGCGGTCCGATGCCGAGCAGCAAAGCAAAAGGCGCCATCAGCGCGGTAAACATGGTGTTAAAGAACGGCTCGCCAATGGAGATGCTGCCAAGCCCCAGTTGCTTATGCACCAGCGGCAGCAGCGTTCCCAACAGCACCACCAGCATGGCGGCAATCAGCAGCACGTTATTACCGAGCAAAAACGACTCCCGCGACCACAGGCTGTTTCCCACTCGTGAACGCACCTTGCCGCCCTTGAGCGCGTACAGCAACAGCGAGCCGCCGATAACAATCACCAGAAAAGCGAGGATAAACATGCCGCGCGCCGGGTCGGAGGCGAAAGAATGCACCGAAACCAGCACGCCGGACCGCACGAGGAAAGTCCCCAGCAGGCAAAGCGAAAAGGCGGTAATCGCCAGCAGCACCGTCCAGGCCTTAAAGCTGCCGCGCTTTTCGGTAACCGAAAGCGAGTGAATCAGCGCCGTACCGGCAAGCCAGGGCATAAACGAAGCGTTCTCGACCGGGTCCCAGAACCACCAGCCGCCCCAGCCCAGTTCGTAATAGGCCCAGCCGGAACCCAGCACGATGCCGGTGGTTAAAAATGACCAGGCGGCGAGCGTCCACGGACGGGTCCAGCGCGCCCAGTTCGTATCGAGTTTGCCCGCCATCAGCGCGGCAATAGAAAAAGCAAAAGCGACGGAGAATCCGACGTAGCCCATGTATAGCAACGGCGGATGGAAGATAAGCCCGACGTCCTGCAACAGCGGATTTAAGTCGCGCCCTTCGATGGGGAAATCCGGCAGCGTGCGGGTGAAGGGGTTCGAGGTGAAAATGATAAACAGCAGAAACCCGACGTTAATCATCCCCATTACGGATAACACGCGCGCCAGGGCATCTTTTGGCATGCCACCGCTGAGCAGCGCTACCGCAAACGTCCAGCCGCTCATCAGTAACACCCAGAGCATCAGCGAGCCTTCATGTGCCCCCCAGGTCGCCGCCACGCGATACCAGACCGGCAGTTCGGTGTTGGAGTTGCTGGCGACATACGCCACGGTGAAATCATTAACGATAAAAGCCTGAACCAGCACCAGAAACGAGGCGAAAACCGTCAGGAACAGCGCCCAGGCAAGCGGACGCGCCGAGGCCATCAGGCGCGCATCGTTGCGCTTTACGCCCCAGAGGGGATAAACGCCCAGCAGTAACGACCAGCCCAGCGCCAGACAAAGCAGAAAACTCCCGACTTCAGGCATCATGACGCGTTGTCCCCGTAAGCCTGCGGCGCGCTGCGGTGATTTTTATTCATCGCCTCTTTGACTTCCGGCGGCGTGTAATTTTCGTCATGCTTTGCCAGCACCTCTTTTGCCGCGATCAGATTGGCTTTTTCCAGCACGCCCTGCGCCACTACGCCCTGCCCCTCACGAAACAGGTCGGGCAGAATGCCAACGTAGGTAACGTCCACCACGCCGTTAACGTCATACAGCTTGAAAGTGACCTTGAGCGTTTGCTTATCCCGCTTTACGCTGCCCGGCATTACCATGCCGCCCACGCGCAGCCGCTGTCCGACCTCCGGCATCTGCTGGCTTTCGCCTTTGCCATAAAGGATTTCGCCCGGCGTATAGAAAAGATCGATATTGCTGCGCAGCGCATAGAGCACCAGCGCGATAGTAAGCCCTAACCCAACCAGTACAGCCGCCGTCAGGTAAAAGCGGTTTTTACGACGAGTATTCACTTACCTTGCCTCTGTTTGCTTTTGCGCCCGAATACGCTGTTCGCGCGCCTGCTGGCGTTCCACGCCGTTGAGGATTTCACGACGCTGCAAGGTTGTCTGGATAACCAACGCCAGCAGCGGAACGACCGTAAAAGCGACGGCCAGCCAGACATAAAACGCATAGCCGCCCATCGCAAAAAACTCGGCCCAACTGGTAAACGCACCGTTCATACTTTGCTTCCTTTTTGTACCAGCGCCAGCACCCACGGGCGGCGACGTTCCTGAAGTAAAATGAGATTGCGCAGACGCATCAGCGTCAGGGTGATAAACAGCAGCAGAAAACCAAAGATGGTCAGGCGCAGCGGCGTGCGCATGGACGGGTCAACGCTTTGCTGCATATTGGTTGAGCCCTGATGCAGCGTGTTCCACCACTCCACGGAGAAATGGATTATCGGCAGATTCACAACGCCCACCAGCACCAGAATGCCCGCGGCACGTCCGGCCAGGCGGCGATCGTCAAAGGCGTTATAGAGCGCAATCACGCCGATATAAAGGAACAGCAAAACGAGTTCTGAAGTCAGGCGGGCGTCCCATATCCACCAGGTTCCCCACATAGGCTTTCCCCAGGCAGAACCGGTTATCAGGGCAATAAAGGTGAACACCGCCCCTACCGGCGCCATGGCGGCAACCGCCAGGTCGGCCATTTTCATCTGCCACACCAGCCCAATAAACGCGGCAATCGCCATCGACGCGTAAATACCCATTGACCAGATAGCCGCCGGCACATGCAGGTACATGATTCGGTAGCTCTGCCCCTGCTGGTAGTCGGCCGGCGCATAGACAAATCCCCAGATACAGCCGGCCGTTAGCAAAACCGCGCTCGCGACGGCAAGCCAGGGCACAAAACGCCCGCACAGCTGATACAGCCGTTCTGGTTTAGCAAGCTGATGTAAGGCTTTCCACATAATTAATCGCTCACAAAAATAGAAAAAAGTTACTGTACGCTGACGCGCAGCGCCGCCGCCGTGGCAAAGGGGCTTAACGTTGCGCTCCCCGCAAGCAGCGCGCCCAGAATGGCCATATAACCGTCAACCGGCAGATTCATCGACGCGGCGTCCATCGCGGCTGTGGCAAAAATCAGCAGTGGAATAGTCAGCGGCAGGACCAGCAGGCTGAGCAGCACGCCGCCGCGTCGTAATCCCACCGTTAAACCCACGCCAGGCGCCCCAAGAAAACTCAGCGTCGGCGTGCCCAGCAGCAGCGTTAGCGCCATCACCTGCCAGCGATAAAAATCCAGCCCGAGCAGTAAGGCCGCCAGCGGCGAGAGCAGCAGCAGCGGCAGCCCCGTCACCACCCAGTGAGCGGTTACTTTCGCCAGCACCACCATGGGCAAAGGCACGGGTAGCAACATAAGCTGCTCAAGCGATCCGTCCTGAAAGTCGTCGCGAAACAGCCTGTCCATCGCCAGCAACGATGCAAGCAGCGCCGCTACCCAGATTATGCCCGGCGCGATGCGCGCCAGTAGCTGAGGCTCTGGGCCAATCCCTAAGGGAAACAACGTGATAACAATGAGGAAGAACCACAGCGGGTTGGCGATCTCGGCGCCTTTGCGGAAAAGCACGCGCAGCTCCTGCCAGAAAATTCTGCGCATCATGGGCGCGCGTCCTGCAAAACAATCTGCCGCACGGAAGCAAGGGCTAGCGGCTGGTGCGTAGTGAGAATAACCATTCCTCCTTCTCCGGTATGCCGCACCATTTGCTGGGTAAGATTTTCTATACCAGCGGCGTCAATCGCGGTAAAGGGTTCGTCCAGAATCCACAGCTTTGCCCTACTCAACCATAGCCGCGCAAGCGCCGCCCGGCGCTGCTGTCCGGCGGAAAGCTGGCTGACCGGCACATCTTCAAACCCGACTAAACCGGCCCCGGCTAACGCCTGCCAGCGCTGCGCTGCGGTACAATCTCCATGAAAGAAGCTGAGATTTTCGAAAGCGGTGAGCACGGTTTTGGTTCCGGGCTGATGCCCGAGCCACAGTAAATCATGATGGTAAATATCGCGGCTACGCTGCAGCTTTTTCCCCTGCCAGCGAACCTCCCCCTCTTCGGCCTGAGCAAGCCCGGCGAGAATACGTAATAAAGACGTTTTCCCCGCGCCGTTTTGGCCTGCGACCTGGACCATCTCCCCCACCGAAACGGAAAAAGACAGAGCGCTAAACAGCGTTCGCTCGTCACGGGTGCAGGTCAGTTTGATGGCATCAAGCATGGGGAAAACCACTACTTTTCTTAGGGGCAGAAATGATACCACATCATCCAGGCCGCTCCAGGTGAGGCGGGGCATGAAGGAGTACTCAAAAAGGGGTAATACACCCAGTCCAGATCAAGATTAGGTCGAATTGTTCGCGAAGCCGGGGAAAACAGACAAAAGCCGCTACGCTTAACAGAACGATAAAAGCGTGGAGTATCCCCAAAATGGACAAGTTGCAGGACGACAAAATTGATAAATCCAGCGATGAGCTGGAAGTAGAAAGCGAAGAAAAATCGAGCGGCAAAGAGATAGAGATGGATGAAGAGCAGCTCCCTTCTAAGGCGATGGCCATCCATGAGCATATTCGCCAGGACGGGGAGAAGGAGCTGGAGCGCGACGCCATGGCGCTGCTGTGGTCGGCCATTGCGGCGGGTCTGTCAATGGGGGCTTCTTTGCTCGCCAAAGGCATTTTTCATGTCAATCTGGACGGCGTGCCGGGCAGCTTTCTGCTGGAAAATCTGGGTTATACCTTCGGCTTTATTATCGTCATCATGGCGCGCCAGCAGCTTTTTACAGAAAATACCCTCACCGCCGTACTGCCGGTGATGCATAAACCCACCGGCAGCAACTTCCTGCTGCTGCTGCGCCTGTGGGGAATGGTGCTGCTCGGTAACCTGATTGGGACAGGCCTTGCGGCTTACGCTTTTGAATATATGCCCATTTTTGATGAGCAGACGCGGGATGCATTCGTCAAAATCGGAATGGAGGTGATGAAAAACACGCCGGGAGAAATGTTCGCCAACGCCATTATCTCTGGCTGGATCATCGCTACCATGGTCTGGATGTTCCCGGCCGCAGGCTCGGCGAAAATCGTGGTTATTATCATCATGACGTGGCTGGTCGCGCTGGGCGATTTGACCCATATCGTGGTTGGCTCCGTTGAAATTCTTTATCTGGTCTTTAACGGCACCGTTCACTGGACCGACTTCTTCTGGCCGTTTGCCCTGCCAACGCTTGCGGGCAACATCTGCGGCGGCACCTTTATTTTTGCATTGATAAGCCATGCTCAGATTCGTAACGACATGAGCAACAAGAAAAAAGCGCAGACAAAAGCGAAAGAGAAACGCCGCAGAGAAGTGGAGGATGGAAAAGCGGAATAAAGCGGCAAAACGTGATGCCTGACTGGTCACGTTTCAGGCAAACAGCCTGTTTGCCCCTTAACGTGGCGCGAAAAGCGGGTATACTACGCCCGCTTGTCTCCTTAGTTAAATGGATATAACGAGCCCCTCCTAAGGGCTAGTTGCAGGTTCGATTCCTGCAGGGGACACCACAGCGCCTTTCCAGAGCCCGGCAAAACCGGTAACTCCCTGTTATAAGCCGGTCATCCCCTCGATTCTGCCAACCGACAGCAGCTGATTTCTACTTAACTAAACGAAAAAGGTTAAAAACCTGCCGCTACTTTTTATTGTCTGTTTCCAGTATCAACCGGTAGCGGCATGAATGCCCGTTTATTTGGTACTAAACACGGCGACGACATGAGTCAGGCTCCTCGCCTGCGCTTCCAGCGCGGCGGCGGCGGCGGCAGACTCTTCAACCAGGGAGGCGTTCTGCTGGGTAACCTGATCCATTTCGTTCACCGCAATGCCAATCTGGTCAATGCCGCGGCTCTGCTCCTCAGAGGCAGAGGCGATCTCGGTCATAATATCCCTCATGCCGGTCACGGCATGGACGATATCAGCCATGGTTTTACCGGCGTTAGCGACCTGCTCAGAACCGGTATTAACCTTACCCACGGAGTCTTCGATTAGCGTTTTGATTTCTCTGGCAGCCTGAGCGCTACGCTGTGCCAGCGTGCGAACCTCGCTTGCGACAACGGCAAATCCACGCCCCTGTTCACCGGCCCTTGCCGCTTCAACCGCGGCGTTAAGCGCCAGAATATTTGTCTGGAAGGCTATGCCGTCGATAACAGAGGTAATTTCCGCAATTTTTTGCGAACTCGTGGCAATTTCATTCATGGTTTGCACGACGTCGTTGACCACCACCCCGCCATGCTGCGCCGTTTTTGTGGCGTTATTTGCAAGCTGGCTTGCCTGTAAGGCATTGTCAGAGTTTTGCTTAACCGTCGCGGTAATTTCTTCCATGCTGGCTGCCGTTTCTTCAAGTGAGGCAGCCTGTTGTTCAGTTCGTGAGGAAAGATCGTTATTACCCGCAGAGATTTCGCTGGCGCCCGTGAAGATTGAATCAGCCCCGGCACGAATATCTTCTACCGTATTGGTTAATTCTGCCTGCATGTTGCTCAGCGACTCAGCCAACTGCCCCATCTCGTTGGTGCCATGCACGTCAATTTTATGCACTAAATCACCTTTGGTAATATGGCGAATACCATCGATAATTTTACGCAATGGCTCAAGTAAAATAGCGCGGATCCCGAACCATGCAATAAACATTATCAATATGAGGACGGCCAGCAGGCAGGCGGTAGCCCATACGGCGACGCTGTAAGATTTCTCACTTTCGTTAACGAGATTGTCATTAAACTCATAAAGCTTATCCGCAATGCGTTGAAACGTTTTATTAAAGGCGTCCTGATGAGCCTGAAGGTTAATATCGTATGCGGCCCGGCTGTTATTTTCGTCAATATATTTGGCAACGACCATTAACTCGCGATAAAAGTCGGCGTAATTCTTTTTAATCTCTTCTTCCAGTTCAACGTCCAGCGGCGTCCACTTTAAGTAGTTGGTCCAGGCCTGGTTGGCTTTTTTAAGCAGTATATCAGCATGCTTTATCTGCCCATCGATAACGTCGCGCCCTTGCTGGGTACTACTGTCTTCCACATGGTCAGCAAGATTAGCCCGGGAGAGATGAAAACGCGCTTCCTGCAAATACGACTTAGTGAGCGTCAGATCGTTACGTTGCCTGGTGATCTCCTGTTGCAGGATAAAGTTGTCTTTGTCTTTGCTGAGCACGGGGAAGAAATAGCACAAAGACAATACCTGCAGAGCAAAAAAAACGGCCAGTAAAACGATTATTCCATTAACAATTCTAACTCGATTTAACATTAAACAATCTTTCCTTAGTTGTAGTTGCCTTAGTTGTTAAATCGGTGGATTGATGAAAAACATAATAGACAGGAGGGTTATTTCGCCAAAAATTGATCGGAAACACCGATCGATAGCGTGATTTTTGGATCCTGATAGCTATCAGACAAGGAGGCAAAACGAATATTAACCCCATTAAATATGACTTAAAATCAAATGGTTATCATTAAATCTTTAAAAGTTATCCGCTGTTAAGGCCCTGATTGACGCCCGCTTTTCACTTTTGTCGATGCAACGCATCAGAAGCGCCATTTATTGCAAAATTGTTGCAAACTTACACGCTACCTTCTCTCTTCTCCCTTTAAGAGCAAACCTGCTTGCCGAACCTGCGTGCGTAGCTTATACAACAGCCCGTAAATTTTACTTATGTTGTAAGGAGAAACGGGAGCATAGAGAAAATATTCTCCGCGATGTGCATGCAGCCTGCACAGAAGCGCCCGTTGACGGTATAATCCTGACCACTCTTCAATTGATTTCAGAAACGAACATGACAAAACTAACGCTACAAGAACAGATGCTTAAAGCAGGCCTGGTCAGCAGTAAAAAGATGGCTAAAGTGCAAAAAACCGCCAAAAAGTCACGCGTTCAGGCTCGGGAGGCGCGAGAAGCGGTGGAAGCTAATAAAAAGGCGCAAAGTGAACGTGATAAACAGCTCAGCGACCAGCAAAAGCAAGCTGCCTTAACTAAAGAATATAAAGCGCAGGTAAAACAGCTAATTGAAATGAACAGGATTGTTATTTCCAGGGGCGATATCGGCTATAACTTCACGGATAATAATGTAATTAAAAAAATATATGTGGATAAACCTACGCAAGCTCAGTTAATCAACGGCCGCCTCGCCATTGCCCGTCTGGTTGCTAATAATGGCCGTGATAGCGAATACGCGATTATCCCCGCAAGCGTGGCCAATAAAATTGCCCAGCGTGATGCGGACAGCATTGTGTTAAGCAGCGAGCTTAGTAAAGAGGCGCTGGATGAAGAAGATCCGTATGCCGACTTTATCGTGCCGGATGATTTGATGTGGTAAGAAAACGTCATTACCTCTCTGCGGCCTGGCAAACCATAAAGATTTTTAGCCAGGCTGCCGGTACACTTAAAGAGAGAACCCTGAAGCTTTTTTAATGAAAGGCTGACGGGTCAGATAGACTGCAAGCATATTCGGGTAAGATAAATTAATATAAATTGCAAAGATTGATCGCTTTGAGACTCAACACAGAATTCAATCTCAAAGCGATCCTTCCTGAATACAGACATTCAGCTAAGATATTTAAAGCATCTTGGCTATAAAATCTTTAGAGCAATTTATACAGTGACGCTGAGGTTTACTAAAATCTTGTTAAGATTTCTCAGAACGCTGCCCGACTTCTCAACTATTTTACGCGAAGATCTACTTCTGTATTTATATTAGCTTACCGAGGTCAAATTATTTAGATCGCTGACAATTTCATCCCGGGGTAATGACTGGCCATGAAAACGCCCCTTTTTATCAATAGATAAAGCATCACTCTGCACTCGTCCAATGACTGTCCCATTAGCATTTATGCTTACGTCACTACCGATGCAATTACCCTGCAGCACACCATCGACAGCAATTGAGCTTGCAAAAATGTCACCTTCCACCTGTCCGCTTTTAAGAATATGCACAGATTTGTCAGAACGGATAACACCATCAACCCTGCCATTAATATGTATGTCACTGGTGCAGTTAAGTTCACCTTTTATGATGCAAGTTTCAGGGATCATGGCGATGGGGTGCTCCTCAGATAAAGACTGGAGCGGCGGCTTAACGGTAATCTCCACTTCATCCCCAAGATAAGATACACCGGGATTGTTTCGCGAAACCTCAGGAGCTGAAGAAATCTTATCAAGCGGATTGTTATCATTGATAAATTGAGGCTTATCTTTTCTTTTGAACACGGTGTTGTTCCTCACTGATAAAGTTAAGTATATGATGAAAAATACCAAAAATATTAATACTACGGTGGTAACCATCTCCCAATGTAACTTAAGGAGCCCCCAGAAATAATGCTGACCAACTCCATAGGAAATAATAAGATAAAGCCAAAGGAGCCAGACAAGCCATAAAATATTATTATACATAAATCCCTTCACCGAGAACGACTGTAGTACTCCAGCCCCGCTCCCAATAGCCTTAACAGGGCATGTACTGCTTGCTGCAGACAATGTTGACGTTTCTTAAGTGCAGTAAAAATGGCAATAACGTATTCCCTTAACTCACTGCATACCTGCCCTTTATAAAAAACGGAGGGTTCCCGACATGGTGTTCATATGACTTTGTCTTTCCCGGGAAAGTAATGATATGGCGATAATTTATACTATGCATTTTAAACCTGATAATTTTAAAAACACAACATTTATTTTCCACAGCAGAAAACGCTCCCAACGCATCATGGTTCCGGTCGCGCATTTAAAATTAAAATAGCCCGCCAGCAGAGTCTTAAATTTTATAAATTATTCTTTTCATAAAGTGACAGGTACTACAAAAAAAGACGGTTACAACTTAAAATTTATCATTAAAAATGATATTTACTACCTTGCCCCAGGTATAAATAATAAGTATTCGCTAAAAAACATTCATCCTGATTATAAAAATAAAGTGTTTATTCATCATATATATTACCTTAGCGAACAACCTTTACAGCCATATCAGATTCGCTAAGTATAATAATTTCGAGGTAGCGTAGCGGGAGTAAAGGGGCTGGCATGGCCATAACAGCGATATAACCGCACGTACAAACTCGTGGGTAATTTGGTCGTTAATTGAGAACGTATTTTATATCAGTCAGCCTAAGCCAAAGTGATATCCCCCACCTTAAGGCCGCCGGGTCGCTTTGCTTTCTGTAGCGCCCGCATGGCGTTGACACCGACTCACCGGCGTTCAGCTAACAAAACTCCGAACGGTAATCCCCTGCTCTTTCAGCAGCGATGCGATCCTTTTCGCCATTGCAACCGCGCCAGGGCTATCGCCATGTACGCAAATTGAATCGGCTTTTATCGGTGTAAAAGTACCTTCAACGGAGATAACCCCGCCTTCCATAACTAGCTGCATCAAACGTTTTGCGACAAACTCCGCATCATGCAATACGGCACCGGCTTCCCGACGGGAAACGAGCGTGCCGTCAGCATGGTAGGCGCGATCGGCAAAGGCCTCTGAAATAGTACGCAATCCCTTTTGCTGCGCCAGTTCCAGCACGCGTGAGCCCGCAAGCCCCACTAGCGGCAGCCCGGCATCAACGGCAAGAATACCTTCGATAACCGCCAGCGCCTGACGTTCGTTATTAGCAATGGTGTTATAAAGCGCGCCGTGCGGTTTGACATAGCTTACTAAGGTGCCTGCTGCCCGCGCCAGGCCCTGTAAAGCGCCGATCTGGTAGATGACATCGGCCGTTAACTCGTCACTTTCTATATCCATATTACGACGGCCAAAACCGACCAGATCCGGATAGGAAACGTGCGCGCCAACCGCGACGCCCTGCGCCCGGGCAGCACGAAGCGTTTCAAGCATGCCGGCAGGGGAACCCGCGTGAAAGCCGCAGGCCACATTTGCACTGCTGACCACGCTTAAAATCGCGGCGTCGTCACCCATCGTCCACTGGCCAAAGCTTTCTCCCAGATCGCTGTTTAAATCTATTACCATCCCCATCACACAACCTCTGTGTCCTATGCTTTACTAGAAACTAGCATACTCCTCGCTACTTGCGCAGCGGCACATTTTTCATCAGCAGCGACAGCAGGAAAGCAAAGACTACCACTCCCGCAGAAATGATATAGACCGAGTGAAGCGCCGAGCCGAACGCCTGCAAATAATCATCCCGCAGCGCTTCCGGCAGTTCGTGAACCGCATTCGCACTGAGCTGTCGCGGCAACTGGACGCCAGCCGGGATCAGCAAAGCAAGTTTATTTTGCAGAACGTTAGTGAATATCGCCCCAAATGCCGCCACGCCGATAGAGCCGCCAATCTGGCGGAACAGCGTCGCGCTGGAGGTTGCCACGCCAATCAGCTTTTGTTCCACGCTGTTTTGCACCGCCAGCACCAGAACCTGCATGACCATGCCAAGGCCGCAGCCCAGTAGCGTGATATAGAGATAAAGAATATGTATTGGGGTGCTGATTTTTAACGTGCCTAACAGCGCCATAGCGATAAATGTCAGCAGCGTGCCCATTATCGGGAAGATGCGGTAACGGCCGA
This sequence comes from Buttiauxella sp., assembly GCA_032000125.1. Taxonomy (GTDB): domain Bacteria; phylum Pseudomonadota; class Gammaproteobacteria; order Enterobacterales; family Enterobacteriaceae; genus Dryocola. The sequence goes on along the minus strand of DAMALH010000014.1, from coordinate 19,619 downwards.
TTTTACTGATAATGCGTCCGCTGGCTATTGAGGTGAGCATCAGCCCGCCCATCAGCGGCAGAAGCTGCATCCCAGCCTGCGACGGCGTGGAGAATTTCACGACCTGCAGATAAAGCGGCAGGAAGGTCATGGAGCCAAACAACGACATACCGATGATAAAGCCAATCAGGCAGCTTAATAAAAAGGTCCGCTCGCGAAACAGCCCCAGCGGAATAATGGGTTCAACGGCCAGGCGTTCCTCATAAATAAAGCCGCCAAGCGTCACGACAAAGAAAGCAAAAATGCACCAAAGCTGCGGGTCGGACCAGGCCATCACCGTGCCGCCCTGGCTGGTAAAGAGAATCAGGCAGGTTAACGAAACGGCAAGGTATGCCGCTCCCAGGAAGTCGATTTGGTGGCGAATACGTGCCGTCTGGGGTTTGAGTACCGCGCCGATAATCAGCAGGGCAATAATCCCAAGCGGCAGGTTGATGTAAAATATCCAGCGCCAGGAAAAGTGCTCAACCAGGAAACCCCCAATAAGCGGGCCAATCACCGTCGCCAGCCCGAATACGCCGCCAAACAGCCCCTGATATTTTCCGCGTTCGGCCGGGGGAATGACATCGCCTACCGCCGCCATGGTGACCACCATCAGGCCGCCGCCGCCCAGCCCCTGCAAAGCCCGCATCAGGATGAGCTGAGTCATATTCTGTGCCAGCCCGCAAAGCACCGACCCCAGTAAAAACACCGCTATCGCCGTTTGCAGCACGATTTTACGGCCAAGAAGATCGCCGAATTTGCCGTACAGCGGCACGACAATCGTTGAGGCCAGCAGATAGGCGGTCACCACCCAGGAGAGTTTCTCCAGCCCGCCAAGTTCCCCGACGATGGTCGGCAATGCTGTGGAAACAATCGTCTGGTCCAGCGCGGCCAGCAGCATTACCAGCATAAGCGCCGAGAACAGCAGGCGAATGGAAACGGAGGTGCCTGCGCTACTATTTTGTGAGTTTTCAGAAGTTGTCATAGTTTTTAATTAATAGATTAATTAATGCACCTGAAATATTTCGCTGGGTAATAAGTTTATCCGTCAACCGGCGTTTAATCTGCATCAAAACTCTGAAACAGCGGCTGATTTATCACCGGCCAGGCCCCCGTCTCCTCACTGCGAACGGCTTAAAATAACGACAACCGTCACATTTTGGCGACACTTGTTTTCCCGGATGTTTTGGGAGTACATTAGCGCCGGCTGGCCGCCTGTTCGGTCAGAGAATGCAATGTGAGACGGCCCATAACAGGGTAAAGTTATTCCCAAAATGCCCAACTGGCGGTTTCACTTTTCTATACTGGTTTATCCTGGCGATCAAAGTGCGTTACGCGCGGAGCAATGTGAAGTGAAATATTTTCTGATGGGTATCTCGGTCATTCTGGTGGTGTGGGTCGGTACTTTTGTGATGATGGTTGAATAATCACCCGCGCAGCAGAGGATAAAAAACAGGAGCCTGATGGCTCCTGTTTTCGTTTTATTCGCTCAGTTCGGCAGACGCTTTAGCGCCGTGTGGCAGCAGGCCGTCGGCGCGGAACATCGCTTTAATGCCGCGAACCGCCTGGCGGATACGATCGCGGTTTTCAATCAGCGCGAAGCGCACGTGGGTATCGCCATAGTCGCCAAAGCCTATGCCCGGCGAGACGCACACTTTTGCATCCTGCAGCAGCTTTTTAGCAAATTCCAGCGAGCCCATCGCCGCATACTGTTCCGGGATTTTTGCCCAGACATACATCGACGCTTTCGGACATTCCACCATCCAGCCCGCCTCGTGCAGGCCTTTTACCAGCACGTCGCGGCGGCGTTTATACTGCTCGGCAATGTCACGCACGCACTGCTGATCCCCTTCCAGCGCGGCGATGGCCGCTACCTGTAATGGAGTAAAAGTGCCGTAATCGTGGTAGCTCTTGATACGCGCCAGCGCGCTCACCAGCTCCCGGTTGCCCACCATAAAGCCAATGCGCCAGCCCGCCATGTTGTAGCTTTTCGACAGGGTGAAGAACTCTACCGCCACATCGCGAGCGCCCGGCACCTGCATAATAGATGGGGCTTTCCAGCCGTCGTATACGATATCGGCGTAGGCCAGATCGTGGATAACCAGCACATCATATCGTTTTGCCAGCGCCACAACTTTCTCAAAAAATTCCAGCTCCACGCACTGCGCCGTCGGGTTAGACGGGAAGCCAAGGATCATCATTTTCGGTTTTGGATAGCTTTCACGAATGGCTCGTTCCAGCTCGTTGAAGAAGTCGACGCCTTCCACCAGCGGGACGGAGCGCACCTGCGCACCGGCAATCACCGCGCCGTAGATATGTATCGGATAGCTCGGATTTGGCACCAGAACGGTATCGCCATGATCGAGCGTGGCAAGCATCAGGTGCGCCAGCCCTTCTTTCGAGCCAATCGTCACAATAGCTTCGCTTTCCGGATCGATATCCACCTCATAGCGATCTTTGTACCAGTGCGAAATAGCGCGACGTAAACGCGGAATGCCTCGTGAGGTGGAGTAACCGTGCGTATCGTCACGCTGCGCCACCGTGCAGAGTTTTTCCACGATGTGCGGCGGAGTGGGGCCGTCCGGATTCCCCATGCTGAAATCAATAATATCTTCGCCGCGGCGACGCGCCGCCATTTTCAGCTCGGCGGTGATATTGAACACATACGGCGGAAGACGATCGATACGCGAAAAACGACGTGCAGGACTGGTGTCAGCCATAAATACCTCAGATTACGTAGGCGCCCGGACCGTCCGAGCGACGCTGCCACGTTGTTGCGGCATGACCAGAAAATAGCCTGAATAAAAATCATCTGTCGAGAGGCTAAGCGAAATATTTTTCTGCTCCGCCAAAAGCGGAACTTTCATTCGAAACTAATCACTATTTCATTCATGAGAGGGTGTCTATATTAACCCTGTAGCAACAAACCAATAACTCTCACCTTACGATGACGTGGAGCCCTCGCATGAACCTGCATATCGATGACTTACCCCAAGCTATTCGCGAGATAAAACAACGGCTACGCCAGGATCTGCCCAATTACGCAGAAGTGTTCGCCTCGCTTGAAGCCGATATGAAACGCCAGATTGAAGCGATTCATGCCGAACTTGAGCGCGGCGAAAATCCCGTACCGCAGATTCATGCTGACGACATCATTCACCACCGCGTCAGCGAGCAGCAAAAAGCGCTAATCCGCCAGCGTGGATGCTGCACGATAAAAGGCGTTTTCCCGCAGTCGCAGGCCCGCGGCTGGAATGAAGAGATCGGCGATTATCTCGCACGAAACAATTTCGTTGAAAAGCTAAAGAACGCCGCAGAAGATAACTATTTCGGCACGCTTGCCGCCAGTAAGCCGCAGATTTACGGTATTTACTGGTCTAAGCCGCAGGTTGAAGCACGCCAGCACGAACGCATGAAAGCGGTGCAGGTTTTCCTTAATAACCTTTGGGAAACGCACAGCTTTGGCAAACAGCATTTTGATGCCGACCGCGTGGTAAGCTACGCCGACCGCACGCGTCGTCGCCCGCCCCGCTCAACGTCTCTGGGACTCTCTCCCCATGTGGATGGCGGCTCGGTAGAGCGCTGGCTGGATGAGAATTTCCGCCACGTTTATCGCCACGTTTTTTCCGGCGACTGGCAAAGCTATAACCCTTTTGCCGCAGAAGGCCGCACTGAAGTGCGCGAGTTTCCTTCTCCGGCGGTTTGCTCCATGTTCCGTACCTTTCAGGGCTGGACGGCGTTAAGCCCGCAGCGTAAGCACGGCGGGACGCTAAACCTGCTGCCTGTCGCCAACGCCATGGCTTATATTCTGCTGCGGGCGTTGCAGGACGACGTGCCGGAAGAGTCGCTGTGCGAGGCAAGGCCCGGACGCGCGCTTTCAATTAACCAACAATGGCATCCCCTTTTATTGACAGGGATTTCCTCAATTCCCGATATGGAAGCGGGCGATACGGTGTTCTGGCACTGCGACGTAATTCACTCGGTGGAAAACGAGCATCTTGGTGAATTCGACAGCAACGTAATGTACATCGCCGCCGCTCCCTGGTGCGAAAAGAACGCGGCTTACCTTGAACGCCAGTGGCCCGCGTTTGTAGAGGGCAAATCGCCGCCGGATTTTGCGGCCGATGATTTTGAAGTGGATTTTGCCGGACGCGCTACGCCTGCGGACCTGACCGCCGCAGGCCTTGAGCAACTGGGCGGGAAATAGGCTTTTCTTCTTGCCTCGCCCCTCTTTTTAAGAGAGAGGGGCGAGGCCTTGTTCGCCTGTGGCAACCCCGGCGTAATTTCCTTATCATTACTGCTCTTTCCTCAGGCATGCGAGTAACCCGTGCACGAAATCTTTACTATGCTGCTGGCGGTTTTTGACCGGGCGGCGTTGATGCTTATTTGTCTTTTCTTCCTGATTCGCATCCGTCTGTTCCGCGAGCTGCTGCACAAAAACGCCCACACGCCCAAAGAGCTGTTGGCCGTTACCGCTATTTTCTCTATGTTTGCCCTTTTCAGCACCTGGTCGGGCGTGCACGTTGAAGGATCGCTGGTTAACGTGCGTATTATCGCGGTGATGGCCGGCGGTATTTTATTTGGCCCGTGGGTCGGCATTATTACCGGCCTGATTGCCGGGACGCACCGTTACCTGATTGATATCGGCGGCATTACCGCCGTCCCGTGCTTTATTACCAGCATTGCCGCCGGTTTTATCTCCGGCTGGATCAACCGCAAAATCCCCAAACAGCAGCACTGGCGCGTGGGTATTATGGCCGGCATGCTGTGCGAAACCATGACCATGATTCTGGTAGTGCTGTGGGCGCCGTCTATCGCGCTGGGCTGGGATATCGTGTCGAAAATCGGTATTCCGATGATTCTGGGTACGGTTTCTATCGGTTTTATCGTGCTGCTGGTACAAAGCGTTGAGGGCGAGAAAGAAGCAAGCGCTGCGCGCCAGGCAAAACTTGCGCTGGATATCGCCAACAAAACCCTGCCCCTGTTTCGTAACGTAAACAGCGAGTCTTTGCGCCAGGTTTGCGACATTATCCGTCAGGATATCAACGCCGATGCGGTCGCCATCACCAATATCGACAAAGTGCTGGCCTACGTTGGCGTTGGCGAAAAAAACTACAAGCAAAACGATGTCGGCATCAGCCCGCGTACCCAGCAGGCGCTGCGCGACGGCAAAATTATTATTCGCAACGACGACGAGGCGTACCGCACGCCGGAAATCCACTCGCTCATCATCATTCCGCTGTGGGAAAAAGGCGTGGTGACCGGCACGCTGAAAATCTACTACCGCCACGCGCATCAGATTACTTCCACTCTTCAGGAGATGGCGGTCGGGCTGTCGCAGATTATCTCAACGCAGCTTGAAGTTTCACGCGCCGAGCAGCTTCGCGAAATGGCGAACAAGGCCGAGCTGCGGGCGCTGCAAAGCAAAATTAACCCCCACTTTTTGTTTAACGCGCTGAACGCCATTTCGTCGTCGATTCGTCTTAATCCGGACACCGCCCGGCAGTTGATCTTCAACCTGTCGCGCTATCTGCGCTACAACATTGAGCTGAAGGACGACGAGCAGATAGACATTAAAAAAGAGCTTTATCAAATTAAGGATTACATCGCCATCGAGCAGGCGCGCTTTGGCGATAAGCTGACGGTGATTTATCACATTGATGAAGATGTAAACTGCCAGATCCCAAGCCTGCTGATCCAGCCGCTGGTAGAAAACGCAATTGTGCACGGTATTCAGCCCTGCAAAGGCAAAGGCGTCGTTACCATAAGCGTGGAGGAAAGCGGTAATCGGGTTCGCATCGCGGTAAGAGACACGGGGAACGGCATCGATCCGCAGGTAGTAGAGCGCGTTGAGGCCAACGAGATGCCGGGCAATAAAATTGGTCTGCTAAACGTGCATCACCGCGTGAAGCTGCTTTACGGTGAAGGTTTACACATTCGCCGCCTGGAGCCGGGCACCGAGATTGCGTTTTACGTGCCTCACGCGATAAATGCCGTGCCGCCTGGCCTGCTGCCGCTGGAAGGAGAAAAAGCATGAAAGTTATCATCGTAGAAGATGAGGTTCTGGCCCAGCAGGAGCTGAACTGGCTGATTAAAGCGCATTCGCAGATGGAGATCGTCGCCACTTTTGACGACGGCCTGGACGTGCTGAAATACCTGCAGCATCACGAAGTGGACGCCATTTTTCTCGATATCAACATCCCTTCTCTTGATGGTGTGCTGCTGGCGCAGAACATCAGCAAATTTGCCCATAAGCCGTTTATCGTGTTTATCACCGCCTGGAAAGAACACGCGGTTGAGGCGTTCGAACTGGAGGCTTTCGACTACATTCTGAAGCCCTGGCAGGAATCGCGCATTATCAGCATGCTGCAAAAGCTGGAAACCGCCTGGCAGCAGCAAAACGCGCCCCACCCAGCGGGCCAGAACAGCCGCGACAACGTGACCATTAATCTGGTGAAAGATGAGCGCATCATCGTGACGGATATCAACGATATCTATTACGCCGAAGCGCACGAAAAAATGACGTTTGTGTATACGCGGCGCGAGGCCTATGTGATGCCGATGAATATTACGGAGTTTTGCGGTCGCCTGCCGGAAAGCCATTTCTTCCGTTGCCATCGTTCTTACTGCGTGAACCTGAGTAAAATCCGCGAGATCGAGCCGTGGTTTAACAACACCTACATTCTGCGACTGCGGGATCTGGATTTTCAGGTGCCGGTAAGCCGCAGTAAGGTAAAAGAGTTTCGCCAGTTGATGCGGCTGTAGAAAGCTGTAGAAAAGGAAGAACGGGCGCATAGCTATGCGCCCGGAAAGCTTACAATATTTGTCCCAGCGTCTGACGCAGATGCGCGCCCGCACCCAGCAGCCCTGGCTGATCGTGAACAATCAGATAAACCGGAATGTCTTTGACGTAATCTTTAAATCGCCCTTTGTCTTCAAAGCCGCCGCGAAAACCCGAGGCTTTAAAGAATTCCAGGAAGCGCGGCACGATACCGCCTGCGATATAAATACCGCCAAAGCAGCCGAGCGTTAACGCCAGGTTGCCGCCAAAGCGCCCCATAATCACGCAAAACAGCGAAAGCGCGCGCTTGCAGTCTGTGCAACTGTCCGCAATCGCATGTTCGGTAATGTCTTTTGGTTCGTAGCGCTCCGGCTCACGGCCGTCTGCTTTGACAATCGCACGATACAGGTTGACCAGGCCCGGACCTGACAGCACGCGCTCTGCCGAAACGTGGCCAATTTCCGCGCGCAGCTCTTCAAGGATAATGCCCTCTTCTTCGCTGTTTGGCGCAAAATCAACGTGACCGCCCTCGCCCGGCAGGCTTACCCAGCGTCTGTCGACGTGGACAAGATGCGCGACGCCAAGGCCCGTTCCCGCGCCGTAAACCGCAACCGGTTTGCCTTCAACCGGTTCACCGCCGCCGAATTTGATCAGATGTTCGCTTTTGATCATCGGAATGGCCATCGAGACTGCGGTAAAGTCGTTAATAATTTCCAGATGCTCAAAGCCGAGATTCTTTTTCATTTCGGCGATAGAGAACTGCCAGGTGTGGTTGGTCATTGCCACCCAGTCGCCGGTTATCGGGCATGCAATAGCGATACAGCCATCCGTCACCGCCGCGCTGTGCTCTTTGAGATAATGCACCACCACCGCTTCCAGGCTCGGAAAATCGAGGCCGGAGTAGGTTTTTGCCTGGGTGATATCGCCGTTTTCAACGTTACACAGTGCAAGACGCGCGTTGGTGCCGCCAACATCTCCCACCAAAGCATATTTTGTCATTCTTCAACTGCTCCGCTAAAGTCAGAATAAGTTCTGGCGACACTGTAAAAAAAGCCCGCCGAAACAACAACGCCCCTCTGATAAATGCCCCAGAATTATAGACCTTCGTCACAGAATGGCTTGACCGTTTCAGCTTCTTTTGCCGTGCGGATCCGTCGCTTCTCTGGCAGGCTGTAAAAAGTGGTCTAAACGTGCGTTTAAATATTCAGATTAAGGAACTCTCATGCTCCATCCGCGAGCCAGAACCATGCTGGTTCTCTCTCTTCCGGCACTGATCATCGGCGTCTTTTCCAGCCTGATATTGATTGTAGTGATGAAAGCCGCCTCGGTTTTGCAACACTATCTGTGGATAAGCCTCCCCACGCGCTTTGGTCTGGATCTGAACGCTCCGCTATGGATACTGCTGGTGCTCACGCTTACGGGCATCGCCGTAGGGCTGGTGATTCGCTATATGCCCGGCCATGCGGGGCCCGATCCGGCAACGGAACCGTTAATTGGCGCGCCGGTTTCGGTAACGGCGCTGCCGGGCCTGATCCTTGCGCTGGTTATCGGCCTGGCGGGCGGCGTCAGTCTGGGCCCTGAACATCCGATGATGACGGTGAATATCGCGCTGGCCGTCGCCGTTGGCGCGCGCCTTTTTCCCCGCGTGGGCTCGCTGGACTGGACTATCCTTGCGGCTGCCGGCACCCTCGGCGCGCTGTTTGGCACCCCGGTCGCGGCCGCGCTTATCTTTTCGCAAACTCTGGGCGGTAATAATGATATCCCAATGTGGGACAGATTATTTGCACCGCTGATGGCCGCTGCCGCTGGCGCACTGACTACGGAGCTGTTCTTCCATCCGGGATTCGCGCTGCCGGTCGCGCCGTATCCTGAGCTGCGCCTGGTGGATATTTTCAGCGGCGCGGTGGTGGCGGCTATTGCTATCGCGCTTGGCATGGTCGCCGTATGGTGTTTGCCGCGCGCGCATCGCCTGATGCACAAGCTCAGGCACCCGGTGTTAATCCTTGGCGCTGGCGGATTCATGCTTGGCCTGCTGGGCATTCTCGGCGGGGAGATAACGCTGTTTAAGGGGCTGGATGAGATGCGCCAGCTTGCCCTTTCCCGGGACAATACGGTCGCCGCATTGCTGATGTTCGCGGTGGTTAAACTCACAGCGCTGGTGGTGGCATCCGCCAGCGGATTTCGCGGCGGACGCATTTTCCCGGTGGTCTTCGCAGGCGTGGCGCTCGGAATGATGCTGCATCAGCACGTTGAGGCCGTTCCGGCGGCAATCACGCTGTCGTGCGCCATTCTCGGTATGGTTTTAGTGGTGACGCGCGATGGCTGGCTGAGCCTGTTTATGGCGATGGCCGTGGTGCCGGATATCAAACTGCTCCCGCTGCTGTGCATTGTCATGCTGCCGGCCTGGCTGCTGCTGGCAGGCAAGCCGGTGATGATGGTGGATAAAAACCGGTCTTAGTTTTCACCCGCGTTGCGCCTGGCGGGCGAGGAGGTCACCGCCTGAAGCAGTTCGGGAATATCCAGCCTTGGCAGAACGACTTCGATAAGCGTAAGCCGTTGCGCTTTTGCCGCTTTTTGCATCACCTCTTTTAGCTGCACCGTTTGCGTTACCCGCCAGCATTGCGCCTGGCAATGTCGTTGCATCGCCTGCGGCAACTGTGTCCAGTTCCACGGGGCAATATCGTTATAGCGCTGCTCCGCGCCGTGAATCGCCCTTTCCACCGTGTAGCCGTCGTTATTAAGCAGAAAAATCAGCGGCTTTTGTTCATCCCGCAGTATCGATCCCAGTTCCTGAGCGGTGAGCTGGGCGGACCCGTCGCCGATAAGCAGCACCACGCGACGATGGGGGCAGGCGGTTTGCGCGCCAAAAGCGGCGGGCAGCGTATAGCCTATCGACCCCCACAGCGGCTGGGCGATAAAAGTGGTGCCGACGGGCAGCGTAAGCGTTGCCGCGCCGAACGCCGCGGTGCCCTGATCCGCCAGCACGATATCGCCCGGCTGCAGGAAATCCTGCACAGCCTGCCAGAGCGCATGCTGATCCAGTACTCCACTCTCGCAAGCCGGCAGCGCCGGTGGTTTTTGCCGGGGAACGGGCCAGTGGGAAACCTGACGTTTACAAAGCTGATGCAATACCTCAACGGCCTGGGACATCGGCAGGCCGTTGAACCAGCGGTCGCCAATTCGCGTCGCGTCAGGCTGTATGTCTATGGTTTGCCGGGCGGTAAGCCGTTGGCTAAAGCCTGCGGTAATGGTATCGGTAAATTTCACGCCCACGCAGAGCACCAGCTCCGCGCCTTCAATAGCCGTCTTAATCCCCTCTTCACTCGCCGCGCCGCTGTAGGTGCCGATAAATCCCTGCTGGCCTTCGTCAAACAGCCCTTTGCCCATCAGTAAGGTTGTATGCACAAGCGGCGTGTCATCCATCCACTGCTGGAGTGCCTTTTGCTGCCCGTAACGCAGCGCCAGGAAATCGGCCAGCAAGGCTACGCTGCGGCTTTCAGAAAGCTTTGCCTGGGCGGCATGACGGAAATCGTTCAGCAAGGCGTCGTCGGCAAGGAAGGGGCTGATTGCTAAAGGATGAGCAGGCCTGGTGGCGGGCGCCTGAGCAACGTCGCTCGGCAGGAGCAAATAGCCAGGGCGGCTTTTGCTAAGTGATTCCCGCAGCACGCGATCTATTTCATGACAGGCGTTCTCTGGCGTAAGCGCGGCCTGCGCCACGGTAACTTCTTTTGCCATACGGGCAAAATGCTGGAAATCCCCATCGCCCAGCGTGTGATGCATAAGCTCGCCGCGCTGCTGCGCCGCAAGACAGGGTGCGCCAACCACATGGATAACCGGCAGGTATTCTGCGTAGCTTCCCGCAATACCGTTAATTGCGCTGAGTTCGCCCACGCCAAAAGTAGTCAGTAAAGCGGCTGCGCCGTGACAGCGGGCGTAGCCGTCTGCGGCATAGGCCGCGTTAAGCTCGTTGGCGCACCCAACCCAGGCAAGCGTGGGATGGGTAATAACGCTGTCCAAAAACTGTAGGTTGTAATCGCCCGGTACACCAAACAGATGAGCAATCCCGCATTCATTCAGGCGGTCAAGGAGATAGTCCGCAACAAGGTAGCGCATGGCATGTTCCTTCCCGGAGGGTCTGCTGTGAGTATCAGGTATCTGCGATCGGTGTCGAGGAGATGGCGCGATTAAGGGCTGGAAAGAAGGATTTACAGGCAAACGAGGTGTAGTCTGATGGTCACGCGGGCAGTGTAAACGTATACACTGAATGAAGAATTCACTGACAAGGGCAACAAAATGGTCTACCAGGCAGATCCTTCTCGTTATGAATCAATGGAATATCGTCGCTGTGGGCGCAGCGGGCTAAAGCTTCCCGCCATTTCACTGGGGCTATGGCATAACTTTGGCGATACCACGCTTATCGATAACAGCCGCCAGCTACTGCGACGCGCCTTTGATGTGGGTATTACCCATCTGGATTTGGCAAACAACTACGGTCCGCCTCCGGGTTCGGCGGAAGAAAACTTTGGGCGAATTTTGCGTGAAGATTTTTTGCCATACCGTGATGAGCTGATTATCTCGTCAAAAGCAGGTTATACCATGTGGGACGGGCCTTACGGCGACTGGGGTTCACGCAAGTACCTGATAGCAAGTCTTAATCAGAGCCTCAAACGCATGGGCCTCGAGTACGTTGATATCTTCTATCACCACCGCCCGGATCCGGAAACGCCGCTTGAAGAGACAATGCGGGCGCTGGATCATGTCGTCCGCCAGGGCAAAGCGCTGTACGTGGGGTTGTCAAACTACCCTGCGGACCTTGCTCGCCGGGCGATTGATATGCTGAACGATCTCGGCACGCCTTGCCTGATCCACCAGCCAAAATATTCCATGTTTGAACGCGGGCCTGAAGGCGGCCTGCTGGATGTGCTGGAGGAAAAAGGCGTGGGCAGCATCGCCTTCTCTCCTCTGGCGGGCGGCCAGCTTACCGATCGCTACCTCAACGGCATTCCTGCGGACTCCCGCGCGGCAAGCGGTAGCCGGTTCCTCAATCCCGATCAGTTAACCGAAGAGAAGCTGGTGAAGGTGCGTAAGCTTAACGCCATTGCCGAACGCCGCGGGCAGAAGCTTTCGCAGATGGCGCTGGCCTGGGTGCTTCGCGATGACAAGGTGACCTCGGTCCTGATTGGCGCAAGTAAAATCGGCCAGATAGACGATGCGGTTGGCATGCTGGCAAACCGCCATTTCAGCGCTGCCGAACAGGCGGAAATAGAGACGGCGTTGGTGTAACCGCTTACCCGTAACGCGGTGCGCCATCCGTTAAATTAGCAAAAAGTGCTCTGGACGGTGATTTAAGAGTTGTGGCGATGAAACCTTTGTTTACCAACATTTAAGATTGCGTTAACAAGCCGCCATGCGGTTATCCCGTGTTAAGGAGAGAGTATGTTCAGGTCACTGATTCTTGCGATTGCATTACTGGCGTCTGTTCCGCTGGTGGCGAATGCGGGCGAAATCACCCTGCTGCCGTCGGTAAAATTAAATATTGGCGATCAGGATTATCGCGGTAACTACTGGGATGGACGCGACTGGCGCGACCGTGGCTACTGGAACAGGCACTATGAATGGCGTGACCGCGGCTGGCACCGCCATCGTGGCTGGGACCGCGGACGCAGCAGCTACGAAAGGGGCTACCGCGAAGGCTGGAACGATCGCGATGACCATCGCGGCCGCGGCTACGGGCACAGACATCACCACTAAGCGCACTTCTGACCTCTCCCGCCCGGGAGAGGTTTTTTTACAGGCCCGCTACGGTGCCGACAATCAGCCACAGGTTCAGCACCACTACCAGCGCCACAATCGCCCAGCCAATCAGCCTGATCAGACCGGTGTTCACCAGCTCGCCCATTAGGTTTTTATCGCTGGTAAAAATCAGCAACGGAACCAGCGCCAGCGCAATACCAAAGCTGAGCAGCACCTGGCTCATCACCAGAATCCGCGTTGGGTCGAGGCCCATCAGGATCACAATAAAAGACGGCGCCATAGTAACTGAACGACGCACCCAGAGCGGAATATAAAATCTTACAAACCCCTGCATCACCACCTGCCCGGCCAGCGTGCCGACCACGGTGGATGAAAGCCCGGCGGCGACCAGGCTCAGCCCGAATATCGTTGCCGCCGCATGGCTTAACAACGGCTCAAGGGTTAAATATGCCTGGTCCAGATCGGCAACGCCGGTGTTGCCGGAGAAATGGAACGCCGCGGCGGCGGTTGCCATCATCGCCAGGTTTACAAATCCTGCGATGGTCATGGCAATGGCCACATCCCATTTAGTGGCGGAATAACGCTCCGCGCGGTTGCCGTCGTGCATATTCTGAGTCAGGGATGAATGCAGGTAGATGACGTGCGGCATGATGGTTGCGCCGAGCACCCCGGCGGCGAGAAAGACGGCTTCGCTGGTTGGCAGGGCCGGGATCAGCATCCCTTTCCCCAGCGCCACAAAATCAGGCTGCGAGAAAATCAGTTCAACGATGTAGGCCGCTGCCACGAACAGCAAAAGCCCGCCGATCGCTTTCTCAAGCGGTTTTTGTCCGCGACGTTGCAGCATGAGGATCAGGAAGGTGGCAATACCGGTAAGCACCGCCCCCTGCAGCAGGGAAACTCCAAGGATTAGCTTAAAGCCGATAGCCGCGCCGATAAACTCGGCAAGGTCCGTCGCCATCGCGATGATTTCCGCCTGTATCCAGTACAGCCAGACGACCGGGCGTGAATAGCGATCGCGAATATGTTCGGCAAGGTTTTTACCCGTTGCGATACCCAGTTTAGCGGAGAGAATCTGAATCATCATCGCCATCAGGTTCGCCCAGACGACAACCCACAGCAGCTTATAGCCGAAACTGGCGCCGGCCTGGATATTGGTGGCAAAGTTACCGGGGTCGATATAGCCAATGGCGGCGATAAACGCCGGTCCCATTAGCGCCAGCCGCAGCTTTCGCGCCGTTCGACCACTGCGATTATCAACACGACTGTTTGTCATCATCTGCCTCTGAGGTATAGCCTTTGCTATGTTTCATGCTAACAAAATGAGAATGATTATCAAGATCGTTTATAAAACTTATCTGGATTTCTCTGATAGCTGAAATCAATGGCGGGAAGGCGAATGCGTATTTGCTCGTTAACGAAACGGGCAATAACAATCCTGTTTGTTATGAATTATGTGCGCTGAAGCAACTTTTCGCTTCTTTACTTAACATAGCAGAATTGTATGGTTGATCACTAATTTTGCTATCCGTCACATGTCATCACAATAGTGTGCGATTGCTCTCGTTTTCTTATTGCTTGTTTCATAGAATGTGCAACGAAATTAAACCTGCCTCATATTTGGAGCAAATATGTCCCGCGTTCTGCACTTTGTTTTAGCGCTAGCAGTGGTTGCGCTGCTTGCTTTGCTGGTGAGTCCTAACCGCAAGCAAATCCGTATTCGCTTTGTGATCCAATTATTAGTGATTGAGATGTTGCTTGCCTGGTTCTTCCTGAACTCTGAGATTGGCCTCGGCTTCGTGCGTGGTTTCTCAGAAATGTTCGAGAAACTGCTGGCATTTGCTAATGAAGGGACAAACTTTGTATTCGGTAAGATGAATGACGAAGGACTCGCCTTCTTCTTCCTGAAAGTTCTCTGCCCTATCGTCTTTATCTCTGCGCTGATCGGTATTTTGCAGCACATTCGCGTGTTGCCGATTGTTATCCGCTTTATCGGTACCCTTCTGTCTAAAGTGAACGGTATGGGCAAGCTGGAATCCTTTAACGCCGTAAGCTCGCTGATTCTGGGACAATCAGAAAACTTTATCGCCTATAAAGATATTCTCGGCAAAATGTCGCGCAACCGCATGTACACCATGGCAGCAACCGCCATGTCTACCGTGTCCATGTCGATTGTCGGCGCTTACATGACCATGCTCGATCCGAAATACGTTGTGGCGGCGCTGGTATTGAACATGTTCAGTACCTTTATCGTGCTGTCGCTGATTAACCCGTACCGCGTTGATGAAAGCGAAGAAAATCTGCAGATGTCTAATTTGCACGAAGGTCAGAGCTTCTTTGAAATGCTGGGTGAATACATCCTGGCGGGCTTTAAAGTGGCGATTATCGTTGCGGCGATGCTGATCGGTTTCATCGCGCTGATTTCCGCGCTGAACGCCCTGTTCGCTGCGTTATTCGGTATCTCCTTCCAGGGCATTCTGGGCTATATCTTCTATCCAATTGCCTGGGTAATGGGCGTGCCTGCTCATGAAGCGCTGCAGGTTGGCAGTATTATGGCCACCAAGCTGGTGTCTAACGAGTTCGTGGCGATGATGGATCTGCAGAAGCTTGCTCACAGCATGTCTCCGCGCGCTGAAGGCATTCTGTCCGTGTTCCTGGTGTCCTTTGCTAACTTCTCTTCTATCGGGATTATCGCCGGTGCGATTAAAGGCCTGAATGAAGAACAGGGTAACGTGGTTTCACGCTTTGGCCTGAAACTGGTTTACGGCTCTACGCTTGTGAGCATCCTGTCTGCGTCTATCGCAGCGCTGTTCCTCTAAGAGCACCTGCGAAGAAAAACCGGAGCTTCATGCTCCGGTTTTTTTATGCCTGCGTGTCTTCCTCACCGCCTGCGCAAACCTGATTTCGCCCGCGCAGCTTCGCTCTATACAGCCGCTCGTCAGCTAACGACTGAATTTGCTCCAGCGAATAATGGGGATGTTCGCCGTGCGCTGCCACGCCGAGAGAGGCGGTAACTGTTATTACGCAGCCGTTGTTTAAGGTCAGCGGCGAGAACTCAAGGTGTTTTTTGATGCGCGTAGCGACGGCAATACCCGCTTCAAGGTGCGTATCCAGCAGATACACGCAAAACTCCTCGCCGCCGAGACGGCCCAGCACATCCCTGCTGCGAATCGCCTGCTGAATGTACTGCGTGGCGTGAACCAGCACGCTGTCACCGGCCTGATGCCCAAAGCTGTCGTTAACTTTTTTAAAGCGGTCCAGGTCGATTTGTACCAGCGTATAGTCTTTGTAAATCGGGCTGAGCTGCGCCGTTTTTTCAAAAAAGCCACGACGGTTAAGGGCGCCGGTAAGCGGATCGTGATAAGCATGCCAGTGCATTTCACGCTGTAGCGTTCCCATACCGCGCACCAGGCGACAAATCATACGGTGTGAAGCCCATAGCAAAAGCGCGAAGATAATCCACATCGCCACCAGCAGCACGCTGAAGCGGCCAAAATCCTCATGCAGGCCCTGGCGCAGCGTCTGGGTTGAGATCAATACGCTTTGCGTACCAGGTATAGTGCCAAAAGCGGCATAAACGTGCCCAAAGCGAAGCGTGCCGCGTGCTGAGGTTGCAAGCTTTTCGCCAATCAACTCCAGTTGGGCCGCCGTAAGCTTAACGTTATTTAGATCCCCCGCCGCGGCCGTTAAAGGCCGTAACTGGATATCAAAAAGTTGATAGGCGCTTTGCGTCTGGCCTGGCAGAGAATCATGAAGCAGCGTTTTTACGTTCTCACCGGTGATGGCGATGCCTAATAGCCCAATCCACTCGCCGTGAAAATCTATCGGCACCGCGCCATTTACCAGCGTGGTGTTCTGCGTGCGGGCGATATTCTGGCGAGTCCAGAACGGCCTGCGTTCCGGGTTTAGCAAAGGCGAAGCCAGAATAAAGGTGCCCTCTTTGCTGCCTGGATTGTAGCTACGCACCAGCAGCGAATTGATTTCAGAGGAGAGAGAAGCAATAAACTCTCCCTCACGCGAGACATAGTAGATATCCGCAGGCACGTCCTTTGCGTCACTGGCCAGCGGAAAGAGATCCTGAATTTTGCCTAGCGCATGAAGCTCATGGCTAGTTTGCAAGGCTGTATCCGGGTGACGGGCATCTTTAAACTTAACGTTGTCGGGCAGAGGCAGTTCGCTGACCCATAAAGCGGCCGGACCTTGTCTATCGATAATTTCTGATGGCGCCCGCACGTTACCAGGAAAAAGCGGGTCGCTCATCGCGTCGATAAAAATGCGTTGCAGATAGCGCAAATTATCGATTTTGTATTTTGCCCTGCTTTCCAGACGCGCAATAACGCTTTCAAGGTGGCTTAACTGGCTGGTGCGATAGCCCTGATTGAACAATGCTCCCTGCTGCCAGAACAGGAAGGTGGTCAGCACAAAAACAAAAATAAAGCACAGGTGAATAATACGAAGCGTTTTTTCCAGCGGTAAACGAAAGCGGTTCGCTAATGCCATGTTAGCTATCCTTTTATATTTAGCGCCGTCTTACGTTTATACACAGGAATGCGACCCTTTCAGCGGTTCGGGTTTGCCGGTCAGATAACCCTGGACATACTGCACGCCAAGTGCGAGCAAAAGAGCCTGCTGCTCTTCGGTTTCCACAAACTCGGCCACCACGGCTAGCCGTTTGGCATGGGCTAAATCACAAATCGACTTCACGATCAGGGCATCAAGAGAATCAGAAGCGATGTCCCTGACAAAACAGCCGTCAATTTTAATGATATCGGCCTGAAGACGCTTCAGGCGCTCGTAGTTAGCATAGCCTGTCCCAAAATCATCAATCGCAATTTTGAAGCCGTACTCACGCAGCAGATTAATATTGTGCATGGAGGTTTCCGAATTGGAAAACGCCTGCTCCTCCGTTACTTCAATAATGACCGCGCTGGTTGGCACCTGCTTATTATTAAATAGCGTGACGATTTCCTGAGCTATGTCTTTTTGCATCAGGGTGAAGGGCATCAGGTTGACAGAGAAGCGCGGCTGCCGCTGTTCGCCGCCCTGCTCGTGCAGAAAAGCCACCAGCTTGCGCATCACTAACATGTCGAAACGAACGTTCAGGTTAAATTCAGCAATAACCGGGATGAATTTGTCAGGCGTTATCATTTCTCCATGAAAAAATAGCCTGCTCAAAATCTCGCTGTAGCCTTCCCCGTTCTTATCCACGATCGGCTGGGCGAAGAGCTGCAGCGAGGCATCGTCATTCAGGGCGTGTTTTACCTTCTGCAGGAGCAAGACCCGCTCGGTGGTTTGATCCGAAACGGCTTCAAGCCGGGTGTTAAGGCTCAGGACGCGGCGAACGGAACAGGCCTGCTCGGCAAGGTAGCTCAACTGACCAAGCGTGCGATAAAGCTCATGGGATTGCCCGTTCATCACGCAACAGGAAGCGCCGGATTCTATCTCCAGCGTGCTGTTATGCCATACGATCTTTTTGCCGTTTAGCAGATCGACAAGGTGGCTCAGGCGCGCTTCGGTTTCCGGCCCCCGGAGAAAAATAAGCAGTTCGCAGCCGGGTAGCTGAAACAGTTTCTCCCCTTCATCCAGCCACGGCTTTAGCAGCCGGGTGATTTCACGCTTGCAGTGCACGCGCATCATCAGACCGTAGTGGCGACCCAGGAACTCCAGATTAGCCAGGCGTAAACAGCACAGCGATCCGGAAGGGAAGCGCCTGACCTGCTGTTCCAGCGCGCGTAGATTTGGCAGATGCGTAAGCGGATCGGTCATCGCCTGCTGGCGCCAGAGGCGCTTCATCCATTCATTTTTATGAAAGGTAATCGTCATATACAGCAAGCAGACGGTAAACGAGATAAATACCGAGAGAATAAACGACAGGGCAAATTCGCTGTTTACCCCTTGCATAAAGCCATCGTTGTAGGTCAGCAGCAGCCACGCCGACGCGCCCCACAGCAAAGCGATAAGCCGCGGGCCGATATGGCGGCTCCCAAGGGTAAATAAGACAAAGATAACCGGCACCAGATAACCGGAAACCAGCGTCGACTCATAGGATGAACACAGCAGCACCATAATAGCGGCCCATGCGCTGACCCAGCTTAAGGTGTACAGATGGCGCTCCCTCGACAGATAGCGCATCACGCAGCGGCGCCAGAAAGCGCGTGCGAAATACGGATTCAGCAGCATGCGCATCGGGTAGTAAAACAGCATGGTAAAGATTAGCGAGGCGGCGATTAAATTTTGCAAATCGACCACCAGATACATCGCCGAACTTTCACCGAAGAAAGGCGCCAGCGCCGGGGGATAATTAATGTATCGGCCCGCAATAAACATCAGCGCTTTAATGCCGCATGGCGTAAAGCATCCTAGCCAGAATATCCTTACGCCGATACCCTTATTGGATAAATCAAAACGCCAGCGCGGACCAAGATAATAACGTGCGATCGCCGCAGATAATAACAAAGGAAATAATAAGCAAAATATAAATATAACCAATGGCAGCGTAGCTAAATCAAGGCCCGCCCAAAAGATAGCTGACACGCCAACTATTAAGGGCAGTATCGCGGCTCTGCCAAATATTAACAGCAATGAAATCATCACGCTAAGCGGAAGCCAGGCCAGATAAATTTTGCTGCCATCCACTAGCGTTGTTGGCGAAATATAGCGGGATAATGGCGTAAACAATAAACATAACACCAGTGCGGCAACGAATTTTTTAACCAGCTTGTGAAGACTCATAGGCACAGGTGTTAATAATATGTATTTTGCGAAGGCGTAATTAAGGCGGCCAGAATACGTTTATTCACGCTGCAAATCAAGTCTGTATGCCGCCTGCAAATATTAGCTGGCTGGGGTTAATAAATTTAAACAAATATACATTCTTTGATATATTTTTTTTGTACGTTAATGCAGATGATTACCTGCAAATTTGAGCGTTAATCATCAAATTAATGCGGCGGCAGGGCGGGAATGTCTGGCAAGCAGAATGCAAAAACCCCCGCCAGAAGGCGAGGGTTTTATATTTTGGTGGAGCTAAGCGGGATCGAACCGCTGACCTCTTGCATGCCATGCAAGC